>CAMDKS010000033.1 GCA_945900755.1 Bdellovibrio sp. ZAP7
TTCTGCCAATGAACCTCCGCTTCGCGACGCGGGCGGTGGCACACGACCCACCGCGACTTGCACTAATGGCTCGACGGTCCAGAGCGACACCCAGGAGCTCATTTTTAAGAAGCCGCAGGCCTCTTGTCAGTGGAACTCGAGCGGCAACATAGCAGTGAAAAACGGTCATATGACGGCTCGAACGCTTCAAACTGTGGAGGCCTCACTTCCCGTCGGAGCAATACTTTGCGGTATGCAGCTGAAATCTCAATCTGGCACGCTCAGATACGACGACGCATTTTTTTCATGGCAGACGAATACATGATTTTGAACTCGTGGAATTCTTTTACGCACTATTTTGAGAAGGATGGCTCGCTCATCAAATGGAATTGGGAGAAGATTATTAATACGAGATACGTTGAAGGTGGTGATAAGCCGTTCTGCTTCGGCTCGGCCAAGTCCTGCGTTGTTCCGCCGACCGAGACCGTAGGCTCCATCGACGTCCGCTTTGGCGACGATGACATATTCGCCCTCGGTCAAAAAATCGCCAACGACGGGAAGATCGACTTCACTCTTGCCACGACAGGCGACGACGATTCAGGCTCGGACTGCATGCACACGGAACTTAATATGACTGTGACGTTTCTTTACGTCAATTGATTAAGGCCAAATGCCGGCTTGGTGGAGCCTATGGGTGCACTACCTGTAGTGCCGCAATAATCAATGTCTATGATTTCATTGACGATTTTATTTCACTCTGGTATGAGTCGCTTTGCACTTTCGCTGCCTAAAGGTCGCGGAGCTCCTTCGCCTTCGGCTCAGGACAAGTCGCTGGCGCTTTCGCGCCTAGAGTCTAACAACTCACACGTCTAATCCCAGATCCAAAGCCAATTCCATAATGCTAATAGGATCGACCCCTAGGTCGTCACGTTGTTGTGCAGAAATGGCATCAATCACATGACCAATCATCAAGAATTCATCTTCTTGATCTGGAACATTTTTAATTTTGAACGGAGACAACAGTATTTTAATGGACGCAGGCTTGTTTTCTAAACCGTGCATGGCTGCGTAATATTGGTTTCGAGTCATCGACAGATTCATACAGACTCCCTAGATAGTAATTTTCCCAATTCCATTCCCTTTTTGCCTTCACAGGCCTTTTATGCACACCTAATCGGCAGAATTTGCCGAATCTTAACCAATACATCCTTGGATCATGTCTAAATACCTGTTATGTATGGGATAAGAATTTCTAATCCGAGAGGGAATCTCTTATGACTCATCTCCACTTGAACGACGATCGGCCGCTTCCTGAGCGAGTTCGCCCACAAGAATTAGCGGATCTCTGTGGCCAAGAGCACATCTGGCAATTAAACTCACCTCTACGCCGCTTGATCGAGACGGATTCGGCTCATGCCCTACTTTTTTGGGGGCCCCCAGGCACCGGTAAAACGACACTAGCGCAACTGATCGGCCGCCATAGTGACCGCAAACTAACCTCGATTTCAGCCGTCAGTGCCTCGGTCAAAGATATACGCTCAATGATCGACGACTCCCTTAAGTCTCAAAGCTTAGGAAACAAAACTCATATTTTATTTGTCGACGAGATTCATCGCCTTTCTAAAAATCAACAAGACGTCCTACTCCCCGGCCTTGAGTGTGGGCATGTGCGATTCATTGGCGCAACAACAGAAAATCCGTCGTTTAGTGTAAACAACGCTATTTTATCCCGCTGCCTGACCTTTAATCTGAAGCCTTTGAGCCGTGAGGCTTTGGTGTCCATGATGAAGCGCGCCATGACGTCAGGCGATGTAACACTCGCCAATCTTTCTATTACGGAGGCCGCCCTCGGGATGATTGCGCAATCGGCACAAGGTGACGGGCGGCAGTGTTTAAACCTCTTAGCAGCCGCCGCTGCCTGCGTAGAACCCGACGTCCAACAAGTCAGAACGATCACTCCAGATATTTTAGAGCGATTGGGAACGAGTCTTCCCCTACGCTATGACCGTGACGGCGACCAACACTACGACATCATCTCAGCCTTTATTAAATCCATTCGCGCAAGCCACCCCGACGCGGCCATTTATTATCTCGCTCGCATGATTGAATCGGGTGAAGACCCATTATTTATTGCGAGACGACTCCTCATCAGCGCCAGCGAAGACATCGGAAACGCCAATCCCACAGCCCTGCTCATCGCTGAATCCACATTCCGAGCTGTGGAAAAATTAGGACTCCCGGAAGGGAGAATTCCCTTAGCCCAATGCGCTACGTACCTCGCCGCCTCACCCAAAAGTAATCGAGCCTACCTTGCCATAGATGCGGCCCTCAGTGACGTCAAAAAAACAGGCCCACTTGAAATCCCACTTCATTTACGTAATGCCCCCACAAAATTTATGAAAGAACAAGGCTTTGGTGCTGGCTATGCTTATGCCCACAGTGACTTGGAGGCGGCAAAAAAATTGCCTTACCTGCCAACTCCATTACGAGGCCGCAAATACTACGAGCCAATTCCTGTAGGCACAGAAAAACAATTGATGGAAACCTTAAAACATCTGAGACCACAGGTAGATTAGCTCGCGAAACATTTATCCGCACCACTTGGGAGAATCGACCTATGGCTTCTAATCCTACAAAAATAGCTCTAATTTCCGTAACCAACAAAAATGGGGTGATCGACTTTGCAAAGGGACTAGCCAAACTCTCCTTCAAGATTCTATCCACCGGCGGCACCGCAAAACTTTTGCGGGATGCCGGGATTTCCGTCACCGAAGTGGCCGATTGGACCAAAAGTCCCGAGGTGCTCGGCGGTCGAGTTAAGACCCTACACCCGATGATTCACGGAGGAATTCTTGCCGATCGCACGGTGGCGTCTCATATCAATGATATGGAGCGGATGGGCTGGACGGGAATTGATGTTGTCGCGGTTAACCTCTACGATTTTGCTGGTGAAGCCCAATCAAAAAATCTAATCCTCGATAAAGCGATTGAGTTTATTGACGTGGGTGGACCAACGATGTTACGAGCTGCGGCAAAAAATCATCTCTACTGCCTTCCTGTTATAGATCCCACTGATTACAATGACGTACTGAAGCAATATCACGACGGATCCCCTACTCCGCAGTTTAGGAGATTACTTGCCAGCAAAGTCTTCGCAGCCACCGCCGCTTATGACAACATGATTGCCAAATTTTTTGCGGGTGCCCTCACCACCACGGCCCCTGCAGACAGCTGGCCTCAAGAAAAAATTCAGTCTCTACAGCTGCAAGGAGCCTTACGCTACGGTGAAAATTCTCACCAAAAGGCCGCATTCTATAGCTTTTCTGACAGCCCCAAGGAAGGCCTCGGGGCCGCACAATTTCTGCAAGGGAAAGACCTCTCCTACAATAATTACATCGACCTTGATGCGGCTTCTGCCATCGTCGCGGACCTAAGTCCGGTTCCATCCATGACCATCGTCAAACATACAAATCCGTGTGCAACCGCTCAAAGCCAAACCCTCTCGCCGCAAGATCTCTTTGCTCTTGCATTAAGCGGCGACCCTAAATGTGCGTTCGGCGGTATCGTTGCCTCCAATATCCCTATCAATGAACAAGCTGCCCACGCCATGAACGAAATTTTTCTCGAGTGCGTCATCGCTCCGGACTATTCGCCAGAGGCATTGGCCATTTTTTCTGCTAAAAAAAATCTTCGCGTCCTAAAATCGAATGCCGTCCTCAAAGTCGGGCAGGTTAAGGAGTCCACTGTTCAATGGCGATCAATAAACGGCGGCATGCTCGCCCAAACGGCCGATGCGGTCACGCAAAAACCCACCTCGTGGACCTGTGTGACAAAGGCAAAACCAACAGAAGAAATGCTCGCCGAATTGAGTTTTGCAATGACCCTTTGTAAACATGTAAAATCTAATGCGATCTTGGTGGCCGCCGGACAAAAAAGCATAGGAGTTGGAGCCGGCCAAATGAGTCGCGTCGATAGCGCGCGCTTTGCTCTCGAAAAAGCGGTCGAACTCGGTCACAACGTCAAAGGAGCGGTAATGGCCTCCGATGCTTTTTTTCCCTTTCGCGACACCGTCGATACAGCCGCAAAATTTGGAATCGCAGCCATCGTACAACCAGGCGGCAGCCTGCGAGATCAAGAATCTATCGATGCCGCCAATGAAAACGGTCTCGTCATGATGATGACTCACGCTCGACACTTCAAACACTAGCATGCACTTTTCCGCTGATTACGACGTTGGCTGACACTACATGGAACGTTTTAGGAATACGGTTGCTTTGACCATGAAAAGATCTTCATCCGGAGCGCGATAAATAGTCTCCAAATAGCGATTTTGATTGCGAGATAAAACTAAGGCCATCCCAGTTTTTGAAGGTGTCTCGGTATCGGCAGGGACCCACGCAGGATTAAGGTCGATTCCAAACGCCTTCAAGAGGTCTTGTCGCTCAATAAACAACACGCCCTCTGCTCCTCGGTGCCCTCGATTCAAAGAAACTGGAAAATCGTGACCAGATATTTTCAGCCTCCAAACATCAACCCCGACCGGTACAATTTCACCATCAAGCGAAAATGTTTCCGCAGACGTGCTCAGCTTTGTTCCTTCACCCTGCGAGCGAATGGTCTGCCAGGTCAGCCTCACAGGTATAGAAGACTTACTAACAGAACCGACAACGGGCTTTCGCGCCTTTTTTACAGGCACCCTTGGGTTACTTTTTGGTTCTAACTCCGAAACAATGGGCGATCCCGACGCAAGACGTGGTGCCAAGGCAAAAAGCAATAAAAATACGCACTTTTTACTAAAAAAATTCACTTTAACCCCATTATGCCGATGAGTTATATTGAATAGAGTAGTAATATTATACCTAATCCGCAATCGGCATATTTTTGTCCTCTTGGAGTCTTTACTAGTGAGCGCCCAGCACATCAACTTTTTATTGAATAAACTAAGATTTACCTTAGTCCTGATCGCCTTTTCATCGATTCCATTCGCATCAAGTACGTTTGCCCAAGGACTTCACTCCGCTCCAATCATCATCACAGGATCTCTCATTACTCCAATTTTGCGTTATCCGTTGGCATCCTACCGAGTTTTCCACTCTTCCCCAAGCGGCAAGGCCACCATTATCCCATTTCAAATCGATGAAATTAATGACACCGGAGATTTTGTTCTCGATCAGGGGTCAAATATAACCTCTGACACAGGAAACCGTATATTTGACGCTCAAGATGAGCTTTCATTTATGGGCGATGATGTTGGACCTGTAGTTGAACCAACTATTTGGCCCACTAAAAAACCTCATATTGTATTTGAGCTACGCGTACGACATCCCGTCAAAAACCCAATGGGCGCACAGATGGGGGCCGTCTATGTCGGCATCTATTTCGGCGGTGCACCGGAATTAAGTAAAAAGAAATATGTTGTTTTCAATCGAGCTGAGGCACAGGTTCAAACCTCTAGATATCGTTATAAGTTCGATCAAAAAAATTGGCTCGTGGCAAGTAACGTAGAGGTCTCTGTCAATGACAAGGAGCCTGTCCAATACGAGAAGATTCTCGACAGCACGACTTTCTATATGAAGGGCGACCTCAAGTACTTTATTACGGTTGAAGCTAATCATCGCAGTATTGAAAGTGAATTAGAGGCTTGGAAATCTGGCCCTATTCGCAGTATTGTTCGTGTAACATTTCACTATAGTCTCCTAAAACTTAAGCTTGAATTAGGCATGTTCACCGAAATTAGTTTTTTCTCCAACTCAGTGAGTCTCCCTGCCGTCATGTATAGCCCCATAGATGGCCAAAAATCCCTAAATGCTGGAAGTGGCATGTACTACGGTCTCGCCTTCCATGACAATCCAAGCGAATATGCCATCGAAAGCAATATGAATCCCTTCGTCCCGAATTCTCCGGGTGCTGCGGCTGAACTATTGAAATCTGGTAAGAATTTCCTTGGCAATCTCATCGGCAACAAACCAGAACCTATGCCCTCCAATGGACTCTATTGGATATCGCTGCAAGGGAAAAATCGGACGATGTTTTTTGAAATAACACCCTCCCCTGAACTGCAGGGGACAGGCCTTGCTCCTACGTTTTATAGAGAAAATATCGCGGCCTCTGAACTTGCTATCCGAAGTAATGACTTGATCTCTCCGCTTGGCAAAAGCCCAGTGAATGTAGGAATATGGTTAGACGCGACTAAGATTTCAGACGGTGAGCATTCCATTGGATTCCGCCTGTTTTTTGAGAATGTTTTAGCTCCTGAACGGTTAGAGGTTTTTAAAGGACTCCACGACTGGCTATATGAGGTGCGACGAATATGACAATGTCTAACACACCATTCACAACATCTTCCGATGAACGTCTTAATAGTCCAGGCATCTTTTCACTGCCAGAACAAGACACTCAGTTGGACACACTCCAAGCTTGTGCCGAGGAATTGAGTCCCTCTCGCGTCGGTGGCTCTAAAGCAACACTAGACGCGGATGACGAGGAAGCCTTGTTAGCCAATGACGCTGACACCACTGCGTCAGACTTTCCGATGATCGTTTGGTTACGCGGCGACGAACCATGGTACGCAGATTTCAATATGGACGCCGACGGAGTCATGAAATCTCTAGGCATCAAAAGATCCCGGTTGACCCAAATTTCAGGCCGAGATCTTCGCGTAGGTCGAGTGCGTGTTGATCGCTATGTTCGCCCGATATACAGGTTCGTTGATGTGCAACAGTACCTCAAATGGACGAGAGCCACTGCGTCGCACCAGAAATCTTCTGACTCGATTAAATTGGCAACCAGTCACCTACAAGAGCAGTCTCAACATATTCAGTCCACCTTGCAGACGATTGGTGCAAGCTTTACCGAATCCCTTCGCGAGGAGATGAGTTCGTTTATTTCTGGTGCGGTTGCCAACGGCCTTCTGCCCCTAGAGCAAAGACTCGATTCGTTTCAAACCTCAGTTTTAGAATTAACGACGGATTTAAATTCCCAAGTAACAAGAATCATGGCCGCGACGTTTGAGCAACTCAAGCAAACCAGTGACACGATTCAGGAATCGTCACGAATGCAGTCGGCTGCTCTTGAGGTTCTCACTCTACAATTGAATCAAACTTCTGAAAAAGCTGCTGCCATGGAACAGCGTCTGGCCATGTGGGACAGCACAATGACGAACAGCCTCCAATCCATTACTTCTGGAATTCTTGAACTCAATAAGCCCGAACCCTTTCGAAAAATGTCTCAAAGAAAAAATATGGCTATTGTTTGTCGCACTAAACCTGAAACGCAGAAACCAAAATTGGCCCTTCGCTCGGCACCTGCACGTCGCAAGCCAAAGATTGGAACTTAGGGTCAGTCAACAGGCCCTATGGGACGACGGACGCTGGAGCTTCGACTTTCCATCTTAGATCGCAAACATTAGTCGGAAGCCAGACTCCCACAACCTCCATTGTCAATTCGTGGGTTGCGCTGAAGTCAAATTGCTTAGAAATTTTTGAATCTTGTTGGCCGGTGGCGACTTTGAAAACAATAATTTCAGCTGTGTAAGAACCTTGATTCAATCGCCAAGAATTCACATGAATCGTTTTAGACGACTCGCCGTCTGTTGTCATCGCATTAGGCTCAACAATCCATGGCATGGGCCTGTTTTGGGGGTTAGGCAATCCCGGCTGCAGATCGACCGAAATAGACCCAGGATTGGCCCCCCCTTCAGCTTTGGGATCCAGCCATTTGCCAACACCGACACATAGATTTAAATCTATTATAACTGTCAATTGGGGCACTTCGTCAGTACTAACACTCTTCGAGCCTCTCACCTGACCTCCCCCTGTAGCAGTAGGTTTGGATGCAGGAGCATCCAATTTTGAAGCGGACGATGCCGTGGTGTGAGCTACCGGAGCCTTTGTCGTCGAGCGTTGTTTAAATTTACTCGGCACAGACTTACAAGCATTTAGGCCGAGGAATAACGAAATAAACAAGACATATAGCGTACTCATTTAGTTAAACCCTTTGCACGCAAAAGTTCTTTAAGGCTTTCAATCGCCATTTCCACATTCATATGTGAGGTGTCAAAAAGAATAGCATCCTCTGCCTTACGCATCGGAGCCGAATCTCTTTGGCTGTCTTGCTCATCGCGCAAGGCAATCGCACGCATAATATCGTCATGAGAAAAATCAGAGGCTCCCCCTATTTTTTCAATCTGCTTGAGGCGTCGCATAGCCCGCTGCTCTAGGCTTGCGGTCATGAAGATTTTTAAGTCCGCATCAGGAAAAATAACCGTTCCAATATCTCGACCGTCGACGATGGCGCCTCGTGGAGCAGATAAGGACAGTTTTCTTTGGTGTGGCATAAGGGCTTCGCGAACAGAAGCCATTTTTGCGACGGCACTCGCCCCGTTTCCAGCTTCGACACTATCTAGCCGCGGAGTAAAATCTTCTACCCCAACAAATAGTTTCGCCGTCTCATGCTCCCAGCGAACTGTATCCGCAAACTCATGCAAAATTTTTGAGAGTGCAGGACCTTCTACCAAAGAAACTCCGCGATCCCCTGCCAGTAGTCCCACCGCTCGATATAGTGCTCCCGTATTAACATACGACCAATTCAGATCTCGGCAAACAGTCGCACAAATGCTACTTTTGCCAGAGCCCGCAGGGCCATCAACAGCAACTATTTTTGGACGTGTCATAGAATAAATCATTTATTAGCTTTCAATGCTCCAAAACTGATCCCATATGGAGATACTTTTCAAAACGCTCGTCTCTAATTTGAATGGGACTTTTTACTCCGAGTTCCCGCAATGCCGACATAACTTGGGCTTTAATTCGTTCCGCAGTCATGGCCAAGTTGCGGTGCGCACCACCACTAGGCTCCGCAATAATTCCATCAATAACACCGAATTCCAACGCGCTTTTAGCGGTAATTTTCAACATCTCAGCGGCGCGCGGAGCGCCCGCAGCATCCTTCATAAGAATGGATGCACAGCCTTCTGGAGAGATCACTGAGTAGACGCCGTACTGTAGCATGTAGACTCTATTGGCTACGGCAATCGCCAGCGCACCTCCGCTGCCTCCTTCACCTGAAATAATGGAGACAATCGGCACCTTTAGGCGCGTCATGACCATGATATTTTTTGCGATCGCCTCGCTTTGGCCTCGTTCCTCAGCGTCAATTCCTGGGTACGCTCCGGGAGTGTCCACTAACGTGACTATTGGCAGCTTAAATCGTTCAGCTAGACTCATCAAACGTAACGCTTTACGATACCCTTCCGGGCGTGGCATGCCGAAATTTCTAAAAATATTATCCTTCGTTCCGCGACCTTTTTGATGTCCAATGATGACAATCGGAAGATTATCCATCCGCGCAAGACCACCAACAATTGACTTGTCGTCTAGAAAATTGCGGTCGCCATGTAGCTCAATGAAACCCGTGGTCATGGCACCAATCAGCTCCAAAGTGCTGGGTCGCCTCGGATGACGGGCAATCTGCGTTGACTCGTATGGTGTTAGATTTGAGAATATTTTATGACGAATGATTTCAGATTTCGATTCAAGGTCAGCTAACTCAACATCAACATTAATCAGTTGGCTTGACGCGGTCCGCCGCAACTCGTCAATTCGTCGTTCAAGGTCAAGCAATGGTTTTTCAAAAGGAATCACGTACCAAATCCTCTTATATTAAATGTTCTGTGGAACCCATCTTCTATGATTAGCTCTACAAAGTCACGAAAGACTTTGATGATTTCTCGATCTATTAAACTATAAACAAAACATCTTGGTTATGGTGAGTTGGTAACTATAAAAGTGACACCCCTGCGCGAAAGTTCGGTTAGCAGAGGGGTCGGAATGTGATCGTTTGCTGAATAACGAAGCACTCGCAGGCGAGGCAAAGTAAGTAAATCCTCCCATTCATGGTTGTCAGGATTATTGGCTAGGCTCAAGACCTCCAAATTTTCCAGTCCACGGAGAGCCTGAATCGAACGAATACCTCTAGAACTAATATCTAGCTGCCGTTTGAGCGCAAGGTCCAAACTCTTACGTTCGATACTACCAGCTGCCAGCATGTCGCGTAAGACAATCGTCAGGCTACGCAAATCTTGTGGAGCTGCAGAACCGCGTGCCGCAATTTCTCGATATTTTGTATTGGAAATATTTGAGGCCTGAGAGTGCAGACCAAAAACGTTTACGGTTTCGGCCATCTGAGTGAGAGCCGTCAGTTTTTCGATTCGATTATTACGAACATCAACCATTTTTAAATTCGTCAACAAAGATAGCGGCTCACTACTCTCCAGTAAATTATCCGAAGCATCAAGCCACTCTAACTTTGTCGCAAAACGAAGCCATGAAAGTTGACGAAAATGACGATTAGACAGGTCCATCTTCGTCACACCTTGAAGAACTTGACCCAATTGCTGACAGCCCTCAGACGTTCGTGCCAAATCTATTTTAGCAAAACGGAATAGTTCTCCAAGATCGTGGCGCTCCACCTCGGTCAACAACTCTGATTGGCAAGCTTCGCTAAAAGGCTTAGTCAAAACAACCGAATGCTCAGGTGGGTCATTTTGAATAGCGCCCATGGCTGTTTCTCTGAGGCAAAAATCTTGCAAAGCCGCATGAGCCACTTGAAATTTAGCCGACGAACGCAGCCAACAAACCGCTTCGCTCACGAGTCCATAAGCCCCCGACTCATAATCACTAGCACACGGCATTGGCCCGCGTGACGTCACTCCTGCTAATACTAAACGTGCAGGATGATTTTCTGTACCTTTTTGGGCTAGGAATGCGGGTCCACCACTATCTCCAGAACAACTATCGACGTCGTGATTTCCGGCAAACATCTCCAATCCAGTTCGATAATTAATGGGAGACTTCGCCTGATGCAGGACGCCAATTGGTGGAGCTTCCCCTTCCCCAGGTAGTCTGAGGGTGGTTAGTCCATACCCAGCAATGATTGTTTCCGCATGACTATCGAATAGCTCATCCATTTCTAAATGCGATGAGGGAACGTCTGCTGGTAAAATATCTGAAAATGGCGGGTCAATTCTAACCCACGCAAAATCCATTGCACCGCGAGGATCTTTCCAAAACCGCGGATGAATTTCTAAATCAACGACAGCGGATTTTCTGTCCAAATCTGAGGGCAAATCCCCATTTTTTGAAATCACTTTAAATATAGAAAGATCAGAGCTAGACGAGTGCTGCCAACGTTCAAAACAATGGGCAGCCGTCAACACCAGATCTGGAGCAATGAGCGTGCCTGAACACACAGTCAATTCGTCGCGCTTAAACGCAACCACATTTCTATATTTTCCTTGTGGGGCCAGATCGCCGCCAATAATTTTAACGGTCGCACCGTTAAAAGGTCGCTCCCCACACGAGGAAAAGACACCCATTAACAAAGGGCATAGTCGTATAATTTTAAGGATCGTGGATCGGCTCATGCCCTTCTTTTAACCGATTTGCATGGCTAACTGCAAGTATTTAAGGCAATTATTTTTGATTTCTCGTCATCCGTCTCATGGCGGACGATTTCTCGCAAGTCCATGGCACAGGCGCCACAGCCGGTTCCTGCATGACAGGTATCTACTATTTCCCTAAGCGACTGACCTTGCTTGACCAATTCACGAACCTTACGGTCAGAGACACCTTTGCACAGACATAAAATCATCCGCTTGCACTCCCGCATCCTAGTTCTTACGATAGGGATTTAGGATAGCCCAAATGAGAACTGTTCTCAATCGAATATTGAGACGGCCTCTCATTATCTATAGGCGGAAACCTAAAAAAAACCGGGGAGAATTATCGGCCAATTTCTTTTAAGGCTGTGCGAGTCGACTCGACCGCCTCAGATACCAACATCCACTCTTCCTCTAATTTTTGACTACTTTTTTCAACGACAGACCGCTCAGCGCCCAATTTTGAAAGCTTTGAAAACTCGGCTGCGGACGCTTCCATTTGGCCATCCAAATCTAGCATGGTTTTTAGATTGGTCGCCATGTTGCGGTCCAGCTCAGCGAGGCGTTTCTCGTTTTTTTGCAGGTCTCGCTTCATGGTTGAAATATCGGCTTCGCTCAAGGTTTTTTTTCCTACTGGTTCAAGATCCTTGGGCTTTGATTTTTTTTGTGCTCCCGCTTCAACGGCGTGAACAGGAGAGGGGTCTAATACATCGGGGAAACCACATTGTTTTGCGAGGCGTTGATAGTCTTCTAATTTCCCGACAAACAAGGACGAACGACCATCAGGCAACATGACAAAGACATGGGTACAAACGGCGTCAATAAAATTTCGATCGTGGGACACAAACAACAGCGTCCCCTCGTAGTCCTGCAGAGCAGCCGTTAAAACTTCCACACTCGACAAATCAAGGTGATTCGTAGGCTCATCCATCACCAAAAAATTGGCGCGCTTAGCCAATAGTTTCGCTAAACCGACTCGAGCCTTCTCGCCCCCAGAAAGAACTCCGACATGCTTAAAAACATCTTCCCCTCTAAACAGCAGACTGCCTAAGAGACTGCGCGCCTCGCGCTCACTTGTCTCCGTAGAGCTCATCAACACGTTGTCAAGGGCTGACCGATTGACCTCTAAGGTATCCAATTGATCTTGGGCAAACCACGCCATCTGCACGCCGTGGCCCTCGACAAACGTTCCTGCAAGCGGCGCAATATGGCCCGCGATGGCTTTAAGCAAGGTTGATTTACCAATGCCGTTCGCGCCGATCACCGCAACGCGGTGGCCTCGTTCAACGAGCAATTGAATGCCCGTGGCCAAAGGCCGATCATAGCCGATCGTCGCATTCTGAATTTTGAGAACCTCGCGTCCAGACGCAGTGCCAATCGGAATACGCAGCGCAATTGAATCGGCTCCGCCATCGGTAGGAACCGAATCTTCCATTTCACGAATTCTCGCAATCATCTTGACCCGTGACTGTGCCTGAGCAGCCTTGGAAGCCTTCGCACCGAAACGATCGACGAAGGACTGAAGGTGTTCTCGCTGACGACGCAGAGTGTCGGCGGTGGCGGCATCTTGTAGTAAACGAAGCTCTCTTTGCTCTAAAAATGACGAGAAATTACCTTTGTAAGCCGTCAAATGACCATGGCTCAAATACACCGTATAAGTCGGAAGACGCTCTAACAAACTACGATCATGAGATACAAAAAGAAGGGTCCCTTGATAAGACTGAAGCCAGCGTTCAACCCAAATCAAACTTGGTAAATCAAGATGGTTTGTAGGCTCATCGAGAATTAAAAAATTAGGATTATTAATAAATATTTTACCCAACTCTAACCGCATGCGCCAACCGCCAGAAAGCGTCGACGGGTCGACTTCGATCATCTCCTCTGAAAAGCCTAGCCCCTTCAACACCGCTCGGGCCTCAGACTCCATCGAGTACCCGCCTTCGCGCTGGAATTCGATGTCGAGGATTTCAAAGTCGTGAAACGTCTTGTCTGAATACTCGTTGGTCATCTTATCAAGGGCATCTCGATGCCGACGATAGAGTGCTTGCATATAGCCCTCACCGCCAGCCACAGATTCTTCTAGGACTGAAGAGGCCGGATTTGGATTTGGTTCCTGCGGCAAGTATCCAAGGCGCGTGCGTGGTGGAATAAGGATCGTGCCGCCGTCAATGTCTTGAGAGCCAGTAAGAATATCCAGCAACGTGGTTTTTCCGGCACCGTTCGCTCCAACTAGTGCAATCCGTTCACCTTCAGGAAAATGGTACGACACATTATCTAGAATAGGCTTAACGCCAAAAAATTTTCGTAAACTTTCAATTCGAATCAAGGCTGAAAATCCTTAAAGAGGTCTTTTATACAAACCAAAAAGTTGAGACGGTGAGAAATCTCACCAACATCTAAAAATCAATTAGAAACGGCGTCCCGTACTTCTTCGGATGAACAATAGCTTAAACGACATCCGGTCGGAATGCGCACATTAATCATGTCAGCGATCGCGTCAAAATTAAAGGATTCGCTCACGAGGCCTGAGACCACTCGCCTGAAAAGAGCCTCCACCTCCTCACTTATAATCTGGTGCCCGTCGTCGTCAAGACGTCCTGCGGCCTTGGCCAAATCTTCAAGATTGGATGTTGACCACCCGTTTTGAGAGAGACCTTCATTTGGGTTTTTAATGCTCCCCGCTTCAACCTCGAGAACCATTATTTTAGCAATCATATCAGTGGCCCAAGCTGGGCAACCGTCCACTGGAATTCCGAGATTCGCCCCACTCTCATCATGTTCAATCAGGCTTGTGGTCATAATAGTGGGTCCTTTTATTGAGGGAATCTCTTTACCAAATCATATTGAAATATATAGAATTTCTATGATTTCATCAATTTGTTGGGTTTCTTACCACATTTCAATGAACACAGGCAAGGGCAATGCGTCTCATCTTGATTTTTCGGTAGGTCAGAAAAAAAAGACGGCCTCCCAGTAAAGAAATTTCCTAATACGCCGATATACCCCAAGTAAATTGACGTTCACAAGGAAAGATGACTATGGTCGCCCCAAAAGCATTCATGCCTCCAAAAATCGTTATGCCAGGTAAACGACTGGAAGTGAAACCACAAGCTAACGCTCACTTGAAAGTCGAACCTGGGCATCTCCTTTTTTCGAAAGGAGATCCGGGTGGCGATTTATATTTTATCGAAAAAGGGACCGTCGACATATATATCACACAAAAAGATCAGGAAATCGTGCTCACTGAAATGGGTGTCGGAGAAGTTATCGGAGTCATGACCCTCCTAACACTAGAGCCAAGGCTTGCGTCGTGCCGGGCAAAAGACCTTGTCGTTGTCAAAAAAATCTCCAAGGCAGCCATTGCCAATCTCATTACGGTGCTTCCAAAATGGCTGCATATTGTTTTGAAAGAGTTTACTGCGCGCATTGTCGAGATGAATCGCCTCTACTCGGAAACCATGGTTGAATTAAAAAAAGCCCGAGAGTCCCAGATCACTCCGTTATTTATTGCCACCCAATTCGTGCCAACAGCGTCACTACTTGCCGTAGGCCTAAAAGAAGGCACGGACTCTATTTTAGTCGCAGACCTCCTTGCACAAATGATGATGGCACTCAATCAACCTAAAGAGGTAATCAACAATATCTGGAAAATATTCGTGACCACTGGCTGTGTAAAGATGACGATTGATCCCGCAAAAAAACAGCCCCTGGTTGCCATCGGGGAACTCGTCAGTTTAACGGCCTTCACCGATTTTTTAAAAGACTCTGCCAAAGGCCCCAGTCGAAAAATGCTCCGCGCGAAATTTACATCCACGGAACTTAAGTTACTCAGTACAATGGCCGAAATTTCGCTCATTAGCGCCAAGGGATCCGCGGTGACGGTTGCGAACAAGGTCCCCGATTTACTCGCAGAGCTTGCAAAACAAAATATTGTCGTCTGGGACGTAGGAACGATTGCTAGAGCTGTAAAAGCTGGACTACTAACCACAAAAGGTAGTGGTGACGATATGACTATCTCCTATTCACCCACGGCACTCTCGACGACCCTAGGGTTCATTAGTGCCATCAAAAGATTAACTGGTGAAGCCGATCAAGCCTCGAATCCTGAGGCAACAGACACAGAGCCGCAGGCAGCAGAGGCTGCAGACACAGAGTCGCAGGCCGCAGAAGCGCCGCCAGACCTTGTCACAATCAGTTCAGAATTACCTACGGCTGGGAGCACGCCCGCCGCGTGATTGAGAGGAATTACGACCTTGACCACCACCACCCGATGGACGACGTCCACGAGACATTGGCACGGCTTTTTCGTTGCCGGTCGGAGCATCCTTCAAGTACGCATGCTCAGTAACCAATGGAATTTTCATTTTCGTTAGGCGTTCAATCTGGTGCAGAAAGCCCATTTCTTCGTGATCACAAAACGACATGGCCACACCTGTCGCCATCGCACGGCCTGTTCGACCTATCCGGTGAACGTAGGTTTCTGCTTCATTTGGCATTTCAAAATTGAAAACATGGGTAATGCTATCGATATCAATACCGCGAGCGGCAAGGTCACTGGCCACAAGAATTCTGACCTTTCCACAACGGAAGTCTTCGAGGGCTCGTTGACGAGCGTTCTGTGACTTATTGCCGTGAATGGCCGCAGCCTTGATCCCATGATCATTTAGCCAGTTTTCCAGCTTATTTGCGTTGTGCTTCGTACGCGTAAAAACCAAGCCCTTCTGCACGTTATCGTGGTCGATAATATCCAGAATTAAGTTTTTCTTGTCGGCGCGAGAAACAAAATACAATCTCTGGTCGACCAATTCAGTCGTGCTCGAAATTGGAGTCACTTCAACGCGAACAGGATCGTTCAGAATAGAGTTGATCAAGCCTTGCACTTCGTTAGGCATGGTTGCCGAAAACAATAGGTTTTGACGGTCTCGCGGCATCACCTTTAAAATACGATTGATATCGTGAATAAATCCCATGTCGAGCATGCGATCGGCTTCGTCTAACACTAATATTTGAATGTTTTTAAAATCAACCGCACGTCGACCCATCAAATCTAGCAGGCGTCCAGGAGTCGCAACCAAAATATCTACTCCTGCTTTTAAGGAACGGATCTGCGGCTCAAGGCCCACGCCCCCAAAAACAACCGCCGTCCTGAGGGGAAGGTGGCGACCGTACACAACAAAACTTTCCTTAATTTGAAGCGCTAATTCACGAGTTGGAGCTAGGATCAAAGCGCGCAGTGGATGACCATTGACGTCCGCATCACTGAGGCGATGAAGCATCGGTAAGGCAAAGGCTGCCGTTTTTCCAGTACCCGTTTGCGCACAACCAAGAATATCTCGGCCCGCAAGGATTGACGGAATGGACTTCTCTTGAATCGGAGTCGGTGACTCGTAGCCCTCGGCCTGAACCGCACGGGTGATGAGATCTTTAAGCCCCAAAGCTGTGAATTGCGCACCACTGACCAGTGTTTTTTTATCTGTGGAATCAATCGGTTGCGAAGATGTTCCGGTAGACCTAGCGGGAGCTTTTGTGGTCGTAATTGGCTCTGAAATCTGGCTTGCCTGTGAGTCCACGGCCTCTTTAGCTTTACCTGCGCGAAACTTATCTAAAAAATTTAATACCATTATTTATTCCTAATCTGGTTTTTATGACTCACATCCTGATTTTAGGAATGCAAATATCTTTAATTGTGTGCTGTATCTAATCTAATCATTGAAATAGTGATAGTGCCTTTTTAAGCTCTACCATCGGAAGTCCGATCACAGACGAATGGTCGCCTCCGACTTCGGTAAATAAATTGCGGCCTTCGCCCTCAATTCGGTAGCACCCAACGCATCCTTGCCATTCACCAGTTGCCACATATTTCTTGACCGCGTCGACGGACATTGGACCCATAACCATTTGAATATTCACGACAGTTTCGAATACGGTGGCGATCCCTCCATCGGGCCGCACCTCAACCAAGCAAATTCCTGAATGCAGAAAATGAGTCCTTCCCTGAAACTCCAAAAGACGTTGGATGGCTTCACTCTCGGTCTCAGCCTTATCAAAACTAATCCCATCTAGGCTCAATACTTGGTCCGCACCGATGATCAATGCTCCCGCCTCGGACCGCCTAGCCACGTCCAAGGCCTTGAATTCCGCCCGTTTTGCCGCCAATTCTGTGGGAGGCAGCCCTGCTACCGACTTTTCGTCACCGAGCGCCGGCGCCACGTCACAGGCGATACCTGCCTCGTCCATTAGCTTTTTTCTAAATGGTGAGGTGCTTGCGAGGACGATTCGTTTTGATTTGCTCATGTGAATATGCTTTTATCCGCGTCTATGTTGGATCCATTAATCATTCATTCAAATTCGGCTCGCCCACCTCTTGGGACTCCTCGCGAGGTACAAGAGTTTCAAGGCACGGCTTTGCTTCAAGAATCAGAGCCAGAAAACTTCAAGCCCGAGGAGTTTTTGCGCCTTGGCCAAGATCCAACATCTATCACAGCTCGCGGTGCAAAACTATTCAAGACCGACGTTGAAACTTATATTAACTGGCGCTGGCACATGAAGCATCAAGTGACGACGGCCGCCGAGGCGGCAAAGGTCATGGACCTAGAAATCGCTGAGCAACAAGGCTTTTCGGAACTGGATCATATTTTTAATGCGGGCGTCACCCCTTATTACATGGGTCTCATGGGAGCCTCCACGAAAGATTCTCCGTGCCCCATCCGCCTCCAGGCTCTTCCTCGCTCTGAAGAACTCTCAGACCGCTACGGTATTGCCGATCCGCTCCTGGAAAAAGAACACTCGCCCGTTAAAGAAGTCGTTCATTTATACCCGGACCGCGTGGCTTTTTGTGTGGCTCAGCTATGCCCCGTCTACTGTCGATACTGCTACCGCAAACGTCGTGACAACGAAGCGGGCCTACACTTTAACCGCACGATCGTGGACCGCGGCATTGCGTACATTGCCTCAAACCCGGCGATTCGTGACGTTCTCATCACGGGTGGCGATCCGTTTATTGCCAGTGATGCCGCCATCGAAAATTTATTGGCACGAATCCGGGCCATCCCCCACGTCGAGATCATTCGCTTTGGCACCAGAACACCCGTCACTCTTCCCTACCGAGTTACCGCAAAATTGGCATCGATCCTCGCCAAGTACCATCCCGTTTATGTGAACACCCATTTCAATTGCCCAGAGGAATTGACCCCTGAAGCCAAAGTTGCGGTCGAAAATCTTGTCAATCACGGCATTCCTGTGGGCAACCAAGCCGTATTGCTCAAAGGGGTCAACGATACCTATCAACGCATGTTTGATCTGTGCCGAGGCCTCCTTATGATGCGAGCTCGCCCCTACTATCTGTTTCATCCACACAACGTCGAAGGCACCGAGCACCTAAGGCCTTCTGTCGATGTCGGCTTAGAGATTATGCGTAAGCTTCGAGGCAACATCACAGGCTTTGCCATTCCCACCTATATTATCGACACGCCAAGTGGCAAGGTGCCAATCACTCATAATTACGTCCTCGGCAGGGACGGTGAAGATCTAATATTAGAAAATCCTCGCGGCGAAATTTGGCGCGAAAAAGGAGTGCTCACATGAGCCAAGCATCCCAAAACCAAATGACCGGAAATAAAATCGCCATTGTCGCAGGCGCCACCGGATTAGTCGGCAAAGAAATCGTTCGCCAACTTTTGGAAAACCCTCAGTACGCCTCAGTGATAGCCTTGTCACGAAGCTCTCAGAAAAATTCAAGCGAAAATCCTAGTGAAAATTCCACTGCAAAATTGAAAACGATTCCTTATCCCGTCGGAGACGACGTGCTGAAGGGGGACGAGCTCTACTGTGCACTGGGAACCACCATCAAAATAGCCAGGACCCAAGCCGCCTTTCGGGCTGTCGACCACGATTTGGTTTTAGACGTGGTGAAAAGAGCTCAAAAAGGCGGTATCCCACGCATCGCCGTCATCAGCTCGGTGGGCAGTGACCCGAACTCTCGAATCTTTTACTCCAAAGTCAAAGGCGAGGTCGAACGGGACCTAAGGGCCCTCGGACTTCCTCGCCTGGATATTTATCACCCGTCTTTTTTGCTGGGTCGTCGCCGCGAGTTTCGTATCGGTGAAATCCTCGGCATGAAAGTCGCAGGATTACTCGCCCCAATGATGAAGGGGAGGTTGGCTAAATATGCTCCGATACAGGTCACAGAACTCGCTCGAATGATGATTGCTGGCGAGTTACTGCCTACTCGCCGGCCTTCTCTTTGAGCATCGCTTGTTCCAGGATTCCGTCACTATTAATGTATGATTGACGACATACCGTTAAGCCGTCTCGTAGTCGGCACTCCTGAGAAATGAATGTTGATTCTGTGTCGGTAGGAATAGCGATGTAGTTACCGCTCGTTTTTTTAAACCCAAGCCAGTAGGTCGTATTCGATGGGAGTTCTTGAATAACGACTCGGCCAGCTTGTTCAAAAAGCATGGATTTGCTTACCTTTGTACTACCGTTGGCACTAGTAATGAGGACCTCGCTAAGATATTTCCCATCGACTTTAACGACTGGAGAAAAGTACTTAGTGGTCCCTGAGGCGCTAACTAACGTTTTGCCAGCAAAGAGTTGTGCTACCGATTCAAGAGCTTCCTCGAGTGTGACGCCATCCAAACGCAGACCGCTTTCGCTATGCCTAGGCGCTGTAGAAGCCGAATTCGTGGCCTGAACTTCAGAATTTTTGAAGGATGCAGAGGATGCTGTGACATTGCCGCAAGACGCTGTCAGCAATAGAACACAAGTAAGAGACAAAACTGATTTCATAGCTGCACTCCGAGGGATATGGGTTAAATTAACTAAACTTTGGCACAATCGCCATGACCAAGAGAAGCAAAGACCGTGCCATATCTCTATGGCTATGAAGTCAGTTGATTACGTCCAAGTCCCATTTAATGCAACTAATTTTTTTGCCAAAGTGTCGAGTATTTTGATCGCTTTCGAAGGCTGTAGTCTCGCAAAAAAATGGCAAACAATGGCTGAGTGACAAACATCACGTAATTGATAGCGATTCTCAAGAAAAAAGGATCAAAGAAAAGTATATGTAAATTCAACAGGTTGCATTAGCCTCTTGAATATTAGCCGAGTGTCAACATGATCATGGCTTTATCATCCGGCAAGACGGTGTTTTTTCCAATGGCATTGACCAGTTCAAATATCGAGTCCAAACTCATGGTACTCCGATTTAATTTGCCGAGCTCTTGAATCAACCTTCGCATTTCGCGAGCGCCATCTAAGCATCCATCACTAAAACAAAGTAACGTGTCTCCGATGTCGAGTGAAAACTCATTTGCAGTCACCTGAAAATTTGTGTGCAGGCCCAATGGTGAGCCCCTAGCAGTAGCCATTTTAACACCATTCTTAGAGATATGAATCCAACCGAGCATTCCGTGAACCACAACTCGGGTCGCACCGTTAGCGTCGATTTCTGCAGCGCAAATGCACGAACTGCATTTGCCATTAAATAATTCGAACAGATGGTCATTGAGCTTCTTAACCGTGGATTCTAAGCCGTCTGGATTGGAATCAAACGATTTTAGGTAACTTACAATAGCCGCCACTGCCAAGGCTGCCGCAGGGCCCTTGCCTGTGACATCGCCAACAATGAATTTTGTATTCTGCGCGCGGCCTGGCCCAACAAAAATCCAGTCGCCAGCCATTCGCTCAGCGGCAATGTAACGGCACGCCCAAGTAATGTTTCCGAAAGTTCCCTGGAGTGGATCTGGGAAAAGTGATTTCTGCACAGAAGCGGCGAGGTCTAGATGACTATCGATTTTTTCCAATTTACTTTCAAGCTCGAGTCGTTGAATGCGCTGCATCGCCATTTCAAATCCGGTGATTGAGGCCATAAAAATAAATAGAATTAAGTCAAACACCCAGCCAAAATTAACAAGAGAAATTTTAGCGAACTGGATATTCATTGTGTTCGCGATTAAATTTGTTAAATCGACAAACGATAGGCCAGTGCCAAATACGAGTAGCACAGAAAATAGCACCGCAATTCTCGCTCGGATTATCGACCGTGGATTTGCTGAAAGTGCCGCGGCCATAGAGGCTGCCAAAAAAACAGAAAATAAATAGACGCATGGCTTCATGAAAATTGCGATGACATCGAGGGTCTTCGTAGCCGTTTGGTATGAAAAATAAAATAGACAAAGAATATTAAGTGTGGTTAAAAACATGAATCCCCATTTCATGAATTTTTCCAAAGCGGGAATTTTTAGCCTAAAAAACGCAGCTACAAACCTGGCTAGATACAACAAGGAATAGTTTCGCATGATAAACGCGAGCAAAATTGTTGTTTCACTTTTGAGTCCAAGGCCGACCGAAAACTCAGAGCGTAGAAATAATTCTAGACTTGACGAGAGTCCAAAGGCGAGAAGCCATGCCACCTCTTGATTTTGACGAACGATTAGGAAAATGATTGCGAAAACTACGCAAAATGACAATTTTGGCAGTAAATAGAGAAGTTGTAAGCTTGTAGAGTTATCCCTTGAGAAAAAGGCAAGGGGCGCCAATTTAGATCTCGGACCAATGAGGATGTCTCCCTTATTTGCAATGCCCTGATATGGCAGGTCACCAACAGCAGCACGGATCGAAATGCGAACGGTCCCATCGTCGCGAATGTATTGACGCGGTATCGGCGCTAACATGGTCTCCTTAGTTCCCTGAAATACGAGAGTATCATTCAAATACATATCCCAGGATTCTGCGAACATGATAATCGTGTGCAAACTTATCGGCTCTAATTCGCTACGAGCGATGATCTCAGGCGGAATTTTGACCGTAGTCCTGTAAAAAATAGGATCTCCAGGCATCCAATCCGGAATCGGAAATTCCCTTAGCGGTAGAACCGCTTGCCGCCGAAAAAATGAGTGCGGAGTGTCCTCTCGCCTATAGCATGCGTCCGTATCACAGCCTTTGGAAGCGCCGTAGTGAACATCCCATAAAATTTTTTCAGAAGTTAAATTTACAACGCTCTTGGATTGATAGATCTTGGGAGGCCATTGCCCATATTCATCAAGTCGGATTACAAAAAAAATCACCGCAAATATTATCGACGCGGCCGCTGCCGCTAAACCAAAATAATTTGTCGATTTGCTTTCTGCCGCAAGGTGTGGCTCATTTTGTTGGTTAAGTATGGTTTCGATAATTACATTTGAGCGTGGGAGTGCGAGAACAACCTTTAGTAATTGTTTGGCGGCCAAGTCAATCCAGTTACTTGTCTCCATTTTGCCGTCCACAGCGATCCCCTTTACTTGGATTTTGCTATCTGATCTAAGTCATTCTTCAACCAATCTCTTAAACTATTTTGAGTCGCCAAATTTCTCCAGTTTAGAGTCCGGTACTCTAATCCAGAAAAGTCAGAAGTGAAAAAATATCCGACATTTGGGGTCAAATCATCTGCTAGGTCCTGGACAAGCATCCCTAAATCCGACTTGCAGGATTCAAAGAACACTACGTTGAAATGCATCGGTTTACTCGTCACAGTTAGAGTTTGTAAAATGTCACGTTTGCTGGTCCCAACCGCATTTTCTGGAGGAAGCTTTGCAGGCAATTCAGCAAGGCCGTCTTTTGAAAGGCCCACTTTTTCCAGGCCCTGCTTATCGAGGCCCTCCTTATTGAGGCCCTCCTTATCGAGGCCCTCCTTATCGAATCCATCCTTGTCGAATCCTGATGGGCCGATCGGATTAGTATTAGCGACATTTTGGCTTGGCTCGAAAACAGAAGCGACCACTTCAGGCGTGATCATGGTCGATTCATACCCAATTCGTGGAGTAAGGAATTTGTCAACACTCCCATGGGATTTCAGGTCGAGGGAATACTCAAATTCGGTTGCACGAAAAACTTGGCTTACGATGGAAATCGCGGCTTGAAACATTCGATTGTGAGAAAGTGGGCTGTGGTCGTAAAGTTTGTTTGTGTCTTTAATTTCTGCGTATAAACGGGTGATCGCCGCTGCCTGAGTTTCTGTCAAGTAAGTAAGTTCGCTGCTGGGCAGACAATATGCAATTTTTCCAGAAACTATAGAAGAGTTAGTGAAGAAAATCACTCCGCTTTTAGATGTGGACCCCGCATTGCAAAGAATTTCTTGTAGGTCCTTCATTTCGTCTTTGACAGCGGAATTAAATTTGTCAAAATCAGCATCAAACTTAGCCTTTGACCTCCCAATCTGTTTTGCCAAAAGTGGGCGAAGACCTATTGCTCCATCGAAACTCCGAATAAGAGATGCTTTTTCCGAATTATACTTATCCGTAGGGGCGGGCTCATTTGCATAAAAAATTAGAACTTGAGCTTTATTCGGATCTTTCGTCATGTTTCCAAACGGCTGATGCGGCTGGACACTTTTATCGGCGGAATCTTGGGAAACTCGCATACAATTTGTAAAAATTGAGGCAGCTATTGTGATGACAATAATTTTCATAAGAATCTCCTAGAACAATTTACAGGGCTGCTTTTGTATAAGCTCCATCGGCAGGTCCTTGTATAAACTTAACCAATTTAATATAAGCCTTTAATTACTTGGCGTTGCACTGCGTACTTAGAATGTTTTGGGGGGAATGTTTGGGGGGGAATGAGTTTGTCAGGAATAACAGATCCTGCAATCGTTATTTCGACCGTAGAGTTGATGGCCCTGTACACAGAACTCGCTCGAATGATGATTGCTGGCGAGTTACTGCCAGCCTAAATACTTTTTAGATCTCTCTCATCGTTACTTTTGACATATTTTCTTTATTAGTACCAAGAACTCCTGATTGCCTTCAACCCAGCCAAAATCGTGGCAATTCCTCTGTGTTTGCCGCGCTTCCTCCAATGTTACCTCTTCTGGTTTTTTTACATCTGCCACCATCGCATCATAATCATCACAAGGTTGACTTCCGCCCCAACTATTTTTTCGTGTATCCCAAAAACCATCATCTCTCGTTGTCGCCGCTAACTTCCCTTCATTGAATCTGTCTAAACCTGTCTCCTTTTTGCACTCTGCTGCAACTGTTTGACCCAAGGTCGGCTCTAATCCAACACCAGTGTTAGGGGTGGTACTGACCTCTTTCAACCAATATTTAACACCGTCTGGGTCCGTGGGAGTAAGTTTAATACTGACCTTAGGACTTTCTTTCGTTAGCTCTTCCTTCGAAAGGTTCTCAGTGTCTGTTTGTGAGACAAGTAGCGCCTTACTATCGCCACCGATGTAGCTCATGGAAATTATATAGCTGCAATTTCTTGCCACTTTAACGCTTTCGATGCTGGTCGAGTCCCATTTGACGCTCTCTAGGGTTTTGTCGACGCTGTCCTGTTCGTTATCGCACTTTGTAGACTTGATTTTAATTTGAAACGTCAAGCTCTTCATCAGAGCGTCCCTTTCCTCTGCTGTTGCCGGCCCGTTCATAAGCGCCTTAAGATCAATGGCTCCAATGGTGACGGTCTTAAGCTTTGCGCCTCTTAAATTTTCTTGTTTGATTGGATTACAACCAGCCAGTACAACAACTCCAAGTGCAATTTTCAACATTGTAGACATATTTTTCTCCGAGGGTTAAAGGGTTACTGCTACATACCAAGCAATCCCTGTGCCAAAGTTCTAAGCGACTAATATCATTTGAAACTGCTTGAAGATGCCTATGAAAATGGCCCAAAACTGGTCGTTTTTATCGAAAAATTGGCTACAAACTGGTCCCTTAGGCCAAAAACTGGCCAGCTTAACTGGCGGAAACTCGTCTGGGGAAATTGAAGGCAAGAGATCTAATGACTACCAGGTAATGGGAATTTGCCCACGACTAATAAGCCATGTGTTGATAGCTGAAAATGGTTTACTCCCAAAAAATCCACGGTACGCACTGAGCGGTGATGGGTGTGCGGATTCCAGGACCAAATGTTGTGTTCTATTGATGAAGGCCCCTTTTTTCTGAGCATAGGCCCCCCACAGCACAAACACGAGGCCTGTGCGTTCCTGTGCTAGGTGACGAATCACTTGATCGGTGAACGTCTCCCATCCCTGTCCCTGATGGCTGGCAGCCAATCCCTCGTCGACCGTTAAAACACTATTTAAGAGCAAGACTCCCTGCTCGGACCAGCCACTTAGTGAGCCAGAACTCCGAACCTCAATACCTAAATCTGTATGAAGCTCTTTGTATATGTTCACAAGGCTCGGCGGACGTTTAACGCCCTCACCCACACTAAAACACAGTCCATTGGCCTGCCCGATACCGTGATAGGGATCCTGACCAAGTATCACCACCCTGACGTCGTCAAAGGAAACAGCTGAAAGGGCTGCGAACCATTGCTCTGGACGTGGGAAAATTGTTTTCTTTTGCCTCAGTCTTCCAGCCAAAAACGTCGACAACGCCTTAAAATATGGCTCTTTTAATTCTGAGCGAAGGCGACCAAGCCACCCTTCAGGCAAGCACAAAAATCCGTCGTTTAGACTGGTGGACGGGGTGCTGGTGTTCGGTTTTTTTGACATCCTAGCGATATATCAGACGACGAATCAATGGTCAATTAATTCCAATTCTGTTAGTCTTCGCGCTATGCTGAGTCTTATGTTGAAATCTATTTTTGTACTTTGCCTCCTCGTTGCAGTTGCGGCCGTGATTGGTCCCACAGGCTTTAACCTGGATCCTGATCTCTTGATATCTATTCGCCTGCCCAGAATCCTTACCGCCGTGTTTGCGGGCGCAGCAACAGCCGCAGCAGGAACACTCAGCCAGTCGTTATTTCGTAATTCCTTGGCGACGCCTTCCATCATTGGCACCGAAGCGGGAGCGTCCTTTGCCCTTGCCCTTGCCACACTGATCGCATCCCAACAAGGGACGGGCGCAGAACTAAGCAGCCCCATTCTCTACACCACTCTCGGTGCAGGCCTCGCCACAATGCTGTCCCTAGCCCTCATGCGGTTTCGCCAAGAAAATCTTGGAAGCGGAGGTGACACCCTTGGCCGATTGCTGCTGGGAGGCTTTGCCCTCAACGCCATGTTTGCAGCTGGGTCAGCCTTTTGCCTTTCAATATTGATGGAAAATGGAGCTGGGATGAGTCTTTATCACTGGCTGATGGGTAGTTTTTCGGCCCGTACTTGGGATCATGCCAGCGGCATTATGGTGACCTATTTTATATGTGCGGCTTTGGCCTTTCGCCTTTCTCCGGCCCTCGATGCATTATCGTTGGGAGATGACGCGTCGCGTACGATCGGTATTAATGTGGCAAAAATCAGGTGGCAGGTCTTGCTGGTGATTTCTGTGTTGATCGGCTCGTCCCTTAGCTGCGGTGGGGCTCTGCCTTTTGTGGGGCTCATTGCACCGCATTTTGCACGCAAGCTATCAAAGCCGCACGTCAAAATTCTTCTACCGTTAGCCTCGATCATTGGTTCGATTTTAGCGGTATCAGCCGATATTGTGGCCCGCACCCTGAGAGCCCCGATTGACATGGACGTCGGCCTGTTGACGACTTTGATCGGTGCTCCCTATTTTATTTGGCTCTTGATTTCAGAAACCTATTGGGCGGGAGGGAAATCACGTGATTGAAATTAAAAATCTTTCCGTGGAAACCCGACGCGGCGTTAAAATCTTACAACAGACATCCATGCACCTTGGCAATGGTCATCTCCACGTCGTGATTGGCCCGAACGGAAGTGGGAAAACCACCCTTCTAAAGTCTATGATTGGACTCATTCAACCGAGCCAAGGCTCTATTTTATGCGATTCAATCAATATCAATACGCTCACACCGCTTGCCGCCGCCTCCCACATGAGCTACCTCGGCTCCGAGCACTCGACTCCTTTTGCGTACACAGTTGAAGATATTATTTTGTGGGGCCGCTGGCATCGTCATCAAGGGTATCCCACCAAAAAGGATCGGCAGGCAGCTCTGCAAGCCGCTCAGAGTCTTGGCATTGAGCATCTAATGTCCAGAACCGTAAACACCTTGTCACAGGGTGAACAGAAAAAAACACATCTGGCAAAATCACTGTGCTCCGAGGTGCAACATTATATTTGGGATGAGCCTCTGGCTCCGTTGGATATTCGCGCCGCCCTAGAGCTGATGGGGCTCGCTACCGGGCTTGTTCGCCAAGGGCGGCTTGTTGTTATGAGCCTTCACGATATTTCCCTCGCTCTCCAGCATGCCGATTCACTGTCCATTCTCGCCAAAGGAAAAATCACTTGGCAAGGTTTACCAAGTGACTCTGAATGTTTAATAGCGATTCAAAATGTTTTCGACGTCAAGATGGCTCGTCAAGGACACCAAATCAATATCAGTCTTGATTAAGCGGCTCTGAGGGCCTCGTTTAACGCAGAAGAAAACGCCTCCGGAGCATCCACAATTCGCACCCCAAATTCTTCTTTGAATTTGTCCACAGATTCTCCTTCTATGGTTCGCACCACGACAGCGGTGGCCATGAATTCTTCTTTTATGAATTCTCCATCAGGATAAAACACAATCTCTAATAGCGTTTTATTCTGAAACGGCGCTTGTGCTCGTGGGTCATCCACCTTTAGAAATATTCCCGTCGACGAAATGTCTTTGGCTGTGAAAGAAAAGTAATCTTTTGTGCCAAAGGTCTTCATGCCCACCTTCCAACCAATAGCCACACGAGGAGCAACCCCTTTGACATCCTTTGCAATCATACCTTTGCTTATCCGACTCATGCATCCCCCTATGATGAAATAAGACTCCACACATCCAAGGGAACTGACCTTGGATACATATCCCTAACGGGGGAATTTACGATTAACATAAGAAGTATTTAATTAGACCAGCAATTATAGGTGGTTAAATTTTGATGCTTAGTCCCGTGCGGCCCAAATACTCTTCGTGTGGCCCCCACGACTTTTATTTAAGGCCTGTGGCTCAAGATTTTGGCCAGAGAGACTCTCGCAAATCCTCATACTCGGCAAGGCACTCGGGATTCACTAATGCCGCTCGATTAGGGATGATTTCGCGATGAATAATTTGGGTAACCGCGATCTCAACTTTCTTACCACTTCGCGTATAAGGAATGTCTTTTACCGGTATGATCAGTGTGGGCACATGGCGAGCCGTCAATTCACTTCTGATTTTAGCTTTTATTTGTTGGACCATTTCGGGCCCCCACACCGTCCCTGCCGCTAGCTTTACAAATAATAAAACCCGGGTATCTTCGGCGATGATTTGACCAATCGCTAGAGAGTCTGCGACAAACGGCACGGTTTCCACGGCTCGGTAAATTTCAGCTGTACCAATTCTCACTCCGCCAGGATTTAGCGTGGCGTCGGAACGCCCGTAAACAATCACGCCTCCGCGACTCGTCATCTCGACGAAGTCTCCGTGACGCCAAACGTCAATGCCTTGGTAATGGCCAAAATAGGCTTTTTGATATCGCTCCCCATTCGTATCGTTCCAAAAACATACAGGCATCGACACGAACGGTTTTACACACACCAGCTCAGATTTTTGATTGACGACGGCCTTCTGCGTATCGTCCCATCCTTCGATGGCCATTCCAAGTCCAGGGCTCTGAATTTCACCGGCATAGACTGGCAACAATGGGTTACCAAGCATAAAACAACTAATAATATCGGTGCCCCCACTGATCGAGGCTAAGTGCACGTCCTCAAATTTTTGGTACACCCATTCATAATGAGCCGGCAACAACGGTGCCCCGGTCGATAAAATCACTCGCAGCTTGGGCTTGTCACCCAACTGGTTAACAACCAAATTAGGGTCTTGCATACACGCCGAAATAAACTTTGGACTCGTCCCGAAATGAGTGACCGACTCTTCTTGGCACAGATCCCACAGCCGCGAGGCACTCGGAAATGTCGGAGCACCATCAAAGGCAATCACCTTCGCACCACATCCCAGTGCAGAAACCATCCAATTCCACATCATCCAACCGCACGTCGTGAAATATAAAAGCGTATCCGTCGGCTGCACATCACTGTGCAGCATGAGCTCTTTTTTATGCTGAAGGAGCGTACCACCCACACCGTGGGTGATGCACTTTGGAAGACCTGTCGTGCCACTGCTAAATAAAATATAAAGGGGGTCTTGAAATTTTCTTGCCTGAAACGTAAGGGGAAGCGGCTTGCCACTTTGTGCAGGACGTTTCGAGTCCCCCAAAAATTCAGAGAATGCGTCTTGCCCGCGATTTAAATGATCGATCATAACAATTTTTGGAAGGGGTGTAATTTTGGCTACAGCCTCCGCTATTTGCTCGCCGCAAGTGACCAATTTACCGTTGTAGAAATATTTCGACGTCGCAAAAACAATTTTAGGTGACACCTGCGAAAGGCGATCAGCAATACCCCTTGTCCCAAAGTCAGGACTACACGACGTCCATACGGCTCCAAGCGACGCCGCTGCAAGCATACAGATCACCGCTTCCGGCCCATTCACCAGCACCCCAGCAACCCGCTCGTCCGCCTGGACACCTTGGAGTCTAAGGGATTCAGCACACCTAGCCACATCATTCCAAAGCTCTAAACCGGTCCACGATTTTCGCGCACTACCCTCACTGATGCCAACCAAAACCTCTCGACCGTCAGAGGTGGGAAGTATGTTTTCGGCAAAATTAAGCGTGGCACCCTCAAACCACTTGGCCTCACGCATGCTGCGTCCCGAAACAAAAGGCTTTGCGGAAGATTGTTGAAATTTAATTTTTAAAAATGAACCTAGGCTTTCCCAAAAATCTCCGACCTCGGAAATGGACCATTGATACAGGTCACTCCATTCGGCTTTTGGAATTTTTCCTTGGTCGTGCATCCATTGAACAAACGATCTCATTAAGCTTTTTTGAATGCGCTCTGTTGTCGGCACCCAAATTGGCTTGGAAAGGTCATGAATTCGATTTATCACCATTTTTATCCATTTTTCTAGCAAGCTCGCGAATTCGCGCCATTCCGGTCAGAGGCGCTGGCCCCTCAACATCTTTCTTTGGCGTAGGGTCCGACTGCGAAGCATCCAAATAAGAACTGTTTGCTACGGCCCGTCTAGGAACGGCCGCAGGAGGTGTGACCTCGCGAAGCTGTTGCTCTGGCTGCACGTCCTTAACTTCAGGCTCAGTATCAGCGAGCTGGTTTAAAACGTCAACAGGAGTTGCCACTCTTGCACCCGCACGCAGCATCGCCCCCACAGGATGATCTACACCTAGGTCATCCATTCTCCGCTCCACCATTTCTTTGGTCACGCCAAAAAATGTGGCCACTTTTTCGGCATCCTGCAATTTTTCCATGGCTCGCAACAGCATCGCACTTGGCATAAGCAATGCACCGGCGAAGCGATCGGCTTGATCCTCGGTCGCATAGTTCTGTGCAGACACCCCCGCAACACCCTCACCAAACGCATATCGACGCACGGGATCCAAAATCTCTTTGAACCCAGAACTCGTCCACTCACTTCTTGCGAGCAGAGGCTGAATATGTAGCAAAAAATGCCCGAGCAGATGACTCAACACAAACGCTTGCTGCTGCGGCGTGGTGGTATCGCGAATAATAATGCTTCCACGAATATCTCCGTGACTATCTTTAACGGCAATGGCCCCAAAATATTTTATGGGCGCATGACCCACTGGAAGTCCAAATTCTTTGACTAAAGCTAAAACATTTAGGCGCGGCTTCGTGGCATCTCCTGATGCGAAATAGGTCCGCACCAATATTGACAACTTTTCCAAATCACCAGATTGGGCACAAACCGCAATTTCGGGAAATAATGCTAACATGCGACACCTCCAAACTTAACGTGGGCCGTTAGAAAATAAACGACACGACGTGAAGCCTCTGAAAATATTCTTCTTCTATTATTGTACAAAATTGTCGTCCGATCGCCAAATAAACGGCTAAATAGAACGGCGGCGGCACAATTATCGCATTAATATTAGGCAGTTGTAATTCCACCACCTATCCACTATTTCACGTTAGACCAAAGAGCCCTAATATGATCAAGTAAGTTCTTGAATTTAAAGGCATAATTAGATTGTCTCAGTTTCCTTTGCTATTTGCCGATGTGTTTTATTGTGAGCAGTGTGTTCTTGTTCCAATGCGCCGTTAAAAGAAGGGATGATGTTATGGCTAGTTATCAATTAAAACTAAAGGATCAGAGGCTTAGCGAACGAAAGCGTTTCACTGGGAGGCTCCCCGGAAAGTTCAAAATAAACGGTGCTGACATCAGTGCCAAGCCGATCGACATAAGTGCCCACGGTCTAGGTGTTATTATTGAGAAGAAAATTGCGGTAGGCAGTATGGGAACTCTCGTCATTGACGGCATCGAAATGCCTTTTGAAGTGATGTGGGCCGAGCCCGATTTTGCAAAAAATGATCTGTGGCGATATGGTCTGATCTGCACCGATAAGAGTGTCAACCTTGAGGAGGCTTTTAGATTTGCCGGCTGCATTAAATAGTTGCGACGTCTAGCGAACCTTAAGGCGCAAATACTCTGCTAGTAGCGGGTCTCTCTTCTGACGAAACATTCATGAGGTCAACATACATAGAAAGACCTTTACTTGTTAGCAGCCGCCTAAAAACTATCGATTTGATCAGGGCCCCGCCGGATGATCAAATATCAGACAGCCAGCATATTTTAACTGCCAGATATTATTGATTTAAATCTTGGCATGGGGGTTGCATTGATAGGGTTAACAAACCAATCAAGGAGACCCCCCCACAATGTTGTCATTTACACGCTTGTCTGCAGTCGTTGTCGCTTCAATGTTCGTAAGTCAATATGCAGGAGCCGTAGACCTCGATTGGGAGTTGTTGGCTGCTAAAAGTGTAGGAAAAGGAGTTTCTTGTTCCGAAAATACGACGCAGCTTGCCAATGCTGGGCAGGACGCAGGTCTTTTCTTCTCGAACATGAATATTGATATGCCTGCCAACGCAAACGTTGGAACCAACGTGCAGTATGGTACGTGCTACGTTTTTCTAAAATTTACGGTTCCCCAAGGGTATGCTGTCTCCTCCTATCAGTCGGGAGTTTTAGGCGGAGTGATAAAGGACATTGGCGCTAGCGGTTACGTCGACGTGGTCTCGACCATTACCCGTCATCCTGCAGACCCCGTGAAGCCGTTTGTTGGCTTGGCACCGTTTGGGCCATTAATTCACCTATTTAAAGCTTTCGCAGCTGCGACGGCCGTTAATAATCCCCTTTTTGAGCTCACGAAAACGAGCCCGTTAACGAAACACCAAAAGAACGTTGTGTGCCGTTTAACCAAAAACGGACCAACGGATCTTGGAATGTTCGTGCAAATTTCGATCGCTGGGACGCGGAAAAACAGCTCTAAAACGAATATTATCGCAACCGATAGTTTTGACAGTCACGTTGGCCTAGGCCTAAAAGCGGACCTTTGTCCTGGAGTTTGAGAGTTAACCTTTCCTACTGCCCTCCGGATGCCCATCTCGAAGTGGTTCTCTTGGGAATGGCCAGTTCTGGAAAAAGATTCGAGTGTTGTTACCGGTCAATACCATTGACATAGAATTGTTAGCAGCCGCCTAAAAACTACAGTATTTGACCTACAGGGGATAAATCCATGGATTATGCCCTTGCACAGCCATGGGTAATCGTGGGATGAGGATGCCCGTAAATAGAAAAAGGCCGGAGCTGAGTTTTAGACGACACTCTCCGA
>CAMDKS010000034.1 GCA_945900755.1 Bdellovibrio sp. ZAP7
ATTTAGTCGGCCAATGATGGCCGCACTGTTTGCCCTCCTGCTTTCTCTGCTTTCAATGACCTTTAGATGGAGTCTGATAGTTGGGGATGGCCCTATTTTAATTTGCGACCATCATTTCCTTCGATCATCGGCTGAAGTGAGGGGATCGCCCATTCCCGCGAAAGATTGGCATTTGTGAATTGAGTTGTTAGAACGGGCAAATCGGGCAGCAACCAGTGTGTGTTGCTACTACACATCGCCGCGTGATTTTTTGGACACTATGCCCTTTGGCTCATCTATCAAATGCCTTTTGACCGCCAAGTCACATAAATAAATAGGATAGTGCGCAAAATCAGCTGTCACTCGGCCTACTTGATTCGAAAACATCAGAGAAAATTTCGGCGCAAAGTCCGTTTTGAATGATGCGAGACTTTTTGCCGTCGTATTGTTGTTCTTAACTTCGATAGGAACGACATCACCGTGAGCCTGGGCGACAAATTCTATTTCAGCCGCCGAGTTTGCTTTCATATAGGAAAATAGCGATAAACCACGGCGGGCGAGCACCGTCGCCACAAAATTTTCCGCTACGGGACCTTTATACGGGACGTCTGCCTTGCCATCGAGGGCTATATATTCATAATCCATTTGGGCGAGTAGCAGACCAGTATCAAAATAGAACGATTTAAAAAATGCGTCTTTCTTGTTGGCTTTGAGCGGATACGTTGGATGTGAAAGGATGTGCGACAGATGCACCAACCGGCAGGCCTCCAGGCGAGAAAAATAGTTAGCAAAAGCTTTGTAGTCACGTTTTTTGGGAATTTGGTCTTTAAAGGTAAACCTCTTCACCTCTTCGAACGATCGCGATAGCTGTTCCGCCACAATTTCCCACGTTCGGCCGATGCCTAATGCATCTCGCGGGTGATATTTGGCAAAATCAGTTTTGTAGAGGGATAAAAGCCTTTTTTGTAGCTCCCTGACATAGCTTTGACGCTCGAAAATGGACTCACCATTTTGCTTTAGCCGGTACCAATCTCGGACAACTTCCGGCATTCCTCCCACGAAAAGATACTCGCGGTAGATTTCGAGAAGCTTGGCGTGGAGGGTACGGTCCAGCCGCGTCTCGTCGCAAAGCACCGCCAAAAGACTTGGATGCGGGTTGGATGCTTCCAAAAACTCTTGAAAACTCAACGGCCACATCTCGATTTCGTCCACATACCCGACCGGTTGACTAACCCCCTCTGATTGACCTTCAAACATCCCTAGATAGGAGCCCGCCGCGACTACCGGTGGCGCAGAACTACTTTCTGTAAAATGTTTGAGTGCAGTGATCGCGTGGGGACAATCTTGAATCTCATCAAAAAAAATCAAACTTTTTTTACGGTTGATCGGCCGTTCGATCAATAATTCGATGTTGTCCACCACGCGGTCTGGATCGAGACTACGTTCAAACAAATCCTTGAACTCGGGGCTGCGCTCAAAGTTTATTTCCACGAGATTTAAATCGTTTTTTTTTGCAAAATCCCGAATGACCCAAGTCTTGCCGACTTGCCTTGCTCCACGAAGTATCAGAGATTTGCGGTGGGCGGACTGGAACCATGTTTGTAGGGCTTCGGTTGTCTGTCGTTGCATCTTGTTCCTTACTGGTAGTAAGTTGAGCGTTTTCATATAAAGACCAACATAAATGTATCATATTTTTGTATTTTTAAGCATGTGAAAGTCCCATGTAATCGTATTTTTAAGCGGATGTTTTCACAACTTACTGATTTATAAGAATAATTTTCATGGCGCTGGAAAAATAGTGGGGCTAAACAACCAACATCGGCCCTCGACGAAGCAGGGTTTACCAAAGAACAAATGAACGAGGCCCTAAAATCTGTAGCGAGTGCCGTGACCGGCGGTCTTGACGATGCTGGAATTTCCGCGGAGCAAATGGATGATGCGGTCAAAGACCTCGTGGCCAATATGATGGAAGGAGCTGCTGGAATTGAGGGGTTTACTGCCGATCAGTATGACGACCTCGCTTCTGCAATCACGGCAGGAGTCATGGAAGGAGCCGGAGTCATTGCGGGCTTTGACCCAGGTCTTTTTGATGATCTTGCTTCCGCCGCAAGTGCAGGAGTGATGGAAGGAGCTGGGAGTATCGAAGGTTTTCCCTCATCTTAATTGGATGATATTGCTTCCGCCGCATCAGAAGGTGTGATGGAGGGTGCTGCCCTTTATGACGGGACCACGGAACTAGATCTTGACAAGCTTGCGACGGCATCCGCGGCCGGTCTTAAAGATGGAGCCAGCGATATTGAGGGAGTTGATTTAGCGGCGATCGCTAAGGCTGCTGCAGCCGGAGCTGAAGTTCGCCGAGATCCTTCACCTTCGGCTCAGGACACGTCGCAGGCGCTTTCGCGCCGGCGACTCGATTCGATACTCCAAGACGCCTGAAGTGGACGGTCTTATCACCAGTTTTAAGCGGACAGCATAATAAAGCGGTAGTACAGGGATGAATTGGTCATATGACCAATGCCGGCAATTATCCCTTTCATTATGGGTCATTTTTTTTTTTACAATTCCTGGTGAACGTCTAGGAATTGTTTTTATACTGCCAAACTTGCAATGAGCATCGCTCCCCCGTATACTTTAAATAGTGACATGAGCGCATTCTTGCAGCTTAACCAAATTCTAGGAGAGAAGAGTTATGAACTCCGCCCCAAACCAGAGCAATAATTTCGGTTCCCAGCCAACCACTGGCACTCAAACAAATCCGTTTACCGCAGATTTGAAGGGTGAATTCACCAGTAACTTCGGAACTAACACCAACGCTGTCTCCCAGATTTTTAAAGATGGGAGTTTTGCTAATCAGAATAAAACGCGGAACTTTGTCCTAGGTGGCTTTTTGCTATTAGCTGCGATTGGTGGCGTTTGGTACTTGATGGGCGATTCAGAGACGGCTGACGAAACGGCCGATGAGGCTGCAGTCGATCCGGCGGATGAGGCGGCTACGGAAGCCGCTCCGGTTGAGGCCACGACTCCTGCGGTTCCAGCGGCTGTAGAAGCCGCTCCTGCTGTAGAAGCTGCGGCGACCCCTGCAGCAACCGGTTCAATTACGCTAACATCTCCAGAAAGTGGAGCCGCCCTAGCCTACGATGAAACTCAGGGATCGGCGACGTTTTCTTGGGAGGGTGGTCCAGGAACGATCGTATTCTCTCGCCATAGCAGCATGAAGCCAGAAACAATGCGTGTCAAAGTTTCCGGCTCCACCTATGCATTCCATCATCCATGGCCAGGCCAATGGTTCTGGAAAATTGAAGCTGAGGGCGGAATGAGTGAGCCACGTTCATTCTCTGTTTCAGCTCCAGTTCGCCGCAACGTCGCAATGACAGCTCCAGCTTCAGGCGGAAGTATCGCAGGGACAGGCGGAGTGGTATCTTGGACGGGCGATAAAGGTGTTGCTTATTACCGTGTTGAACTTAATCAAGGCGAGGATTGGTCTAATCCACAGTTTAAATTCTCAAGCTCTGGTTCACAGGCTCAGTTAAATGCTGTACCAGCAGGCAGCTACCAAATGCGCCTTGGAGCCTTCTCCGAAGTTTCCGGACGCTGGGAATATGGTCAAGTTGTGCCTGTGACCGTGCAGTAATTTTTTAGACGCCTTAAATATTAGAAAATAAAGCCAATGACTCATCAGTCATTGGCTTTTTGATTGCAGTGATGATGGATGCCGATCTATAACAGTGGTCACGGTCGGCGTTTTGAAACGAGCGTGACTGGGAGCGTCCTATGACCAAGCTAGAATGGCGAAAACACTATCGGCAGATAAGAGAAAATATTTCGCCGGACTCCGCAGCAATGTGGTCCCGTCAAATGGCTGAGTCCCTCGCTCGCAGACTTCGCTCCATCTCCTTTGACGGAGTTCTTTTTCTGTTCGCAGGCATGAAGGGAGAGCCTGATTTTCTGCCTTATTTAGTGCGCCAATCCTTTAATATCGCGTTACCCAAAACGGACGCAAATGGTTCGATGGATTTTTATATGTGGTTTCCCTCGGATGACTTAGTGGAGGGACCCTTTGGAGTTCGAGAGCCTAATGATGACGCCATCAAGGTGTATCCACGCTCGGGGGACTGTGCCGTCGTTCCAGCCGTCGCCGTTGACCTGTCGGGGACTCGCTTGGGAGTTGGCAAGGGTTGCTATGATCGCTGGTTGAGCGAGTATAAGTCGCGTTTACTGTTTACAGCCGCAGGCGTATTTCCTCCCTGTGTCGCAAGCGAGCCCCTCCCGCGCGAGCCTCACGACATACCTGTAGATTTCTGGACGTTTGAATAGCCCAAAAAATTCATCGGCGCGGCCTCTCCCAAAGAGGCTGTTACGGCCAAAACTGTCTACAATTGATCAAAAGTGATCAAATTCCTGACACCTCTCAAATTTTTAATCAAATTATATCAGGAGGATAGGCAGCCCTCGCGTTGGCGCGCGGATTGCTTAGGTAAGTATGTCCACGCAGTTGGCGTGAGTATGTGGTCGCCACATTTCCTACTTACCTGTCACCTTGGAGTTTTTATGGCACGAGATCTATCAAACGCAGCTATTTACGAGAATTTTTTCGAAACAGATATTCCGCCTCTGCCGTTACCTATGGTTTGGAGAGTCGTCTATAATGAGGCGATTCGAGGAAATCACATATTATTTGATGGTCCTGATTTGAAGGCTATCGAGAATTTTTACCGTTCTCCTGGGTTTAAAATTGGTGTGGAAAACAGCGAAACGATGGTGAAATTTGCCGTTGAATTTTTTGGAAGTTCGGATTTTAGAGCGATAAAAGATATGTTGAAGACTCTGACACTCGAACAAAAAGTAATTGCCTTCGTTCTCTATCGCCGTTCCATTTCTGCATGGCAAGATTGGCTAAAGAAAAATCTTCACTAATCACCAACTTTTTTACGCTGTACTACCGCTTTATTAATATACTGAAAAACATGGACTCTCATAGGAAACAACTGCTAAAGTTTAGAAGTAAAATACTTCACTTTAAACGTTCGTCAAAAAGGGAGAAAACATCCATGAAAATTACTTTTGCTGCCATGTATTTGCTCGTCGCCTCTTCAACCTTAGTCGCCGCAACTTATGACAGTCTTCAGACCTATTCATTTGGCGCTTGTGATTGGTGGCAGCGCGACAATAATAATACTTCAGGAATGTACGGGTGCCAGTTTCGTCCTCAAACGGTTGAGGTACCAAGTGCATACGACTTGATTCGATTGCTAAACCAATACGAGGCTCGGGTTGACCAATTGGAAGCTCGCATCAAAACTTTGGAAGACGCCGCACTTCGTCCATAATTGACCGGTAACAATGGGACAGCTCGAGCTGTCCCATTGTTTTTTAATATTTTTCTACTTTTTAAGATCCTGCCATGACTGCTAATACTGCCGCATTCATTTTTAGAATGGCCGTACCCATCTCTCGCGAAATTTGGTCAATGGTATCACCGGTTTTATGATACGGAGGATAAACTCCCCAATCATTGTCAATGGTCAGCATGGCAGGAATATGTTTTTCAATGAACGGCATGTGGTCACTGCCCCAGGGATTAAACGAGGTAAACGAGGTCAGACCCTCGACTTGACTCGCAGCCGCTGCATACTGTGCGGTAAGCGCACTAAATTCGGAGGCTGTTTCCAACAGTACATCTGTGGTCGCATCTTTAGAATACCCAATCATATCCATTGTCATCACTGATTTGATTCTGGCCTTAAATTCTTTGGTGGCACTCGCAACGTAAGCATAAGAGCCCAGAAGTCCCTCTTCCTCGCCGCTGAACCCGATAAATATCAAGGTCGCATGATTTTTTTGACCAGCAAATACCCTTGCTAACTCAAGGACTCCTGCGGCACCGCTGGCGTTGTCCTCGGCCCCAGGTGCGGACGTGGAAACCTGTTCACTGATGGAGTCATAGTGACCGCCAACAATGTAAATGTCGGCGTTCGGGCCTGCATCAAAGGTCGCAATAACATTCCAAGCATCGCGGCCGCGAGCCGTGAATTTTTGTAGAACGGTGGTCGTGGGATGTAGGGATTCAAACTGCCCTTTGAGCCAATCTCTCGCACTGACTACTCCAGCGGCCGATATGTGGCGGTTCCAGCCACTCAGTTTTTGAACGTCGCTATACCAGCGTGCTGAATCAATGGATTGCATGGCGGCCTGTGCCCAGGTTGATTGTTGAACGCTCCAAGTAAGAGGATTTTTTCTATGATCGGAAGACTGGATGTAGGTCGTGTTCGTGAGAAATTTACGAATCGACAGGTGTTCTTGAGTAAGGTCATCTTTGGGTTCACTGGCCATGGCCTCTAAGGCGCTATTGTTGATCACAAGAGTGGCACGACCACTGTGGGCGATGACGGTTGTTGCAGCTGGAAGCTCATTTTTATGACCGGCCACGATAACCCGTAAATTATTTTCAGAAAGAGATTTCCATACATGTTCAAAGGTCGTTGTCGACGTCTCTATAACGCTTTGATCGGCCCCAACAACCAGTGTGTCTCCAAACTCGCTCCACCATTTGAATGTTTTGTTGTTCTTAAGTGAATCTACCTCGGAGGCACTGAGTCCACGAATATTGATGGTGGCGAGCGCGTTTTTAGAGGCCTTTATCGATTTCGTTTGAGAGCCAGCCAAGGTAGGATTTGCTTGACCCAAAGAGCACAAAATTGCGGCGCAAAAAAGGGCCGCTTGTAGTGATTTTTGAATCGTGCATTGAATCCTGTTTTGACGTCCCGTCAACTGTTCCGTCAACTGTTCCGTAGACTGTCCCATGAACACCCCCTGAAGTCTAATAAATGGTTATATAATGGCCATAAATCGCACTACAAATGCAGTCATCAACGTAAGAATTCGATATATTGTCTCAAATTTACCATAAATCAGATCTTGTGACTAGAACTTGCCCTTTGCCCCGAGAAATCACACTTGCCAATAGGGCCGTAAAGGCGCAAAATCGGCCTTTGAGAGTTTTTGGGTGATACAACGATGGGGATAATAAAATGGCACGTTCTTGGCAGGAATCAAAAAAACTATTCACCGACGCCTGCCAACTCATTCCAGGTGGTGTCAATTCTCCAGTGCGTGCGTTTAAATCTGTTGACGGAGATCCAATTTTTATCAAGCGAGCATTGGGAAGTCGCCTTTGGGATGCGGATAATAATGAATACATTGATTACGTCGGAAGTTGGGGGCCGGCGATTGTTGGACACGCACATTCGGATGTGGTGAAAGTAATCTCTCAGGCAGCCGCCAACGGAATTTCTTTTGGTGCCCCTACCAGTCTCGAATCAGACCTGGCTCGAGCCGTAATGACTCATGTGCCCAGCATCGAGATGATTCGATTTGTATCGTCAGGCACGGAAGCCTGTATGTCAGTACTTCGGGTTGCACGTGCGTTTACCAAACGAAATCGAATCATAAAATTTGAAGGTTGCTATCACGGCCATAGCGATATGCTTTTAGTGAAGGCTGGGAGTGGCGCGGCAACGATGGGTGTGCCCGATAGTCCAGGTGTCCCTAGTGGAACGGCGTCGGATACCTTAACTGTGGCTTACAATGATCTTGGCGCAGTGGCGGCCATGTTTGAGCGGTACCCCGATGAGGTTGCAGCACTCATTATCGAACCTATTGTGGGCAATAGCGGTTTCATTCGACCAGTGTCAGGTTTTTTAGAGGGCCTTAGAAGCCTATGCACGAAATTCGGCACACTGCTTATTTTTGATGAAGTGATGACAGGCTTTCGCGTGGGGCTAGGTGGCGTGCAAAAAATTTATGATATTTGTCCCGATTTGACCTGCCTTGGTAAGGTCATTGGCGGAGGAATGCCGTTGGCCGCCTATGGTGGTCGTCGGGATATTATGGCTATCGTTGCACCAAGCGGTCCGGTTTATCAGGCGGGAACCCTTTCCGGAAATCCTGTGGCTGTGTCCTGTGGACTAAAAACTCTTGAGCTTATATCCCAAAGAAATTTCTTTCCGGATCTTGTCAGAAAAACGTCAACGTTAGTCGAAGGCCTTAGGGCCTCCGCAAAAAAACATAACCTTCCGTTCTCAGCCGATTTTGAGGGCGGCATGTTTGGATTTTTCTTTAACGATAAACCAGTTACAAATTTCACGCAGGCCAAGATGTCGAACACGCCGATGTTTAAAAAGTTTTTTTGGGGGATGATGCAAAATGGCGTGTATCTTGCTCCGTCTCCTTTTGAGGCTGGATTTGTTTCCGGTGCTCATGGCGATTTAGATATTCAAAATACTCTTGAAATTGCAGACCGCGTCATGAAAGGGGGGCTTGTTTAACTCATGCCTCAAAAACCAACCCAGATTGGATGGATTCCCTATTTAAACCTGTTGCCTCTGCGCCACGAGATCTCGCGGCTTTCTGGTGGTCAGCATAATTTGGTGTGTGGGCACCCGCGTTCCGTCAATCGTTGGCTGGCGGAAGGTGTCGTTCATTTGGCGCCGGCCTCAAGCATTGCCCTTTTTAAATCAAAACAATTGGAGATGGCGTTTCCCATTGGAATTGCTTGTGAGGGGCCTGTGCAAAGTGTCTATTTGGGACTTTCTCGTCAGCATGAAGCCTTTTATGAAATGGTTTGTGATCGCCAGTTAATTCTTCGGGAGCGATCTCGCGAGGCTTTGAGTCTATACAATGATGACATGCGGCAAGCCGCTGTTGCCATTTGGGCTGCGACAAAATCAGAAAGAGTGGCTATCAAGGCTCCCGATCTTCTTTTGACGTCTACCTCCGCAGCCTCCGCTGCTTTAACCAAAGTCCTTATTTCCCTTTGGCTTGGTGCCGATGCAGCCAATCTCGTATTTGCGAAATCGGCAGTAAGTGTGCCCATTGAAAGCCGCGAGGTTGTTTCTCGTAGTAGTGACTCACAGCCAATGGAGTTGGTTATTGGAGACGAAGCTTTGCAGCGACGTCATGAATTTTGGAAGGTGCTAGATCTGGGTCAAATCTGGTTTGAATTGACCGGCTTGCCCTTTGTTTTTGCTTTGTGGCAAACAAACTCTGCCCCTCATGCTGCCGGATTAAAGTATTTGATTACTGAAGCGGCCACCATTGCGCAGGCTCGGATGAATATTGAGCCCCAGGATTATTATCCTGAAATTTTACCAGTAGCGGGCGACGGAAAAAAAATTGATCTCGCGGGCTATTGGAAAGTTATCCAATATAAAATGTCTCAAAGGCATTTACTCTCGCTACTTCTTTATTATTCGCTCTATCAACAAACTAGTGGATCGGAATCCGACGATGTCGACGTCGAACGATTTGTTAGGTGGAATAAAACTTGGATTGGCGTCGATAGCGTTGCTCACAAATGACCACACCCTTGAGGAATCAACTATGACAGCAGTTTCAATTATTGGTGTACCCTCGGACCTTGGTGCGAACATGAGAGGGGCAAACATTGGACCCACAGCGATTCGCATTGCAGGGTTGCATGAAAAACTTAAAATGATGGGCTGTGAGATTGAAGAGCGTGGTGATATCACGGTCCCTCTTCGCGAAATGATCTCGCCCTCAGAATTGGCCATCCATTACCGCCCGGCGATTCTAGAAATTTGTAATCGAATATCAGACGAAGTCTATCGAGCTCTAACATTGGGACGTAAACCTATTGTTTTGGGCGGCGATCATTCTATTGGAATGGGCACGATCTCTGGCGTCAGTCGATTCACCCGCGAGCAGAACGGGGCTATGGGTCTGGTTTGGATCGACGCCCATGCCGATATGAATACTCCTAGGACCTCGCATACGGGTAATATTCATGGAATGCCGCTATCCGTGCTTTTGGGCCACGGATTTCCTGACTTGGTGAATATCAATGGCTTTTCTCCAAAAGTGAAGGCAGAGAACGTGGCGTTGATTGGTATCCGAACGCTCGATAGCGAGGAAAAGGAACTGTGTAGAACCAGTGGCGTCCGTTATTTTACCATGCGTGAAATTGACGAACGAGGAATGCATGCTGTGATGCAAGAGGCCATTGCGGTTGTAACCAATGGCACTGTTGGCTTTCATGTTTCCTTTGACCTTGATGGCATAGACCCGCTCTATGCACCCGGCGTGTCGACTCCCGTGACGGGCGGGATCAGTTACCGCGAAGCCCACCTGATTCTTGAAATGATGGCCGATACTAAAAAGGTACTTTCCATGGAGTTTGTGGAGTTGAATCCAATGTGTGATTCCGAACATAAAACAGCAGGATTAGTGATCGATCTCATACAGTCAACGCTCGGAAAGTCGATCGTTTAGTCGAGGAACGGATTACAGATAATGTCAAAGTATAATTAGGTGTATGAGCCATGACGAATGAACCGGCAGTTGCTGGAGCCCCAACAAAAAAATTTGAATTATTGAAGACTCAAGGCAACGCGAGGCGTGGTCGTCTGAACCTGAAGCACGGCGTGGTGGAGACACCTATTTTTATGCCTGTGGGTACCGTCGGCAGTGTGAAAACATTGACGCCGTTAGATCTAAAGGACGTCAACGCACAAATTATACTTGGCAATACGTACCATCTATTTTTGCGTCCAGGCATGGAAGTCATGGAGCATTTTGGTGGCCTTCATAATTTCATTAAATGGGATCGCCCCATACTTACGGATAGTGGCGGTTTTCAGATCTTTAGTCTTGGAAAGCTCAACAAACTAGTTGAGGATGGCGCGCATTTTGCAAGCCACCTTGATGGCTCAAAATTTGTTTTGACACCAGAGCTTGCGGTTAAAATTCAAGAAACTATTGGCAGTGATATTCATATGGTTTTGGATGAATGCACTGGGTTTCCCTGCGATGAAGCGACGGCTCTGAAGTCGATGGAACGAAGCATGCGTTGGGCCAAACGTTGCCGTGAGGCAAAGACGAAGCCAGATCTTTGCCAGTTTGGCATCGTTCAAGGAAGCATGTATCCGCATCTTCGCGAACAAAGTGCACGAGTGTTGATGGAAATTGGATTTGAGGGTTATGCCATTGGCGGCTTATCAGTGGGTGAGACCAAGGGGCACATGCACGAGATCACCGAGGTGTGTTGTGGAGTTTTACCTGCGGATCAGCCTCGGTACCTGATGGGTGTCGGAACGCCCCTTGATATTATCGAAGGGGTGAGCCGTGGGGTTGATATGTTTGACTGTGTTATGCCTACACGAAATGGCCGTAACGGCACCTTGTTTACGTCCCAAGGACGGGTGAACATTAAAAACCTTACCTTCAGGCTAGATGATAGCCCTCTTGATCCCGAGTGCGCGTGCTATACCTGTAAAACATTTTCTCGGGGGTACCTCAGACATTTATTTATTGCCGGCGAGATTACGGGTCTAAGGCTACTGTCACTTCATAACGTCGCCTACTACCTGAAATTGACTCAAGATATCCGTCATGCGATTGAGGCGGGAACGTTCGATGCTCTGCTCTCGCACCATCGAGCCCTTTGGAAAAGCTAGGTCGTTATTAAATGGTTGAATCCATGAATTTTAATTATTGCGGAACACTTTCGGCATCAAAGTCGATTCTTAATCGATTGTTAATCGTGCAGAGTTTTGCCCCTAAATTGCAGATTGTCGGCGATTCTACCTGTGACGATGTAGTCAAAATGCGTGAGGCCCTTAAAATTATAGCATCGGGTGGTAACGCCACGGTCAATGCAGGTTCTGCCGGCACGACGTTTCGATTTCTAGCCCTGAGACTATCGCGCATTTCTGGACGGCACCTGCTTTTGGGGTCCGAGAGTTTACTAAAAAGACCGCAGACCGAATTAATTCGCACGCTCTCGCAGTTGGGGGTTCAGGCTGCGTTTGTGAAAGATGGTGGCCGCCTATCTGGAATGACTATTGTTGGGGATGGTTGGGTGGATCCCAAAAAGCCAATTCTAATGGACGGCAGTGAGTCCAGTCAATTTGCCAGTGCCGTGTTACTGGCGGCCTTGGGATTGTCTTTTGACTTAGTGATTGAGCGTGTCGCTAGTTCCTCGGAAGGTTATTTTGAGATGACCATGGCCACCCTAGCTAAGGCCGGCATGAATCTCGAAATCACGCCAGGAAAGCAATTAAAAATTCCTGCGGGTAGTCGGGTTACGGCGGCGAGCCTTGGGGCTGAGCTGGATGTAAGTTCTGCGTTTGCCGTTGCAGCCCTCGGGGCTGTAGGGGGAAGTTCCATCATCAAAAATTTTCCAGTTCAATCATTGCAGCCAGACCGAGTGTTTGTGCCGATTTTAAAAAAAATGGGCGTGGATATTTTTCTTGAACGGGACGTGCTAAAGGTTAATCGGGCTCTTCGCTTAACCGGAATAGAGCAAGACCTCGGCAATGCCCCCGATCTTTTTCCGGTGCTTGCCGTGCTTTGTAGTTTGGCTCAGGGGACGTCTCGACTATTCGGAGCCAAGCAACTCATTCATAAGGAATCAAATCGTTTACGCGAAACAGAAACGTTATTGCACTGTGTTGGAGCCCGATTTGAGAGTCGAGACGATGGTATGACGATTCATGGTGATCTTCTGCCAAAGCCCAACAAGGTGCCGATTGTTTATGATCCGGCACAGGATCACCGCATGGCCATGGCCGCGGCCCTTCTAAATTTAGCGGGTGCCAACCTTAAAATTTTGAGCCCAGAGGTCGTCGATAAAAGCTTTCCGGAATTTTGGAGTCTTTTTCCTAAAAAAGTCGTTGGCGGTCAGCCATAGGTGACTGATACCCTGCCCAAGCCATTGAGTGTGACTCTATTTTATTGGAGGCTCTGGCGAGGGAAAATGTATGAATTTGCACAATTTAAGCGGACATCTGCGAAAATATATTTTGGGAGGCGATGATTTTTTGCGCCAATCACGGGGCACGAAATTTTCCGATGCCATGCTGCTATCCATTCGCAGAGGCTTCGATGCGCCTCAGCTTGCGCGAGACGTCCTTCCTGGGATTGAATGTTTGGAGCGAAACGTGGCCACCGTCAAGCAGTTATGGGTCGCAGGAGCGGCAAGAATGATCACGCTGTTGCTGCTTATTATTGTTGCGCGAATGATGATGCTTTCTCCCGTAAGCGAAGATGTTTGGGCCGAGTGGATTATTTTGGACCGCCTGTGCAGTGGTGCCTGCGTGATCGGAACCGGCCTGATTGGATGGTGGGTTTTGGGTGTCTTTCGCAAGGTCTGTTGGTCTTCGACAAAGGATCAGGAATTGGGAGACAGATTTTGCGAGTATACGGTGCTAGGTGCTGCGGGAGTTGGGTGTCCAGGCCTTTCGGCGGATCTTCGTGAGATTCGTTTTGCGGAGCTTTGTTATGGGGTGGATGGCTTGGACCTTCGAAAACGTAGGTTTCTGCAATGGTTCTCACGAGAATCGGAGTTGATTCAACGAGAGCTGCCGCGATTGGGGTACTTTTTTATTGGATTGGATTTAGGGGGTTTTGTTTTAGGGGGATTGGGTTTTGTTCTTGTGCCATTTTTGGCATGGATTGAAACCGCTTCTGGAACCTGAATCCGATGTTGTGCTATAGTCATCCCATTGAGCGGGGGCGCCGTTGCAGGGTCTCTTATGTTGTTTTGTTGGGTAAGGAGTCTTAGATTATGTCGGCCTCAAAAAAAACTATGGTTTCTGGCATTCAGCCGACCAATAAACTGACGATTGGTAACTATCTCGGAGCGATCAAGAACTGGGTCAAGCTTCAAAGCGAATACGACTGTTATTTCTTTGCGGTGGACCTCCACGCCATCACCGCTAAACAGGACCCTAAGCAACTGGCGGATAATACTTTTTTTGCTTTGGCCACGTACCTTGCGGCAGGAATAGATTTAAAGCATGCAACCATCTTTGCTCAGAGTCATGTGCGTCAGCATGCCGAGCTTGCATGGATTCTTAATTGCTATAGCTACATGGGTGAATTAGGTCGCATGACCCAGTTCAAAGAAAAAAGTAGTCGTGCGGGTGAGACCATACCCGTCGGGTTATTTACGTACCCGGTTTTAATGGCCTCGGATATTTTGCTATATCAGGCAGATTTGGTGCCTGTGGGATCTGATCAAAAGCAACACCTTGAGTTGACGCGTGATGTCGCCATTCGTTTCAATCATAATCATAGCAAGGTATTTACGGTGCCGGAGCCGTACATTCCGACCGTGGGTGCGCGGATCATGGATCTTCTTGAACCCACAAATAAAATGAGCAAAAGTAGCCCAAACGAGATGGGAGCTGTTTACCTGAGTGACTCCATGAAGGATATTGAAAAGAAATTTAAGCGGGCGGTCACCGATTCCGGGTCTGAGATCACTTATGTGGAAGAAAAACCGGGAATCAGAAATTTAATCGATATTCAGGCAGCCATCACCGGCAGGTCTATTGGTGATATAGCCAAATCCTATGAAGGCAAAATGTACGGCCACCTGAAAGTCGATACGGCCAATATCGTTATTAGTGAGTTACAGCCTGTGCAAGAACGGACTCAGAGGTTTCTGGCAGATAAGGGGGAGCTTCAAAGGATTTTGCGAGCGGGGTCTGACAAGGCTGCGACCCGAGCGGAAGCAACGATAAGAAAAGTTTATGATGCCATAGGCTTTGCTCCACGGTAAAAAATGATATGATCACTGAAGTTGTTGATATTTAATGCGAAAAATTAATGTTTACCAAGGAGGGTTATTATGATTAGAGAATTAGTGATTGCAGGTGCTGTTGTCTTAACGACGTCGTTTACACCCGTTACCGGCAGCTCTACAAAGGCACGTGATCCTTTGGGTGAGAGGGCTCCTTATCAACTGGATAAATCTCGCGTCCGCACAACCGGTATGCTTGAATCAGGATCTGCAGAAGGGATTGTTAAGGACTATTTGCCTGATCATGAGCAGGGTCCAAGCTATAATGTTGAATTAAACTATGATTTTGTCGTGCAGTTTTATGGCCACCAAAAGGGCACCACAAAATGGGCTTTCACCAAAGAATTTTTTGAGCCAACGTTCATGGAAAATTTACGCGCCACAGGTACGTATGTGACTCCGGACTACAAAATTCGCCACGAAGGCTATGCAGATGCTCGAAACCTGGACGGCGTGGTCTATCCTCATTGTGATGTTATCTTGATTTACGATGTTGTGATTCCTGAACAGATTAATGCAATCAGCTCAATCCTATTTGCAGCAGCAGGCATGGACCCAAATAATAAAGCGAATGCCGATATTGAGGATTTGAAGATTCGCGCTCATATTTTTAGCTCTGTTCCTGTACTTGGTGCAGTCAAGCTTGACTTGTCGGGCGTTGCACGGGGGATGAATGTTAAGGCTGGACTTGACTTCCGTAAGGCAGCCAAATAGTTTTTGAAGCACTACCTACCAGCGGCTGGCAACAAATCCGCGGCCGCGCTCCACGGCATATTCACCATCAAAAGAGACTCGAGCCGTCATGACTGGTTCTTCGATGAATTCATCGCTGGTCGTGGTTTTAAACCCAGCTAAATCAGTGCGTGTGAGGCCATCAATGGACGTCATGCGCCATTGACGCGGCAATTTGTATATGACCTCTCGCCCACGAAGACTGGCCGTCAGTTGGCTCGTGGAGCCCCAGTAACCGAGCAGTGGGAAAGGATTCATGGGACGTGGTATATTTTTCGTAAGGTGGGACATCTCATGGGGTGGAGCGTCCAGGGGCTCATGAATGCGTCCACTCATCCATAGAATTTTGGTGACTGGAGTCTTGATATCAAAAGTCTTGGGAATATTTCGCTTGAGCTGTACGTCAGCCAATTTGTGATACTTGAGATCTAGGCGGTCGTTACCCCCAGGACCTAGGTAGGAGTTTAAACCAAAACCAAGATTGATATGATGAAGGAAAAACTTTACGGCACATTCAATGTGGACGGTCTTACTTAGTCCGGTGATTACGAAATCAAGTTCTCCGCCGCTCCCATCTTTTATGCTGTGATGCACCTCAGCAAAGGGAAAGGTGATGCGAAGGGCCACAAGAAAGATGTATTCAAACCATTTTCCTAGTGGAAGTTTGGGATCTGGCCGCAGAAGCATGCGTCCGAGGCGGTCTGGATATTTTTCGATAAAAGAGGTGACCTTTTCGTGCATTTCACGCTGTAATTCTAGGGCTGCAGACGATTCTAAAATCAGGGGGTCAGAGATCAGGCTTTGGAGATCTCGCACTATTTTTTGATGAAATAGGGCATCACTCAAGGGGACTTCATATTTCATATTCGAGCCGCCCCTTTCTTACCAGATAGTCGTTATAGCCTTGCGGAGACACTGGCCGTCCAAGATCGCCCGGGTAGGGGGTCATCACTGTAGCCCGTATAACTTTTTTTACCGTCACCTTGATTCGTCACGGTGTCGCGAACAATGTTCGACATCACGTTGGTTGCGTTGAGGCAGGCGACGCCTACTTTCCATCTTGAATCATTTTGAGAATAATCACCACTCAGATCATGGACCAACGTCCAGCCAAGTTCTCTAGTATTACTGGCGTCATCATACATGCGCCCAACAAATCGACTGGTTGTTCTGAGGGTTACCGCATTCATCACACGCCAGCGTGCACCGCCGGCCGCCTGCCATATCGGTACTCGCGGTACTAACAGATGCGTTTTGCCTAGTTCTGCTTTAATCCAACTGACGGCACCCTCGACGCCGAGGTCTGCAGAGCCAAAATCTAATCGTGTTTCTACACCACGGTAGGAATGTTGGCCGCGATTTTGCGCTCTCCATCTTGTGGCCGAAATCTTTCCAATTTGAATCACCTCGGCGTTGTCTCGGACCCAAAGGGCAAGGTTAAATGTTACAGGCATCGATTCAATCCACTTGGACACAATCCTCGTTCCAAGCTCTGCTGCTCGGGATTGCTCACTTCGTAAATCCTTGGAGGCGTCAATTTCCGCACCATTTCCAATTCGCTCTAACAGGCTTGGCACCCTCGTCGAGTGGCCTCCTTGCGCGTAAAAAAACAAGTCATCCTTGGTCCTACTCCAACCCATTGAGGAACCAGCCGTAGGTTTGACCGATGAATGCTGGCGATTTTCACCAAGGGCTGTTTGGGCGGAGGCCTCGGACCGTTCTACATTAGATTTCACTTCAATATTCTGTGACTCATTAATTTTGTAATGGACGCCAGCATAAAACTTGTCAGCAGAGGCCGACGGTGCATATAAATCTTGATTGTAGGACGACGTCAATTTGGTTTTGGCCAGCTGTTTCTCGGCTAGAATTAGAAAATTTAAAATGGGATGGGACGAGGTAAAGGAGATTCGGGCACGGATTGATTCACTATCCAATTTTCGCTTTGTCGCCAAGCCGATATCGAGAGCAGGATCGGTATAGATGCGGCTTCCGCTAAAACGTCCAGCGTCGATCGTCACGGCATAGTCATCTGTCACTCGGTAGGTTAGTGAGGACGTCGTGATGCCGGTATTCGCCTTGACGCGAGCTTTACCATCACCTGATGCTTGTCCAACGGGAATACCTTGATCACTGGCTTGCGTCCAAACGATTCCTTTGGCGTCGACGGTGGCGCCTGTCCAGAATAGATTTCCAAAAACTTGCTGACTAGAGCGGTCGTTATTGGTTCGTCTTTTTATGACGTCATCACTGGCATTCAAAATCGTGTTGTTGTCGCTATAGTATTTATAGTTTCCCTTCGCACTCCGGTGACGAAGGTAAAGACCTGCGTCAAGATTTTCTGACAGGTCGTCGCCAATTTTGGCCGCTTTTAACCAGCCGTTTGCTCCAGATAGGTCTCCGTAGGAACCGCCCCCTTCAAGTCGAGATACAGGGCGGCGCAGGGTGAATTGAATGACTCCTCCGGGATCAATGACCGGTAAATTCCACGGTGCAAAGCCCTTGTGAATCGTCATGGAGCCAAAGGCGCGCAGGTCTATATCGTCGACCATGGGGAGCCCCGAAAAAGGATCTTGCAACTCCATATCATTTATAAAAACGTGGCTCGCTCTTGCGTCTTGACCGCGAAATAATGGCAAAGAAAATCCGCCGCTGCGCCCATTATTGGATAGGGACAAAGAGGGGTCAGATTTTAGGTGTGTCTCCGCATCAAATCTTGTTTCATCTGAGGGACGAATCACCGTCGTTTGACCTGGGCGATTGACCTCGCGATGCTCGACAGGGACAGCTTCGATAATGATTTCTGTGGCCTCGGCCTTCACGACCTCAGACCACAAATAGAAGTGCAGACCCGCCAGTGGCACAAATATCCAGAACAAAAATTTATTCATTAATGGCCTCAAGTCCTGAAACGGTGAAGCCAAGATCCACTTTTGCTATTTGGTTTAAGTCAGAAGAAAGTGCATACAGTGAACTAGATTCAAGGCTATTTTTTACGGCAAAAATTCTTGCGCCCTCGCGGTCGACAGCAAATGGGCCACAGGTGCTTGCGCCAGCATCCCACGTCGCCAAAATCTCGCCGGTTGTGGAGCTTAGTACGGTCAATTTAGCATTGACGTCTACGGTGGCCTTCAAACACACGACAATTTGTCCTGTTTTGGACCCTTTTTTAATACCGCCAGCAACGGCGGCACCTGTAGGCCAATCAAAAAGGTGGCGAGTCGACTTATAAAAACTCCAAGAAACGGCATCCACACCGCCAACGCATGCTGTTCCCATGCTCTCATAACAAGCTCCAGCCACGAGGCAAGTTGCGTCGGAGGGCGAGTCTCCTTCACAGTCGATGGCGGCAACAGGATCAGAAACCGACAAGGAGAAACCCTGCACTCCGGTGGTTACTGAATCTTGATCCACCCATCCCCACGTGCCTTGGTCACTGCGGTGAGCAAGATATATTTTTCCACCTCCGAGAGCCTTCCAGGTTGCCGTTAAGGCTTGATGGATAACGGCAAAGTCACTGGTGCTATCCGTTTTTGTTCCTGCACTAACACTGCCGTAGTTTTTCAAGAGAATTCCTGGGCGAAAGGGGACAGTTGTTTGACCGGTCTCAACCTCTCCTAAGGTTGGCGTAATGGTGGTGGCGGTCGATAGATTTGCGATGGATACTTTATGGGACGATCCCATGGCGAGAGCCGATTCGGTCGCCCCGAGGCTGACCCAGTCCGTCGGATCAAAGGCATCGGCGTCCGGTGTTCGACGTTCAACGGATCGAGTGGCGGGTCCCGCCTTAGGGCTAAGCCGGCTGTAGCTGGTTTTGCCTGAGGCTCGATTAAAAATCCAAAAATTTTCACCGTCCCATTTGGACGAGACATCTCCGCTTTCACCAGTCGCCAAGGGGTATAGTTCGCCGGTCCCAAAATTATAAAAATAGATATCCGACGACGAATACGATGCATCTGTGGAGATCAGAGCTAGACCCGTGCTGCCAATCGACAGTGGCCATTTGTCTAACGTGCCATAAAAATTTTTGGCCTTTGGTAATGGGCCACAGGAAAAGGCTAGGAAGACAAATGTGGAGATGTAGGTGAATGGCAGGCCCTTAAATTCGACCATTGAAAAAACCTCGAGGAAGAAATCTAGTGATTGGCTTTTTAGCCGCTAATGGTATCATTCGAGTGGAGGGCAAGCATACTACAATGACGAAGATAATTCCTACGAAAACTACGCCGTCGCACTGGCCTTTAATGATCGGAATAATTTTCGGTTGCTTATATTCATCTCATATTTTTGCGGCGCCGCCTCAAAAAATTGCTTCATTATCATTAGCAAGCGATGAAATTTTGCTTGATCTCTTGCAAACGTGTGGTGGGCGCCAACGAATTGTAGCGCTATCAACATTCGCCGACGACCCTGAAGCGAGCAGTGTGGTTGAATCCGCAAAAACAGTGAAGGGGAGGGTTCACAGTGAGCCTGAAAGTCTTTTTTCTCTAAAACCCGATTTGATTATCGCCGCGTCCTTTAATCGTCCAGAACTCATTCGCATGATTGAATCTAGAAACGTACCACTGTTAATGCTTGATAAATTTTCCTCAGTAGCCGATATCGCAAAACACATTCAAGATATCGGAACAGCGGTGGAATGCCCAAAAGAGGCGAAGGCCCTTAGAGAGTCCTTTTTGCGGCAGGTGAGTGCTCAAAAAATTCCTTCCGCCTCTCCTAAAAAAGTGCGAGTCATAAATTATAGCCCCGACCTGGTGGTCATGGGGCTCGACACGCTTTTTGACGAGTTGGTCACACAGGCCGGTGCCATCAATGTGGCCGGAGAATTCGGGCTTCATCATTGGCCAAAAATTGATGTGGAAACACTTCTTAGGATGAAGCCTGATAAAATAATTGTGATCGGTGTTGACAGCCCTAAAAAGCGTGCCGCAATTAAGGCTCACCCAGCTTGGGGTCGACTGGACGCTGTGACTAAAGAAAACCAAATAATTTTTTTGGATTCAAGAACGGCCCTCAGTACATCCCACTATTTTAGCAGTGCGATTAAAGACTTACAGAAACATTTACATTCCGAGCGCTAGGAATCATCCGCTTGCCATGGGCGTGGAAAAAAGCAAAATAAGGGTCAATTCAATATATTTTTGACGAAGCTCATTTTTGCCAGACAAGGAATCGTGGCCCTTTAGGGTTAATATAAACGGCGCGACAAACTTGCGCTGTTTGTAAATTTTTACGGTCGTTAATATGAGCTCAAGCTCATGAAAAACCTCATTTTTGAATGTGGGGCGTCCAAGAGCGCCATAATCTCCGGCTAGGGAGCCGCTGAACTGGGTTGCCTGTTTTTGGTTGATTCCCAATCTATATTGGCTGCGGTACGTGGCATTGCCTAGCAAACTATATAGCGATCCTTTCAAGGCCATTCCAGGTTGAACGTGGACGATGGTTTTTCTCTCAATGGAGATGACGGACTCGCTGCCCTCTGGAACTCGCTGCTTCCTGTCGTAGGGAAGTGCGTAATCAGCACCGACGTCTCCCCCAGCTGCAAAATAGGTCCAGGTAACGCGATGGTCAGTCACTAGACCGAAGGAGGTTGTGTTTTGGGACAGTGGGATTTGGGTTAATGAATCGGGATCGTACGCGGGCCCGGTCGGTAGGGTCACTTGTGCTTGAATTCCGAGGGCATACTTTTGACCGCCACGTAGCGTAGCCGACTTGCCTGTACGAATCCCGACGACTGCGTCTCCTGGGCCTTTATAGGTCCAGTGTTGAATGTCTTTGTATCGATTCTTTTCTGTAATTTCACTCAGCACGGTGTCTTTTGACAATTGCGACGCCTGATCAAGGCCCGCTTTCAATTCATCAAAGGCAGCATCCCCCAACTTTGCTTTTATTTCGGCGGCGTTGTTAGTCCCAGAAAATTCAATATCCGTTTCATTTTTGGCGCTGATGAATGGAACACCTGCAAACGCAGTTACTTTATTACTGATGCCGAAACCAATACCAACAATATTGACGCTCACAGTTGGCTTCACAATCCCTCTTTGACTACCCAGATTTAATTCATCGCCAATGGACCCTTGACCTGTGCCACTGTTGGTGTCGTACTTCGCAATGTTATCATACAGTTTTTTGAGACTGGCTCCCGCTTTTCCTGTTCGCATGGACGCAGCGTCGAATTCAACGTCGAGGCGACTGCCGAGGCTCTTGAGTTGACCGAACTGATCATAGTAACCAGCGTCTGCCCATATATTTCTTGTGCCTAGATTAATGACGCCAATGCCGCGCGGCAGCGTCTGGGCTAAAGCACGGGACTCGTGCATCAACCAACAAAAAACAAGCGGCATCCATGTTCGCTTAATCACCATTTCTAAATCCTTAAACCAATTCTTTACGAGTCAACCGATCGCACATTAAGATTATTTTCCTACCCAGTCTGCTCCAAGGGACCGCTTGAAGGCCTCCTTCGCGGTGTTGAGCCAAGGCAGGTTGGCTGCAATTTTAGAGCTCTCAAGTTCTTGAATCATGCGCGCATTCCAAAGCGCGGATTCTTTTGAGGTGATGACGCCTTTGGTGCTGAAGTATTTCCTTGCATGGGCATTTGCCAGCGCCGTTATTCTAAGCTTTAGAAGGTCACTATTTAAGGTGATTCGCTCAACTCTCGCCATCGTCCCGATCACTTCAGCCGACACACTTGCAGGGTCGCTTCCGTTATCGCTAGCGACGAGCACATTTAGCCAGTGATCCGACCCAGAGGTCTCATCACTAGTCATTTCGCCGCTCAGGAAGCGAACGGCAAGCTGTAAGGCATTTTTCAACTTTGGAAGCGCAGCAGCAATTTTTCCTGCTGTTTCAGTATCAAGTCCAGAAGCTTCAATTTTCTCGGTAGCCAGAATCCATTCGGATAGGGCGCCAACTAATCTGGCGATGGACTTCGCATCTGCTGACGGGCATGAGCCAGATGTGCATGCGGTCATAAATATTTTTTGTGTATTAGAGTTGATAAACGGGCCGTCCAGCATTTTGCCCATATTATTCAAAAACAATAGTGGGAGTTTCGCTGCGTTGGCGCTCAGAACGGGTGTACCTCCATCATAGAGACTAGTTGTTTTTGTTCGTCGATCCGCTCGCATTCGCCCAAAGGCTTTCGCGCCTGTCATCCAAATTGCGGATTGCTCAAGTAACGTCAGATTCGTTGCGGTCAGTTGCCATGCTTCTCCACCTTGAGTGGCCAGGTTCAATGCAGAAACATTTGCAGGCAAGGAAATGACTAAATCCCCCGTAAACACCATTTCCGAAAGAGTTGGATCACTAATGGCCATGGGTTTTGCCGGAGCTGTGGCCGCTTCATTCCATTTTTTCATGAGCCCGCCATAAGGTGAAACGTCTCCTGTGCTGCCAAGTCCCGCCACATACGTCCACTCAGATAGGCAGCGAAGAATTCCTAGGAGCTGGAGTCCATGATCAATGCCATCCAAGGCTGTGCCTCCGGTCCAAAGGCCGTCATAGGACCAAATTAAATTCCAATTGGCTGCTTGAAGATAGGCATTGGCTTTAGATTCATTCTTGTTTAGTCGATTAAAGTGATCAAAATTATATTGAACGCGACTACCAAGTGTGGTCCCACCATAGCTAGACAATCCTTGCGTTAATTTTGAAGTAAGTCCCGTACGAACTTTATCTGCAAGGGCGGTATCACTGGCAAACTGACCTAATAGCGCAGAGCCAAGTGCTCCTAGGCCTTGGAGGGAGGCAAGGGTTCCATTCGATTGAATTTCAGCGCGTACTGAGGGCGCCAATATTTGCGGTAAAACCCCAAGCTCTGTAGCGGTTTTCGTTGCAATCGTTGACGCAAAAGATCGTCCTAGTCCCGATTGTGAAAGAGCCAAAACAGCATCAGCACTAGTACCCAAAGGCAAATTTGAGTCTACAACGAAGCCACTTAGAGAGTTGGCCTCCAAAGTTGCGTATTCAACAGCAAATCGGAGAGGAGTTGTTTTTTTTGACGATTGATTAGCTGGTATGCATGACGTGTTTAGTACGACCAGGCCTGCAGTCAGTATTGCGTATATTATGCGTCTATCCACCATATTCTAAACCATGCCTCATCTGGATTTGCTTGGAGGGGGCAATTAGCTGTATTTATCGCCACCTTATGTTGTGGAGCCGCTTATTGGCAAAAAAAACGCATCCTCGTCCATTATAGCACTATTAGCCGTTGATCCCTAGCAACATGCAGTTTTCGAGCCTTAATATATACCAACGATTTCAGTAGGTTGTTCGTGTAATGGTGTCAACTTTTAGACGGTCGTATGAATCGTATACACTCGCGGACGCGAGGAATTTAGCGGTATTTACTGGTTTAGCCCTGTGATATTGATGCTTGGCGTTGAACGGGCTCGTAAATTAATGGAGATGTGACATGACAATAATCGCAGGGTTTCAAACGGCCGGCATCATCGGCGGCGGACAAATGGGTTCAGGTATTGCACAAGTTTGTGCGACCAACGGCCTCAAAACAATTCTCGTTGATATCAATCCCAAGCAAATCGAAACCGCGAAAATCGGAATCACCGGATCATTGGAGAAGCTTGCATCAAAGGGCGTCATTACCCCCGAGCAAAAGGCAACAGCTCTCGCCAATATGTCCTATTCTTCAGATTTAAGTGCTTTAAATGGCTGTGATATTGTTGTCGAGGCGATCATTGAAAACGAGAAGATTAAGGTCGAATTATTTCAAGCACTGGACAAGATCACCAAGGCAAGTTGTATTTTCGCAAGCAATACGTCATCCATTCCGATCACTAGGCTGGCCGCCGCAACCAGTCGCCCCGATAAATTCATCGGCATGCATTTTATGAATCCAGCTCCGATTATGAAACTTGTGGAAGTCATTCCTGGGATGGCAACCTCAGAGGATACCACTAAGCGTACCCTAGAACTCGCCGTTGGATTGGGCAAAGAGACGTCAAAAAGCGCAGATTTCCCAGGTTTTGTCGTAAACCGGATCCTAATGCCTATGATCAACGAGGCTTTTGCTGCGCTTATGGAGGGGGTTGCTTCTGCTGAAGACATCGACAAGGGTATGAAGCTTGGAACCAATCAGCCCATGGGGCCGTTAACGCTAGCAGATTTCATTGGACTCGACACCTGTTACGCGATTATGAAGGTGCTCCACGATGGGCTCGGGGATCCAAAATATAGCCCATCACCACTACTAGCAAAATATGTCGAGGCTGGCTGGTACGGAAGAAAAACCAAACGAGGCGTTTACAAGTACTGAATTTGGCGAATTATTTTTTAGTGCCATCATCGATATTGTCTAGTATTACGAAGCATTTAAATTGTTAAATTTTAGAAAGGTCTCCTCCTGTGAACAATTACAAAACCATCAAAGTCGTCTCTAAAGGCCCCCGCTTAACGATCACCATAAACCGACCTGAGGCGATGAACGCCCTAAACGAGGCGGTCCTCGATGAGCTTGAGGACGCACTTCTTGAGGAGTTTGATGCGGATGAACATCGGGCGATTATTATTGAGGGAGCGGGAGAAAAGGCATTTATCGCTGGAGCTGACATTGCTGAGTTGAAAGAAATGAAGCCTGACCATGCGCTGGAATTCTCTCAGCTCGGACAATCCATCACAAGTATCATTGAGGCACTGCCTGTGGTGACCATCGCCAAAGTGCGTGGCTTTGCCCTTGGGGGCGGCTGCGAGCTGGCCTTAGCTTGTGACCTAATCATAGCGGGAAAATCAGCAAGGTTCGGTCAGCCGGAAGTAAATTTAGGGATCATTGCAGGCTTTGGCGGAACCCAGCGCCTAGTCAAGCGAGTCGGCCTTTCCATCGCAATGGATATGCTCTTGACTGGACGAGGCCGCACACTTACCGGAGAAGAGGCCTTTTCCGTGGGACTTGCTTCGCGAGTTGTGGATGACGATAAGCTTGACGCGGAAATCGATAAAATCGTAGACGCACTAGTGAAAACAGGGCCTTTCGCCGTCACAGAAACCAAACGCTTAGTGCGTTCGGCTCAAGAGATGAGTCCCGATGCAGGCCTTGCGGCAGAGGCCAGTGCGTTTGCTTTGTGCTTTACCCGCGAGGAGTCGACCGAGGGAATTGAGGCCTTTTTAAGTAAAAGAACCCCAATATTTCATGAGAAATAGGGTGTTAATTTTTTTAGTAATGCTGTATACTACGCAACAACGGCCAATAAATTATTTTGGCTCGATTTATAAAGGGGGCATTAATAAATGAACGCATTCATCAAAAAGCTACAAAAAGATCTTAAGTCACTCGAGCGCGCCGTTAAAAAAGACTCGGATGAGCTCCTGAAAAAAGTAAAATCTTTCGCAACAAAAGAAAACATCTCTGCAGCAGGCATTGAGATAGAAAAAATTCTTGAGCAAAAACTTAAAGAGTTTGAACCGGCCATCAAAAAAGTCGTTGGCCAAATTCGCAAGAATGCTGCAAAAGCAGGAATCAATGTTGATGCTGTCGGAGCAACCGTGCGTTCGACCGTTAAAAAGGCTGCAGCGACTGTTAAAACTGCCGCTAAAAAAAGAGGCGTTAACTTGGACATTTCGGTCAATGCCGCCAAGTCAGCGGTAAAAACGGCCGTAAAGAATGTTGAAGCAAAAGCTGGAAAAGCTAGTGGCAAGAAGCCGGCTCAGTCGGTTAAATCTTTCAAAAAAGCAAAAGCACCATCCACTAAAGCAGCAACCATTCGTAAGCCTGTGACTGCAAAACGCATGTCACGCGCATAATTTTTGAAAAAAAAGCCGTCAGCTGTGGTCACGACTAAAAAATCCAAGGAGACATTATCCGTGGATTCATTTGGTGACTCGGTTGACGGCTTGTTTTTTTATTCGAAACTTTTAGCGTGGTACCGCAAACAAGATCGCCCGTTGCCGTGGCGTATCCTTTGGAATAAACACCGCGACCCGTGGCATATTTGGGTGAGCGAGATCATGCTCCAGCAGACGTTGATTAAATCGGTCATGCCGGTCTACGAGCGTTTTTTGAAGCAATTTCCGAGTCCCTTAGCTTTGGCCGAGGCCCCCCAAGAAGACGTGCGCTTGGCGGTGCGAGGTCTCGGTTATTATCGCCGGTTTGACCTTTTGCACAAAGCTTGTCGACGTCTCCAAGTTAAAAAAATCCCTCTGCCAGTCTCCTATGAGGGGTGGCTGGAGCTCCCAGGAATCGGTCCCTACACCGCCGCTGCGATGGCTTCAATAACACTGGGATTGCCCCACGGTGTCGTTGACGGCAATGTGGAGCGGGTCTTTTGTAGGCTTCTAGACATTCGAACAGAGCCAAATTTACCAGCATTAAAAAAGCGGTTCAAAAAAATTATGGACGACATCTGCCAAATGGGCTCGGCAGGGGATGTCAATCAAGCGGTCATGGAATTGGGGCAAATTATTTGTACACCGTCTAGCCCACTATGTATCAAGTGTCCATTGAAACCAGTTTGCCGATCTTTTGCAGCATCAAGTCAGGCACTGGCTCCGGCCGCGAAAGCAAAACAGGCACCGATGGACGTCAATCTTCAGCTTGAAATTCGTCACACGGATTCCTTCGTACAGTTGTTCCTACGGCCGGCCGATGCAAAATTTTTAAAGGGGACTTGGGGCTTTTCAACCTCTCAAGGTCACGGAACAGAGTGGTTGCCTGATGGCAAAGTGATCGGCACCATCAAGCATTCCATCACGAAACATCGAATCACCGCCGACGTCCTTTGTCGTGCGCAAAATAGTCTGGAGCCAGCTTCCGATAGGAAGCCTCTAGCCTTCGAGGACGTAGAAAAAAATCTGGTTAGTAATCTTGATCGGAAGGCTTGGAATCTATTTGAGCAGTCGAAGAAATCGCCCGTATTCGGTGCTAAGATCAAACGTACTGCGAAAATTAGTGAGTCGATTTTATCTCAACTTTAGGCTTCGCATCGGGGTGTAGTGCCGCAATAATCAATCTTGGAATCGTTTCAATGTACCTGTCACATACTCTTCGTCTAATTTATTCGCAAAAATCTCTCGAAGTTCCGCTACATCGCGTCGATCTATAGGGCGATCAGCGAGAGTCTTTAGGATGATAAGATCTTCTGGAGTCGCCACGTTGCATTCGGCATTCACGATCCTATGACGTACGGATCGCTTGAAAATCGTCGTTTCCAGAACGGGATCAGCTTCAAGCACGTCGACTTGAATATCCCCGAAAGTGAATCTTAGCTGATGATCAGACTTCAGGGAGAGCTTTGCGCCGTGCGTAAGCAAATGACTCTCAAGCCGATCAAATTCGCTGGCCAATATGTACAAATCAAAATCGATCGTTGACGCACGGCCACCATGCAATAGTACAGCTATACCGCCGATCACAACATACTTGCATCCGCTGGATTCAAACAGCTTAACTATTTGATCCACGCTTTGAAGAATTGACATATAAGTGCTTTACCTTTTCATAAATGAGCGAGTTCATGGATGGAACTTGTGGCACACGCAGATACCCGCGATTCTCGATGATCTTGAATACCAATTCCAAATCAATACTCTTAATGATTTGAGGTTGAGGCGGCATGTTCGGCATGGTGTGGAGACTTTCCAATGAGTTTATTATTATATTATTTTTGGAGTCGTCAAAATGATGGTTGAGCAAACACCCGAGATCCTTCGCCTTCGGCTCAGTACACGTTTCTGGCGCTTTCGCGGCAGAAACTGATTATACCATGAAATGGATACAGATTTCAATCCAAGAGCTATTGGACGACCAGCACGTCACTCATATCGTTAGCCAACACATCGACGACAGCTTGGGTGTCTAGCGACGAAAAAATAAAGGGGATACGTCGCAACGGATAATCCTTTTTAGATTTAAGGATCGACGTCACAGAGCGGGGGCCGCCAAGTTTTTTGATGAGCTCTAACTTTTCTTCTTTAGATAGATTGAGACGAGGGGAGGGAAGTCCCCCCGCCAAATTTTCCAGAGATTTGACGATGTCATCAGACATTTTTACAACGTGATTTCTTTTTGGCTCGTCACAGATTTCGTGCGTAGCTCTGGTGTGGTCAATTGCACCTGCACTTTTAGAACTGAAATGGCCGTGCGAGGCACAAACGACAGGTTAGTTTGTCCGCGGTACTCTGTAAGTTCTTGATTGTCTCCAAACCACTTGATTTCAAGGGCTTCACCCTGGGCACCAGTGCCCGCAGTGCGGAATTGGCCTAGACTTAGCACTTTGAGTTCGGCGTTGATGGTGTCGCCTGTTGCAGAGCGTGCCGCAGAAAATTGATCGATCAAATTAATTTTTTTGAAAAAATTTCCCCAGTTGTTTTCTTGGCAAACAGGACAAAAGAATTCGTGTGCCATATTGCGCATGAGGCAACTCTCATCCGTTGGGCGATAGCCGTCGACGGCCAAATCGGCCGAAAAATTTGGAAAGGCGCCAAGATATTCGGGGTCGCTATGGAAATCACTCGCATACTCGTGGACTGTCAGAGAAGATAGCCAGTTGTTGTGATCTTGCACGTTCTCCTTGAATACAAGTTTATGGGGGCCACTGGCTAAGGGCGACGTTTCGATGTTGACAAAGCTGCGGTCAAGACGATTGGGGCTGTCAAATTCCAATTCTTGGTCGTCTAGCTTAATGGATAACGTGTCAGGAGTCTCAATGCCTGAGGCGCTGATGCGAATGCGTGTGACCGCATAGTGGCCATTACTGGTCATATTTGCAGTAAAGGGGCCGCGGTCTAGTTTTTGCCAAGGCCAACTAAGGTGCCGAGCGACCATCGGCTCAGAACGCATGGCACCGCGGTCTGTAGCCCAATCTTTCCATGATGGAGCTGAGAAGCTAGACGAGTGATTGGCACCAAAGTAGCCGCCACCGTCGTACTCTTCACCGACTAGGCCAAAGTTGTGTCCAAGCTCGTGACGAAGCACGACCGTGCCGCTCGTCGGCGAGCTTGTCGAAATGGCAAACTCTCCACCAAGTCCTCCGTAGTAGGGGTCGTTGGCTATGACCACAGGGTAGTCACAGGCCGGAGCTTTCCCACAGCTTTCGCGAATGGCGGCGCCGTTTCCAGGATAAATGGCGCGCAGGGTTTCGCCCTCGCGGTAAAGGCCGTAGGCCGTATTAATTGAGCTTCCGTGGCCAATGCCAGACACGCTGCTAGCTCTAAATACGGCATGAACATTAAAAACAGGAAGGTAGGAGGTAAACGTTTTGCCAATGAACATATCGTTGACAAGCCGTGTGATGTCGCTAAAAAACTTTTCGCGTTCCGAGGCGGTGTATCCGTCTCCCATAAACACCAAGTCAATGCGATTGGCAGAAGGCCCGCTATGGACGAGGGTTCTCACTTCGTCGCTACCTGTAGATTTGAGTGCGGTCGCCATAGGAGAAACATGGTGACTGGTGAGCCAAGCATTGATTTCACTTTCATTTTTACTAGTGATTTCAATGATTTTTGCGCCCTTAGGAGACGACTGATGCTCGACAATAAACTGCGGATATTCGTTAATGGTCAAACCAGCATCGGTGCCGATGTCATTTACGGATTTTGAGACGACGGTCAATTCACCCGTCTCGCTCTTAAGAATTTTGAGTGTCGTACTTGGAGTGGCCGCCTGTGCGGTGGACAAAATAGTGGTAAAGCCAAACAAACATAAAAATCTAAGCATGGAAATCTCCTTTGATCGGTATGGTCTCAATTTTGTGAAGCGCACGAGGATTATGTCATTGCGCTACCAAATTACAATCCGAAATTGCGGAGAACATACAAAAAAGCCGCGAAGTTTCTTTCGCAGCTCTTGGTCTCATATTTTTTAGGTTGCTGAAAAGCAACGCCGAGTCAGGGGACTCCGAACAAGCACTACCTAGTGCTAGTTCGGCATTCAATTCAAATTCACCGAGTTTTTCTCGATAAATTCTTAGATCACTGTTGAAATAAAATTTCTTTTTATGCAATATTGTTGAATGCATTTCAACTACAAAAAAATCAATTTTACACAGGGAAACAGCTATAATGTCTGTATTTCAACCATCTTTATTCGAGCAATCAACACGCGTCAAAATAGTGTTAAAAGAAGATCACGAATTGGTAA
>CAMDKS010000035.1 GCA_945900755.1 Bdellovibrio sp. ZAP7
CCTCAAGCAAAGCTTGAAAAGCGTCATGAATATATGGACAGTTATTAGTAGCAACGTCTTCATTTTGCGTCATGTAACCGAAAAACCAAATGATTGCAAGTCCGCAAAATCGCCGCTTTTAAGCCCAAACTAGGAATTCGCCAGCCACACCTTGAACCGTGTATATTTCTGATAGTAAAAATCTTTGTCGTTGAGGTTTTGAGCCTCATAATTTATAGTTGTATCGGTAACTTGATTATGGAGAGTGGCTTTAAGGAATCGTTTTGAATGACGCACAATTTCAAAAAATCAACTACCGATTCCCATCCTTCAGTCGTTGTTATCGCAGGCCCAAACGGTGCAGGTAAATCAACTAGTGCACCGCAATTACTCGCGGAACTTATGGGTGTCACTGAATTTGTTAATGCCGATACCATAGCAAGTGGTCTCTCAGCATTTGAGCCTGAAAAGGCGGCTGTAGCAGCTGGGCGGATCATGCTGACACGCTTGAAAGAACTTGCCGATCAAGAAACAAACTTTGCATTTGAAACCACGCTTGCTAGCAGGAGCTTTGCCCCTTGGCTTGAACAACTTAAAATCGACAGCAAATATCATTTACACCTAGTTTATCTTTGGCTTCCCAGTTCGGATCTCGCAATCGCTCGCGTTAAATCACGAGTTGCAACTGGTGGGCATAATGTCCCAAACGAAACGATTGCACGACGGTTCGAACGTAGTCTAAATAATTTTTTCAACCTCTATAAACCACTGAGCAATTCTTGGCGTTTTTACAACGCCTCTGAGGCAAAGATTCAATTGATCGCTTCAGGTGGAAGTGCTGGTGCAAAAATTTCCGATTCAAAACTGTGGAATGAACTTGCAAGGAAATACCTCAATGGCAACAAATAAACAGATGCGTGAAGAAATCGATATTGATGCCTTATTTGAAGAAGGAACACTTATTGATCAAGCGATCAATACTGCAGTTAAAAACGCTGTTGAACGTCACAAAAAGCTGTCTCAGCCGATTGTTGTTTGGAGAGATGGCAAAGTTCTAATTCTCGATCCCAAAGACATTGATGATCAATTGAAATGAGCGGTGAACCCTTGTCGTTCCTAAAAACTCCATCTGGGTAGGTCGGCTCCACAGTGACAATGACATGATAATCGCCGTTCTTTAAACCTTGAACGAGTGCGTTACTCGGCCACTCATCAGCGCAATAAGCAAATGCGGGTGACGTTCGCCAAGTTAGGCTATAAACAACAAGATCCTTTTTCTCATCAACCCAAACAAGGGAATGAAGTCTAGGAAGGCGTTTTACATAAATAATGGGTTTATCCTAGACGACCCCAATTCAGACACGTTACTACAAGACATCGCCCAACGCATCTATCACCACACGGAGCTGAGACTTTTGTCGGCCGAGGAGTCAAAGGACTATCTCCATCACCGCTGCACGGTCGCTGGCCTCAGTCCATTTCCGTTTGATGATTCTGCGACCCAAAGCATCTTTGTTTTATCCCGAGGAAACATGCGTATTATGGATCGATTATGCGCGAATGCCCGCAGCACCAAGGTGTTGGTGCTGCAGGTTTGCAAAGAATAGGCGGGGGGGTGGAGGGATTGTGACGACGCCAACGTGACGGGGTAATACGTCCCGAAGTGATTGAATATTCCCTGTTGGCGCAGGAAGTCATCACCCCGGGGGGAGAGATAGAATGTCTAACATTTCGCAGAGTCCGTCCGGTTGCCCTTCAGGACATTATTTCAAAAAACTTAGCTACAGCCGGTCGTTGATCCACAGGAATTGCATTTGAGACAACTGCCATTTCGTACGAGTGTTAGGGCGCCGCATTCAGGACACGGATCACCTTCGTAGCCTTTTGCGCGGGCCTCAGTGCGAGCATTATAGCGTTCGTAGGTGGTTTCACTAAACGATGCGGTTGAAGAGACGGTGGACGTTGCTTTGACGGCGCCGCCTGAGACATCAAAACCAATGGTGTTTTGCTGCATCATGACGGGCATATTTTCTTCGACCACAGAAGGTGTCGGTGCTTTATTTTTTACGCGGCGTATACCTTGCACGTCTTCTGGGGTTACGTGGGACAGATCATTGCGGCCGAGATAAGCGATGGCGAGGTCACGGAAGATGTAGTCGATCATGGACGTTGCACGTTTGATGTTGTCGTGACCTTGGACCATGCCATTCGGTTCAAAACGTGAGAACGTAAACACGTCGACGTATTCGTCTAGTGGCACACCGTATTGGAGGCCAAGACTGATGGCGACTGCAAAGCAGTTCATCATGGAGCGCAAAAGAGTGCCCTCTTTATTGATGTCGAGAAATATCTCGCCTACTTGGCCATCATCGTATTCGCCGGTTCTGAGGTAGATGCTGTGACCATCGATTTTCACTTTTTGGGTGTAGCCAGCACGTCTGCTAGGTAGTGGACGGCGTTTGCGTACGTATTCAGTGATAACTTTGGTTGTGATTTCCTTAATTTTTTCGACAGGTGTTTCAGCGACCTCTACGGCTTCTAACCATTCGGCGGCAGTGGAATTGAGTGGCTGACTTAGTTTGCTGCCGTCGCGGTATAGGGCGTTAGCTTTGATCATGTATTTCCAGCTTTTTTTGTAGGCTGAAGCCACGTCATCCATAGTTGCTTCGTAGGGAAGGTTAATGGTTTTGGAGATGGCTCCTGAAATAAACGACTGAGCTGCGGCCATCATGATCATATGTCCATCAGCTGAGATGAAACGTTTTCCAGTGCGTCCACATTTGTTTGCACAATCGAAGACGGGAAGGTGTTCGTCTTTGATGTGGGGTGCACCTTCGAGAGTCATGGTTCCAGTTACATACTGATTGGCGGCTTCAGTTTGTTCTTTAGTGAAACCAAGGTGTCTTAGAAGATTGAAGTCTGGCTTGTCTAATTGATCGGCGTTGACTCCAAGTTTTTGGATGCAGAAATCTTCGCCCACACTAAATTTATTGAAAGCAAACGTGATGTCAAAAGTTTGTGGCAAATCTTTTTCTATGGACGCAAGAAGTTCATCGGTAAAACCCTTAGCTTTAAGACTTTCGTTATTGATGTGCGGTGCGCCTTTGAGGGTGCCGAAACCAAGACAGTAGCTGATCATCTCGTCAATTTGATTTTTTGGGTAACCTAGGTTTTCGAGAGCAAAGGGAATGGACTGGTTAATAATTTTGAAGTAGCCACCGCCCGCTAGTTTTTTAAATTTCACGAGACTAAAATCTGGTTCGATGCCAGTGGTGTCGCAGTCCATCAGTAATCCAATGGTGCCCGTGGGGGCGAGTACTGAAACTTGAGCATTACGGTAACCGTGTTTAAGGCCGAGTTCTAGGGCTTCGTCCCAAGATTTTTTCGCAGCATTAAGTAAGTTACTGGTGCAGGTGGACTGATTAATCGCCATTGGATTAATGGTGAGGCCTTCGTAGCCTGCGTCATTATTTACGGCGCGGCGGTGATTACGGATAACGCGAAGCATGTGTTCTTTGTTGGCTTCGTAGCGAGGGAAGGCTCCTAACTGTCCGGCCATTTCTGCAGAGGTGCGGTAGGCGATTCCAGTCATGATGGCCGTGATCGCTCCTGTGATGTCGACAGCTTTAGGCGAGCCGTAAGGAATTCCCATACGCATGAGCATAGCGCCGATGTTGGCATAGCCGATGCCAAGGGTTCGGAAATCCCAGCTGCGTTGGGCAATTTCTTTTGAGGGAAACTGCGCCATTTGCACAGAAATATCGAGGATCATGGTCCAGATGCGGCAGCCGTGTTCAAATCCTTGAATGTCGAAGCCTGCTTTTGGATCATAAAACTTGAGCAAATTCAGGCTTGCGAGATTGCAGGCGGTGTCGTCAAGGAACATATATTCCGAGCATGGGTTCGACGCATTGATCCGGCCATCTTCTGGGCACGTGTGCCATTCGTTAATGGTGGTGTCAAACTGAACTCCTGGGTCTGCACATTGCCAAGCAGCGTGGACGATATCATCCCAAAGTTTTTTGGCTTTGATGGTTTTGTGTATCGAGCCATCGGTTCTGCGTTTGAGGTCCCAGTTGCTATCATCATCGAGGGCCTTCATAAAGGAGTTGGGAACTCTTACAGAGTTATTTGAATTTTGGCCAGCGACGGTAAGGTAAGCTTTACTGGTCCAATCGGTGTCGTAGGTTTCGAACTCTATATTCTGGACGCCTTGTTTGGATAGTTCAACGATGCGTTGAATGTAGCCGACGGGTACTTGTGCTCGTTTAGCGGCTTGCATGGCTTTTAATAGCGAAGTATTGGACGTGGGATCAAACCGGTTTGGAGATTCTCCGCCGGAGTGAATGGCTGCGAGAATGGCTTTCAAGTTTTTCTCGATAACGATTGATCCGCAAACGAGGCTTGCTACTTTTTGTTCTTCGACCACTTTCCAATTAACGAATTCTTCGATATCAGGGTGATCGAGGTCAAGGCACACCATTTTTGCAGCACGGCGTGTGGTTCCGCCTGATTTAATGGCGCCTGCGGCGCGGTCACCGATTTTAAGAAAGCTGATGAGTCCAGAACTTTTGCCACCACCGGCTAGTGGCTCTCCGTCGCCGCGGATTCCAGAGAAATTAGTTCCGGTGCCGCTTCCGTACTTGAATAGACGGGCTTCACGAGTCCACAGATCCATGATGCCGCCTTCGCTGACGAGATCATCTTTAACCGCTTGAATGAAACAGGCGTGGGGCTGCGGGCGTTCGTAGGCGTTCTTTGATTTTTGGAGGGTTCCAGATTTTGGGTCTATATAATAGTGACCTTGACTTGAGCCTTTTAGGCCGTAAGCGTAATGGAGGCCAGTGTTAAACCACTGTGGGCTATTGGGCGCGCACATTTGGTGTGCCAGCATATAGCAGGAGTCGTCGTAGAAAGCGGCAGCATCAGCTTCGGAGTCGAAGTAATCGAAGCGGCGTGCCCAATCTGTCCAGCAGCCAGCAAGGCGGTGAAAGACTTCGCGGCAATCGGTCTCGGCGCCGATTTTAGGGATGCCTGCTCGCCGAAGGTATTTTTGGGCCATGATATCTGTAGCCACTTGGCTCCAGAAACTTGGTACGGTTACTTTCATGGATGACGAGGCTTTACTGCCGTCGGAGTTTTTTAGTTCAGACTTACGATCCTCAAAGAGGATGCCCTCATATGGTTGACCTGGAGTTTTGACGAAGCGGCGTTCAAATTTCATGACCTCTCCCTTCCTTGGGTTGTCCTCAGTCTTGGTTAGCCAATTTGACTGTATAGATGTGTCTTGGTGCCGAGGTATTGGTGGCCATGCTAGAGTCGCACGTCGTTTGGTACTTTTGGCAAAAAGAACACTATTGTCACGTATTTAGCGTCACATACTGAGGTTCGTAATAGATGATTTTAATTCATTGCTCTCTAGAAAAATAATACGAGTCCTTGGGAGCGGTGTCAAGGGGGCGACACACAATATATTGTGTCCACACGTTACCCACAGCGCTATATGTTGTGTCGGAGATCATTTGGCGCTTTTCTATAAACCTCGATCACAACTAGAAAAAGTCACCTTTTTTGCCTGCATTACCTAATATTTTTTTGGAGAGTTATCCACAGGCCTAAAGGACCCCGGTGTGGATAATTTGGCGTCAATTTATGACGTCATTTGGAGCACTCTCGTGAGCCCTTTCCATTGTGGTACAAGGAGGTTTGTAGATAAAAAGGGCGGCCCTCAAGAAAGCTTGAATAGGCAGTAGGAGATAATTCATTTTTTATCTCAAAATAATCGATTTAAACTCTTAAAATAAGCCTTTTTTTAATTTTGTCATTTAATGAATTAATTCCAATAAATGGACCGTCACCGACACAAAAATTCGGGACGCTTTGGGGTGTATGGGTTTGGAAGAATGCGTCGTCGGCGGACAGATGAGCGCAAATTTTTTGGAGAAAGACGATTGAGTTATTGGGGTTGGGAAATTGGTCATTTACTGCTGTAAATCAAGGGTTCCCGTTAGAATAGTCATTTTCTTTTCGCTGAGGTAGGTTGGTATCTCAAGTTTAACGGTGTTGGCTGCAGTGATGTTTACGTTCTGCGACGTTTTGCGACGACTGCCATCAGAGGTTGTAAAAGTATATTCGGCGAGATGATATTGCCCCGGAATCAAAGGTATTATGGTTGATTTGTCGACGGCAAGATCAAGGCTCGCACCAGTTATTTTTCCACCGCTAGCTTCCACTCGCATTAAATCGGTGAGGACGCCTGCGCGATGTTGGGGCGTAGGAGTCACCTCCAAAAATCCAACACTGAAAACTTGATCATCCGCAGAACTGACGCTGGCCTTGATGTTGCGGCCACCTTCGACGCCAATGCTTACGTCATCCTCGAAAAATAAAATGGGAATATCCGTTTGTGATTCAGCAAAGTAATTAGTTTTACCTTTTTCATAAAGTAAAACTTTTTTACTGCCAAGGCAGGACCAATCATCCTTTGTGCAGTTCAAATCAACGATGATATTACGCGCCATAATTTTCAAATTTTCGCCTTCAGAAATTTTAAAAGGCTTGGCATGAAACGATGTAGATAAACGAATGTTTAGAGTGCCTGGGAGGACAGAGTAGGCCGTGTTGAGATCCAAGTAATGCTCGCCATTCAGCTCCGCAAATAAAGGGGCCCCAAGCACCTTTTCGGCCCTAGAAATATTGGCATTAGGGCTAGTACCCACGGTAAATTTTCCGGGAATAATCGTTCTTGATTCACCCTCTTTGAGGTCAATGATTAACGCAGTTCCGTTCAATTGGAGGTCATATTTTCCATGAATGACATACAATTTTGATCCAGGATGTTGATTTTCTGTGAACGGGGTCACGCCGCCTACTGGTGAAACAAAAAAATCTTCGGCACTATCGGTTCCCGCATTTTGTACCGAAATATAGGAAAGCAAATGACTGACAACACGGCTTTCCTTTGATTCAGAAATCGGCATGTCGAGTCTAAGAGGAACCATCCCTACCAGAAGTTCTCGGGTGCCAGCAAGCACGGCTAAGGAAAAGTGATTATTTAAGCTTTGGCGAATGTGTGTTCGTTCGGAGCGAATGCACTGAATAGAAAATTTATCTTTTTCGCTAGGGGGCTGTAGGGGCACAAAATTGACCTGATGAGCCACCAAAACAACGTCAGAGCCAGGATAAATATTGACGATCTCACTGCTGCAGTCAGCTAAAATCATATAGCTTCCGGGTAGCAGGGTGATGCGATCATTGAATTGACTGCTCGTTTCGGAGACGAACTGTAAGGGGTGTTCGCCGGCCATTTTATAGATTTCGTAAACACCATTTGTGACGTAGCGCACCGTCAGAGTGCCGGTTTGCAGACCCCTAGTGCAGCTGAAGCAAAGTCCACTCAGGCTAGCAACACCCAGCAAAAATCGAAGTAGAAATTTATGAAAGGAAGAGATCACTAAAAATTCCGTACATCTCGCCTCACATGACTATGTGGTGACACGATGATCGTCTCAAAATACGAATCGTGCCGAGGCGCCTACATTAAAAATTGAAAATCCTAAAACATGGACTCTTGCAAAAGGTCCTACCAAGACTTTGTTCGAGGCGAATCCCCAGTCAGCGCCGCCGCCCACGGAAAGATTGACTTTACCGTTCGTAACACTGCTTGGCACTTTAGTCATATCTTGTGCTTTAGCATAGATCAACAGATAGCCGAGTTCAGCCCCAATTTTTACGGTCGCTTTACCCGCAGGAATTCGATACTCGGCCCCGCCGTAGAGGCCGTGCAAAGTGGCGTCATAGTCTCGCTTGTCGACGGTCCACACACCCACAAACGGTGCATAGCGTCCAGTTACATAAAGTGGCCCGGTTACTTCGGGGACAAGGCGCCATTGAGCGCTAATATCACTGGTCCCGAGGCCTACAAAGCTCCCTTTGGAGGGTTTGACCACCGCCCAACCGAGCGACGTTCCCAAAGAAAGTCTAGTTTCTAAACGTAAACTGGTTGCACTTTTAACAACAAGTTTGACTTCTTCAGCCCCTTTTTCTCCAGCGACGGGTTTGTTCTCGCCTGGCTCTTCATCCATTGCAGGAGGAGCAAGCACTTCCTTCGGAGCGTCGGCACGAGGCGCGGCCTTCGGAGTACTTGGAGCTTTTACCTCTGCAGCGGCAGGCTTAGACGGGCTGTCGGCCTCTGCCGCAATAACTGATGAGGCTCCGAGGGAAATGATTGACGGTATGCTGACCAGAAGCAGCTTCCGTGCAAAACTGTGGCGGGGAAAAGGCTTTGACAATATCTTGTGATTAAATATTTGGAGGCATGTCTGCATTTATTTTTTCCTTTACGTGGGGCTTCAACATTGAACTGAAACTTAACGAGACGTCTATTGATTAAAATTTGATCTGCACAGGTCTGAAACTAGATCAGGACTTTGATCTGTGCAACGTACCGGCGATCGGTTCCGGTGGCGCTTTCTCCAGCAACGTGGCCTATTTGTTCTGCATACGTTGCAAATCGTAGGACTAGGACCCACGCATCCAGCTGGAAGCCTCCACTAAGGCTTCCTTGGTGAAGGCCAGCTTGCAACTTGAGTACTTTTCCAAAGCCCCATTCAGTTCCAAAATTTAATTTTTTGGAGAAGTGAATTGGTTGGTTGATGGCATGAGCATCGACCGTGGTTAAGACGTAGTAGCTGCCAGTTTTAATAGGTTTGTAGCTGATTCCTGTATTGACAGCGGGGGATCTAGGCTTTGGTGCGCCGAGAACGGCAGACCCTACTTTGGTAGCCTTATATGGTGTTCCGCCGACATCGGCAATGCTAATACCGAGAGTGGGTTCGCCTGAAGTCACGGGTGTAAACAACATGCCGAGATCGACGCCAACACCTTTGCCTGCGACGACATAGTCTTTAAGTTCAGCCCCAGTAGAGTCAGCATCTTTTTTTGAAAAGGCCGTGATATCCGCAAGGCTGAATTCTCGATCAACGCCGGTGGTAAATAAACCCTTTACAGCGACACCAAGACTCAATCGGTCTTCAAGGAAATTTTTGGCGTACGCAACCGGAATAATGATCTCGGTTCCCGCATTCACATCGGCTGCAATTGTGCGGTGAACTGTCAGGTTAGCGCCAAGATCAAGTCCCATGCCGATTCCAAATCCTGGAAACACCAAGTGAGGCGTCCAACCAACATTAATCCACTGTGGCTTTCCGCTGAGGGCTTCAAAGGCCGTCAATGTAGATTCCACTCCAGTCGAGCCGGAGCCGGCAAGGCTAGTAACCGTGGAGATAGTCTTAACGGTGAGAGCTGAAACGCCGACTTTCGGATTTAATAGTTCACCATGCCAGGATTCCAGTCGCGCTAGTCCAGCAGGGTTATAAAATAAAGCATTGAAATCGTCGGCGACGGCAACGTAGGCGTTTCCCATAGCCAGAGGCCGAACACCATAGTGGGTCCACTTTAGTTCCCTGCTAAAAGCTAGGGTTGAACTGAGAGTTAGCATTGTCAATAAACACTTTGAGATGATTGGACGGCAGTGCATTTGGCCAAGCCTCGCGAGTAGAAATCTAAGAGAATCTCAGATTTACAATGTTTAAAAAACATAATTGTAGATATATGCTACCAAAAATCGGGATATGTTGAAACATTCTATCTAAAAGTGTTAGTATCTAGCTGAGATCAATGCGATGTAGAGGGGCTTTTAAAATATGTCCAAACAAGACGTGGCGACAGAACGAAAAGAACAGATTGTTCGTGCAACAGTGGAATGCATAATTAAGCACGGATACCATAATTTTTCCATGCAGGACGTGGCCCGTACGGCAGGCGTCAGTAAGGGAATCATTCATTATTATTTTCTAAATAAAGACGAGCTTATGATGTGCGTCCTCGACAAGGTTGCGGGCGACATTGAGCGTGTTCTGGGCGAGGAAATGGGGGCTACGACTGAGCCTTGGCGCCGAATGGAGATATTTATTGAGGTTTGTTTTGCCATCGTGAGGAATACAAAAGAGTACTACCAGGTAAATATGGACTTCTGGACTCAAATTAATCAAAAGGAAGAGATTCGACAGGTCATCGCGGCGCATTACTCCAAGTTTCGTGAGGCAGCCGCTCGGGTCATTCAGCATGGAATAGATAAAGGTGCTTTTAAAAAAGTAAATGCATCAATTTATGGCTCGTTTGTGATTGCGGTTATTGATGGATTAAGTTTGCAATGGCTGTTCGACGAAAAAGTTTTTGATTATCCGCAAATGTCCAAGCAGGCGACGGCGGTCATTTTGTCAGGCTTAAAAATCTAAGGAATACTTCATGTCAAAATCTGACGACGTGATTTCTATTGAAGAGGCATTGCGCCTCGTTGTCGCCGACGGCTTTGTACTTTCCAGTGCCTATGAACAGGTTTTGGAGGTCCTTGAGTCTCATGAATGTTGGACCACTTGGTTCGCCGCGGTTGCAAAGCATATCAAAAGCAAGCCGGACGATTCTCTTGAGGATTATATTCGTGTGATTCGCATTAATATTTTGTACCTTGAGGACGTCGAGGCGGGAGCTGCCGCGAGCAAAGAATTGGTGTCGTCCAAAAAAATGACCTATCAAGATTTCCGGCGTTTAGTGTTGGATAACGTATTAGAGTCGGAGGAATTTGGGACTGAGGCAACACTTTTAATGGGTGTTCTTGACATGTTTAATAAACGCAATGACCAAATTGAAGTGATTGAGAGACTTTGTTTTATTTTTGAAAAAAAGGCGCATAGCGAAGTTTTACTTCATAAATTCTATGAGCGCCTTCGTAAAACCCAGCCAGAGAATGCCAAGGCCCTTCGCTACTTCAGGAATTTATATTCTCAAGCACAAGACTGGCATTCTGTAATAGACGTGTTAAAAAAGCTTCTCGATTCAGCCAAGCATAAACAGGAAATTTTCCGATATGCGCAGGAGTTGGCGGCGGTATACCTCTATCAGATTGGTGACTGCGAGCAGGCGATACACTATATTGAAAAATACTGTTCGGGCAGTACCCTTGATACCTCTACCATTCATTATGAGGCGTATTTCCGATTGGAAAAGTATGAAAGTTGCCTTCAAGTTTTACGTTCAGCTCTCAGCGTCATTGACGAACCAGCCACGAGGGCTATCATACATTTCAGAATTGCAACGATGTACGAGCGACTTAACAATATCAAAATGGCCAATGAGAGTTTCAAAAAAGCCCTCGACTTGGACAATGAATTTATGGAGGCGATCGAAGGATTGATCAGCACGTCTATAAAGCTTAAAGACTGGGCGGGAGTCTACGGGTGGCTAACCGAACTGACTGGAAGAACTCGTTCGCAAACTCTTTTAGGGCAGTTGAACGCAGGAATCCTACGCCTTCAAGAGGGGTTGGCGAGTGGCAAATCAAACCGCTGAGGCCATTTGCCTGCAAATCCGGCTAGGGCGGGTAAATATGTTGTCGATGCCTGTGGACTACGTTCCTCGCCGCATTGACTGGCCAAAATGGGTGGATTGTCTTTCTATTGCCGCCAGAGTTTTAGGCGACCGCATTGGTATTGTGCCTAAAATTTCTATTTCTCCTGACCATCAAGAAACAAAAGACAATGCAAATCTTGTGTCGATCCAAGAGCAACGCGGGTTGGACGATGTCGATCTAATTAAACTATTTGGTGACTCTGGAGAGGCCTCAAGATTTATTTTTATCGGTTCATGGGCGCAGCCCACGACTTCGTGGATTCATAGCTCCCAAGCGGTTTTTAGCGCAAAATACAGCGCCTTAATTTCTGATGTCCTAGCCTCGCAATTAAAATATTGGAGTCAGGGAGCGGAGCGTCAAGAAAAACGAGGTTCCTTTTTGGTGACAGATGATGTTGGTCGCCTGTCTTCATTGTCATCATTATGCAAAGCTTGGCGACTTCGCCTGCTTAAGGCGAACATACTAACTGAGGCCAAATTGCCATCTTGGTGTGCTGCGACCGTAGACATTCATATGGGGATGTCGTCCGAGGGCGAAGGGCTTAGGCTGCATAGGCTTGCTGTGCTAGAGCCTGACCAATGGTGTGACTCGCCAATCATCAAAGAGGAAATTCTTTGCGATATTAAGGCTCCAGCCGACTGTCCTGAAATCTGGATTTCGGCACCTTCGTTAGGATTATCGCTCTGGATTGCAGATCAGCAAGAGCCCCTAAAAACAAGTTTGCCGAAATTGCGAATGCCAAGTGCTATTTTGGGCTGGCACTCGGTTCGTGATTCGATCTCATTTTTGGCAGAAGCTCCCTCCAAGAGCATGCTCTATATGGTTGATCGGCAATCTAGGCTGCATGTTCTAATGAAAGAGCAGGATGCCTCGACATGAAAAACACGCAAATTATTTCGATTGATTGGGTGGGATCTCTTTATGATCCCGCATCGAGTCCGTTTATTGAAAAACTTGAGTCTGCGATTGAATCTGCAATGGCTGGTAGTGTTGTCATATTGCAGGCCAGTGCACCCTGTCACGACTATCACCGAGCCTGGTTAGATGGCGTGTCCTCCAAATACTACTGGGAGGATTTGGCGGCCCATTTTCAGAGAGTGCACATCCTGCTCGTCCGCATTTGCCTATCGAAAGCGCGTTGGTTTTTTATAGCAACCGACGATTGCTTAGGCTCGTGGTGGGATTTAGCGCTTTCCTGCCAAGGTCGAATATGGGCGAACCCTTATGGTAAAGTTGGGTTTCCCGAGATCTATATTGACTTAGCTCCGCCTCTCACCAGCACTGGACTTCGCCAATATGCGGCTTACCAAACGGTCGAATTATCGAGAAAAAATGCCATTCACCACGCAAAAGACGCTTATGCCTTGGGATTAATATCACTGGTTTTACAGGGTCCAAGGTGGGTTGAGGCGGAGGGTTTAGACGTTTTACATTCCTGGACTAGCAAGGTAACGACGACTGGTAATTTGCGATCTACGACTCGTCAGGAGTTGTTGGACGTGACTCCAGAAATTCATGGAGCGATCGAACAACGTGCAAGTTTGGCGGCTCGCAGGCGTCAGATTACCGATAGCCGCCTTGAAGTTAGTTTTGCGGCCATGAAAGACCGAAATGTTGCCAGCAGAGCCCTTGCCATGAGTTCAATTAGGGCAGGCGGAGCCGCCCGTGTTTTATTCGAGGACTATCGAGCGTGGTTGTCGCGCCGAATTTCTCGCTATGAGTTTGGCTCCCATGATCGGTGGTGGTTAGGCGGCGAGGGTCTATTGGTTATAGACCTCAGTGCAGGCGTTCCGCCGCAGTCTATGATCGAAGTTCTGCTGGCTAGAAGAATTCATTTAGTGATGCTTTCCTCTTCGGAAGACCTGTTAAAAGATAGTATGGAAACGATACTGAGCCGATTTCAGAGAGGTGGTGTATCGAGAAAACACATCTTAGATCGCTGGCGCGGAAGGCTTGATTGGATGATTGGGGATGTAAAGTCTACCACCTGCGTTTGGATGGCTTGTGCGGGAAATGATCTCATTGAATTTGGAATTAGTGGTCATAGAGTTTTGACTCATTACCGACTATCAGGAAATTCCGGCCAAGTAGGCCTTGGCTGGGTTGAGTGTATTCAGGAAAGAGTTCAAGAGGTCGGAGAATCGGACGCGCGCCCAAATGCTGCGATTGAGATTTCAGGAATGTTGACGAACGGAATTCTGCGGCACCATTCTTGGCCGCACAAAATATCTTTATCGGTGACGATTAGATTTTGTTTGTTAAATGAGATGATGCTCCTTAGTCAAACGGGCCAATGGCCAGACTTGTACGACCAGTGTAAATTACTAGCCACTGCGGGGTGGGGCTTTGCAGCCGATGAGACACAGTGGAACGCATTGCTTCGTGGGTTTGCACAAGACTTGGCCTTGAGTGATGCGATGAGGGAACTTGGGTGCACCAAAGACGAGTTTCCCAAAAGTGCAACGATCTCGGATCTGCGGCGGCGAGTTACAAAATCAGGAGGAGTTGCGAGGCTTGAACTTTCGGCCGCGCGATTATCGCGGCACTTCGAGGCGTTTGCGGTTCAAATTTCAAAAAAACTATTAACGTCAGGTGCGGTGGAATCTGTGGCAATGGCCGACCTATTTGTGACGTTAGCGTGGGGTTACCCAGGTAAGTCACCGGTCCCGTCCGAGTTAGCTATAGAGCTGGGTGCAGGTCGTGTGGCCCAGTGGCTTAATCGAGAGTTATGACAAAATCGTTCAATTAGGAGCCTAGCTCCATGATATTAGAGAGGCATTCCGTGAGCGTGGCACCGTGTCACTAGAGCCACGTCACAGTTAATTAGCCTGTGTACGCAAAGTTACACCTGCCTCGCCCGCACCACCGCCTAGAAATTTCTCGTGTAATTTCAATTAGTTAAAAACATGGCTCGTGAAGTTAGAGCTGGCACAGTTTTTGCTCCATATGAAGGTGTGCAAAGGAGGTGGTGCAAAAGATGGCATCAGGCTTCAAAGTTAAAGGGGGATTAAAAATGATTTCAAACAAACAACACACAGTCGCTCGCAGGGTCGAAGTCAGTGGCGTTGCGTTGCACTCAGGCAAAGTAGTCAGAATTGAAATTCTTCCTGGCGGCATTAATTCAGGTATCGTGTTCAAGCGCGTGGATCTTCCTGGTGCACCAACAGTTCCTGCGCATTTAAGCAATATTTTATCTACTGATTTGAACACGACCATTGGCCACGGCGAGGTTAAGATTTCAACCATTGAGCATTTGATGGCTGCCTTCGCTGGTTTAGGAATTGATAATGCCCTTGTGAAGATTGATGGTCCTGAAGTGCCTGTTATGGACGGCAGCGCCTCTCCCTTTGTGGCTCGCATCTTGTCTGCTGGTATTTCTGCTCAAGACGCTCAGCGTCGTTATTTTGTAGTTCGCCAAGCTTTCGAATTTCGAATGGGCGACAAGTGGATTAAAATTGAACCTTCAGATGTTACAAGTTTTGGGATGGAAATAGATTTTAAGTCTAAAGTGATTGGACGTCAGTCGTTTAGTTTCAATTTAGATCACGATTCGTTTTTGGATATTGCAGGAAGTCGCACGTTCTGCCACGAGAATGATGTTAGCGCGATGCGCAATGCTGGACTTGCTCTTGGCGGTTCCCTTGAGAATGCGATTGTCGTATCTGATGACGAGGTTCTTAATCCTGAGGGACTTCGGTTTGATAACGAGTTTGTTCGTCATAAACTTCTTGATTGCTTAGGTGATTTGAGCCTTTTGGGTGGACCAATCGTCGGCAAGATTACGGCTTCAAAGTCTGGACACGGCCTCCACGCTGCCTTTATGAAGGAGCTTTGGGTTCGTCGTCAAGAACTTCTAACGATTGTAGAAGATATGGGTGTTCGCCGCGCAAAAGATTCTTACAGCAAGGTTGCCGGAGCGATTGCTTAGTTCTTAATGGGCGAGAAGCTCTTGGTCAAGGCCAATGTTTTATCAATGATCAACCGGGAGATGTCATGCCATTGACGATCTCCCGTTTTCTTTAGTAGCACGGCAACTTGCTTTGCGAGTTCTAGTGGTCGTTCAATTTCCGATAAGTCGACCATTTGGGTATATTTTTCCGCCCAATTTTTCATGTTCAGCTCAGCTGCGAGTTCCATTGAGAGGGAAAAAGCTTCAAAATCCCAAGGCTGCAGGCTCAAATGCTTTTCCAGAGCTATCAGTGTGCGTTGACAGAAATCCTCTGTTCGACTTGGTCCAGCCATAATACTCATGGCTGCAAGGCATTCGATCTCAATATTGGGCCCAAGCAATTTTCTGCATTGATCGACCGTGCGACAAGCTTCAATTTGAATGCCTGTCACTAAATAGGCTTTTACCAGTTGCACGAGTGGCAGTGGATCCGACGGTGCTAATTGGATGGCCACTTTAAGTGAATCTATCGCGTCGCCTGCCATCCCAGATTCCAAGTAGGCTTGACCAAGAAGTGTGTGAATGGGGGCGAAGGGATCATTAACTTTTTCACATTCAGCGATGCAAGCAGGTAACTGATCGATGTTAAAGGCCGTCCAGGCCGATAAGAATCTAAACGCCGCAAGGTCGGTTTGATCGGCGAGAGACTGCAGGGCTTTAAAGGCCTTTTGACCCTCTCCGTAACGGATGGCGGACTCTGCTAATTTGGAATAGATATCACTTAGAGAGACCCCGAGGTCATTGGTCAAGCGGTCGGATTCAATCACGCTTTCCAGAATTGAGGAGCAGGAGTTAATGATTTCTTCGATGGCTTCAGCCCATAATCGGCAGCGCGACGCTTCCGGAGCGCGTAGGGATTTTGCGACGATCCAGACGTGAAATTCAGGCAAATTATCGATGGTCGGTGGTTTTGCTTGATGGGCACTATACCATGCAAATAGCTTGGGGAACTCGGGCAATATCGAATGTGAATTTTCACTGGATTGCAAAATAGTGATGCCTCTTACTAGGTGGACTCGCCGACAACATTCCGTGACATTAAGTGTACCATGAGATGTCTGCTAAGGGTGAAGATCCGCTCAATTTGCCCCCAACGCCAATGGTTGACAGTGAGTAATGATGGTAATGGTAGACCGTGCCATAACCCCTATATTCAAAAGAGTAGTGATTTTCATGCTTATTGCGGCAGCTATAGGAATTCTTTGGGGTGCCGTCATCGGGCCTCAAATTTTGTTGTCGCCGAGCACATTTGTGTTCCTCAGCTGGCTATTGCCCGCAGCGGGCATGCTTACGGTCTTGGCAGCCGCAGGGTTTGGTCGTGTGAAAATTACGGCAACAGTGGGCATTCTGTTTATTTTGCCCATGGCGATTGGTTGGGGGGCTATCCACTCTCCACCGCTATTTTTGTCAAAGAACACGACAGCAACCGTTTTGTGGTCGCGAGGGTGCGGATATATTGCGGATGACATTTTAGTGGATGCTGGCAATCAAATTTTTACGGCACACGGAACGGCAACGGTGAACGACTACGTGGTGTTAGCCCAGAATTTTTACATCCTAGGTGCCCCTAATGTTATTGCGACGGGGGTAAACGGCGAGTTGGGTCCATGGTGCGCACTTGGTGAGGCACTGCGCAGGGCCGCCCAAGTGCGCATCATGCGATTTCCCGTGGATGTTGCGGGATGGCTGCGAGGCTTTGTAATTGGCGACAAATCATCGCTAGAGCATCGCATGATCAATGACTTTAGGGATCTTGGAATACTTCATGTCTTGATATTGAGTGGTGGGCACCTTGCAGTGGCGGCGGCATTGTTTTTGGGGCTGGTTCGAATTTTTATGCTGGCGCCTTACGTGGCTCGCAAAATCACGATCAAAACATGGTACAAATATTGGTTGATTTCAAGTCTTCTATCAGTCATAGCGTTGTTTGCTTTTTGCCTGATGGTTGGATTTTCACAGTCTGTGCAACGAGCTTTTTTTGCAGTCTTTGTTGCAAGTTTGATGTCGATGTTGGGTTTTGCGCGGTCGGCCAAGAGTCGGATTTTGTCGACCTTTATTTTGCAGGCGATATTTTTTCCTGTAAATTTGTTGTCCCTGAGCATGCTGCTGTCGTGGAGTGGATCCCTACTGCTGATGGGATTTTTCGAGTCTACCTATTTGAAGGGAATCCTGTGGTCCTTGCTTCAAGTGTTCAAAATTCAGCTACTATTTTTCGGGACTTCGTTGATATTTTTTGGGTCGGTGGGTGTGCTAAGTCCCCTGGTAAATTTGTTAGGGCAATTTGTATTTGGGCTGCTTTTGCCTGTGAATATACTGGCAATAGTCGTCTCATCCTCAGGGCTAGATCAGCTCATTGTGCTCGTCAATCGCAAGGTCCTGGAATTTGTCGTCGATTTTTCTGTGTATCAGTCTGAACTACCGATATCTTTTATTACGATTCCAGAAAATTTCACGATGTCGGCTCCCGCTGGACGGTGTCTGATGTTTGTGCTTATGATGATATTTTTTTCGTTTTCGGGCGTAAGGCAACGCATTCGCAAGGCCAAGCGGCACACGCTGTAATAAACCAGCAAATGTATATCGTTTACCCGTATAGCTCGCGCGCCTTCGCCTGAGCCGCTGAGGCGTCAGGAGTGACGTGGTTAACGTGACGTTTTCTTTCTTCGAGTTTAATGATTGCGATGTAGGCGCTCAGTCCACTTACGGCAGCAAAGAATAGAGCCACTAAGAAGAATATCGGCGTCCAAACTGAACCTAGCAGGAAGAAGAATATAGCGGCGCCGCCAGTTGCAACGGCATTGATTTGAACTTTGTCGCGGTGAATAATTCCGAGTTCGCCTTTTAGGATGCCGCCGTTGATGCCTTCGATGATTACGTGTTTTTCTACAGTGCGGTAGAAGTGTCGAAGAAAGTTTGCGGGACGGTACGCGTAGGTTGCGTGCCAAAACGGCATATGAATTAATTGAACGCCTGCGATGTCTAGTTCGTGTCGGCAGTCGAGCAAAAAATCGGCATGCATTTGGGCTAGATTAACATGATAGGACTCGATGTGTGCTCGGGCACGACGCAGAGCTTCTTCCTCGCTAACCTGGCATCCTTGAATGGGAAGTCCATTCGCAAATTTAAATTCAAAGAATTCTCGGCGTTCATAGGCCGTCTTCTCGTTTGGAGCATCCGGTGTTAAACGTCCTCGAGAATAAGTGGAATCAAGCGGAAAGCCGTCCCAGAGAACGGTCATCGGTTCCTTGGGCTCATGGAGTCTGGCCATGCCCCAATTCTCGCAAATATTATTTCGTCCATTTACAGCCCAGCGGTAAGCGCGTCGAAAGGTTCCCGTCTCGTGAAGATATTCGCCGCCAGGCATGACATCTGTGGGGCGGCGGTTGCGTTGTACGAGTCCCTTCCATGCTGTGTGGGCTTCCAAGGAAACGATCCAGTAGGGGACGCTGGTTCCTCGAATATCGAGAATGACGAATTCCTTTTCGGCCATACCTGGCCTGTGATGCAAGCGTTTGAGCCACTCTGTCACGTGCTCCTTTAGTCGTACGGCATCGATTGTATTGGGAATAATAAAATGGTCGTTGTAAACGGTTTTTCTACCGTTCTCAATCTCCACTCGAAAGGAGGCAGAGCAAAATGGGCAGAACAATATATAGTCACTAAAATTGTACTGAGATGGAGTGGCACAGGCGGGGCACGTTAACTCATTCATTATTGATTCCTCCTTTTCAATTATTTTATCACAATTTATTGGGATATGGGCTCTTGACAGGTAGACAGGTGGCCTTATATTGAGTTAAACCGCTAGGCTGACATGAGAGTGTGTTTGGGTGGGCGGTAACTTTAGTAACATTTCCTTTTAATATTGAGGAGTTAGTCATGGCGAAGATAATTGGGATCGATTTAGGTACAACAAACTCGGTGGTTGCGGTCATGGAAAATGGCCAGCCTAAGGTCATTGCCAATGCTGAGGGACATCGCACAACTCCTTCTGTGGTTGCCTTTACGAAGGATGGTGATGTTTTGGTGGGGGCTGCGGCTCGTCGTCAAGCAGTAACTAACCCAACAAAAACAGTGTACTCTGCAAAACGCTTCATCGGCTGTACCCATACAGAGCGTAAAACTGAGGGCGATAAAATGCCCTACAAAGTGTATTCGGGCAAAAGCAACTTAGCGGCCTTTGAAATTGATGGCAAGGAAGTCTCGCCAGCAGAAATTTCGGCTAAAATTTTGATGAAGCTGAAGCAAGCCGCAGAGGACTATCTTGGCGAAACCGTCACTGAGGCGGTGATTACGGTGCCAGCTTATTTCAACGATAGTCAGCGTCAGGCGACTAAAGATGCGGGTCGTATTGCGGGTCTTGACGTAAAACGAATTGTCAACGAGCCAACAGCGGCTGCTTTGGCGTATGGCCTTGATAAGAAAACCAATGAGAAGATTGCGGTTTACGACTTTGGTGGTGGTACATTCGACGTATCGATCCTAGAAGTTGGAGACGGTGTAGTAGAAGTTCTATCGGTTAACGGCGACACGCACCTTGGTGGCGATAACGTCGACGAGCTACTGATTGAGTGGCTTACCTCTACATTTAAATCCGAGAGTGGGATTGATATCAGCAAGGACCCGATGGCTATGCAGCGCCTGAAGGAAGCGGCAGAGAAGGCGAAAATTGAACTTTCGGCAGCTCAGCAAACGGACATCAACCTTCCGTTCCTTACGGCAGATCAGACTGGCCCTAAGCATTTAAACGTGAGTCTTACTCGTTCCAAGTTTGAACAGATGATCGAAAAAATCGTAGAGCAGACTCTTGCACCTTGTCGTCAGGCGATGAAGGATTCTGGTCTTAGCAATGCGGATATCAACGAGGTGTTGTTGGTTGGTGGTTCTACTCGTATTCCACTAGTGCAGCAAAAAGTTAAAGAGTTCTTCAACAAAGAGCCGAATAAATCGGTGAATCCAGATGAAGTTGTAGCTGTAGGCGCAGCGGTTCAGGCCGGTGTTCTTGCGGGTGACGTGAAAGACGTTCTTTTAATCGACGTCACACCACTTTCTCTTGGTATTGAAACTTATGGCGCAGTGGCTACTCGTCTGATTGAGCGTAACACGACGATCCCTACTCGTAAGAGCCAGGTTTTCTCGACTGCGGCTGATAGCCAGACGTCGGTAGAGGTTCACGTCATTCAAGGTGAACGTGAAATGGCTCGGGACAATAAGTCTCTTGGTCGTTTTAGTCTTGTCGACATTCCATTGGCACCGCGCGGCGTTCCTCAAATTGAGGTTACTTTTGACATCGACGCAAACGGCATTTTAGCTGTTTCTGCAAAGGATGTTGGCACTGGCAAAGAGCAGCGCATTACGATCCAAGCGGGAACTCGCATGACGGATGAAGAGATTAAGCGCATGGTTAAGGATGCCGAAATACATGCAGAAGAAGACAAGAAAAAACGTGCGTTGGTTGAAGCTCGAAATCAGCTCGACAGCCTCGTGTTCCAAACTGAAAAAATGCTTAAAGAGCACAGTGATAAAGTTCCCGCAGATCTTAAGACAGACCTAGATTCGGCTCTCAGCGATGCTAAGGCAAATTTGGATTGCGGCGATCAAGAGAAGTTAGTTAAAGTTCACGGCGAGCTTGAAAGCCGCGTACATAAGCTCTCTGAGATCATTTACAAATCGGCAGCAGGCGCTTCAGCCGCTGGCGGTGAGGCTCCTACTGGTGATGCAGCGGCGAGTGGTACGGCTGATAAGTCGACCGTTGTTGATGCAGAGTACGAGGATGGGGCCTCTCACTAAGAGTTCCGCTAAAAGGGGATTGTCTTGGTGACCACAGATATTTATCAAGCTTGGCTGAGTGATAGGGGAATTAATTCTCCTGTCACTCAGCCATTTGTTTTACTCGGCTCGGATATCGTCGCCCACTCTCAGACCCTAGTCGTCGCATCGGCTGCGGCACAGGATCTTGGGACACAGCCAGCTGTGATCCGATTGGCTCAAGCACTGAAGGCCATTGTCCCACACTTTGTTTCTTGGGTGGTTGTAGATCAGGATTACGATGCGCCGAGCAGGGCTGTTCTCCGTGGGTTATTACCGACGCTTACAAATATTGTGATGCTTGTTGAGCAATCGGGTGATGTGACTCCGAAAATGCCAGAGGCTGAAACCGAGGCATCCTACCCTATCGAGGATCACATTATTGCGTCGCGTCCGCTTAAAATTATTTTTGGACCAACAATGTCTACTATGGCCAATGACCTTGCGGTAAAAAAGCGTTTTTGGCTTCAGGTGCAGGCTTGGCTTTTGCCAGCACAACGAACCTAAATTATTGTTAACCAGTTTTTTTAGTGGCTGCCGTCGTGCGGTGCGCTGCAATTTCTGGCATTAGAACTTTAATGTCATCCTCTATAATTTTTTTAGAAATTTCACCGGGTGTATTTTTTGCAAGATGCAGGATGGTGGCAGCTTGTGCAGGGCTCCCCATTCGTTTTAAAACTTCGGCCACTAAGGTGAGAATTTTTTGCTTGTCTTGAGTATTGTGGAGTGCGGAAAACAAGGCTTGATAGGATTCCTTGTATTGCCGATTGTGCATGAGAGCCATCCCATAAAGCACAAAGTGTTTGTCGCTGGCCTCAAGCGCAACAACGCGTTTATAGGCGTCACACGCATTTGCGGCGTCATTATTGTTGAGCAGGATTCGTCCCTTTGCTTTCAATAAATCTACATTTTGAGGATCTCTAGCCACCCCCTCGTCGAGAATTTTGAGGCCGCTGGTGATGTCCTCAAGTTTGACATAAAGTTTTGCTAGTATGATGCGAGCATCAGATCGGCCCTGACTTTGATGTACCTCATCAAGAAGGGCTGTGACCGCTTTTTGGGGGGCATTCTGCCGCTCGAAAGCTTGCACTATCAGTTCCAGTGCCTTGGTCAGAGTCGGATGTTGACGACGTGCTCGGCGATAATAATAGATCGCTTTTTCTGTGTTGCCCGAAGACTCGTAGGCTGCTCCCATGCCTAGAAGAGCCTCTTTTCCCTTCGGATTTTCTTTTAGCGATTCACGGAAGTGATTGATGGCTCCAAGACAATCTCCAGCATCTTTGAGTAGACCGGCCAAGAGGGTTTGTCGCGCTGGCTGCTTAGGATTAAGTTCAAGTTCACTTTTGAGGGCAGTGATGGCTCCACGAGTGTTGTTCAAATTTATCAAAATATCAGCGATGGCACCGAAGCTTTTGTAGTAGCTTGAGTGCGTGTCGGTACATTTTTTAAAGACCGCAAGTGCATCTGCGGATTGGCCCATTTTTTCCAAAACCATTCCCCGACTAAATTGAGCCCGCGCACTTTGTGGGTCGAGGCGTTCTGCCGCCTCAAAAAGCTTCATGGCATCCGCTAACTGCCCTTGAACTGAAAGCTTGTCCCCTTGTCGAAGTAGCTTTAATAGTGGCGGAGGAGAGTGGTATTTTGAAAGTACAGCGGTGATTTTCTTTTCGATGTCATTAACATGAAAAGGTTTAAGAATGTATTCGTCGGCGCCAAGGTCAGCAGCTTTAACAATGTCCTCTTTACTTCCTTCTCCGGTAACAATAATAACGGGCACATCTCCGCCAAAATTCTGAGCCCGAAGGCGTTTGAGTACCTGAAACCCTGAAATTTTCCGCATATAAATATCTGCTACCACCAAGTCGACTTGGTTTTTTGACATAATTTTTGTAACTTCGGAGCCGTCACTACATTCCAAAACCGTGCCAAATCCCATGCCAATGAGGATGCGGCGAATTGCTTTACGAATGGGATCCTGATCGTCGATCACCAGAACGGTCATCGTTTGGGGATTATATGGTAGTGTCGGTTTTTGCATAATTATCGACGACCCTTTGGTTGTAAACGTGAAACGTATTGGCGTATCGGCCACTTATGCAGAAAGTTGAGCCCGCTGAGATGATAAAGGGTCAGTGACGCTGGAAGTTGGGTGAACGGTTTTACCCAACTAGCCAAAATTTATTAAGATTAACGCACTTGTTGTGAAAACTTCAAATAGGCGGCACTTACGCCACCCGAGTCGTCCAATTTTTGAGACGTCTCCCAGGATCGAATGGCGTGATCTCGCCGATTCAATTTCCATAGAGTGATTCCAAGCCAAAGGTGGGCTTGGGGCTCGTTTGGAAATGTTCGAATGGAGTCTTGAAATTCATACAACGCATGTTCTAACTGATTGGTCTCAAAATAAAGAATGCCGAGAGCCACTTTTACATCGGGCATTTTTTCAAAAAGCGCAATAGCCCGCTTGTATTCGATGATGGCTTCATGTGGCATGTCATTTTCAGCGTAAAGATGTCCACACTCCGCGTGCCGATTAGCAAGACGTCCTAGAACCAAGTCAGGTTGTTTTTTGTTTTTTGGTGTTGCGGCAAGAATCTCAGAAAACACGCTTTTAGCGTCATTATACCAACCTAGATCACAAAAGGTTGCGGACAAATTTAAACCTGCTTCGATAAAATTTTGATTTATTTTAAGAGCCTTTGTAAATTCTACAATGGCATCCGCAAATTTGGATTGCCGATGATAGGTGACTCCGAGCAGATTATGAAGATTTGCGGTGGAGCCAAATTCGTCAATGGCAGATAATAGCGTTTTTTCGGCTGCATCAAAGCGATTGACAGCATTGTACATGTTGATTTTTTGTTGAATGCTGTTGAAGTCAATACGCATCGGACATCCTTGTCAAATATTGTATAGGCCAGCAGTCGTGCTTGATGACTAGGCTACGGTGCTAGACTCGAAGCGCCGAGTAATGATGACTTTTATTTGCCCTGGAAATGCGACATCTGTTTCTAATTTGCGGGCGATGGCCGCAGTCATTCCTTGGATTTCATCTTCACGAACACGCTTATGATGGACGTCGATGTGGATCTCGCGACCTCCGTTCATGATTGCGGATTTGGTGATGCCGGGGAAGCCGCGAATAACGTCTTCAATATCGCGCAGACGCACTTGGTAACCCTCTTCAAGGTTAACGCGAGCGCCTGGACGAGCACCCGATAGCGTGTCGGCCGTTTTTAGGACATGGGCTAAAGGAGTCTCAAGCACGAGATCATTGTGATGGCTCATGAGCGTATCGCAGATATACCGCGACTCCCCATACCGGTCTGCGTAGTCACCGCTAATGACCGCATGGCTGCCCTCAATTCGGTAGTCAAGTACTTTGCCGATGTCGTGTAACAATCCGCAACGCTTGGCGGCAGTGGGATCTACGCCCATCTCTTCAGCCACAAGTCCTGCAAGCATGGAGACTTCAAACGAGTGATAGTACTGGTTTTGGCGGTAGCTGGTACGCCAGTTGAGGTAGCCAATGAGTCGTTGGACTTCCACATGTATGTCATCAAGGCGTAACTCTAAAATAGCCATGCGTCCCATTTTTAGGGCCTGAATATCGAGTAGGTCACGTTGTTTTTTATAGTAATCGCCGATTTTTGGCCAGGCGATGACTGGATTCATTTGAACTATTTCTTGGAGGGCCAAGCGAGCGGACTCTCGTTCCACGCCCATCCCTCCTGCCAATTTAATAATGGCTGGTGACTCGGAATCCCGTGGCGGGTGAAAGTCAGCTTCAATGCCAGCAAGTTCTTTAATGCGAGCCAGCAAGCCGTCGCGGTCTTCTATGAGGTGGTCAAAAACTCTGCGATCGTCGACTTCGACGGCATTGGTCATTTTGGGCCAAGGAAATTCGGGTGTGTAGCGTGCCATCGAACGGCTAAGAAATCGGGCGGCCACACGTTTGGCGCCAGAATTAAGCTCCTCAGTAAAAAGTTTTAACAGTTTTTGAGATTCAAGTTGTCGTTGCTCCACAAGCGTATCGGTCATGCCCTTACTTAAGTGGAGGGCACTTGCTTGACTGACGCGTTCAAGTTCAAGGCGAAGATTAGACTCGGCGGTGTCGACCAATGATTTTTTGTCACTATAGGTCGATTGAGCAAACTCAGTATGCTTTTCTAGTTGTTTAAGGTCGTTTTCCAATTTTTGCAACTTAGTATTGCTGGGTTCAATTTGGGATTCTAGGAGAGTCAAGGTATCGTCGGAGAGTTTCAAGTCTTCATGCCGATGGATGATCGCTTCATCAAGTTCTTCTAGTAACCATTGATTTTTAGCGGTGTTTGTACTGCGGGATTCAGCCATAATAAAATCAGACTGCTTTTTCGCTTCCTCAAGCACTTCGAATTTTTGCGTGTGGTTGCTGGCGGTGAGGCGGCTTGGAAGAATTTTAAGAATGAGGAGGAAAAATAAGTAGCCAACAAAAAGTGATCCGGCAAAAATAATTAGGTATTCAAAAATAGACATGAGCAGGCTCCATGACCGACAGGTTAAGTTGTCGGGATATTTAGTAAAAAGGCAAAACCCAGACCACACTAGGCCAGGAGGCATCAGGCTTCAATTTAAAACCTGTGTTGATTGTAAACCATATGCAATACAGAGGAAAGTTGCAATTTTTCAATACGCTGGGATGCGTTATCGAGACAATTAGCATAGAATGCTGGTAATATTCTGATAAGACGGTCATATTCGGTGATTGGTCGGTGGTTCCGTTGGCTAGTTTGCAGCATGGGAGGGTCGTATGACCGATTTGCGGGGATTTTTATCTGAAACCTTGGAACTCGCTGGGGCAGAGCTACTTAAGCGGTTTGGACAATCAAATAATGTCCAAATGAAAAAAGACACAAGCCTCGTGACCGATGCAGATTTTGCAGCGGAAAAAATTATTTTGGAGCATATCGGCAAGTATTTCCCGAATGATTCGATTATTAGCGAAGAAGCAGGCTACCTTAAAGTCAGCCGCACGCCTGGTCAAAAGGTCTGGATTGTGGATCCGCTAGATGGAACCACAAATTTTGCAAATGGTTACCCATTTTTCAGCACGTCCATAGGTTACGGAGAGTTTCAGGCCGACGGAAAAATAGTGATTAATGCCGGCGGAATCGGAGATCCCACTCGCCAAAAAAAATATTTAGCGATTAGAGGTCAAGGAGCTCATTGTAACGGCAAGGTCATGCGCGTCCAAGCTGAGCGGCCGTTTGAACGCTGTTTTTTGGTGACTGGATTCTATTACACCCTTGGGAATGAACTCGACCGAGAAATTGAACGATTCCGAAAGGTCGCCCAAAAGTGCCAGTCGATTCGTCGTGATGGGTCAGCCGCCCTAGATTTAGCCTTGGTGGCCGAAGGAGTGTTTGATTGCTTTTGGGAGCGTGGCCTCGGGCTTTGGGATGTGGCTGCCGGTAGCTTGCTCGTTGAAGAGTCCCTTGGCATAGTGTCAAATTATCCGTCATCAGATATTGCCTCGGCAACTCCTGCCTCTTTAGGTGGCGGCGGGGGTGCAGTAATATATAGCATAGAGGCAGAAGGGATTATCGCCGGCACAAAAACAGCTGTCACCGAGATCAAAAATCTTTTGACAGTGTAAGGGGCCTAGAAGTGGCGATTTTCAAGTGAAATTAATAGTGTTGAATGCAGCCATTTATAAGCAAGGAACGCCATGAAAAAATCAATTTCAAACGTAGTATCAGTTCTTGGTTTTGCTGTCATAGGTTTTGTAGCCTACAGCAACTCTCAACCCTTGTCTGCCGCAGCTCTTCTCGAACGAGAGGGTCCATATGAAATTAATTGGACCTCCGGAAAAATTAGATTTTATGGTGTCGGTAAACTTGCAGCCGCTGAAGATAGCCTCAGGCCTGCCGAACAACGCGCCTGGGCGGATGGCCTTAGACTCGCGGAGCAAAATATTCCAATTCTTATGTCTAGCCGACTGGGCGGTGCAAAAAAAATTGGCGTAGAAAGGCTATCAAAGCTCGCCTCAGATACAACCTCTGTCACAACGACCTATTTTGGTGACGCCCGCGTAAAGGTTATTCTTGAAGCGCCCATTCAAAAATTAACGGCACTTCTGCTTGCTCCCGTGACCACCGCCCCAGCGGCAACGTCCAATGGAACAGGCATCGTCATTAAATTGCCAAAGGGCGCAAAGCCTGCCGCATTTGTGAGCATCCTTGACGAGCATGGACGCGAAATGGTCAGCGCCAATGCAAGTGTGGCAGCCGCCCAGGCTGGGTTACCAATGGTTAAATGGTTTCGCTCAGATGCGGGTCCCGTCGAGGGTCTGACTGTAGCTCAAGCACCTGTAATTTCAGGAACAAGCCTTGAGCGTGGCGTCATCCGCATCAACTCTTCCGATTGGAAGCCTAGCTACGCAGGAGCTGTTGTGCGCGGGGCTGTGGCCTTTGTGATTCAATAGCCAGATTCTGCTGAAAAAGGCCGAACTCTGCGTTGTTCGTCGCGGCAAAATGCTCAGTTACAGTAGTAAACTCCGCTTTTGCCGCTCCTCTCGCCTTGATTTCGACCATTTTGAGCAGAATCTTACCTTATTCATCAGAATCTAATTAATTCCGTAAAATCCAAAAGAAGATCTTGCACCACCGAAATCAAAGTGATAAACAATCCCTTCACTTTCACCAGATGGATAGTGCTATTTGGTGATATTAATTAATGATTTGAGGTGGTTATATGCCAAAGATCAAGACAAAACGGGCAGCTGCTAAACGCTTTACAGTGCTTTCGAGCGGTAAAGTCAAACGTAGTCACGCCAATAAGCGTCACATCCTAACGAAAAAGGATCGCGGTCGTAAGAACAAGCTCAAAAAGGGCGGTTACGTCGATGATTCCAATCTAGGGCTTGTAATGCGATGTCTTCCGAACGGATAAGGGTAGAATGTCATGGCTCGTGTAAAACGTGGTTTTAAAGCAAGACGTAGACGGAAGAAACTCCTTGGATTATGCAAGGGCTTCCGCGGTACGCGTAAGAGCAATATCAAGACGGCGATCCATGTGGTGCGCCGCGCTCTAAGATACGCATACCGAGATCGTCGCGTACGTAAGCGTGAGTTTAGAAAACTGTGGATCGTTCGTATTAATGCGGCGACCCGTGCTGAGGGACTCAAGTATAGTGAGTTCATCAACGGGTTGAAGAAGCGTGGTATCGAAGTTGATCGCAGTGTTATCTCAAACCTCGCGATCACTGACAAAGCAGCGTTTACCGCTCTTGTCGCTGAAGCAAAAGTTGGGTTGGGTCGCAAGTAAATTGCGGTCTGCGAAGTAAAGTATTGGCATTAGTGTCAATACTTTCTCTAAGCTTGTGCGAAATTACGGCGTAAATAAAAAGTCCTCAGATCTCCGAAAGGAAGTCTGCGGATTTTTTTATTTTTTTGCTATTATATCTAACGATATCTAATTTTGTCTGAAGCCATTCTAAAAGTATCGAAGCGACTTGGGAGGTGTTCGGTGAGCATCGTCGATTTAAATCAATTCAGTGCCCAAATCGGACGGCTTGAAAAAGCAAATAGTGCTTTGGCCGCTCAGTCCCTACGTTTGTCGCCGCATCATGCCCATCAGCATCCAGTGCATGTACTTTACGGTGGCGCGCATTTATTTTCAGAGGCCACGTTCCCTAAGATTGCTCGCCTAGCTCAAGAGGCCTTTCATTTTGCGGCGTCTGATGCGACGGCTTTAAATAAGTTAGTTGGGGAAAATTGGACAACGGAGTTTGCGACGGAGGTGTTTTCTCGAGTTTCAAAGAAATTAATTCGTGAACCTCTGGAAGACTACCGAGTTGATTTTGAAGACGGCTACGGTGTGCGCTCTGATGAGGAAGAAGATCGTCACGCAAAAGCGGCTGCTGTAACCATGGTGAAACTGGTAAAAGCCGACCATACACCGCGGGCCATGGGGATTCGCATCAAGCCTCTATCGACGGGAGGCTTGCGACGCTCTTTGCGTACGTTGTCGTTATTTATCAAGCAATTTGGAGCCGAAGGCGGAAAATCTTCGGGACTAAAGTTTATGATCATCACACTGCCGAAGGTGAAGTCACCTGAGCAGGTGACGACCTTAGTCGATATTCTCGATTCGTATGAAAAAGAATTGCATTTGGGCTCAGGATTTTTTCGCGTTGAAATTCTCATAGAGTCGCCGGAAGCTTTTTTAGCTGTCGACGGTACGATACCAATTCCTTCGTTTGTGGCGGCGGCTCGTGGCCGGTGTCAGAGTTTGCATTTCGGTATTTATGATTTTACCTCATCCTTGGGTATTGGCAGTGCAGGTCAGGCTATTGATCATTTGGCATGTGATTTTGGTCGGATGTGGATGCAGATTGTTGGTGGCCTGGCTCCGGGGCTTGGCCTTAGTGACGGGATTATTAGCCGGTTACCAATGTCCCCCAAAGAAAATTCGTCCGCATCCCTTGCAGCCTATTCAGACACGTGGCGCTACAATTATCAACAAATGATGAGAAGTCTTTCCCTTGGATTTTATCAAGGGTGGGACCTGCACCCAGCCCAACTTCCAGTGCGTCATGTCGCCAATCACGTTTTCGTGCTTCAAGAATTTGATAGTGCGGCCGCACGCCTTAAAATGTTTCTTGAACGTGCATCGCAAGCGAGTCATTCAGGCGGCGTGTTTGATGACCGAGCTAGTGTACTTGGTCTGCTTAATTTCTTTGAGCGTGCGTCGGCCTCGGGAATTTTGTCGAAAGCTGAAATTGAGTCTCGGGGTGTTGACATGGAAGCTGTGAAAAAATCCATTTAAAGGGAGGCAACTATTCAGCATGTTTGGAGGGCAACGGGAATCACACATGAGAACAAGCAGGGCTACCGCATCTAAATTGCCATGATTTTGAGAGGTTATGATTTTCCTGTTAATCGTACATCAGTCTATTTTAGTTTATGAACTCCTTTTCCAAATTTCCGCTCTTCCGTTCTTCCGCGTTCAATTCGGTGCTGCGGATCACCC
>CAMDKS010000036.1 GCA_945900755.1 Bdellovibrio sp. ZAP7
ATATAAACCAAAATAAAAAAATGCTTTAGAACGAGTGTCTCTTAGACCCATCAAAAGTTTCGCAGGATCATTTTTTATGCTGTAAAGGTAAAATTACGGTCCAGGTTAACGTAGAAATCTTCGTTTAGTTTAAAGTGCAAAATCACACCAGTTCACTTGAACACCTGCACACCGATTACGTTGATTCCTATGTGCTCCATGGTCCAGTCGCTCAAAGCGGCATTTATCCAGAAGACAAAGAAGTATGGCGTGCGATGGAGGCACTGCATGAAAAAAATTCCGCTCGTGCTTTGGGGGTGAGTAACGTCTCCTTGCAGCAGCTGGAATTATTTTTTGAATTTGCAAAGGTGAAGCCAAAGTTTCTTCAAAACCGCTGCTACGCAGCCTCTAGGTGGGATGCGGATGTGCGACGTTTTTGCAAAAAGAATGATATCGTTTACCAAGGTTTTTCACTGCTTACAGCCAATCCACAGGTGCTTAGGTCGGGTGAGGTGGTAAAAATGGCTGAGAAATATAAGACTGGCGTTGAGCAAGTAGTTTTTCGGTTTGCGCAGCAAATCGGGATGTGCCCACTAACGGGAACAAGCAATAGTTCCCACATGAAGGCCGATCTTGCCTGCATTCAGTTTTCCCTGACGTCTGCCGAGATGTCTTTGTTGGAAAATATCGGAGCCTAGAGCAACGTGATGATGCTGAAAAAATGGCAAGTCGTGCCAGCAAGAACAAATAGGTGCCAAATTTCGTGAAAGCCAAAATGCGGTGCAAATGGATCGGGCCATTTTACGGCATAGATGATTGCTCCAACCGTATAAAATAGTCCGCCACCCAAAAGCCAGGCGAGTCCTTCAGGTGTTAACGTTTGGGAAAGTGGGACTAACACAGAGACGGCGAGCCATCCCATAAACAAATAAAGTCCAGTCGAGAGCCAACGCGGAGCGTGCATCCAAAAAAGTTTGATGCCGAGCCCCGCAATCGCAATTCCCCACACAGCATTCAGCAGCCATGGACCGTTTGAGTCCTTGAGAGCAATCAAACAAAAAGGAGTGTAGCTCCCCGCGATTAATATAAAAATCATGGTGTGATCGATGCGTCGTAAGAGCTTGATCTTAGATTCTGAGACGCGCAATAAATGATAAGCTGCGCTTGATGAGTACATTAAAATGACACTGATGCCAAAAATCGCGAAAGGAATAGATGACCTAACGTCACCATTTGCAAGGCTGTGATTGAGTAAATAGCCTAGGGCGGCACACCCTAAGAGGGCGCCTAATACATGCGAAAGTCCGCTAAATGGATCTCGAAATACTTTACGCATGGGGCCTCCAATATAAAAAAAATGACCGCGCTAAATCTCTTGGCCAGAAAACTGGAGTCGAGTTTAGCACGGTCATTTACAGAAACAAATTCTAGCCGTTTAAAGCAAAGCTTAGACTACCAACGGTTCCGACCGCCGCCGCCGCCGCCGCCGCCGCCGCCGCCGCCGCCGCGATTTTCGCGAGGAGCTTGTGGCTTAGCTTCGTTAACAGTCAATTTACGACCGTCTACTTCTGCGCCATTGAATTTTTGGATGGCTGCTTGTGCTTCTTGATCAGTCGACATTTCGACGAATCCGAAACCTTTGCTGCGGTTTGTCTCACGGTCAGTGATGACTTTTGCGCTTTCGACAGTGCCTACGCGTGAAAACACGTCGTGGAGACCTTGATCAGTTGTGTTGTAAGAGAGACCGCCGACATACAATTTCTTGCCCATAAAAAAGAACCTCTGTTTTTTGTTCCGATTATTAGAAATGAACAGCAGGCTCATCTCCTCAGTCGGATATTGAAGCCCTATTATACACCTAGTCTCGTTAATAAGCCATTAATAATTACACAAGCGGCTATTTTTATTGGCGTCGATATTTTAACTCTGTAATATTAAGGCTTTGCGGATTCTTTGGGCTGGCAGGAGCCCATAAAGGCCTTCTAAAGACTGCCGATGGAAACGATGGTCACCCCGTCACCGCCCTCGCCGGCCTCGCCCGGACGGTAGGAAACATTGTACGGGCAGTTGTCTCGGAGCATGGTGCGAATGGCTGATTTTAGGCGGTCTCCACCGTTGCCGTGAATGAGCACCACCTGCCGTTCTCCGCCGAGCATACATTTGTCGATAAACGATAAAGATTTTTGAATGGCAGAGTCGACGTCGGCTCCGCGAATATTGAGGGTGTTGCTTGCAGTTTGTAGAACGAATTCAGGAACCGCAGGTTTGACGACTGCCGCGGATCGTGCGCTTTTAGGTGTGTGAATGAGGGACGTCACTTCGCCGCGAGTTTTGCGTAGGTCCAATAGCCCAACGCGAACTTTGACAATTCCAACTTGGACTTCTATGGGATCAGTTGGGGTGGCGCCTATTTTTGCGATGACTCCTTCCCGTTTGAGAGGCAAAACATAGACGTTTAGTCCCACGCGAAGATCAACTCCGGCCAACGGGGTTCCTGGTAACTCCGCTTTAGTGCCACTGTTTGCCATCCGCGACATGCTCGTTTCAAGGGTGCGAAGTTTTTCCTCGACCTCACGCTTTTTTTCAAAGGCACTTTTAGGATCAACGGCTCCCGTTCGAACTTCTTTGACCACGTCGCGGAGCTCTCTCGCTTTGTCTTCAAACTCTGATCGCATGGAATCCACTTCAGTCTCTAACTTTGCAGCGACGCTGCGTGACGCCTTTGCTCTTTGCTCTTCAATGAGCCGGCATTCTTCTTGCCACCTTGCCTTCATAGACTGCGCTTCCAGTAACTCTTTATCTAGCTGGCGCTTCAAATTAACGGCCTCGATACGGGCTGTCTGAAGGGCGGCAACGGCTTCGTCAAGGGCCGTATGACTTTGCCCCCGCAGAGAACGAGCACGCTCGATAATGTGTGAGGGGATTCCCATCTGCGTCGCAAGCTCAAGGCCGTAGCTCTGTCCTGGAACATCTAGGATGAGGCGATAGGTCGGCGTGTAGGTTGCTTCAGCGTATTCCATCGAGGCGTTGCGATACCTCGTATCACCAATAGCCATACCTTTCAGGCCGTCAAAGTGAGTGGTTGCAATCGTCGTAACTTTTGTTTGGGCTAAATGCTCGAGCACTGAGCGAGCAATGGCGGCGCCCGCGAGTGGCTCCGTGCCGGTGGCTAGTTCGTCCAACAAAACAAGATCATGCTTGGACGCATTTTCAAGAATAGGCTTGAGTCCCAAAAGATGCCCGCTGAAGGTTGACAAATTTGCGGTTATGTTCTGACCATCACCCATTTCAAGATGAATCGATTTGAAGAGATACATTTTGGACTGTGGATCTGCAGGAATCAGTAGGCCCGCACGCGCCATCAAGTGGAGAAGGCCCGTTGTTTTCAATACCACAGTTTTTCCGCCGGCATTGGGGCCGGAAACTATGAGAATGCGTTGCTCGGTTCCAGCGACGTCTCCAAGGAGAATCGTATTTGGTTCGGCGGTTTTGCCGCTTGGAGTTTTTATGAGTGGGTGGCGCGCCTCAATCAGAGACAAGCACGGTACATCAGAAATTTCTACAGAACCCGCGTCAATCTCAACCGCAAGGATAGCCTCGGCCGTTAACATGTCGAGTTCCACAAGGGATTTGTAATTAATTTTAATGGCCGCAAGATCCCTTGCGACGTGTGCGCTTAGGGTTCTAAAAATCCGGATGATTTCGAGCTTTTCTGCAAGGTCGAGTTCGTGGAGAGAAAAATTCATCGCAGCGATGGCCGCAGGCTCCAAAAACAAAGATTGTCCAGATTCCGACGTGTCGACAATAATGCCTTTGACCCGACCTCGGCCGTCTAGTCTCAGTGGAATAACGTATTTGTCGTGACGTACCGTGTAGAAATCGTCTTGAAGATATTCCAAAACATCGGGCTCGTGCATGATCTTTGTGATGGTTTCTTCAATTCGTTTTCGAAGGGACGTTTTTTGGGCGCGTATCGCAGAGAGCTCATCGGAGGCATTGTCTAACAGTAAACCATCAACTCCAACCGCTTTCTCAATGGCATTGAGTAAGGGCGGCAATGGTGACAGAGCTGCTCTAATGGTTTGCAACACCGCTGACTTAGCGGTGAAGTTTCCGGCGAACGCCAGAACTCGCTTCGTGGAAATGAGCACGTCACAAATCAATCTAAGATCGGGGCCCTCTAAAATTTGTCCTTTTTCAGCGCCTTTGAATGGCTGAATTGGATTTTTTAGGGCGCCAATTGGCGCTCTGTAGCCTGCACGGGCAATATCTCGAAGTGATGTGACGTCGGACCAGCGCTGACTAATGGCGTCTCGTTCTCGATTAGGAAGTAGGGCAAGGCAGTTTGCTTGAGCCTCGTCGGTGGCAGCGAAATTTGCAAGGCGAGCCGTGAGTAAAGACCATTCCAATTTTGCGAGGGTTCGTTCAGATTGCAAAGCAGGTATCTCCAAATATTGAATCAATGGCACTTGTTACCAGGCTAAAATGTAATCTCCAATCGATTTTCAATCAATCCAATTCCGTGAATTCCGCCGCAAGATTTTCTTCGTTGTCCTCTGAGCTGCCGCTGACCGGCACAGCGTAGGTCTCACTCGCCCAGGCTGCAAGGTCACCGGTTTTGCAGCGATCAGAGCAAAACGGCCGAAACTCGTTGGCGGCGGAAAAGAGCGTAGGTACCCCACAAGTTGGACACTTGACCTGACGGTCAGATTTATTTGTCCCTTTCATTTTTTGTCCTCTCGACGCCATTTCTTTGGTGAAACGTAATGGGAAATGCCCCAAATGCCTAATTTTAGATTCTTTGACTTAGTTTCCGCAGCTTCATATTTTGCGCGGTCGATTTCTATCGTCATTCCTGTGTATCGCTCTGCCATTCCAATTTCAAGCATTTTTAGGTTAATCAATTCGTTATCGACAAAGATTTCGACTACAGGGCGGTTGTAGCGGTCTATGTCGACTTGCCGAAGATACGTATTCTTCTTTTTTACAACCAAACTAACTAATGCATTTCGAGAGGCATCTCCGAGTTCCTGGCCACCAGACTGGGACTTTCCATAACGTCCTACCTCAGGCGCATCAATGCCTGCTAGGCGTACATTTAGGGACATGCCTGAAGAAAGGAGGACGTGGCATGTGTCGCCATCATGGCAGTCGACTATTTCCGCGGCGATTTTTTTTGCTAGCTCCGAAAGATTTTGAGCTAGCCCCCCAGAAGGAATGACAAACAGAGACAGTAGCAAAACCAAAGTATTTTTTTTGAGCTGCATGAGAACCCTCCTGAGCATAATTTTTCAGGAGGCTACGAAGAGACATTTATAAGTGCAACGACTTTTTTTAAAAAGTAGAAAAACGAGCGAATAGGTCCGTGACAATCGCAAGGACTACTCGATTCCTAAGTCCAGATCAAAGCTTGCAATGGCATCCAATTTTTCTACCACTTCTTCAAAATTTGGTAGAACATGGCTATTCGAAGCCGCGGATTCAGGACTTGAAGCTTTGGAGTTGCTAATGTTTTCTTCCTCGAAGATGTCGGAGTCGTCGGGATCTTTTGCTGCGGCCTTCGGTGGCGGACTGGCAGCGGCTAACTTTTCGACCTTGGGAGACTTTTTCGGTTCCTGGGGCGCTAGAGGCCGGAATACTTCTTTGGCTGCGTTTTGGTCGACATCCAGACCGGCTTTGGCAACAAGATGATCCAGGCCTTCCAGATGTTTAATGGCTTTTGTGAATGCACCGTAGGATAGAGCCAGGGATTTTTGGAGCCAAAATTTAGCTTGGGGAAGCTTTTCCCATTTTTTAAACCCCAAACCCATATTGAAACTGACGCGTGTTTGCAATTCCTGAGTTCCCACAAAAGCGAAGCTTAGCATGTAATACTTGATTGCCTTTTGGTACTGGCCGCTTGAAGCTAATTGGGCTCCAAGGTTGTTCAGCATTTTTGCAATCGAGGCTCCATCTGTACTTCCACTGACGGAGCCATTTTTTAGTCCGTCTGCCATGACTAGGCCTATTTTTGATTTGGCATCTTGTGAATCAACCGCTAACGCCTTTTGGAAGTTTGCAATAGCCGCTTCGGGATGATTGAGTGAGATTTCAATTTCTCCCAATAAGCAAAGGCGCTCCAAATTTTGAGGCGATATCGATTGAGCGATGGAAATACATTCCATCGCACCTCGCATGTCGCCAATTTTTGCAAGAATTTTGGACTTTGTGTTAAGTATGGCCACGTTTTTTGGATTTGGAGCCAGATGCTTGTTGCATAGCTCTAAACCGAGTGTGTCAAAGTTATTTTTCGTCAAGTATTTTGCAACCAGCATCGCCAGAGGGATTGACGTAGGATTTTTGCTCAAGAGGAGGTCCGTCAATTTCAGCGCTGTTTCAGGAGTCAGGGACGGTGATGAAAATGCGTCCTTAATATTTTTATCATTGACCGTATACCATTGACTCACGGATTTTAGTTTGGCGAAATTTTCAGCGATATTTTTTGCTTTCAGCGGTTTATCCATGACGACCGTGCAAGGATAATCTGCAATTATTCGCAGATCCTCATTCTTGGAGAATCCTGTCGAAATAATAATGGGATAGAAGCTGAATTTTGGAATGCGTCGAATGCGGCTAAGTAGTGCAAGGCCGTTTGATTCGCCTTTTAACTTCCAATCGATGATGGCACCGGTATAATATCCACTGCGAATGGCTTGATAGCCCTCCTCTGGATCGTGAGAGACTTTAACCTCTTCCACAACCATCGCAATAACTTGCTGCACGGTCAAGTTTGCCATGCCTTTGTCTGTGTCTATGACGACGATTTTTTCTTGGCCCATACTCAAATTTCCTTGATTCTGCAATGCGTCCAAAAATCAGTTTCAGGCTCGTCATTCGTTTGCTATAAGAGGGTCTTTTCTAAGTTGGTGATAATATTTATCCATTCAAAGTGATCTTGTTCGCCGGAATGGATTAGTTTAATGCCGTATTGAGAGGCGCTATTTTCGCCAAATTTCCGGGTAACTTTTCCCAGAATATTTATGTTACGCGGCTCCCCGCGCAATGTTGTGGTGAGCTCGATTTCAACTAAGGTGTTTTCGATAAAGGGAAGCGTGTATTTTTTATTTGACCATTCCAGGAGCATCCCGCTTCTCGATATGTTTGAAACAGGCACGTCAAAAGACAACTTTGTCCCGAGCGTTCGCGCTTCGACTTTAAGATTTTCGGGCGGAGTCAAACGTAACGATCGTGGGCCTGAATCTGGTTGAGGTCTGAGCAGTGATGTCATAAATACTCCTAACAAGTGGGGATTACATCACAACTATCGGCATTTATATTGGATCTCTTTAATCCAAAAATAATGACTAGATAGGGAAGTCTCTGATTTCGATTGGATTTCAGCGTTGATTTTTGAAAATTACAAAGCCAGCTTGAATCAATTCTGCGCTCGTGGAAATAGATCCGAGCTTGGCATTGGTCATGCCCACACACATTCGTATGATGCGCTGAGCCGAATCTTGGGGAGGGAGGGATTGTCCAAAGTCAGCCGACACAACAAGAATGGAATTAGATTTCGCGGTCGCCTCAATTTCAGAAAGAAAATCGTCGGCCTCGCGCCTACAAAGTTCCAGTAACTGCTGCTCATCATAACGATTCGATTTGCTGGCCATTTCGTTACTGATCCACTGACTGAATGAATCTATAACAAGCAAGGAGTCAGGATACTTTTTTCTGACATCCTGTAGGGTTGATATCAAATTGAGTGGTGAGTCCACCTGAATCCAATGATTTGGTCGGGCCGATTGAAGCTCGGAAATTCGTGATTCCAATTCTGGAAGGCCTCTGCTACTGGTCCCAATCCAGGCTACTTGTCGATATGAACGTGCGACGAATTCCGCCCGAGCCGTTTTCCCTGACCATGCGCCGCCAATAATTAGTTGGAATTCTGCTTTCATGTTATGATTGTACCGTATCAGACCCCTTAGTATGAAATTTTAGGTTGGTGCTTGCGGTATTTATGGTTATCAGCCACCAGTGTTTGAACCAATTTAAGTCGTAAGCATTCTATATTATTGAAATAATTGGCTAAGCTTGAGTGCCGGTTGGACGTTCCGATGTAGGTTATAGTCTTAAAAGGAGGAATTAATTATGAGTAAATTACCTTTCGTCATCGTCGCATTATTTTTGTCAGGCACTTCGCAGGCTGGGCAACTCGTGGCAGCAAAACCAACGGTTGAGATATTCAGTGCAGGGGACAAGGCTTCCGCTGTTTTGCAAACGCTGAAGGTTGGTGACACGGTCGCATATACAGAAAGAAAAGGAATGTATTGGCAAGTCGTCACCAAGGATGGCAAGCCTGGTTTTGTCAGTGTACTGGCCGTGAAAGTAAAGCCCGAGGATAAGGCTGGCTTAAATGATGCCATGCGCGAAGCCGTTAAAAATGGGCGAAGCCAAGCCTCCGCTGACGGCGGCAGAACTCGCAGTGCAGTCATGGGTGTTCGAGGCCTAGACGACACGTCGGAAACTGGCATGGCAGGTAGTCTGCGCCCAAACCTTCATGCCGTTTATGCAATGGAAGACTTTGACCAGTCGGTGGCCTTGATTGATGAGCAAGCAAAAATTGTGCTCTCAGAAGTTGAAGGCCGAGTTAAATCTGGGAAATAGAATTGAGCTGTATTTAGTTTGGAAGTAATTTGTTTCTGATGCTAAAATAAGTTAATTGAACGGAGAAAAGTCCATGGATCGGACGATTTCAAAAATGCTCGTAGTCGCTGGTATGATTACACTAGGAACGAGCTGCTCGTCGAAGAAGCCGAGTGAAGAATCCACCGTTAAGCTGTCAAAAGATGAACAGCAATTTCTCGATGATTACAAAGCTGAGGTGGAGATCGGGCGCAATATGGCCGGTCGACTTTTGGCGTTTTATGGTGAATATTTAGATCCAGGACTTACAGCCTACATCAATAAAGTCGGGCGATTTGTTGCCAATAATGGCGACTACCCAGATCGCAGATATTTGTTTGCTATTTTGGATTCGGATTCTCCAAACGCATTTGCATGCCCAGGTGGATACATATTGTTGACCCGTGGCGTCATTCAAAATGCAGAGAATGAAGCGGAGATCGGCGCCATCCTGGGGCATGAATCCGCTCACGTCGGTAAACAACACATGTTCAAGACGCTCAAAACCATTAATAAAGCCGATGCAGATAAAGCTGAGGGAGAATTAGCGTCGCGTCGAAGGCCCGATAGATATTCGCGGACTCGCGCCCGCCCAATACCGCAGGAAAGCGAAAATGGTTCGGCACTGGCGAAATTTATGACCACCGCAAGTGGTTCGGGATTGGGAATTTTGCAGGCGGCGAAAGCTGGAATGAGCCTCATGCTTGAAAAAGGCTTGGACAAGGAAATGGAATTCGAGGCAGACCGCGAAGGCGTTAAGTATGCAATCAGGGCTGGGTATGAGCCTAAAGCTCTGGATAATTTTTTGGCGCGACTTGCACTAACAAAGAAAAAAAATAATGACAAAACAGTGATGGACGTCACGCACCCAACGATACCAGATCGTAGAGCAGCCATTGCTAAGGTATTGAATGAAATGGGTGCCGATCAAATTATTGGATCAGTTGGTAAAGATCGATTTGAAACGGCAATTGTTAGACTCAAAGCAAGGAAAAAGGATTAGGATGGCATGAAAAATAAAATATTTGCAGTATCGAGTTTGATGTTGAGCGTGTCAAGCACAGGAGCATTTGCAGATCAAATGCACTATAGAAATGTTGTGACCGGAGAGCGAGCCCAGGGGATGGCAGGGGCCTACTCAGGAGTGTCGGATGATGCGTCTGGCGTATTTTATAACCCAGGTGGACTCGCATTTGCACAGTCCAATGATATTTCCGGCTCCGCTAACGCATTTTATTCCAAAACGGCAACCTACAAGAAAGCGATTCCTGGAGGCGAGGATTGGAAGGAGAAAAGTGGTGGAACCTTTGCTCCGTTTTTTGGAACGATGCAAAAGCTTGATAAGGTCTATCCAGGCCTAGTTGGTGGCTTCGCATACTATACAATCGATACTGAATTGAAAGACCAAGACAGTTTACTTTATAATAAGGAAGGTATCGCTAGGTATCACCGTTCCGCAAATCAAAGAGCGGCAACCTACGCAGCAACAGCAGCCATTTCTTACCGCATTTCACCTTCCCTAGGTATTGGACTTTCCATTGGCTATTTGAATGTCGATGAATTAGTTCAAATATCTCAAAATTACACACTCACTTCAGGAGCTCAGTACTATATGAGCAGCGTTCGCGAAAGCCTCGTAGCTCACGGAATGCAAACAGGGCTAGGTATTCAATGGGCACCCACCACTAAATTAGTGTTCGGACTCTCGCTTCGCACAGGAACTTATGCCTCTCAGAAGTATGCGATGACGTCCGATAGTTTGGTTTACGTGACAGGTACGTCATTATCCTCCGATCCGGTCGTTGTGAAGTCGAAAAATCCATTGGGCTCAATGCCGCTTGAAGTTCGAGGGGGCGTTGCATTATATGCTTCCACTAAGCTGCTTGTGACGACGGATTTTGACTACCATGCTGAGGTATCAGATACAGATCAACAAGCAACCATCGTTAATATGTACACCAAAAAAAGTGTTCTGAACTACGCAGTCGGGTCAGAATACTACGTGACGCCGTCCGTTCCCGTGCGCTTAGGATATTTCACAAATAAGGATGCCACCCCCAATCTAAAATCAAGCAAATCAAATCAGCCCGATCATGTGGATTATCAAGGAGCCTCCGTGTTTGTTGCCATGGCCCAACCCAATAGCCAAGTCTCCGTAGGCGTAGTGTTCCAAAAAGGTATCGGGAAGGCCCAAAAAATAGGGGGCACTACAACCATGCAAGAGGTGAATGCATTCGCCTATAATTTAGGCTTTTCGGCGACCCATAACTTCTGATTTTTCCTGTGAAAATAGGCCGAAACACTTAATAATTGTGTTTAAACTTAATTTGAGCTATATTCCACGGGCAAAAGGTGGGGCCATTGGCTCCACTTATTGCTTTTATTGAGTCATAGAGAGCAGAAGGTGAAATTATGGTAGAAGAACTAATCCCATTTACAAAAGATGGTTACCAATCGTTACAAGACGAGTTGTATAAATTAAAACATACGGAACGACCGAAAATCATTCAAGATATCGCAGACGCAAGAGCTCATGGAGACCTGAGCGAAAATGCAGAATATCATGCCGCAAGAGAACGCCAAGGCTTCGTTGAAGCAAGAATCGGCGAGCTTGAGGGAAATCTCGGACGTGCCAATATCATCGATTTTACCGCCGATAGCCAAGCTGTCGCTCAAGTGCGTTTCGGTGCCTATGTGACCGTTCAAGATGAAGCGTCCGGTGATAAAAAAACCTACCGCGTCGTCGGCGATCTCGAAGCAGATCTACGCCAAAATAAAATCTCAATTAGCTCGCCAATCGCTAGAGCCCTACTCGGCAAAAAAATTGATGACGTGATCGAAGTCAACGCACCAAAGGGTTCCCTCGAATATACTATCATGGAGATCACCTACTAGGGATTGCGCCACAATCCACTTACGGGTGGGAGTGTGATGCAGGGGGAGGGGGGTCAGTCGGGGCTGAAGATTTTGCGCCCCTTTGCAAAGACAAAGGCAGGCCGAGTGCGGCCTAGGTCGGCCACAAATTCTTCGCAAGAGGTGAGGGGCATGATGAGGATGTCGGCATCTCGGCCAATCGTTAATGCGCCCTTTTCGCCCTCAAGCCTAAGGGACCGAGCAGGCACCCAAGTCACCGCAGCAACCGCCTCCGCCATCGTTAATTTGCAGTGCAAAGCTCCCATCGTCAGCACAAGCCGAAGATTGTCGACAGGACAACTGCCCGGATTAAAATCCGTCGCAAGCCCAATCGCGCAACCCGCTTTCTTGAATGGAGTGCTGTCAGTGTACGGAATAGACGTGTAAAGAGATGTGCCCGGAAGCAGCAAGGCGACCACTCCCTTTGAGGCCATGGCAAGAATACCTTCTGGTGACGCAAACTGAAGATGGTCGGCACTTAGGGCGCCGTAAGAAGCCGCACACACAGCACCTTGCGAGTCTGAGAATTCGTCGACATGAAGGCGAATGTTTAAACCAAGCTGCTTCGCCGTCTCTAAATATAATGCACAGTCATTAACGCTGAAATATCCAGTTTCAATAAACGCATCCACCGCATCCGCAAGCCCCTCTTTACGAACGATGGGCAGTAACTCCCTCGCACAGACCTCCGCCCATTTTTTTGCAGAAGGCTGATCTTTTGGCACAGCGTGCAATGCAAGGCAAGTCGCACTAATCGTTTGTGCAGAATTTTGAGCGATTTTTTTGATGAGTCGAAGGTGGCGAAGCTCTTCGGCAACAGTTAAGCCATAGCCCGACTTCATTTCAATCGTCGTGACCCCGTGCTGCGCAAACGTATTCATTCTTGCACGTATTAATGATTCAAGAAGATCGTCAGTGGCCTCCGCCGTGCTCTTGACACTAGACTGAATGCCTCCACCCTGTTTGGCGATTTCTTGGTAAGTCGCGCCGTCAAGCCGTCGGCAAAACTCGTCTGAGCGAATGCCCGCAAAAACAGGATGCGTATGCGCATCTATAAGGCCAGGTAACGCAATGCACCCGCGGCCGTCAATGTTCGCAAATGTTTTGAAATTTGAGTCAACCTCACCACACCCAACGCCAACAATTTTTTGTCCCGTTACAGCAATCCAGGCATTCGCTTGACGCCCTAAATCCTTGTTGGAAATCTGGGTGAACCGGTTCTCTTTGGCCAGTGGCTCAAGAGTCACCGCCTCCTTAAGGTTCGTGATGATGAATGATGCGCTAGTCATTAAATTTAATGCTCCAAACCGTGCCTTGAGGTGTATCCCGAATTTCAATGCCGCGACTAGCCATCGCATCACGCACCGCATCCCCTCGCGCAAAATCTTTGGACGAACGAGCATCCTTGCGTTCTTGAATGGCAGCATTAATCTCAGCGACCGTAACGCCAAGGAGCGGTAGCAATTTGGCCTTCAAGCTCTCAATTTGCGAAATGGCTGGTGCCTTAAATAGTCCAAGCACCCGACCCGTTTCGCGAAGCGCACAGGCGATCCCCGCAACTTGAGCCTGCTTCTGAGCGGTTTTCTTGCCGACTAACGCCTCGCGTCCCTGCTTGAAGGCAATGTTGATCGCACCTAAAGCGGCCACTGAATTGAAATCGTCTGACATCGCAGCATGGAAGGCCTCAACGGTGGCCTTGTCGGGCTCCGAGGCGGTCGTCTCAGCATACTCATCCATCGCCACCAGTCCCTCATAGCAGTATAGCAAACGCTTGTGGCAAGTTTGAAAGAAGCCCTTGGTAAAATCAATGTTCGAGGCGTAGTGATTCATGACAATCCCAAGTCTGAGCACCTCCGCAGGCCAAGAGGCCAAAAACTGCTGAATCGTAATGTGATTGCCAAGGCTTTTTGACATTTTTTGATGTTCAATGTTCAAAAGTCCAGAGTGAATCCATATACTGGCGTACGGGGCAGAATTAGCGACCTCGGACTGCGCAATTTCATTTTCATGATGGGGGAATATGAGGTCGCGCCCGCCACCGTGAATCTCAAATGATTTACCTAGATGCTTACACGCCATGGCAGAACATTCTATGTGCCACCCCGGGCGGCCAAGTCCCCAAGGACTCTGCCAAGAGGCGTCAGGGGTCGTGTCGGCCTTCCATAAAGCAAAATCTAGGGCGTCCTCTTTTTCTCCCACCACAAGATCACGAGTGCCCGATTGAAGTTCGTCAGGCTTGCGGTTAGATAATTTGCCGTAGTCAGATTTTTTGCGAACACGGTAATACACATCCCCATCTGTGGTCGAGTATGCAAAGCCTTTGTCGATGATCGTTTTGATCATAGCAACGATTTCTTGGATGTTTTCCGAGACCTTGGGCTCGAAATCTGCTGGCGCGACGTCGATGTCTCGCATGTCTCGTTCGCTATTGAGAATCATATCGGCGGCCAATTTTGCGGGACTGATACCGCGCTCCTTCGCACGATTAATAATCTTATCATCGACGTCCGTGTAGTTGCGAACATAGGTGACCTTATAGCCGCTGTATTTAAGGTAGGAGCGCATGATATCGAAATTGATGGCTTGCATGGCGTGGCCAATATGACAATCGTCATAGACGGTGACACCGCAAGCGTAGATTCCAACATGGTTGGAGGCGGGATCTAAGAGCTTTAACGGTTCTTTTTTGCCAGTGAGCGAATTACTTAACAGGATCAAACGCATATTTTTATGACCATCTGACGACGAGGCAGTCGCCTAAAGCAAACAAATTGTCCAAAATGACACTTTTTTGATAATACCTTAACTAGCTGAATGTTCAATGTAAATGGACATGTTTTGTGCCTTTGGGGTGTTACGCTTCCCCACAATGCGACTAAAGTTTTTACGCATTAAGCCGATTCCCTTAACGTAACGTGCGGTAAGGAGAAACCCCTATGTCCAGCGATCCAAAACAAGGAATAAACGTCGAGAACCTCTGGTTCTACTTTGACTCGATCGAAAGAGATTGTATGGATCTCGGTATGTTGGACCGAAAAGCCACACAAGTCTTGGCCCTCAGAGGAAAACTTCTTCGCTTACCAAACTCAGAATTTGAAGCGGCCATCAAAACCATCGAAAAATTAGTCGATACCAATTACCCGACAGCCGAAGAACGAAAAGCCAAGGAAACTGAAAGAAAACGCGCCAGCGTTGAGTTATTTGAAAAAACGGCATCCGCCGGTGATGTTAAGGCTTCAGTTGATGCCATTGGTCGAGTATCCTAAAAGCCTAATGGCTTTAAATTCCAATAAACTCTTAAATTTAGTTGGCCTTGATTTTGGGTCTACCACATCGAGCGCGGTTTTTGCACGGGCCGCAATAGTCAAAGACTGCATCACAGGTCGTATGGAACTCGGGCTTCCTGAAATTTTCTTTAAACCAGATCCGATTTTTACTCCGTTCAGCAATACGCAGATTGACCTTGACGCGTTGAAAGCTACCCTTGACCTATGGTTTTCAAAAGCCGGATTTGAGGCATCAGAAGTGGATGCAGGAGGGGCTATCATCACCGGCCTAGCGTCTGCCTCTGCAAATGTTGAAGAAGCCAAAGTCCTCATTCGTCAAAAAATTGGTAAGGCGATCATCGCCACCGCCAGTGATCCCTACCTAGAATCGTGGCTTGCCTTTATGGGTAGTTGTCAACGGTCTTCAGTCGCTTTCCCAGATCAGCCTATGATTAATTTTGATATTGGCGGCGGAACGACGAATATTGCCCTCGGAAAAAATGGGTTTGTTTCTAAAGTTGGCTGTTTGTGGATGGGAGCTCGTCATGTTCAAGTTCAAGCAGGAAGCTATGTGATTAGTGCATTGTCGCCCTATGGCCACCTGCTACTCGATCATTGCGCCATTCGCAAAGATTGCGGAGACCTCTTAAACAAAAGTGATGTCAATAAGATCATGGAATTTTATGTGGCGCTACTCCATGAAATGATCGGCGGTCAAAAGGTTGGACCAGCGTGGTGCCGGGAACGAGATTTTGAGGTCGACCTCAATGGTAACGTTGACAGAGACCGTAACAGCGAACAAAAAAAAACTGCGATTATGTTTTCTGGAGGAGTCGGCGAGCTGATCTATCAATTCGCTACGAATAAGGGTCATTTATCGACGACGGCCTTTGGCGATCTCGGCATCGACCTCGCTCTTGCTATTATGGAGGACCCACTATTTCGAGAGCATATCGAAGCGTGGCGGCCAGAAAATATGGGGCGAGCCACAGCGTTCGGACTAGCCTTGCATAATACGAGTATTTCTGGGGTCACGATCTATTTGTCAAATGACAGTCTGCTTCCTCTTACCGACATGCCCATATTGGCTGAAGTACCCGCTAATGTGTCATTGGATGAGTTGACCTCCATCTTGGCCCAAGTGGCTAGATCGTCACACGGAGCCTGTATCCGCATCGAGGCAGGATTGACGACCGCAGTTTTGGTCCGAGAGCTTGGAGCCAAGATAGCACAGGCCGTTTTTGAGGTGCGGTTGCCTCGGAGCAAACCTGTAATTTTTTTGGTTGTAGAGAACATGGGAAAAGCATTAGGCTCCTATGCGTCCAATTGGGGACGCGGTGAGAGCACGATCATCATCATTGATGAACTCGAGTCGAGACGTGCAAGTTTTCTTAATATTGGCGCAGTGCATCAAGGCGTAGTTTCTGTTTCATATTTTGGAATGTAGGGAGAAGGTTATGACCAAAAGATTGACGGCACTGGCAAGCATTTTTGTTCCTGAGGTCAAACCTGATGAGCTCTATACACTCAAATTTCATGGCACGGAATTTACGTTCATGGGATTGAAATCCCTGCTCGCCGCAGCCGACATTAGCAAAGCCGGTGACCGCAATGCCCGACTTGCAGCCACAACCGAAACGGCCCGAGAAGCGGCGAGAACCCTGCTGTCCAAACTCTTAGTCTCTCATATTTATGATCGTCCCCTGACCGATCACCTCGGTAACGTAGATTCTGTTATGCGAGTTAATTACGATGTGGACCTTATCCAATACAATTCGATTAAACATCTGACAGTTGGTGGGCTTAAGGACCGATTGCTTAAAGCAGACTCGAAGGAGGCGGCTAGTCTCGGATTTGGAATGACCGGTGTTCTCGCCGCTGCCGTGGCTAAAATAATGGATGTTCATGAGCTTGTTTTTGTCGCCAAAAAAATTGAACGCACCTCTAAAGCTCGAACCACTCTCGGAGAAAAAGGACGCCTGTCGTCAAGGCTTCAACCAAATCATCCTACAGACGAACTACGAAGCCTAACATTCCTTATTTATGCAGGCCTATCCACAGGCGGCGGAGACGCCCTCATCGGCATGAATCCTGCCATTGACACGGTCGATAATATTTCCACTGTATTGAGACACCTTGATAAGATTCGCAGAAAAACGGGTGCCCCAACTCAGATTTGTGTGTTGTCTCACGTCAAAACTCAGATGGCCTGCTTGGCTCTTGGAGTCCCAGTTGAAATCATGTTTCAAAGTTTGGCGGGAACGGAACAAACAAATCTTACCGAATTTGATTTTACCGTAGATCTCCTTGATCAAGCGTATACCGCCATGCGTGATCAAGGGCCGTTACATGCGGTCGCTAAACAGTTTATGTATTTTGAAACAGGACAAGGCAGCGAATTTACCTACAACAAGCACAATGGCATTGACATGGCCACCTGCGAAGGTCTCTGTTACGGACTTGCAAGGCGTTATGATCCATTCATGGTCAACAACGTCACCGGTTTCATTGGCCCAGAAACGCACCTGGATAACTTCGAAATGATTTTGAGTAACCTTCAAGATCACTTCATGGGAAAACTCCTGGGACTACCAATGGGCATGGCCCCCTGCTATACCCTGCACTCAAATATTGGATTGGACGGTCAGCAGATGGCCACACAAATGCTGACGGCAGCTGGTGCAAATTTCTACATGGAAGTTTGTTTGAATACCGACCGCATGCTGGCGTATTTTGATACGAGCGGGCATGACAATCAGACGTTGCGGGAAATATACCAGAAAAAACCCAGCGAAGAATTTTTGCAATGGGCGATTTCTAAAGATATTTTTACCCTGGATCGCGACGGTGTGGTCGTACGTGGTAAAAATTGGGGGAATCCACGAATGTTTTGTGAATCGGATATGGAGTACAACGAGCTTCTTCATGCTACGCCTAGTGTGCCCGGTTTTTCTGCGTCCGATCATGCTGGGCCTCGTCCCACGAATCGTGTCGCCCGAGAATTGCGATTAGATCAAGCCATTGGACGTGCCGCCATTCAATGTGAGTTAGATATTCCTAGAATAAATGCTTGTACCCCGTTTAGAGTTTTGAAGACCAATGCCAGTGATAAACAAAGTCACCTAAGTTCGCCTGAGTTGGGTTCATTTTTAAATACAGAATCAAGCACCAACTTGGTTCCCGAAAATTCTGACGTGCAAATTATCGTCGCCGATGGTTTAAGTGCTGACGCCGTACACGCAAATATTCCCGAAATGATTCCCGTACTGCTGGACGGCTTCGTCGCAAAGAAATTAGCAACCGGTAAACCTATTGCCATCTCTTATGGGCGGGTTAAGGTGGCCGAACAAGTGGCTACTCTTCTGAAGTGCAAGGTCGTCGTTTTGCTTATTGGTGAAAGGCCTGGGGGGAGTGCGGTGGCGTCTCGAAGTCTCTCAGCCTATTTATTATTTAATGTTTCAGAGCCTAAGACTCAGGCTGCGGCTGCAGCGTTTAGTAAGAATCCAGAGATTCGTTTTGAATATACCGTGATTTCTAACATATATGAGGCCGGCTTGCTCCCGGCTGAAGCCGCCAGTGCTATTGTCGAAAAATGTGAGCAGATACTGTCGTACAAAGCCGCAGGCAATAGACTGGAAGCCATTTGCGCTGGATAGAAAGATTCTGCTAAAAAAGGCCGAACTCTGCGACCGTTTCGAGCAGAATCCGCTATGCATCTTTTTCATTTCAGATCTCTTGTTGACGATTTTAAATTGGTAACATAAATTGACAGCAGATCCTGAAGTAATCGTTTTCATCGCGGAATGAGGCATTCTGATGGCGCCATTTAAAATGCAGATTAAACCACTCTCTGAAGGTGTGGGATTAGGTTCATTAATAGCGAAAAATCGGCAGTCGTCGGTCGCGTCGTCGGTCTCGTCGTCGAGAGATCCCATGATCGTGCTAGATGCGTTGAAGTCGGATGAATCGACGATTCTCCGCCAAGCTCATGCGGCTTACGCACCAAATACCGTTGCAGCAGAAATACGGATGCGACCAACGGTCAAGTATGGTGGTGCGTTTGTGCGCTTTATATGGGGATTTGGGCTTGATGTATTTGTTGCAACATTTACGACTATGGTTGTCGTTTGGGCGGGTGTGTTGGCTTGGAGTGCTGGAGCCACCGGAGCGTTTAGTGTTGTTGAGTCAATGTCTGTTGTTAGGGAATTTTTGTTTACGATAACACCCGTATTTTTAGCCATCGGAGCGTTATTTTTGGCTTTGTGTTGGCGCGGCCTGAAGCTGGTTGTTCGCTAAATCTCTGAGCAAATATTTTGAATTCAATTTAGTTTTTTGGCTCATAAATCTTCGCTACATATTTTTATTATCATTTTCTCTATTTTTTCTCGCGACGGCGGCCACTATTTTAAGTGGACGGATTTGGTCGTTGCCTTTGTAAATTACGAAAAAACGTCCATTAATCGATTATTATTGGGGCGCTACGCCAAAAAACCTTCAGCCAACATGGAACCCTTGTCCAACAAGGTTCTCACTTTTTTGTGTGACAGCAAAGCCGCGTCAAATCGTAATTTATCAGATTTTGGGGTCGCTTTCTTGACATGAAAAGGGGCACCCAGATATAGTATATATATACCAGCGAGTTCAATAAATGTTCTAAGATCCGCGTTCGCAGATTCAATCGATTTGCGTGCCCGTGTCCTAAGGGGGAGATGCCATGAAGCGCAGCGAGACGGTGAAATTCCCAAATTCAATTCAACTTTTTAAGTTTTGCCAAAAGGTGTTGACACATCGGGCTGGCGACAAAAAAGTAAATGATCAAGAAATTGGCAATATCCTTGATTTCAATCCTTCCGATTGTAGTCACTGGAAGCGTGGCGATAAGAGCGTTCGTAGCGTCTTTTCGTTGGCAAGCTTAGCCGATGCGTTGAAAGTTGATGCAGCATTAGTTCATGATGTGGCCACTGGTGCCGCATCGTTAGATGATGCATTCTTTGAGTATATCGAGAGCAACGCTGTTAGTGCAACTCTTGCAAAGTCGGCGGAAGCTGGCGAGGAAGCTATCGCAGCGGCTCGTACTCGTATTGAGTCATTTGTATCCGGTCTACATGCGCAGAGTCAATTTACGACGGCACCTCTATACCTTCCTGAAGTCATTCGCTTCTTTTCTTATGTGCAAATGCAGCCGATTGATATGATCGATCGCCTAAGTCGCGTTCTTCGCACAAAACCAGGCCAGTATACTATTAATTACCGCAAAGGCGATCTTAAGTCGCAGACTCGCATGAGCGTACTTAAAGACTTAGGTAGAATTGTTTTAGAAGTTGAGCGTGCCCGTTATCCTGAGCTGGGTGCGGTCAATGAAAAACTTCTAGCTTATGAGCAGTTAATTTTTGTGGCAAATCTACTTGCTCCAAAGGCTATGATCCGCGAAGAATTGGCTCGTATCGATTCTCGTCGGAATATCATTTCGGAGCTTGCCGCTCTTTTTTGGATTCCGAAATCCTTATTGACGTTTCAAATGAAGACCTTGCTGCTCGGAAGCAGCGCTGTCACAGCTACGAGAGCAGCTACCGCTGCCAATGTAGTTTTGATAGAGCCGGTCATTGAAAACGTAAATTTTGCAAGTTAAGTCTTCTGTTTTATTTTTATAATCCTCCAATATTTCGACGCTCCGCACTTGTGACGGAGCGTTTTTTTTATCATAATAGAGTCTGAAAAATAATTCGAAATTGGAATTGGTCGTTTATATTATGGAGTGCTCAAAATGAAGTTTGAAAAATGTAAGTTTGGATTAACAACGGTTTCTATATATTTGGTAGCAGCGTCGGCATTTTCTTTGCTCTCGCTGACTTCATGTGTCACGTCAGGCCGAGAATTTCCCTCCCAAATAGGTTGGGTGACTAAGGGCAAAACGCATCAAAAGGACGTGAAGTTGGTTCTTGGTGATCCCCAATTCGTCGGCAATAGTGACGGAGTGCCTGTCTGGACATTTGGCTACTATAAGTATCGCTTGTTTAGCCCAAGCTATACAAAAGAGGTCAAATTTTACTGGAACGCAGACAATAGCGTGCAAGCATTTTCGTTCAACAGTAGCTTTCCTGATGATATTGAAGGGGTTACGCCACTTCCTGCACGTCCGGCAAGTGACGTAAGTCGCTAAAATAATTGGTAGAAAAGATGTAATCGTAATAAAGGCGCCCTAGGCGCCTTTATTTTGTCGTTCAAGTGTAGGTGTAAATGTTTGTAATTACTCATAAATCTATCATTCCCCAACAGTGATAGGTTAGTGCAACACGATTAGACCATAAATTGTAAAGATTATAATATATTTTATAAAACTAAATATAATTGTTGCAATTTTAATGAAATTATGTTATAAATCGTCTCAGCTACTATTCTTTTAGTGGCGCTGATGTTGCTTAACCACCGTTGCTCTGGAGACCCTATGTATTTAAAAGCGAACAAGTCAAAACGGCTCATAATTGGAATTTTTCCTGTCTTGCTGACATTAGCAAGCTGTGGGTCTGCAAAATTTATGGCAGGGGGAAATGCGCGAACAACTCCTACTGCTCCTGTCACGCCGGTGGCCACCCCGCCGGTCATAAGTACCGCTCCTCCTGCAGAGGGACCGATTTGTGCCGATACCCAAAAGGCTATCGGATCCAATATCGTTTTTCTTGTTGATAATTCGAACTCTAATTCTACGTCCGACTGTCCCAGTGCAGTGACTAGTCCACAGGGCGTATCAACCTGTGGTGGTGAAACCAATCGTGAGAAATCATTGTTGGCCGCCTTTGATTTGCTTGGTGAGGTTTCCATAAAAGATGCTTCGGCTGATGCTGCGAGCAATATTTCAATTGTGGAATTTCCATCCGCAAATGGCAATTCTAAGGTTGTAACCAATGGATGGGTTAGTAGTCGCCCTGCTGCTGAAAGCAGAGCCACCATTCAGTCTGCATTGGGTTTTACACGCAGTCCTGTTGGGGCAACACCATATGGATCCGCAATCTCTGCCGCATCAACCTTGTTTAGTAGCTCCACGAATGACGGGCGTAGTCGGGTCGCAGTTCTTATTACCGATGGTGAGCCAACAGACCGAAATCCTATCGCGGTTGCGGCTAGTGCAGTGGAATTGCGCAAAGCAGGCGTTGAGGTCATTACCGTGTACATCACGAAGGCTCAAAGTCGCGTTCAGCGAGAAGCAGAGCACGAAAAAATGTTGCGTTCGTGGGAGTCTAGCTGGATGGGTCGTCGTCCTTCGGCCCACTACTATGTTGAAGCTGCAAATGGTTACAAAAACTTCGACGACTACCTTAGCTATATCTTCGGGCGAGATGGCCGTGTCTCCCTTGGAGATTCCGTTACCAGCTCCGTCGTCCCAAGCTGTGTAGATGCTCCTGGTGCCGCATGTCAACGTTGGAAAGTTGAGATTCCAGATTCTGCGGGACTGGAAAATGTGGTCAAACAAATTATTCGCACCAGAGCGATAAAATGCCAGTAACTCGACGCTCTTGACGAGGTCGATTTGGAAGAAACATCAGTTAAGCCGCCTGTTCCTTTTAGGGACCGGTGGCAATTTTTCGTTCAAAAGAGTAACATAGTAAGAGTCTACATTGATCTCTTTACTGAAGGAGCTTCCCCTCCATGATACTGGCGCTGAAAGCTGAGCCTTTTCATAATAGCAATCCCTCAATAATCCCTTTTGCTCGATGGATTCCCGTCGCTAAAATTACGTCCATGGGCGCAGGTTTTCTAGTGTTTGGATTGAGCGCGTGCAAGCCAGCGGTGCCTGTAGCGAAAAGAGTCGTTGCACCCACTGTGAGTGGCCCAGTTTCCGGTTTCTTCGCCACCTCCCAAACAGAAGTGCGTGCAAAAAATAATTTCTATTTTGCACTTTTTAACAAGGACTATGAGCTGAGATTTGACCAATTACCCGCGGCGGCAGAGGTGACGCCAGAAAGGGTTCCATACGTTGGAGGTTTTTACCTTCAAACCGGTGGTGGGACAAATGTTAAAACTTCGGGCACGGGTGCCCTTGATAAATACGATGCGGTCTTTAATCAAGGGGCGTCCCCTAAAGCCGCTGACTGGGAAAATAGAAATCACACAATATCAGAGACAAATGAAGCCGCCGGGTGGGCCGGCCACTGTAACGGCTTTGCAGCCTCAGCGAGCCGCCATTCTGAGCCGAAAAACAGCGTGGTCCGCGGCACTACTACATTTCTTCCCAAAGACATAAAGGCCTTGATGGCTGAGATTCATTTCGGCGTGAAATATTATTTTCTTGGAGGAAATCGCTGCGGTCTCAGTGAGGCTTCTTCACTCATGCCGCCAGGGTCCCGAGAGGATCCGTTAACGCTAGATGGTTGCGATGACGTAAATCCTGGATCGTTTCACGTTGCAATCACCAATTGGATTGGCATTCAAAAGCGACCCGTCAATTTAGACATTCACGGAAAATTACAAGTGTGGAATTATCCCCACTGGAAATATCGTATTGATAGTCGCAAAGTTTTAGTAGATGAAGCCGTAAGAATTATAACCGGGAGCACGGGACAAACCACCTATGCTTTTAACCCCGCTGCAAAGAAATTTGTAAGCGTACTGATGATTCTGACCCATTCTGAGGCATTTAAAAACGAAATTATGACCAGCAGTGTTGCTCTAGCCGATCGTTACAAGGAGCTTACCTACACTTATATTTTGGAGCTAAATGATGCTGGCGAAATTATCGGTGGGGAGTGGGTGTCTGCGAGCCAAAGAGATCATCCTGATTTTATTTGGGTGGCTCTTGAGCCTGTGCATGGTAGCGGATCTGCCGATGGCTCAAATCCAAATTTAGAAACTCAAGAAGTCTTGAAGCTGTGGGCGGAATCTGTTGGCGTTGATCCTGCAAATCCTCCGCCACTCCTAATGGAGCCGTCCATTGTCAAAGACTGGGGGCGGTTTCCGAAGTTCGATTTGCTCGTAAATGGTGCGCAAATAGGGGTTGCGTTTGCATTCGAAGATGCCGTTGAAATATCTGTAAAACCTAAACCGACTTTGGCAGGAGCGGCGATCGAAGGCGTCTTGGACGGGTCGAAATTGACGTTTTCCTCGTTAAAAGTCTCGATTCCAAAAATGTCTTCAGGTGTGCATGTGCTTGATTTAAAGTGGACTCTTGCGAATAAAACCGTGGACGAACAAAGAGCTAGGATTCATGTGATTCGATAATATCCAGTGCTCATCTCAAAAATGGCGTTTATGGCCTGTGACTGCTCAAAATTGAGCAGTCTTTGGATTTGATTATCCCCAAAAAGATAGAAAAACACCCATACTAATGCATTTGGTATTGATCGAGTAGGACTCGGAGGGTAAGCTTGTTGTTCCGGAGGTTTACATGACTTTTTCAAAACGAATTCTTTCCGTTAAGCCGTCACCAACACTGGCGTTGAACGCAAAGGCCGTTCAGATGTCCAAGCAAGGCAAAAAGGTTTTAAACTTCGCAATCGGCGAACCAGATTACCTCACGCCAAGTCTGGTTGTCGACCGCGCCATTGAAAGTCTTAAAGCTGGACGTACACGCTATACACCTTCAGGCGGAGGGCCCGAATTGCGACAGGCTATCGCCGATAAATTGATGCGGGACAATGGGCTTAGCTTTGACATAAACCAAATAGTCGTGGGTGCTGGGGCTAAAGAAATTTTGTTTCATACGTTTATGAGTTTGCTGAATGATGGCGATGAAGTGATTTTGACGGCACCATTTTGGGTTAGTTATGCGGATCAAATTAGAGCCGCTGGCGCAGTTCCTGTCATTATTCCGATTCCAGACGGTGGTCGAATGCCTTCTCTTGAAGTCATAGAATCCTATGCGACACCGAAAACAAAAGCATTTATTTTTAATTCACCGAATAATCCAGCTGGTTATATTCTCACAGAGCTCGAGCTCAAAACACTCGGCACATACCTCAGCAACAAGCCCTGGTGGATTATCGCAGACGAGATTTATGAGTATATGAGTTTTGATGCTCCACATATCAGCCTGCTCAAGGCTTGTCCTGAATTGCGCGACAGATTTGTACTCGTAAATGGTATGTCGAAAGCCTTCGCTATGACTGGTTGGAGGGTGGGATACTGCGCTGCGCCGATAGAATTGGCGGCCATGGTCAAATCCCTTCAAAGTCATAGCTCCACTTGCATTCCTGGTTTTATCGAAGATGCGTCGGTTGTAGCCTTAAAAGCTGGATTGCCGCTCATGGAAAAAGACATTAATACGCTTCGAATACGTCGCGATTTGGCCGTTCAAACGATGAAAAAATTGGGCGGATTTAAATACCTTTATCCGCAGGGTGCTTATTATTTATTTATCGACATTCGAAGCCAATTGAAAAATGGAGAATCGAGTTTAGCCTTTAGCGACCGTCTACTAGAACAATTTAATTTGGCCATTGCGCCTGGGGAAGCGTTTGGTGCCCCAGGATTTTTGAGGCTTAGTTATGCGGCTAGCAATGCGACGCTTCTAGACGGTATTGAGCGGCTCCACAAAGCCTTGTTTACCTAAGCGTCCTAGATTCTATTGAGATACCTATCACCTATTTATTGTTCGACGACATTTAGAAAGTTGCACCAAACACTATGACCCTTTTAGAAAAAGCAGAACTCATAAAAAATGAATTTGAAGCCGATCGTCAGGCGGCCATTGATGGCGGTAAACCTGAGGCGATAGAAGCTCTAAGGGTTACGTACCTCGGCCGGAAAGGTAAAGTAACGGCCCTCATGGAGGACCTGCGTAGTGCTTCCAAAGAAGATCGTCCAGCCGCAGGTAAGTCAGTCAACATGGTGCGAAGCCACATCGACGGTGCCATTGACGGTCTGAAGGCTTTGGCTCTAAAATGGGAGCTTGCGGCTATCATCAACCGTGAGGCGGTGGATATTACGCTACCTGTTGACGAGGGACATCAGGTGGGATCTTTGCATCCTGTGTCGCTCATTCGTCAGCAACTAATGAAAGTTTTTCGAAGCCTAGGTTTTACAGTCATGGATGGGCCAGAGATTGATTTTGATTTTTTTAACTTCTCAGCTTTGAATATGCCTGACAATCATCCTGCACGAGATATGCAAGATACGTTTTATGTCGAGACCGCTGAGAAAATGCTGCTTAGAACTCACACATCTAATATCCAAATTCACACCATGTTAAACCAACAGCCGCCACTCCGTATTATTGCGCCAGGCCGCGTTTTCCGCGTGGATAATGATATGACTCACACGCCAATGTTTCACCAAATTGAAGGTTTTATTGTTGATGAAGGTATCACGTTTGCTCACCTAAAAGGGACGATCGATACGTTCCTAAGAGCGATATTTGGGCCTACGTTGAAATCTAGATTTCGCCCAAGTTTTTTCCCTTTCGTGGAGCCAGGTGCGGAGTTTGATGTTGAGTGTGGAATGTGCAAAGGCAAAGGTTGCCGTACTTGTAAAAGTACGGGGTGGATTGAGATTGGTGGCTGCGGGATGATTCACCCAGCGGTGTTTGAGGCCGTTGGCTATGACAGCAGCCGATACTCGGGCTTCGCGTTTGGCTTTGGTATGGACCGTATTGCAATGAATCGCTTTGCGCTACCAGATCTCCGTCAATTGTTTGAGGGCGACTACGAATTTTTAGGCCATTTCCCAACCCGCGGGAATTAGCCCTTGTTTCTTTTTCAATCGGTTCTTTTAAACATCAAGGCGTTGTCTCTATGCAAATTTCGATGAACTGGCTCAAAGACTATATTAATCTCGATGGACTAACCGTGGATCAAATATGTGCGTCATTGACGGATATTGGTTTAGAGGTCGAGGCCATCGCAAAAAGTGCGGCCTTTGGCGATACCGTGGTGGTTGGACGAATAATTTCAGCCGAAAAACATCCGAATGCGGATACCCTTCGCATTTGTCAGGTGGACGTGGGTAAACCTGAACTCCTGAAAATTGTGTGTGGTGCTCCGAATGCCCGTGCAGGGATGGATACGTGTGTGGCCCTAGTGGGTACACTTTTGCCTGGAGACCTCAAAATTAAGGAAGCGAGAATTCGCGGCGAAGAAAGTTTCGGAATGATGTGCTCAGCGAAGGAGTTGGCGCTCAGTGATGGACACGAAGGCATTATTGAGTTGGCTCCAGGCTCCAAGTTGGGCACACCTGTGATAAAAGTTCTTGGGCTCGACGATGTTATTTTAACGCTAAATATCACGCCAAATCGTGCCGACTGTCTAGGGCATATCGGTGTTGCGAGGGACCTGAGTGCTCGACTGGGCAAACCCATAAAAGTCCCAACAACAACCATCCAAAAATCCCCAAGCCTCTCGTCCAAAGACATTAAGGTTGAAATTCAAACGGACCGCTGCGATCGGTTTACGGTCATTGCGATTAAGAATGTCAGGGCGGTGAGCTCTCCAGGTTGGCTTAAACAACGCATTGAGGCCGTCGGCATGCGTTCCATAAACTTAATTGTCGATGCGACAAATTATGTCATGCTTGAGATGAATCACCCGATTCATGCTTACGATGATCGTGATGTAATTGGTCGTAAATTTATCATTCGCGAGGCTCGAGAAGGTGAGAGGTTTAGGACACTTGATAATGTGGAGCGCGTGCTGAAAGCTGACGATGCTTTGATTTGTGACGGCGAACGTCCCATAGGATTGGCCGGGATAATGGGCGGCATGAATAGTGAAATCAAAAGTGATACGACGAGTCTTATTTTAGAGGTTGGTTCCTTTGATCCGATTTCAGTCAGGACTACGGCGCGGCGGCTAGGAATTCACTCCGAGGCGTCGCACCGCTTTGAACGTGGAATTGATATGCATCGCGGCGACCGAGTGGCGCGACGATTTGGAGAATTGTTACAGTCCTGTGTCGCGGAATTGAACGCTGCTGGTGCAGGACTTCCTATGCCCGAAGTTGCCGGTGATTTAGTCGATGTGTTTCCAAAGGTTCCAAATCCAAGATTGATTGCATTGCGATGCAGCGAGGCAAAAAGAATTTTAGCGTGCCCAGTGGTCACCATTGATCAAATTAAAAAAATATTTGAGGGACTTGAATTTCGTCTCGCTGATCAGAACCAAGATCGTTTGGTTTTTGAAATCCCAACTTGGCGTATGGACTGCGAGCGCGAGTGTGACCTGGTCGAAGAGGTCGGGAGATTGTTGGGCTACGATAAAGTGCCCTACCACTTGCCGAGTATGACGATTGAACCCAATGACGAGGATCCATTAGTTGCTTTTATTGAAGATGCACGCACGGATATGGCCTCAAGGGGCCTCAGAGAAACAATAGGACTGCCATTTTGGTCGGACGAGGACGCTGGGAAAATGCGGATTCCCGCGGACCACCCTTTTACGCCCTCTCTAGAAATATCAAACCCAATCACTGCGGATTCGCGTTGGCTGCACACAACATTGTCCTGTGGGTTGATCAAGGCGGTTGAAAATAATCGTCGGCATGGGACGAAGGGGGCGCGAATTTTTGAGCTTGGTCGAGGGTACTTTGACTTCAATGCAAAACCAGTGCAGCGGAGCGCCTACAACTTATTCAAAAC
>CAMDKS010000037.1 GCA_945900755.1 Bdellovibrio sp. ZAP7
ACAATCAAAAGGCGAGCCTACGGCTACCGAAATATGGACTACTTTAAAATGAAAATCATGCAAGTCTGCGGATTGCTTAATACTAACTATGTGATGGCTCAAGCGAACCAGGAATCAGGGACTTAAACTAATTTGCAATAGACCCAATGACCCCAGACATCATCTTTCAAAATTCTCATTTTCTTATCATTGATAAACCAGCAGAGGTGCTTAGCGTGCCGTCTCGGGCGGGGATCAAGGATCCTAGGCCGGTGGCAGGCATTCTAATGCAGGATTTACTTGGCAAAAAGATTTATCCCGTGCACCGGATTGATGAAGACGTTAGTGGACTATTATTATTTGCGTTGACAGCCGATGCACACCGAACCGCAAATCAATGGTTTGAAAAGCATGAGGTCCTAAAGACCTACGAAGCTCTATCACTACCAATATCAAGCGATCGAGAGAAATGGACGGCGCCCCAACATTGGACCTGTAAATTGATGCGTGGAAAAAAAAGAGCCTATGAGGCTGAGTTTGGCAAAGAATCCTCAACCCGCGCGCAATGCGTCGGCGAGTCTCACGACGGTCGATCAGTTTGGCATTTGCAGCCTTTGACGGGCCGCTCCCATCAGCTACGCTACGAGATGACCCGTCACGGATTTCCAATAGACGGTGACAGTTTATACGCCTCACAGATGCCCGTGAGACTTGGAGCGGGCATCTCTTTACGAGCCGTTAGACTCGATTTTAGTGGCTGTCAAAAAAGAGATCGGTTTGATTTTCCAACAGAAATTCAATTGCCGTCCATTATTACTATCAAGAAGAATTAGTGAGCAATCCCTGATTCAGTCGATTCAAAACTGCGTGCGCCCATGGTCTGAATCGACCGAGCGTTTGACGGGAGAAGTTTCCGAAATGCGGTAATTTGGTCTTGAGAAAACTGTATCGGTTTTTCGACGATACTCCAGAGCACATGCTCGCTGCAGGGCGGCGTCGTTAAGGACCCCTTATAGCGATACACGTCGAGTTTTGATGGCATTAACGACATCATATTCAATAGCGGAGCCTCAACGGCGGGGCCATTGGCAACGACAGGCATCAAAGATATTATTGACGCGACGTCTGGATTATTCGCTCCGATTTCCACGAACGCAGCGATAATGGCTATCCCTCCTGTTGCTGACTCATGAATAAATTGCACCTCCATTGGATACCCGAAACCGCTGACCTGGTGTTCGCTCGGAGTATGAACGTGAATGGATTTCAAGCTGTATTTTTTGCCTGCAATTGTAGCCTGACTCTTACCCGCAAGGTTTACTTTCATTATCCGCCCGTCATTCACAATGGCACCTTGCTCGGGCATCCAAGAGAGAAGAATGTTATCCCGAAGTAGAGGTGTGCGTGCAGGAATATCCACTGGTGACTGCTCATGCCCTGCAGAACAGGTCCTGTTCTCTTCCGCGAGTGCACTCCACATATCGGGCCCCGCTTCACCAGAGTAAGCCCAGGGCATTTTTGATTGTCGGCCCCCCTTAAAATTAGGCGCATCGTGCCTGCTAAATTCCGAATTCACACCTGAATTTGATTGAAGATTAAAGATACTTTTCGCTGAAAGGACCCCCCTGCTGAACGCGATATTTCCAGGCATCGACCAGTTGTAGATGCCGTGCCAAATCATGGCGGCCATGATGGCGACACTTAAGGTTAGAAATCCAGAATCATTTAATGGTTTTTTCAAGCTGGAGCGAGCTACAATAAAGGTGGCCGCTGCGAATAGAACAAAGAGACCGAAAAAAATTCCGTCTGCGCTCTCAAAATGATCTCTAAAAAAAACACTGCAAGCGAGTGCACCGATCCACCCCCACTGCAGGGGAAGTGTTCCGACGAGTAGCCTCGACATAATTATGGTGCTCTTGATGCGACTCCACAAAAAACACAACACAAGATTCCACAATAAAAAGAAAGCGATCATAAGACTTGAGGAGCGAATTTCACCAGAGCTCAATAAATTATCAACCAAAAAGCCGACGCCAACGACCGGAAGGGCAATCGTAGCGCTTACAATAATTGCTGGCGCAGTCTCTCCGGCAAATTTTGGTCGACCTATCGGCTGCAATGCCATTTTCTACTCCTTCCCCTTGCTGCGGCCCCCGCCTCTAAATGGGACGATTAACGTGCAGACTCAAGGTCTTTCGGGAGAAATTCTCATTGTCTTTAGCTAAAATCGGTTATTACCGTGTATTTATTGAGAATCTTGCTACAATCTGCCATGCTGCAAAGACCCCTAACCCGCTATTTTGAGGTGCCACTATGATCGACCTTTCAGCGATTGAACCGCAAAATGCTCTACGTATTTTTTTGATTCTTCGTCTTATTCAACACGGAATAGAGACGTGGCTATCTAAGATTAACAAGGAGTGGTGGAGTGATCCTGCGCGCCAAATGGATGCCGCCAAAGAGCTTGGAATTAGTGCTGATGACATGAAAAAGACCTCCGACTACTCTACAGATCGCCACTACGTCAGCCGGGTTCAGGCTATTGTGGGCATCACTTGCAGCATTGTTTTTTTGAGCTTAGGTGGCCTAGGATGGGTTGAAGCGCGGGCTTCGACCGTGAATCTTTACTTGCACGGCGGCGCGATTACTCAAGGTCTTCTCTTTATGGGCGTTTTGATGTTACTGGTACAACTTCTTGGGCTGCCATTTGCGCTTTACAGTACGTTTGTGGTCGAAGAAAAATTTGGGTACAACAAACAAAGTCTCAAAGGATTTTTTGTCGATTTGGCTAAAGGAACGTTGCTTGGAATAGTATTTGGAGGACTTATTTTGTCCCTAATTCTCTGGATTATGGCGACGACAGGGTCTCTTTGGTGGCTATATGCTTGGGGGGCCATTACTTTGTTCAGCCTGCTGACTGCTTGGATCTATCCGACTCTCCTTGCGCCTCTCTTCAATAAATTTACACCCCTAGACGATGGAGAGCTAAAGCAAGAGATTTTGAAGCTTGCACACCAGACCGAATTTAATGCTGACGGGCTATATTTGATGGATGCATCTAAGCGATCAGGGCACGGGAATGCTTACTTTACTGGAATCTTCGGGAAAAAGAGAATTGTACTGTTTGACACCCTTGTAAACAGTATGAGTACCAAAGAGGTGGTTGCGGTCTTAGCTCACGAGTTGGGCCATTTCAAGCTTCATCATGTGCGCTCTGGGATGCTTCGCGGCTTGGTCATGTCTTTGCTAATTTTTGCTGGGATTGGCGCCATGTTGCCTCACGAGACGTTTTACTCTGCATTTGGCCTTGCTGGAGTCAGCAACTATGGTGGTCTAGTGGTATTTTCTCTTTGGTTTGGTTTATTGGAGTTTTACCTTCAACCTATGCAAACATGGTTTTCTCGTAAAAACGAATTTGCTGCGGATGAGTTCGCTAAAAAGACTCTTGGTACTGGGACGAGCTTGGCTGAGGCTTTAAAGAAGCTTCGTGAAAAAAGCAGCGTGATGCCAATAGCCCACCCACTTTTTTCATCCATGTACTATAGTCATCCGCCCATGCTTGAACGGATCAAAGCATTACTCACTCAAACATTATGACATTATCAACAGGAACATCTTCGACTTTAGCTTCCTGAAATTTAACGGCTTGTTGAGACAGTACAAATTGCATTTCGAAAACCATTTTGTCGCGGCCCATTGGCAACGCAATCACTGGATTTGCAACTTTGTGCTGAATAATATGGTCTTTTCCCGTGATCACTTCCGGCAGGCCGATGGTAATCTTAATCCCCAGTTTCGCCATATTGATTTTAACTTTCCCGAGAATTTGATTGCACAACTCGCCTGAGATATCGCTAATAAAATCGTTATCAAATTTTACTTCCATGCCCTGAAAAAGCGTCGCCGCAAACTGTTTAATAAACGGCGCCGTCATGCTAATACCTAAGGAGCCCACGAAGCTTTCTCCTGTCAAAGCGATCAGGCCCGTACAAAAACCCTTTTCTGGAGATCCAGGCTTACGAACTTGCACCTTTCCGCGTTGCGGCTTTTCTTGGAAATAGAATTCGTAGACTTCTGCTGCGGCATCAATGAAGGCATTGATGATGCGGATGTCATAGGAGCCTTTTTTTTCATTCGCAGGAAATAGCTCGCGAATTGTTTTATCTAGATCAATAAAATTAACTGGTTTCAAAAGAAAATTGCGAATCCTCAGGGCACCGGCTTTCGTTCGCAGAATTTGATCTTCTTCGCCCGTTATGATGCAAATTTTTGTAGTGCGATTTTGGGGGTTCGCCCGTGCGATCGCACCAACTTGAAGTCCATTTATACTTGGAATACGCAAATCAAGAATGATCAAGTCAAACTTGACATCTCGGACTAGTGCAGCGGCCTGAACTCCTTCATAACACTGCTGCACGACAAATCCCAACTGCGTCAAAAATTCCTTCATGATATCATTGAAGTCGTGATTATCCTCAACTACAAGAGCCGTGCGGGGTTCCGTAACGCCCTCAGGTAGAGGTATTTTTTCAACATCCGCCATGTCTTTTCCTTCCAAATTCCGTTGATATTAAGCCCATTGGTTCCAATTGATTCGGATTTTTTTTTCGAATCCTTAGCTCCTGATTTCAAGATCTCCACAACTATAGCCGTCAATGCCGATAAGTTCAGGTAGTTAGTGGACAAGAAAAAATTGCAGGTCAAATTCATGGTAGAATTGAGGAGATTCTCAGCTGGTATTTTAACCCCTTAACTGAAAGGAATTGATCATGGCCACACGCACTCAAAATAGATCTGCCTCGGCAATCATTCTGGCGTCGAGTACTCTTGGTTCAAAACGAGCCGCCTTGTTATTAGTGGCGATCTCCTTCCACTCTCCGATTCAGGCCATGAGTATCGGCGCGTATGCGGTCGGAAATCACGCAGAATGCGGTGCAGGTAATATTCCCGGCACGATTTTGGAATTAGATAAATTTTTCGCAAGTGCAGATTTGCCAAGCGACTATGAGAGGAATTTCTACTGGAAAGACGCTCGCGTCAAACAAACTGATTGGGCCATTGCCAGCGACTACAAAGCCTCTTCGGGAACCACGACTGGGTACGACGGTGCTGATGCAAGTCTCCTAACATATATTGCAAGCCACGGCGTAACCAGTGGCGGAATTTATAAGGCGTTAGCGGGAAGTCGTGCAAACGGTGGCTGCTATATTCCTACGACCAACCTCAGTCTTGGCGACAATGTCAGCCGCTATACGATTCTGTCCACCTGCCAGGGCCTCAAGATTGGAACCGGCACCAATCCAACCGTCGCGGGCGAAAACCCTTCAAAAACCTGGAAAAATTCGGCAAAGGGCCTCAACTGTATATTGGGCTACTCAAACAATATGGCCGACGCAGATCAGTACGGCGAATACCTGTTAACCAATATGAAAGCTGGCACGTCCTCTCTTGCTAAGTCTTTTATGGATGCGTCGGAATCTGTCTCTCCAGATAATATTCCGGCCGTTTTGTGCTATGGATCAAACCAAGAGGAGGCGGCCAACTACATTGCGACCAATGCAGACTTCGATGCTGAGTCACGCGCGAACGATGCCTCGGCATGGGTGTATCGAGTGGTCAAGCCACTTGCCTTAAACTCGGATGCAAGCAAGTCGTCGATTCCTGCTGCTCTTCAGTTAACTCCTAGACCCCTCAATGTGAAAAGAATCGCAAATACGTTTCTTGGAGTGGGCGCGACAAAGGCCTCGTCCAAGGGCTCGACACGTTACAGCTCGATCTCTGGTACGGTCGCCTATGATTCAACACTTGGCGTCCTTACCGTTTCAAATAATTTGATTGATGAAATTCGTAGCTATCCGGTTCCAAATTTAGTTGATTCTGAGGCTATTGCCCGCAATGCTTTAGCTATCAGCGGATTTGAAAAAATTGGGGGATCTCTTGTATTAGCGTCCACGTCAGAAGACGTCCTCGGCGGCGAGCAAGGAATTCAGAAAGTGATGTCGAGAAAATTCACCTTTAAACAAATTCTTGCCGGAAACGTCTCTTTATCTCAGCAAGGATCCATCGAAGTCTCCATTGGCCCCGGCGGCGTTATTGAGTCGATGACTGCAGCACTTCTGGACATCGAACCCTCGTTCAAGGCTCCTCTCCGCCCGACAGACCTAGCCTCTCGCACCGAGGAATTAGAGGCTACGGCGATTGAGCATGTGGCCATGAAGGCGCCAGGCGCAAACTACCGAGTGATCAAAACTCGAGTCGGCTATGACACCGGCAACTTTCACAAAGTGAATCACATAGCGCCCGCCGCAATTGAGATCACGGTGGAGGCGGCTCAAGGTGAGTTTGCTCGTAACTTCGTTGAAAAGATAGCTCTCTAGTCATAGCGTCTAAATACCAACGCGATTCATTAAGAGCTGGCATGAAAGTGCCAGCTCTTTACTTTATCCCCCATTCCGCATCCTGCATCCTGCATCCTGCATCCTGCATCCTGCATTTCCCATTAACCCCTAAACTTGAATCTGCTTAAAATGGCCTAGGTCAAGGCGCGAGGAGAGTTTAAAGCGCAGCTCACTAACGTGAGTGAGCATTTAAACTCGACGAGCAACGCAGACATCGGCCATTTTAAGCAGATTCACGCGAGGAGAGTTTAGAGCGCAGTTCACTAACGTGACTGAGCATTTAAACTCGACGAGCAACGCAGAGATCGGCCATTTTAAGCAGATTAAACAGATGCAACGGCATACCATATAAATTTAATGATGATGATGACAAAGAGGACATACATGACTGGATGAACTTCTTTCGCTCGCTTTGACAGTAGCGCCATCGCGACATGGGTCAAAATACCTAATGAAATTCCATTGGCGATGCTAAACGTCAGAGGCATTGCGAGCATCGTCACGAAGGCTGGAATGGCCACTTTAAAGTCGCGCCAATCAATTTTAGAGATTGATTCCATGAGCATTGCGCCAAGAATAATGAGTGCGGGTGCTGTTGCGACCATGGGCACTGCGGCTGCGAGGGGCCACAAAAACAAGGAAAAAATAAATAGAAGCCCTGTGACTATGGCCACGAGACCAGTCTTCCCTCCGTCTTCAATTCCTGCCACGGACTCCATGTAGGCCGTGGTTGTCGAGGTGCCCACGACGGCTCCAACTGTTGTTGCGATGGCATCCGCTGCAAACGCCTGACCAATTCGAGGTATTCTTCCTTCCTGATCGGTAAACTTTGCGACTTCCGATAAACCAATTAAGGTTCCTGCCGTGTCAAAAAATGCGACGAATAAAAAGGTAAACACCACACCTGCGACTCCAAGATCCATGGCTCCTCGGATATCAAGGGCACCCACCAAATCTTTTGGCCATACTGGAGAGCTGATGATGGAGCCAAAGAATCCAAAATCGGTGCTACCGCCAACCGCTACAAACGGCTTGCCGTCGAAAACTGGCAAATGAAATACGACGGCGACAAACGAAATACAGATGATTCCGATGAGAATGGCGCCTGGTACACGTCGAATCAATAGTGCGCCAGTTATGGCGACACCGCCCATAGCCAAGAGTGCGGCGGCCGAGGTCAAATCACCCAACCCAACCATCGTAATAGGATTCGCAACGACGATTCCTCCGGCTTGGCATCCAAGGAGGGCTAAAAACATTCCTATACCAGCACCACTGGCTCGTTTAATGGATAAAGGAATTCCATTGACGATGGCTTCTCGTAAGCCGCTAACGGTCAAAATTAGGAACACAATTCCACTAACAAAAACCGCACCCAGTGCCGTCTGCCATGAAAGTCCCTGACCCAATACCACGGTGTAAGTAAAGTAAGCGTTAAGACCCATGCCGGGAGCGACGGCTATTGGCATCTTTCCATAGAGACCCATAAGGATCGAACCGAAAGCGGCTGACAAAGCGGTTGCTGATAGTAGTTGGGCCGCCACATCCGTGGCTCCCGGAATAATAATAGCGGGAGCTAGAATCTGCGGGTTTACAAACAGTATATAAGCCATCGCGAAGTACGTCGTGCAACCTGCTCTCAGCTCACGGGTGAGGGTGGTCCCTGCAATGGATAGGTCAAACCATTTTGATAGCTTTGCCGCTACATTCGCCGCGAATTTTGCAGCGATCGTCTCTCGCTTAGTGTCAGGCATATGGAACGGTCACTCCGTTTGATTCTCATTATTTTTAAATTTCCGCTTTTGCCGCTCTATGCATTGAGATATCGGCCTTTTTCAACAGAATCTACTTTGCAGTATGTTTAAGCTTTCCTATACAATAAAATTATGCCATACTTTTATATGGTGCATAAGTATGTTTCATAATGGAGGATTGAAAAATGGAAAAAATGACTGCGACTCAGCTTAAAGCGCTTACATTTATTCGTACTACTATGGATTCTACCGGCTCGGCGCCGACACTAAGAGAAATATGTCAATTCATGGGTTATTCGGCGGTTGGTAGCGCACAAGATTTAATTTCGGCTTTGCGCCGTAAAGGCTTTCTTGAGGAGCCCAGCAAACAGGCAGCCCGCTCCAACGTCCCTACCGTTGCTGCCCGCGACCTATTTTACGACGATACGAGAGCCGAGGAGGATCGCTTTACGATCTCTTTGCCTTGCCTTGGGTCTGTGCCTGCAGGCAATCTCATTGAAGCTGTTGAGGACCGCGTAGGAACTCTTAGAATGTCGACCAGCATGCTTCCAAAGCCTACACCCGCTCGTGAAACTTTGTTTGCCCTCAAGGCAAAAGGCGAGAGTATGATTGGCGCAGGTATTCTAGACGGAGACTGGCTCGTGGTGGCGAGCCAACAGACGGCTCCTGTCCATTCAATCGTGGTTGCGCGTTTTGAGGGCGATGCCACGGTAAAACGTCTTATGAAGGATAAAGCTCGGGGATGGTATTTAAAACCTGAAAATCCTGAATTCAAGCCAATTTACGCTGAGGATCGTGCCTTTGAGGTGATCGGCCGAGTGATTGGTCTGCAGCGCGGAATGATTTGATGCCAACAAAGTTCATCGGCTAAAGATTTGCTTAGAGATAGTCGACTAAGATTTTAACATCGCCCAAAATTCGCGTTTGACAGGCCAATCGCTCGTCGTCATCGGCACCCATTGCTTTTAGAAAATCAGCTTCCGCTGCTGTTTTTGGGCTAAGGCACTCTTGGCCTGTAACAATCTTAATGGCACAAATGCCGCAGTCCGAAGCTCGGCAATCATACTCAATGCCTGCTTTATATTTGGCAGATACCGCTTGAAAACCAACGCCCCTACGAACTTTTACCGTCTGCGATTCATCGCGACAGGTAATATCTACCTGCACATCCATATTTTTATGAACTCCTTGAAGCTCGCTTATTTTCAGGTTTCGCGGCTTCATTATTTTCGCTTAAAGCGGAGCCTATTATGACTGCGATTAACTCGCCATAAGAATAACCACCTAATTTGGCCGCCTTTGCAAAATCATCCTCGATTGCCAAGGCTGGATTTGGATTTGCCTCCAAAAACACTGGTTGACCCGCCTCCGTCAAACGCCAATCGAGCCGAGCATAGCCTCGCAGGCCGAAGGCACGAAACATTTTTATACTGGCCTCAATGAGGATCTTCCTTGTTTCAGCAGGCAAATTTAGGGCTCGTCCCGTAGATATTCCCCATTTTGCGCGGTAGGCATCATCCCATTTTGCTCGATATGTTGCCACCATGGGCTCAGCTTTTCCTAGATTTGCAAAAAACAGCTCCCGGGGAGGAAGCACCCGCAAGCCATTATTATCGTCTACGACTCCCACATAGAGCTCTCGCCCATGAATGTATTCCTCAACGATAACGTCACTTTTCAGACGACCAACCACCCAATTGGCTCGCTCTTCGCAGGCCATCCAGTCGTTTACGACACTAGCTTGAGCAATTCCTTCGCTGGCCTCTCGGTTAAGAGGTTTTACGATGAGTGGAAATTGACCCGAAAAACGCTCGAATTTATAGTCCTCGTACGAGTAGACTTTAAAAGCCGGAACCTTAATGCCGTCCCAGCCTGCAATTTTTTTTGTGGCACCTTTATCTTTGCATAAATGGAGTGCTGAAGGCCGAGAGCCTGTGTAGGGCACTTGCGCCAACTCTAGTATTGAGGCCACATCACCTTCGTGAGATCTATCGCCGCGATAGGTTTCGCATAAATTAAATATTAGGTCTGGTTTTATGGTCTCAATTTTCCGCCAGAGCTCTTTCACCTCGTCATAGACGCCGTGAACATGTAGCTCTAGCCCCATGCGTTTAATAGCGCGTGTAATATCTCGTTCGGTTGGGCGGTCATTGTGATTAAGGAGATATTCCGGCTGATCATGATTGGCAACGCGTTCGGGCAGATCATAGAGCACGAGTATGCGCTTTGGATTTTTCGACATCACCCTGCCCCCCCGTCCACAATTGAGTCTATGTTTTAATATTACTGCACTTTTGGGTCGTTGCGAAATATATGGAGATTCTCACCGACATCTGTCAATCCTTTGACGCTATATATATGCGACTAATGACCTTGAAACTCAATTTGGAAGTGTCGAAGAACTCTGACTGCGTAGTCTTGTCAGATAATAAGATTCTAAAGATCGTCGCATAAGGCGCGCATTACCAATTTTTTTTGTAGACAGCGCTCGTGGTTTTTTTTCTGCGCATTCCGCAATAAGTGCCTCAACGAAAACAAGTTTCTTTAAGGCAACGGCTTTGCTTTGGTAGCGTTTGCGCCAATTTGATTTCGGATTAATAACCACTGCAAAAGTTTCGGCAAAATCCTCTTCGGGATGCGTTTGTGCATAACCGCCCGAAAGATTAGTAACGAAATCGGGAGCACCAGGAATGGTTGTTACGAATTCTGGATCATAGTGAATGTTTGGATTTCCGAATAGGTCACGCCAGTCTTTTCGTCGTGACAGGTGATAGGCGTGTTCAACGCAATGCCCTGCTTCGTGCCGTAGCAAACGCATAAATTCATCGTCCGTTTCGCCCTCAACAAAACCGATCAAAGATCGCTCGATTGAACGCAAGCGATCATCTGCAAGCCAAAAAGGAATAGCGATGGCTGTTGTCTGATCTGGGCAAAACCATTCATCTCCAAAATACGTTTTGATATTGAGGTGAATGAGATTTTTTGCTGCAAGTTCACGATTGAGTTTTGCGATTAACGCTTCGAATCCTGCTGTCTGAATCTTTGGAGTGAGAGAAGCCACTGAGCGCAGCATTAGATGCCGAAAGGCTTTTGGCAAAATCTTTAAGGCCGGCGCGGCATTTGCATTATTTTTGAACACAGATTGCTTCATAGATCCCATGGCTATCACCCATTTTGAAGGGGTGCAATAGGCTTGAAAGGCTTGGTGTGCTTGAATTTTAAAAATATCTTTGGAGTGAGCTTGACAGGGGTTGGGAAAGTGTAATACCATACATTTGTACGGTGCTTAAGAAGATCGGGGTCGAACCCCAAAAGGAGAGATAAACGTGGCGTCAACACAACTCGCACATTTACTGTCTGGATTATTATCTGACAACCGCATTCGAACTGCAAGTGGCAAGCCCTATATTCCGCCGCCAGCAGAACCGTCTACTCAGTCTGAGAAGAATGGGGAGATCCATTCACTAGGCGGCTCAATAGATCAATTATTAAGCAGCCCATCACGCAGCCTATTAAATAGTGCCTTTAACAGCCATCAGGAGGTGAATTTATGCTTTGGAATCAGCGCATTGGACAAGTTTTTCAGCGGTGGTCTATCCTTTGGAACACTCTTAGAAATGGGGATACCCTTTGGCAACGGCGGGAGGAGACTGCTAGCCCAATTTATGGCTACCGCAACCTCAGGGCTCTCCGGCGGTCAGAAGCACTGGTGTTTGTGGATCTCTGCAAGACAGCAGCTAAGGGCCTACCCTCCAGCTTGGCAAGCTCTAGGAGTCGACCTAAGACGCCTGCGCTTTGCCTCGTCCGCATCACCAGTAAGCGAACTCAAGGCCGCTTTTTTAGATGACTTCTTTCGGGTGATTATCATCGACCAACCTGACCCCTTAAAACCAGACGAGTATGTGTTTCTCGCTCAATGCGCCCGCCAGCATCGCAAGATCATCGTCGTAGCGCGAGATGGTTTTTTGAGTCCAAGAGATTCCAACACAGCGGCTCGTTATCGTCTGAATGTGTGGAGACCACCACGAAAAAATATTCTGGAAATTACTCCAGTGCGTGGTCTCCACCGTTCCTTGAAATTGTCCTCTTTCTTTCAGCATCCAGACACCAGAATTGCAACCTAACAACATGAGTCTTCGATCATGCAGCATTCCTTCCTTCCATTTACGTCCGCATTATCTGGCGCATCCAGCCCGAGTCGTTTTATCGCGATTTACACGGATGCGCCAGATGGCGGCCAATTCCTCAGCATCACGCCAAAAATCATGCGTTGGACTGATAATATTTGCCTACTTGATCTAAGTCCGGTGTTTCACTATTGGAGCCATCTAGCAGAACAATACGACGTGTCATTCGTCGAGTATCTCTCGTCTATTCTTTTGAGTATTTCTGCCAAGGTCGTGACTAAGGATGTCGTGACTAAGGATGCTAACAGAACCCCTTGCTTTGTTTTTGCCACTCACCCGTGGCAAGCCTTGCTCCTACTGTCCGTGGCCATGGAGCGACCGACCCTAAATTTCATAGAGGCTCAAAGTCATCTTGGGCGTCGGATGATCCACGACATCACATGGCCCCAGTGGATTAAGCGCTGTCATGAACTAAGAGAGCACGTTTCTTCGGAGGCAGAAGCTGAAGGCGGCAAGAGGTCTGGAAGTAAAAAAAAACGAGCCTCTCGGGGTCTATCCGACGTCAAGACGTCCGGCACACTCTCGATGCTAACCAAGACTATTGCCCGCATGCATTTAACCTTAATCACCCAAATGTCGGACATCGCACCGGCCGCCATGCATCGTCGTTTCGGGAAACTAGCGGCCACCGCATGGGCGTGGACGTGGAGCAAATCGGCGACGTCTATGGATCAACAGCCTTATCAACAGCCTTATCAACAGCCTTATCAACAGCCACTTATTCGAGAGGAGCTATCTGATGACCTATTTCTTAGCGATTTCCCATGGCAAAATGTGGTTCCCGAGGAGTCTCCCTCCATAGCCCGTCATATCGAAACACCGCTTCGGCAATGGGATCAAATTGAGTCATTGTTATGCGAAGACTTTGATAAAATATGCACGCTCGCTTGCTGGACCTCCAGCGAGCGGGTTGTAAGCCTGGAGTGGGTGCTGTCCTTTTCTTGCAGTCCCCCCCTCCCCATTCCCGTCTTGTTCCGCCATCCACACGCCCTCCACCGCGAATCTGGCCACCACAAGACAGCCCTTCTCCAGGCATTTCATTCATGGCAAAAAGCCACAAAACAGCACCTCTCACCGGAGGTTCTGGGTGATACCTATATTGCAGACGACACGATCACCGACTGGACGCTCACCATTAAAGAACGACTGGTGATAAGCCCCATCCTGCGTAGTATTTTTAGTGATGATTTGGCCACTGAGTCCTCTGAACTTCTACGAATCGAAAATTCCGTTGCCGTCCCTTTGATCGGCTACGCCATGACCGACCATTGGTGTCCCGAGAAATCGTTTGTACCTGCGTCTGAAGAATGTCCCTCGGAGGCGGGCGATGATCCTGCCAAATTCGCAACCCATCAAAGACGTCCTCTATTTCTTTATGATCAGCCCACAGCCATCCCAAACAAAGAGCAATCATCGGGTCTTATTTTTTGCGAACGAGTGAGCACCACTTGGTGGTCCAACGAACACAATAAAAGCACTGGTTCATCTAGAGATTACTATATTCGCATGACCTCTGATGGGCTTTTGCAATGGGTCTTCCAAAATGACGAGGGGCATCTTGCACTCCACGGCTTATTCGGATAACGCACTATGAGCTGCCACTCTAAACCTGAATCTAAGCCTGAATCTAAGCCTGAATCTAAGCCTGAATCTACGCATTGGATCGAGTGGCTTTCGCACACTAATTTTAGTTTTCTTCACGGCGCATCTCATCCGAGTGAACTACTCGATGCGGCCGCATCCTATAAATACTCAGGACTTGGCATTTGCGATTTCGACGGAGCGTACGGCCTCGCTAGAACCTACCGCCATTGGCGGTCACAGGATCCAGAAACTCGTCCAAATCTTTTTTACGGGGCGGAGATTCATCTATCCATGGATCATCATTTACCAATTCTTCAACAAAATACGTTAGCGTTGATCGCCCGTTCAGCCGTTGGTTACGGCAATCTTTGCCGCATAATATCTAGAGCCTGTTCGGAGTTCTCTGAATCAAGGCGCGAGGAGTCGGAAAGGCGGAGTTTACTTCCGGTAAATGAGCATTTTCCGGCGACAAGCAACGCCGAGTCATGGAACGCCGAACAGGCTCTATCTGTAACTCACAAAAAATCAAAATATAACGCACACATCTCACTCACAGATGTGGCGACGTTACCCTTAGATGATTTGGTAGCGATCATACCCATGCGTGGATTGCTACGCCGTTCTACTCACCGTCAAGGCAAAGGGCAAAATCCTACGCAGCCAGGCGACCCCTGGCAGAATCACTGCCAACAAGTACTTTCCATTTTCGGCCCTGACCACACCTACATGGCTTTTTCTCGGCATTTAGCCCCCTCGGAGGACATCTGGCTACAACGCGCCCTAAAGACCAAAGAGACACTTGCCATAAAATCTCTTCTGTCTATCGATCCATTTATGCACGACCGTTCACGAAAAAAACTCTCTGACATGCTTGCCGCGATTCGAACGAATTTGACACTAGACGAGGCGGCCGCCCATCTATTTGTTAATGGGGAACGAAGTTTAATTTCCAAAAATGAAATCTACGAGCGTTTCAAAGACCTTTCTATTTTTCAGGAGTCCATTCAAAACTCAATCACGTTGGCTGATAGTTGTCATTTTACGTTTGCGGAATTGCGATATCGCTACCCTAAAGAGATGATCCCTGAGGGACAATCTGCGCAAACATTTCTCAGTTCTTTGACGTGGGCGGGCGCCGAAGCCACTTACGGCCTACCACTACCACCAAAGGTTAGAACTTTACTGGAGCATGAATTAGCGCTTATTGAGACCTTAGGATTTGCCGACTATTTTTTGACGGTCTGGGACATTGTGGCCTGGGCACGAAAGCAAAAAATATTGTGCCAAGGTCGAGGCTCTGCAGCCAATTCTGCAGTATGTTTTGTGCTAGGCATCACGGCGGTCGACCCAACAAAATTTGATATGTTGTTTGAAAGGTTTATGAGCGTCGAACGCGGAGATCCGCCAGATATTGATGTTGATTTCGAGCACGAACGCCGTGAGGAGGTGATTCAATACATTTATAAACGCTACGGCCGCGAACGTTCTGCGATGGTCGCTAACGTCATAACATTCCGAGGAAAAGGGGCTCTAAGAGCCTGTGGAAAAGCTTTGGGTATCTCCGACGAAATGCTAACCCTTGCGAGCGAACAGCTCAGTTCTCGCGTGAATGTGGGCAAGGGTCTTGAACAAATTCTAGAGCAGCTAAAAGAGTCCGCCTCCAATCCAAAGATCCCGTGGGGTCATTGGCAGGAAATGACCGCAAGCCTCAAAGGCTTTCCAAGACATCTCGGTATTCACTCGGGTGGATTTATGATCGCAGACCGCCCCTTAGATCAACTGGTCCCCCAAGAACCGGCTACGATGGAGGGACGCACGGTCATTCAGTGGTGCAAGGACGACATTGAGGAACTCGGATTTTTTAAGATAGATATTTTAGCATTAGGCATGCTCACGGCGATCCGCAAAGCGCTTCATATGATTACAGAGCAATACAAGCAGCCCTTGACCTTCGCAAGCATCCCGCAGGAGGATCGGGCGACGTATCAAATGATTCAACGTGCTGACACGGTCGGAACATTTCAAATAGAGTCGCGAGCACAGATGTCCATGCTGCCGCGCCTGCTTCCAAAAACATTCTATGATTTAGTCATAGAAGTGGCCATCATTCGTCCAGGTCCGATTCAAGGGGGAATGATTCACCCTTTCCTTCGCCGTAGAAACGGACTTGAGGCCATCACTTATCCTGACGAGCGTTTGCGTCCGATTCTTCAACGCACACTCGGCATTCCTATCTTTCAGGAACAGGTCATGAGGATCGCGATGGCGGTCGGGAGTTTTAGTCCTGGTGAGGCCAATGAACTGCGCAAAAATATGGGGGCCTGGTCCATGCGTGGCGACATCAACCCGTGGCTTGAAAAATTAAATAGTGGCATGAAAAAAAACGGGATTGCTCCAGACTTTGCCAACGCCATTCTTGCGCAGATGAAAGGATTTGCAGATTACGGATTTCCAGAATCCCACTCGGTATCGTTTGCTTTAATTGCGTACGTTTCCTGTTACTTAAAACGTCATTACCCCGCCGCCTTTTTTGTCTCGTTATTAAACTCTCAACCGATGGGATTTTATTCGCCACACACGCTCGTGCAAGCAGCAAAACGGCAGGGAGTGACCGTGTTGCCTGCGTGTGTGAACCACTCCGATTGGGACTCCACCCTAGAGGCCCAATCCACAGGCGAAGACCTCCGTCCAACATTCGCCATTCGCCTTGGCATGCGACTGATCACAGGTCTGTCGCGTAGGACAGGTCTGGAGATAGAGCGTAGCAAACAGCGGGTGGGCCCATGGACTTCTTGGGAGCAATTTTTGCAGCGGACAAAAGTCCCACGCCATGAGCTGACGACGTTAGCGGCTGCCAATTTTTTTGCTATTTTCGGTTTTTCACGACGCTCTGCCATTTGGATTGCCGCAGCGGCACCTCACTCCTCGTGGCTTGAGGACGTGGGCGAGAACGTCTCGGCAGGCGATCAACCAGGTGCATTATTTCCTGCTGAAAGTCCTCAAGAGACCATTCATCAAGACATTGAGAGTACGCAAATTTCTTTGTACGCACACCCAGCCCAATTTATTCGAGACGAGTCTTGGTGTTACGACATCCCGAAATCAAAATTGTATCGTGCCAAAGACCTTGAAGATTTAATACCCAATCAAGTGATCACAGTATTCGGAATGATTTTGATTCAACAGCGTCCACCCAGTGCCAAGGGCATGATGTTTATAACACTCGAAGACGAAACAGGCTTTATCAACCTAGCCTTAACGCCAGAGACCGTGCAACGTCTCGGCCAGAAGATATCGGGACAAGCCTTTCTTTGCGTTTCAGGAAAACTACAAAGACAGGGTGCTTCACATTCTATTCTAGTCAAAGATATATTAATGCCAAAAATACACAAAGCTGACGTCATCCCCATATCTTTCCAAACACAGAAAGATCCTCTAGAATTCGCCAACGAACCTAATGCCGTTATAACGGCTCGACACACATAGTGTCAAAATCGGCCAAGAGCCGGCTTTTCAAATTCCCGCCGTAGCAGGTGGCCCCCCGATACCATTACTTGGCCCCGTCCAAAACAACTATGCGGGAGCCTCGACAAATGGAGACGACTATACGTTTCGGCTATCGGCCTACAAAAGGCTTTATCACGATAACGGCGTACCAGATTGGTCATTAACCCCTCCCTTAACACTAACCCCACCAAGGCGAACTGCTCGATTTCGGCTCAACAAGTGAATCAAAGTCAATAAGAACGACATCAATCGCCCGCTTTGTGATAAAATGACCACTGGTTCACGCATAAACAACTCTCGCCAATGGCATGAGCAAGAAACCAAATGAGCAAGAAACCTAAAAATCCACACTATATTCGCCCCCGCTTCGAGCCTGAATGGGAGGATGAAGCCAAAGCAGAAGAACCCGTCGATCCACGCCTCAAACAGGAAGAGGAGGCTCGATTGTTCAAACATACAATTGAAAACACAAAAATCCACGTTAAGGATCGCGAAAAAGAAAAAAGTGCAGAGACTGACCGCCTAGCCCAAAGCTCGAATGCCCGAAGCGCTAAGAAGTCCACCTCTGGACGCATAGATATAGACCTCCACGGCATGACCGTCCGCGAAGCTCAACATCATGCGCTTCACACCATTCAAACGATGCTTGACCAATCCAAGGGTCAAATTCTTGATATTCGCATTATCACAGGCAAGGGCAATCATTCAGCAGGCGGCAAGCCACAGCTCATTTCCTCGATCCACCACGTTGTGGAGTCTAGGTTTAGAGATAACATTATTTCGATCGAAGTAAGCCCACATGAAATTAAACTTGGCGGCCATTTTGTGAAAGGTCATTTTGATTTAAGAATCCAACAAACTCTCAAGAAATGACCTCGGGCTTAACATCCACAGTTTGCTCCCACTCCTCAAATTTATGAAACTCGCCCTTGAGGCGAGAAATTGCGAATGCAATCAAACCAATATCATCGGTAAACCCGATTATTGGTAAAAAATCCGGAATGGCATCAAATGGATTCAGAAAATAGAACACCGTTCCAGCAACGATAGCTAGGCTGGAAATGCTAATACCCTTATATTTGCCTCCAGACCAGGATCTAAGCAGACGGATAAGCACTCCAAGCCCCTGTCTGACATCTCCGAGCTTAACGCCATTGCGGCGAAGCTTTTCTTGAGCCTTTTGGGCCATATTTTCAACGGAAACAGGATCTTTGAGCAAGGATTCTGCGTGTTTTTCCGCTTCCTTTGCCCGTGAATTAATATCTTTCGACAAAAAACACCTCGCTCACTTGAATATATTCAGCCACTATCCTATCACATACGCAAAGGATTAGGCGTAAAATCAATTAGTCCGCTTGGAGTTCCATACAAATGAACATGACAACACTGCCGGTACTAAGTGACAATTACATTCACATTTACCACGATCGTTCGACCGTGATCGTGGTCGATCCCGCTGAATCCGCACCTGTTTCAGAGTTTCTAAAATCCAAAAACCTGCAGCTAACGCATATAATGCTCACTCACCATCACGACGATCACATCGGTGGCGTCAAGGGACTCAAAGAAGAATTCAAAAATGCGGTCGTGATTGGATTTAAAAATGACGAGCACAGACTCCCGCCACTCACTCAAAAGGTCGTCGATGGCGACGTTATAAATATCGGTCGTTTAAAATTTGAGGTTTGGCATTTGCCGGGACACACGATGGGGCACATCGCCTATATTTCACGCGACTCCCATATCGCCTTTTCTGGCGACGTACTTTTCGGGATGGGGTGTGGCCGATTATTTGAGGGGACACCTCAAGACATGTACACCTCACTTCAGCGATTTAAATCCCTCAGCCCAAACACCAAAGTATATTGCACGCATGAGTACACAGTGTTTAACGGCCAGTTCGCAGTGAAAGAATTCCCAAACAACCAAGACATTGAAAATCGCCTTCGGCAGGAAATCAGCCATCGAGCTGACCAAAAATTCACAGTACCATTGGTACTCGGCCAAGAATTTTTGACCAATCCCTTTCTTTTGGCTCGTGACGTCGAAGAATTTCGCGAAATCCGAGAACGGCGGAATACTTTCAGCATTTAGGGGGGGTAGGTAGTGCTTGTTCGGAGTTCTCTGAATCAAGGCGCGAGGAGTCGGAAAGGCGGAGTTTACTTCCGGTAAATGAGCATTTTCCGGCGACAAGCAACGCCGAGTCAGGGAACTCCGAACAAGCACTAGGTAACCAAAAATATTTATAGTAGCAGCTCTGCCTCAAGAACCTTGAAATCATTCTTTTTTAATGTACAATATTCTCAACATCTACCCAAAGGAGTCTTAATTATGAATAAAGTATTCGGTTCGTTCGTCGCATCTGCAGTGGCTGGCATTGTTTTTTCTTTGCCTGCTTATTCTGAAGAAACAGCTGCACCTGCAGTTACGAGTGCAGCCCCTGATGCACCAGCAATGGCATGCCAAAACAACAGCTGCAAAGGCAAGGCTGCTTGTATGGGCTTCGGCAACGCAGGCTGCAAAGGCAAAAACTCCTGTAAAGGCCACGGAATAACCAAAGCAAAAACAGAAGCTGCTTGTAAAAAATCAAAAGGCACCTGGGCAGAAAACAAATAATTTAAACCAATGCTATAGATCTAATACGACAAATATAATCCCTTGTTGACTTGTCAGCTGGGGATTATTTTTGTTGCGACCATATTTGTTGCGACCATATTTGTTGCGACCATATTTTTACGTAATATTATTGCGCAATGCTTGAACCTCGTGATATCGATCAATGACGTTGTGAGCATGGATATTCTCGGGTCTGCGTGGATACTTAGCAAAATGAATAAGACAAACCAAAATTTTCCTGCACTTGGATTTGGCCTCGGATTTCGTCCCTGCCACTACGAAGAGATTCTAGCCACACGCCCAAAATCGATTGATTGGCTGGAGGTCATTACCGAGAATTTTCTCGACCTCGGCGGCAAACCTAGACGCATTCTGGAACAAGCTCGAGACGCCTATCCGGTTGCGATTCACGGCGTTGGACTTTCCATAGGGTCACAAAACCCGATCAGCAAAGCCTACCTTCGCCAACTGAGTGAGCTGATCCAATGGTTAAATCCATCTTTGATTTCTGACCATCTTTGTTTTACTACTTTTAAAAATCACAACTCTCATGATTTGCTTCCGGTGCCCTACAGTCAATTAATGCTTGATGGAATTTCTTCGCGAGTGGATCAAGTACAACAGGCCATTGGCCGCCGCCTCATGTTGGAGAATCCCTCCGCCTACGTTACCTACCACCAACAAGAAATGAGCGAAGTAGACTTCTTTTGCGAGCTGGTAAGCAGAACCGGCTGCGGCATTTTGCTCGACGTAAATAATCTTTACGTCAATCAAATGAATCTGGGGCAAGACCCGATTCAATACATCAAACAACTTCCCAAGGATTGTGTTGGTCAAATTCACTTGGCCGGTCACTCGATTGAGACCAACGAACTTGGGACTGTTCGCATTGACACGCATGACCACGCGATCGAAGGCGACGTTTGGAAACTCTATCAATATGCCATTCACAAGTGGCCTGCCGCCTCGCCGATGATCGAGTGGGATGACCACATTCCAAAGCTTGCTGATCTCATTCAGATGTTGGACTATGCCCGCACACTGCCGCCCCTAGATGCTTTGTCCGTCGACATCGCCGAACCGACTCCACAAGGCACTCCGGCACCCATAACCTCCACAAAGCAAGCGGCTGCAAAAAATTTGAACGACAGTGAATTCTTTTCCTTAGTTGTAGACTCTGACGGCATTGCCGACGATGACACACGCCTTGACCTGCTGGCCGCAGATGTGCCGGTTCCGAGACTGTTAGGAGCTAGGGTCTATAATGGCGCCTATTTTGCTCGCCTACACGATGTTCTCAAAGACGAATTTCCTACCCTTGCAGGCGTAACGACCGAAGAGGGCTTCGCAGAAATTGTGGGAAGCTATCTCTCAGTTTACCCTCCATCTGATTTTAACGTGAGCCAACTCGGAGCCAAACTTGCGGAGCATTTGGACTGTTGTGAGAATAGCCTTTTACTAGACGTCGATTTCGGGGTGCCGCTGAGTGCGTTAGCCGATATAACGCGGCTTGACCGCGCTAGGTACGTCGCATTTAGCCATACGTCTTCGGTTTCCGCAGTTTCGAAGTCTGTGCTGGGAGAAATTCTACCTGAGCAGTGGGAGGTCATAAAATTTGGCTTCTCGCCGACTCTACAAACGCTTCATGGCCGCCAAAAAATTTCGCCCGTATGGGAAGCCGTAAACAAAGGCCAGTCGCCGATCCGACCTGCTGAATTAAGGGAAACCATTGCCGTTTGGCGCCACGCAGAAGAGTCACACCACGCCCCGCTTGCCGACGAAGAGGCGACTTTACTGGCTCTGATGGCTGGCGGCGAATCGTTTGCCAATGGCACTCGCAAGCTTGCAGAAACGTGCGGCGAAACGATTGAAACGACGTCGTCTCGCACTATTAATTATTTGGTACAGTGGTTTGACCGAGGCCTAGTGACTGACGTCCAATCGTAGCTCTTATTATTAACTCTATAATTTTGGACACTTAGACCCCATACCGAACATGCGTGGGTTTCATGCTATTCTAGTGAAAGGAATAAAATACAAGTCCGTCCAAATGGGCTCACTAAAATTGGATACCATTCATCCTATGGGAAAAATTACCTTTTTAACGGCCAGCCTCGCCCTTCTATTGACCTGGGGCCTATATATTTGGACTCCACAGGACGCTACACCTGTAGTACCAATTCCCGAAATTAAAAAATCGCACTCAGTAAAATTAGAGATCTCAAAACCAATAAAGACTGCAGGGATAAGCCCAAAAAAAATTAGCCCCAAAACGGCCCCCATAGAAACACCCGTTTCTGGATTAAACGAGCCCATTGAGGAGATGTCGCCTAGCGATGAATTGCGGGACCTGGATTCTACTGAAACAATCACTGGCCCTAATGACGACGTACAACAACGCCTCATGCACGAATTGAATCGGGTTCAAGTCTTAAATAGTGCTTGGTTAGATGAAAAAATGAAGTTCTACCAAGAGAAGCTTCACCTTAACGAGGATCAAATTACCGAACTATACCGCCTGGATGAAGTCGCCGACGAAGCCATCAGAGAATATTCTCAAAAAATTTCCGACAATCCGACAGGATTATCGGAACAAGAATACCAAGACACGATTCGGGGATATGTTGCGACCTATGAGCAAGATGCCCATGGTATTTTGGGAGAAGACGGAATTAATCAGATTAAAAATTTTCGCGAAGAATTTAATAGCAAAAGCTATGCACGATTTGGCACTCACGTAAAACAAATGGGTTTTTAAATGGCTGGACGACTGACTCAATCGAATGTCTATCTTCAATTCGATAATGGTCGGAGAAACTGCAATAACGATGGCCAATCCATCAACAACCCAAGCGTACACATATTCGATGTCAGAGAGAGTTTGAAGCCAAGGCTTCAACTCACCTTGCGTATGCCGTTACTAACCTCAAGCAGCACCTCATTAAGCTTCATTCTATTGATTGGCTTTGACAGATAATAGTCCATTCCCACCGCATAGCACCGCTCCTGGTCCTCCTTAAAAGCATTTGCAGTCAGCGCAATAATTTTCGGGCGGGATTCACGATACATTTCTATGATTTTCGTCGCGGCAACATAGCCATCCATCACAGGCATCTGACAATCCATGAAAATCACGTCAAAAACTCCATTTAGTAGGTAAGCAAGCGCTTCCTCTCCGTTGTTCGCAATGACTACTGTGTGGCCGGATTTAAGCAGAATCCTGTTGATCAGGGCCTGATTGATAAGATTATCCTCCGCCACCAGTATTCTAAGGGGCGGAACAATGCCGACATCGACCAAAACACTTTGCGTCATAACTTCCGACGGTGCTCGGCAGGCCGGTAGACGCGCAGTCAACCTTGCTGTGGTCCCCTTTCCTTCTTCTGACTCTAGCGTAATATCGCCCCCCATCAACGTCGCAAGTTGCAGGCTGATCGATAGCCCCAATCCCGTCCCGCCAAATTTTCGCGTGGTGCCGCTCTCGGCCTGTATAAACGGTTTGAAGAGTTTTTTTATATTGTGGGCAGCGATCCCAATACCAGAATCTGAAACTTCAAATATGATGTTGTCGTGCGAACCAACACTCACTCTTACGGACACAGCTCCATGCGCCGTGAACTTCAGTGCGTTGGAAACGAGGTTATTGAGGATCTGTCTGATTCTAAGGCTGTCTCCATGCACCCAATTAGCTACATCAGGTTCAATGGTCATTTTGAGCGCTAAACCTTTATCGTTAGACACGTTTCCAAACGAATTCTCTAAACTTTGGATCACCTGCACGAGGTCGAATGGCGCAAGATCCAATATCATGAAACCGGATTCAATTTTCGAAAAATCAAGAATGTCGTTTAAAAGTCGCAAAAGAATTTGGCCACTCGACAATGCGTCATCAACTGATTTTTTCTTGTCAACAGTCGTAATTTCATCATGCAAAAATTCAAGGTTAACCAATATTCCATTTAGGGGTGTGCGGATTTCATGACTCATGTTTGCCAGCAGCTGGGACCGCGCTGCAGTCGCCGCCACGGCAAGGTCTCTGGCCTCGATCAGTTCTAGCTCGATGTTCTTGGCGATCATTCCGCCTATATACATAAAGACCAAACCGAGCACAAAGATTTTTCCAATCATTATCAACACTGGAAGAAACAAGCTCAAATATGGGATTCCAGCGGAAATATCCATCTTTAGAGAGAACTGCATAGGATGCCGCACGGGATCAGGCTTTAATGATATTTCATACATCCAGCCCTGCGGTGTAATTATTTTTTTCTCCTCATTAAATAACGGGACACCTGCGCAGCCGACACGAAAAAACGTGCCGTCACTTTGTGATGCCTGTAGTTTGGAAGTGATGGACTCTCTAACTCCCGGCACATCGATAGCGACGATCAACGCGCCTTGCGGCGTATTGTAGTAGTTCACAGGCTGACTCATGTACAGTAGTTCGTGTTCGGCGTCGCACCAGGCTCGAGGTTTCCCTGAATTTATGGTCGATCGGACGATGTCGAGGAGGCCTAGCTTTGCTTCACTGGACCCCGACCACGCTATGAGTCCACCATTAAAGTCCGTCAGCAACACTTTTGCGATACCCGGCGTTCGATCCATGTTCTCAAGTTCTCGCGGCAGGTAGGCAGAACGGCCAATGACATCGATAATGCCATTGGACACATAACTGTTTTCAGAAAATGACTGCGCTGTCGCCTGAAAATGCGATAAGCGTGCTTCAAGTAAATCAAGGCGGGCGACCAATTGCGCATTCCAAAGTGTTTTTTCACTTTGAAGTCTGGCTGAACCTGATAAATAAGCTGCCGCCACAACCGTGACAAAAATAGAGAGCCCTAGACATACTCCAAACCGCATCCCAACTTTTAATTTATGTATCATAACTTCTCCAGCAAGCGTCTTCCGTTTTACTTGTGGCCAATTAGCACGATTCGCCCTTTGTCATCAAATTTTCCGAGAGTATAAAACTTAGGATCAAACCCCTCGTGAAGGGTATTGGCGAATGGCTTGATGTAGGACGCCGCTGCGCCTTCAAATCCAGTCAAATTTTCAAGCGCCTCAGACACAGAAATTTTCGAATTCTTTTCGCTCGCGACCAAGGCTTGCCCGAGCATCATCATCATATCGTAGGTTCGAATGACGCCGGCTGGCGCGTTGATATCGATCGCCTCAGCTCCGCCGTATGTAGCTAAATAGCGAGTCGCCAGTTCGGCGGATTTTCTGCGGGGATTGCCGTAAAATCCCTGAGTTTGAAAGAACGTGAAGTCAATTTTTTGGAGCTGACTCGCAAGATCCTTGCCAAATGAACCGCCAGTTACACCCCAATGGGATACGATGGGAATCTGCCGTGGCCGTGCAAACGTCCCCAATATAAAGTCCTTAGCTTCCGCCGGGTTCAAAACCATGATCATGACCTCAGCACGACTATCCTCTACCGCCTTTACGGCCTCGAAAATATTCTTTTGACCGACATTCACATAGATACTAGCGGCGGGCTTTATGTTGTGCTTAGACAATGCTTTGGTAATGCTTAATTCATTGCCGTGGCCCCAAACACTATTTTCGAACACCATAGCTATTTTCTTTGAGTGTGCCATCGCCGCTTGCGCCAGAAAGGGACCAACAGCCCCGTCATGAGCACTTAGGCGGAACACAGGATTTGGTTTAAACCCGTTTTTGGTCACCGCTGTGGCTGTGGCCCATGACACCATTAATGGTATGCCAGCCTTTTGGATTTGGGGAAGCACTCCGGAAATAATTCCGCTTTGAAGCCCTGCAAAAATCGCCTTGACGCCCCCGCGTTGGACAAATTCCTCAATGTTGAACGCTGAGCGAGCGGCTACCGCTTGGTGATCTTTCACAAGTAGCCTCAAGGGTTTTCCTGCAATACCCCCTTTTTCGTTGATCTCGTGAATGGCGAGTTGAATCCCCCGCGAAATCGCGTGGCCTGAGAGCGCAGATGGACCGGACATATCAGCATCCAACCCGATGACCAAGCCCGTGTCGTGGGGAGCCGCAATGCCTAATTCAGAGTAGACCATTTTCATTATATCAAGGCCTATTTGATCCGTCGTAGCGAACAACAATTCCGACATCATTTTGCGCATTTCCTCACGAGCACTCACCGATAATTCACGAATCTGAATCGGTGATTTTCTAATCTCCTCCAAAGCACTCTTGCTTTCCTCGGTCGCCAACTGCCGAAACAGGGGGGTGACGTCGCGAATTTTGCTAAGCAAAATTTCACGTAGCTCTGGAGTTAACGTCCCCAATGTTTTGGCACTAACCAATACAGCAGAGGTCAAATAGGCATGAGACGACAATGTCAAATACTTTTGCACCTCGTGGAACTTCATGTTCAGAATTGAGGTTAAAGGGTTTTCCTGACCGTCGACTTGCTTGGTCATGAGGGCGTTTCGCGTGTCAAAGAAGTCGATGATGACCGGCTTTGCGCCGAGCAGCTCAAACTGCTGCTGGATCATCGGAGAGCCCATGACACGCATTTTTTTACCGACGAAATCTTTGGCCGCATTAATCTCAAAATCACTTGTAAATTGCTTCTCTCCCATAACCCAATACGCTGCGCCGATCAAGTCTTTGGACGCAAATGGTTCAGACACTTTCAGGCCAATTGGTCCATCTAACATCTTGTTGAAAGCCTCCAAATTTGGAAAGAAAAAAGGCAAATCAAAAAGGGCCAGTTGCGGAAACGCCGACGTAATCTTTGAAGTGGGTAAGATTGTGATGTCGAGCTCACCGTCGCGCACCATCTCAAACATTTGAGGATCCGTGCCCAATTTTTGGGAAGGATAAATATCTATTTTTAGCTCGCCTTTGCTAGCTGATTCCACTTCCTTAGCGATCTCCAGCGCGGCGCGATGCAGTGCTGAAGTTTCATTGTAATTGTGCCCTAACCGGATAGTCCGAACCTGCCCACCAGATTTTTCGGCACCACATTGCGTGCACGACGATGTTAACAAAGATAAATAAGTAATGATCGCCACCAGGACGTTTGTCGTCATACTCATGTTTTAGTCATCCTCTCATTTTGCATAACGATTATCGGGGGGAACACGATTCCCACATGCTCTCCATCGGAGCCCCCAATGGTTTTCTTAATTTTTGACTTTGGAAAATAACTATATATCTATAATTATAGGCAGTTATATGCCTAGAGCCTGTTTGGATTTCTCTGAATCAAGGTGAGAGGAGTTGGATAAGCGGAGTTTGCTCCTGGTAAATGTGCATTGTTCAGCGACGAGTAACGCAGAGTCAGGCAACGCCGAACAGCCTTTCAAACATGCTGAATAGTCACATTTTTTTCACACTAACGCAATCGCCCGAAACAATGATTAACATCATCATTTCGGGCGGTTATATTTTCGTAAAATTCACTCACTCAACGTGAACTATCAGAAAGGGGAATGGAGGTAAGCGGAGTCGAACCGCTGACCTCTTGCATGCCATGCAAGCGCTCTACCAACTGAGCTATACCCCCCCAAGAAACTTATCAGAACAGAGTGACGCTTATCGGCATTTTGCAGAGGAATGTCAATTCTAAAAACATCAAAGGCTCACATCTGTCTAAATACTGACCTAATGGCGGGCTAATTCTCGTTCCAGTTGAGATCGCGGCCAAAACTTTCTTTTATGCGCATTAGGGCAAAAAGGCTGATGACCATGCACACCATACCCACAGTTAAGGCACTCTGAACGACACCGATATTTCCTTTTAGCCAAATAAAAAGAGTCGTCAAAAGTACAAGGCTGCCTCTCACAAAGTTTGGTACACCTCATTGCGACCCAGACACCATGGGTCTCTGCATTGGAGGTTCAGAAGAAACTTGGGATCACTCGTTATGAAACTGCATTTCAACTCATGCACAAGCTCAGGTCTGCAATGGTCCGGCCAAATCGTGACAAAATCGGGGCAGAATGGCCCCTGGAAATGGATCTGATTTATATTGGGGGTCAGCACAAGAGCGGCTTGCAAGGGATGACAGATAATACTCCAGTAATTATCGCTGTGGAAATTAAGAGGCGGGAAATGCGTGACGCAAATTCTGGCAAAGTCATCAAACGTGGGCTAGCAGGACGGGTAAGAATCGAAATGTTATCTTCGAAATCACCTATGTCCATCGATAAATTTGCCAACTCCTGCATCGCTCC
>CAMDKS010000038.1 GCA_945900755.1 Bdellovibrio sp. ZAP7
AGAGTTGGCCCCCTGGACGTTGCTGGTATTCGACGATTGTCCATTTGCTATCAGGAATATTTTAACGGACGCCGTCCGCACCAAGGAATCAACGGTAAAACACCGACTCAAGTCATCCAGCTAGAAAGTCGACAGACCCTAATTCCCGCAATTCGCTACTCCAAGACGCCTGAAATGGACGGTCTTATCACCAGTTTCAAGCGGACAGCATAATAAAGCGGTAGCACAGGGCAAACTAATCCAATTTATTCATAATACTTGCAAACTCGCGGAACTCATCTATATGAATTGTCACGATTCTATAAACTATTTCCCAGTTCAATTTGTCGTATTCATGAACACACAAATTTCGAAATCCGACTGCTTTTGAAAGTCGCTCGGCCAGTGCCTTTGAAATTATATTTCGATTACACAGAATTTCAAAAGTCATCGTCATCGAATCAGGCAACGGCAACCATCCTCTATCCGCAATCAATATCGCAGCACAGTCTACCGACGACTGGACCAATCTCTCCAAATTTAAAATTAAAATATCTTGTTGATCCAAATTTTTTTTAAGGTCGTCTGGAGAAATAGGTATGTTTTGACTAATTCTATTTAAGCATCTAGCGACTGAATCAAGTTTTTGGCTTCGAACTTCCTTGGACATTGAAAATCCTTTCTCTTGCACTAAATGCCATTTCACGTTTTTGAACTTGGTAGTCGTTTTCCTCTGATAACATTCGAATCAAAATTTGACCAAGATGATTTGAATCCTTATTAACAATAAACCTACCAGTCGTCATAGCTTCTTTAAACACAGTCCCTGTTGCTACCGTTAAATCTATAAGGTCGACCTCTTTTCCCGTCGACTTTTGAATCAAATTCGAAAAATGCAATTTTTGCTCTATCGACATCGGACTGCCTATTGATAACGCAATGTCAATATCGCTTGTAGGCCGCTCCATTTCGGTTCCAAAAGAGCCAAATACAATCGCCATTTTAATTGAATTCTCTTGTTCAAAGAGCTTTTGAATTTTAATTAATTGGTCGTCCACTTTTGTCTCCAACCTGAATACTACCACACCAGAGCCAAATCGAGACTACCTTTGCGCGACGATTTGAGGCCGACTGGATACATAATTCTTGAGTGGAGTTATCATGTATAGTTTATCGACAAGGGTCATCAAAAGTCAAATCGGTGCTGGCCACAGCCGGGCTGAAGGAAATCCAATGCATGACAATCATTGGATTCGTGGGTCAAATTTATTTTTTTGGACTTCATAGATCTCAAGTAGGTCTAATGGCATTTTTGCACCCTTGCCCGGTCGGATTTGCTGCCGGCGTCAAGTTTTACTGTAGTAGCAACACACATTGTACGATTTTCGCAATTATTCTGTGCAAGCGGTACCTAAAACTTAAAAATATATTTATCGGCGCTTCCGCGCGGTAGGCTCGACATAATCCGGCGTGCCGAGCTTTAGAATTCATCAGGCCATATCGTCAACCAAGAATAATTGCGAAAATCGTACAATGTGTGTTGCAACTACAGGTCTGTCGACTTTCTTGCTGGATGACTTGAGTCGGTGTTTTACCGTTGATTCCTTGGTGCGGACGGCGTCTGTTAAAATATTCCTGATAGCAAATGGACAATCGTCGAATACCTGCAACGTCCAGGGGGCCAACTCTGTTTAACACCTCTGATTTGAGACTTCGATGAAACCTCTCGCAAATTCCGTTGCACCATTTTTGGTAGAGTGGTTGGCTTGGTGGAGAAGGCTGTCCAAGTTGGAGGTGTAACGCGAGTTTTTGGCGGGACCATCCTCAATTTGATCTGGAAGGTGAAGCCTGACAGTGCGGCCATCATTGGCCGACTAAATTCCCAAATGTCTTGTTACGCATCTGGGGATCGTTACAATGAGCCCCTTCTATTTGTCCTAGTTCTCTTTAAGATAGTGGCTTCATAAAGCGGTAGTACAGTTTATTTCAAACTACTCACTTGGATTTGCAAATCCACCCGAGTTTGTAGAGGCTAGAATTTAGGTCGTTCCATCCGTATGGTGAATTGCAATACCTTAAAATATTGATGTCGTTGCCATCGCCGAGGGGTTCTTTTGGAGCCCACCTTGGCCCGCCTGCGGGCCATGTTGCTGAAGTACCTAATGACATGTTTGAGATCCAATATGAGGTCTGTTCATAACTGAGACACCCATGGGTTTTCAAGGCCGTATCGACAACCCACTTATTTTCCTCTTCGGAATCAATTTGAGCCAAATTCATCTTCTTGGCAGTACAATCGCTGGTCGCATCTATCTTCGATTTGGGGCCTTTACAAATCAAATAAATTTTGCTCTGAAAATCAGCTTTCAGGCAATTTGCAGCTACCGCAAAGCCTTCTCCATCGATCACCACAGTTTGGTCCCCTGGATTTTCCGGGACAATGATCGTTGGTGTTTCGGTAGTCTGCGAATCATTTTTCGTCCCGGTCGTTACCGTTGGCTTTTTGGTGCTTGAAGCCGCAAAATTACTCTGCGAACATCCCGAAATGCTTATGGGCGCTAATAAGAGTAATAGCGCAACTAGGTTTGCTGAGTTTTGTGGGGCTATTTTTTGCATGTAAATCCTTATTATTATGAGGCTCCTGGGTACGGATCCCTCACAGCATACATGTCGGAATTTCGTCCCATAACTTTAATAATCTTTGTAACAACTTGTTATAATAAACTTTTCTTCGCCGTTTTAACTTGTGACAACAGAGCCAGGTGGCCTGCCTACTAAAGGACCTCCCAAGCTGCCCGAGAATGTCTCCAATACAACTTGTCAGAAGTGAAGTAGAAAAAATTAGAGAATTGTTCACAAGCAAGAATTTTTCCCACTACAGCGTCCAGTCGTTAAGCTGGCTTGGCAAGAAAATCAGACTCATCTGGACTTTGGAAAAAATAAAGCAAATAAACGAAAGAATAACCGCGGCCAAGCTCTTGCGAATTGAATCAAACACAAGCAGCCGCTGCGTACCATGCATCGCATAGATCGATCACCAGGGGGCTAGACTCCCATCCACTCAAAATAACGCAGTTATCATGGGTGATTCCCGTTGCCTTCCAAACATGCTGAATAATCACCAAATTTTTGTAAAATGATGGCAGTAGGGGGTTGAACCCTGCCGCTCATAGTACTGCCGGTGCTCAGGCTCTGCAGGCCAGAATTTTGCGGAAGGCTTAACAAGGGTTGCCACTTTATGCTTCATTTCTCGAAGCTGTGCGATCAGCTCGTCGACGACGGCTTTTTGTTTAGAGTCCTCATAGAAAATCGCGGAGAGGTACTGTGGCCCGATGTCACGGCCCTGGCCGTTGTCTTGTGAGAAGTTATGCGTCTCAAAAAACATTTTGCACAAAGCTGTATAACTAACGGATGCTGGATCATAGGTAATCTCCACACATTCCAAGTGACCAGTTTTGCCGCCGCACACGGTTTTGTAGTCTGGGTTTTCAAGGTGCCCACCAGCGTAGCCAACCTTTGTTTCGATGACGCCAGGAATACGTGCCATGTAATATTCGGTTCCCCAAAAACATCCGGAAGCAAAAAGGGATTTGACATGTTGAGTTGACGTTTTAGGAACAAACACGAGGCTGGCACTATTGACACAATGCCGTGTGTTTTTATCCGTGAAGCCTTCACCCTCGAACACATGTCCAAGATGGCCATCACATTTTACACAAGTTATTTCTATGCGGCGACCATCGACGTCGGGAACTCTTTTAACCGCACCTACTATTTCTTGATCAAAACTTGGCCAGCCGCAGCGAGAATCGAATTTTTCTGTGCTGTTATAAAGTTTTGCATCACAGGCTTTACAGTGGTAGGCGCCCTCGCTCTTGGTGTTGACGTACATTCCTGTATTGGGGGCCTCTGTGGCCTTATTTACTAGGACTTCATATTCAAACGGGGTCAAGGAACGACTCATGGATTGGCCCTTTCATGCAAAATATAGCAAGTTAAAACATGGCTAGTGACTCGTTAATACTCTCTTTGCAGGACCTTCACAATAATTTTGATGGCTTAGAGCCCCACTTGTCGTAAACTAATCATCAGCGATTCAATTATTTATACTGCATTTTCTAGAAGTTGTGAGTAAACCTCGTGATCTCAAAGGAGCGGAATTCCATGGCGTATATTAACGGGTTAATTGTTTCAAATTTGAAGTCGTTATCTGAAATGCTCAAGGACTCCCTGGCAGCCAAAGCGATCACGGTCGAAGAGATTCGGGCGGCACTAGAGGCCGAAGCCTCCCCTATTCCTGCGGGTGGCGATATCTACAATGTGACGTCCGTTTCCACAGAGCTTTTGCTTAAATTAACGAAGTCACCTGATAGTGATATGGGAACGATCGTTAAAAAAATTCTGCGTTCGACCAAATATGCTGCCATTACTTATTTTACGGTCTCAGGGGCTGATAGTAACCCCCATCATTTACCAGTTCAACGGCTCGAACACTCCACTAATTCACTACACTCTTTAACCACTCCACCTTCTACTAACTCTGCTAGTCCGACTATTAGCTAGATTTTTTAGGTTTCCAAGAACGAAGCGAGATCAATGGCTGCCCCCCTCATTAGTTGCCAATCCATCACCAAGACATTTGGATTGGTACCAGTATTCAAAAACATGGAATTTGCACTCCATGAAGGCGATAAAGTTGGAATTATTGGCCCAAACGGAGCCGGTAAATCAACCTTATTGAAGATTATTGCCCAGCTTGAAAGCGCTGATACCGGTATCGTTGCCTCACGTCGAAACCTCAAGGCCGGCTATGTCGAACAGAGTGACTCCTTTGAAGGAGAAGTAACGGTCAGGGATGTTTTAAACCACGCCCTTGGACGCCTTCAACACGCTAGTGATCATGGGCGCGTTGAGGCGATGCTCGGCAAAGCAAAATTTCCAGACCCTGAAGCCCTAGCCGTAACATTATCCGGCGGCTGGAAGAAGCGGCTCGCTATTTGCGTCGAATTGATCAAAGAGCCTGAGTTACTTTTGTTAGACGAACCCACCAATCACCTCGATTTGGAAGGCATTGACTGGCTAGAAGAAATACTTGAAACGGCCAAGTTTGCCTATGCCGTCATTAGCCACGACCGGTACCTCTTGGAAACCTCCTGCACCACCATTGTAGAAATCAGCCGCCTGTATCCTGGTGGGAACTTCATCGTCAAAGGTGGTTATGGTGAGTACATGCGCCGAAAGGCTGAATTTCTAGAGGGGCATGCCTCTCAAATGGCAAGTTTGGCCAATAAACTACGCCGAGAAACCGAGTGGCTAAATCGTGGGGCCCCAGCCAGAAGTACCAAACAACAGGCGAGAATCAAATCGGCGGTGGCACTAAAATCTGAAATGGAGTCGGCTACCAATCGCTCACGCCGGCAAGCCGCTGAATTTGAATTTTCGGCATCCGATCGAAAAACGAGGAAATTGATTGAAGTTAAAAAGCTCAGTAAAACATTTGCAGCCAGGACTCTTTTCAAAGACCTTACGTTTATGCTTGGACCTAAAATGCGCCTTGGGTTTGTCGGACCCAACGGCAGTGGCAAATCAACCTTACTGAAAATGCTCCAAAAAATCATGCCCACTGACACCGGAACCGTCGATCATGCAGATCAATTGCGTGTCGTTTACTACGATCAGCATCGCGAAGATTTACCTGAGGGTCGAAGCCTCCGCCGCGCACTCGCTGAAGATAGCGATAGCGTGAGTGTGCAGGGACGACTCATACATGTTTCAAGTTATGCCAAAAGTTTTGGCTTTCGTACCGAGCAACTCGATACGCCTGTTACTAGATTATCGGGGGGGGAAAGGGCGCGGCTATTAATAGCGCGCATGCTTCAGAGACCAGCAGATGTGCTGATTCTTGATGAGCCGACCAACGATCTTGATATTGATACGCTGGAAGTACTTGAAGAGAGTCTCCTCTCATTTTCGGGAGCGGTTATCCTAGTTACCCATGATCGGTATCTTATGGACCGCGTTTCAACTGGCATTCTCGGACTTGATGGCTATGGTGAACATGGCTTTTTCGCAGACTACTCGCAGTACGCCGTTTACCAACGTGGGCAAGAACTTGCTCAAGGCGTCGGTCAAACTTCAAACTCTAAGTCGACAGCTGATTCCAATTCATCGAATCAGCAAAGTAAAAAAACCTCTACCAAAAAACTTTCCTACAACGAACAGCGTGAGTGGGATGCGATGGAGTCAAACATTACAGTTGCTGATGAATCTCTCGCAGCGGCACAAGCCCATGCGTCTGATCCTAGCATCGCCTCAAGCTCAATCAAGCTCCAAGAGGCTTGCCGGGCTGTCGACGTCGCGCAGACGACCATTGATACTTTGTACGCACGTTGGGCAGAACTTGAAAAGAAACGCTGCTAACGACCAAACTCACTAGACACATTAACTAGACACATTCACTAGACTCGTTCACTAGACACTGAAGTGCTTGCAGCCTTTTTGAAAAGCGGGGGAAGGAGCCCCTCCCCCGCATAAAGACAGAAGAAACTTCTGAACAATTACTTAAGATATCAGGTCAGACCGCTTACAAATTCTGAAGTAGGCTAAGCGCGATCTGAGGCATCTGATTGGCTTGTCCCAATACCGAGGTACCAGCTTGTTGCAGGATATTCGCTTGTGTGAATAGAGCTGTTTCTGAAGCGTAGTCAGTATCGCGGATACGGCTTCTTGCAGTATCGAGGTTCTCAGTTTGGATTCCCAAGTTTGCAATCGTTGAGGTAAAGCGGTTTTGGATCGCTCCAAGGTACGCTCTTTGCTCATTGACACGGTTGATAGCCGAGTCCAAGGTCGAGATAGATAATTGAGCATTCTCTTTGTTATTGACTTGAGTGCCTTCTTCAGCGCGGCCAAGCTCCAAAGAGCCATCGCCAGTGGTGAATGCATTCAATTTGCTCATGTCAATCTTGATGATGTTGATGGCATTTGGCTTATCAAGCGAATCATTGTCTTTAAAGTAGTCTTTACCAATTTGAATTTCGAGTGGGTTGGAACCGGTGGCACCGTTCATCAACTCCTCTCCAAATTCAGCTGCGGAAGATCCCATCAACAAGTGGGTACCGTTGAACTCAGTAGAGAGAGCGATCCTGTCGATCTCGTCTTTGAGTTGAACGTATTCTTTGTTTAGGTATCCGCGTTCTTTCTTTCCGATGGTATCGGAAGATGCTTGTACCGCAAGTTCACGAAGGCGGACTAGCATGTTGGTCGTCTCTTCTAGACCACCCTCTGCCGTCTGCACCATCGAGACCCCGTCAAGAGCGTTGCGTTTAGCAACGTTCAATCCGCGGATATCAGCACGCAGGTTTTCGGATATTGCGAGTCCGGCGGCGTCATCAGCAGCTTTGTTGATGCGCGATCCACTCGCTAACTTGTTCATACTTCCTTGTAGCGCATCGGAACTAGTTCCGAGGCGACGTTGCGCGGTAAGCGACGCTACGTTTGTTCTGATTCTTAAGCCCATGTTCGTGACCTCCTGTCAAGGGTTCATAATTAAGATCACATCATGTGATCCACTGTCCTGCCTATCGTCAGCACTTTAAAAAAGATTAGCGACGGACGGCGATAATTTAGATAAGTGACTGAAATATTTAACTAATATATTTTTTAACGGTCGGCATTCATTGCCTATATCCCCCGCCAAAGAGATTTTTAGGGGTGATTACCAACAGCCATGTACACAAATGAACGAAGCAACTCTTGCCCATCAGAAAGCGCATCAACACCATGAGGCTCTAAGATTTGATGCCCTTTCAAAAACAATCTCGTGGCCTCTGGATGGGATTGCAATCCAAAAATAGGCTTGTTTTTGTGGGTGAAACCGTCAATTGCGATTTCATTTGATTTTGCAATGACGCGAAGTGTATTTGGTAAATGCGTTACTATTTCAGAATGTGTTACCACTAAATTTCTTTTGCCTGCAGGCCAAAGCGTATTCTCTAGCATTTCGACACAACGCACGCCCTTCAATTTAGTATGTTCTGGCGTGTGATATTCTACGGTGCCGCCAAGCATATGAACCAGCATTTGATGCCCATAACAGCACCCTAACATAGGAATACCAATCTCTATCGCTGGTCGCAACCACTCCTCAAGAGGCCTTTGCCAAGGCAAATGATCATGTACACTCGAAGCACTTCCCAAGATTATGATGCCACGCACCTGCGCAAAACTCTCTGGCAGGGAATCTAAGCCAATCAGAGCAGGCAAATGATAGTGGCAAGGCAATGGCGACATATCGGCAATTAGGTTAAACGTATCGACCTCTGGCGTATGAACCCCAGGGTCTATGACTATTATATGTGGAATGGCAGTCGCAGTACTTTCGTTACGATCTATAATAGTAGGCATTACTCTATGGTTTCGGTAAATGGGCCGGATAAGGATCTTTAAAATCACACTCGCGCAAGATGTCGCGGCTTAGAGTTGTGGTACGAACCAAGTTTTCGTCGCGAGCCAATTTAACCTGCGGATGATTTTCAGCATGAAACACCGTGTGCTGGCAATGAGGGCATTTAATCTCTACCTTGTTCACAAGTGGTGCTTCATTATCAAACGTTAAATGAAAGCGGCGTGAACAGGCAACATTATCAACCAATAATTTTTCATAACTCATAGTGCTTCACCTCATGTATAGACTCTAAAACAATATCACGAACACTAGATTCCATCAAACTGAAATTCACCGCTTGCTTCTTACCACACTCATAGATACGATTCTTAGTTCCTTTACTATGCCCTTGAAGGCTTTATGACCGAAACTATTTTTGACAAAATTCTTGCACACCAGATCCCTGTACAAATTGTGTTCGAGGATGCTGACGTCCTTGCTTTTAAAGATATTGCCCCCCAAGCAAAGGTCCACGTGCTCGTGATCCCCAAAAAGAAAGCACGTAACTTAAGCGAACTGCAAACTTGGGCGGCACAAGATGTGGGTCTTTTCTTCCAAAAAGTAGCGGTTGTGGCCGCCCACCTAGGACTTGAGAAGACAGGATACCGTACGGTCCTGAATACCGGCTCAGACGGAGGGCAGTCGGTTGACTATATACACGCCCACCTTCTAGGAGGAGAGCCTCTCAGTGGCAACTTCTCCTAACCACCTAAGCCTGTCTGAAATAGACCTCACTTTGCCAGTCCCGTTGGACGCACAAAATTTTACCTCTATTAATAGAACACCGTGGGCGGGCTCAGCACTCGCCTCAGGAATCAAAAAGAACCAGGCTATTTCTGCCTCCCAAAAAATAGGAGAGGCTTGGGAGATCTCTGGTGACCCTGAGACTCCCTCAAAACTTCAGCAGTCTCCATCCTTCACCCTAACGAATCTAATCTCGCAGCGCACCGCTGAGTGCTTATCCGAAAAAATGGTCGCCAGCGGGCGCATCCATCTCGATATACTAGTCAAGCTCATCAACGCAGCCTCGCCCCTATCACTTCAGATTCACCCGGCTGACGACCATCCACGGCTCAAATCTCACGAGTGTGGAAAGCCTGAGAGTTGGCTTGTTTTAAGTGCCGAAATGGGCGCGGGTATTTATCTTGGTTTTCATGAGCCGCTGACACTTGACGCCATCCGAAAACATTTACAAAACGACACCTTCACCGCCGATCTCCTCCAGTTTGTACCCGTGAAAACAGGAGACTATTTTGAAATCTCGCCGCACGTGCCACATGCCATCGGTGCTGGGGTCGTATTGTTAGAGCCCCAACGTATAATCTCCGGCAAAAGCGGCAAAACGTGGCGCCTCTGGGATTGGAATCGCAAATACAATTCTGAGGGTGCACTCGACCAAGAAAATGGCCGCCCACGCGAGCTCCACATCGATGAAACCCTGTCGATCCTATCTCCCCTGGATCAATCAGGCCTTGGCTATATCAACCAACTTCGCCGCACTCCACGACACGAGACTCCCGCGATTGGAGTTACGGCCGAGATATTTCCTGCAAATAAGTGGTACCAAACTATTTTAATCAAAATGGCAGCGGGCTCTAAAATCCAAATAAAAGCAAATGCAGCTTACGCATGCACTACGATACTTGAAGGCAGCCTGACGTCGGTTCATCCTGCAGGTAGAAAAATAGAATTAGGCCAAGGGCAAAGTTTTTTTATTCCCGCTGCGGCCCTTCCAAGTTCTTTGGCCGCAGGAACTAGTGCTGCCCTTATTTCTCTTGTAATCCCTGCAGGACAAGGTGTCGACAGCCACCTAGGAAATATTATTTCCCCCTAAACTGCGCCAATGCCGTCAAGATTCTTGATCCATGTGATTATCTATGCTACGTTGTCGCTGATATTTTGATCGTTTTATGGTCAGATGTCTTTTAGCCTTTGATCATAATCTGATCATTTCCCATCTTTTAGGAGAAGCGAGCATGGTGCCATTTCGTATTTACGACAAAACAGCCCGAGAAATGTGGATAGTTCTGAATTACCACAGCAAAGAAGACTCCTACATGCTCGCACGTGAAGACGACAGCGAAGTGGACGGCGAGATGAAGATTATTTCTTCGCAAGACATGGTCAAATTTAAGCTCGTCGACTTCCTTGACGAAGCCGAAGAGGGCTAACGTCCGTAGAGTGTCAAGTAGAGTGCAAATAAAAAGCCTACAAACGATTAAGTTTGTAGGCTTTTTAATTCGGAACCTTGCCGTCTTTTGTTCGTTAGAGGTGCATCAAATTAAAGAGACCCCAGACTAACAGCTAACGACAGTGAAACTACCGAACTGATTCTTTAAGTTCTTTGCCTGGACGAAATACTGGAACTTTACGGGCTGGGATTTGGATTTCTTCGCCAGTCTGTGGGTTACGGCCAACGCGAGCTTTGCGGGCAGAAACAGAAAATGTTCCAAATCCTACAAGTTTAACGCCGTCTTTTTTCTTAACGTTTTTGGTGACTACTTCGATAAAGGCGTCAAGATAACGCTCCGTATCAGCTTTAGTGTTAGCGGTTACTTTTGACACAGCTTCGATTAGTTCTGCCTTGTTCATAGGACCCTCCTAGGTAAGTAAAAAAAACAATCTGGTTAAACCTTCCGACAAGCTTTGCAAGCCTTCGAGATCTTGTCAAGCTTTCTCATCAAGGAGTTAAAAATAAAATACAAAAAGATCGTTGATGAGGTTAATTCATATGTCGCCGACATCTTGAATACCAAGCACATCAAGATTCGTGTACACTTTTACCCAGCAAAGCCCTTGGTAAAAGCACCAACGGAGCTTTTACTGAATATCGTTTTTTTTGATCCCGACTCACTTCGTTATTGACAATAGAAAGCAGAATATTGATGAATCACTTTTCTTTGAAAATTAAATCCACATTTATCCCTTTACACGGATCCTACGTGACCTCGATCGGTGCCGTCGCGGCGTTTATTTTTTTTGGGCTAGTGGCCGCCAAAATTCACGCTGAGCCTAGTGCCGTTGCTGACCGTATTGTCGTGGTGATCAATAACCTTCCCTACTCCCAACTACAAGTTGAACGCTATATTAATGTAAAAGAATCCCTTAGAGATGACGCAAGCAAATCACAAGTTGTGCAAAGTTCAAACTGGGTTTTGGCCCTAGAGGAATTCACCACACAAATGGCCATTCATCAGGAGGCCTCAAAGTCCTCAGGTTTTCGCCCGACAAAAGACGGCATTGAAAAATTGAGACTTCGGTGTGATAACGCCGCAAAGACCGCTCCGCAGTTTAAACCAGCCTTTGATCGACTCGGTCTAAATAAAGATGAATTGGAAAACCAAATATTAAAAATCTTGACCGTAGAGAATTATCGCCGAGGAAAGTCTACGCTCAATAAAACCGCTTCTGGTCGTTCCTCGTGGGAAAATGACCTCAAAGAGCATTCGATTGTTCGGTATTTTGATGATGCGAAAGTCTATTCACCCCTAGTTTTCACACCCCAGCCTTCAGGCAAAACCAGCAACCCATGACCAATACAAATCATATGATTACCCTTGTGGCGTCTCCTGACGAGGTAAAAAAACATTTAAAAGAACTCGCCACTGAGTGGGGACCCGAAGAGTTTTGGTCCCTGGATAGTTGCGTCGAAACATTTCGCACTCAAAATAATTTGCTTTCCGCAGCCGTTAGCGACATAGCACTTCATGGCAGTAACCCTAGCCCATACCATGGATGGTATTTAGCCACCTGCCAGGGCAATGACTGCGAGTTACTATTTATTTACACGGCAAAAAATCATCGTGGCCTAGGCCTTGGCCAAGCACTCCTCCAAGACCTCATTGCACGGGCGGAAAAGACATTAGGTATAGAGTCTATTTTTTTAGAGGTCCGAAAATCAAACCAAAAAGCAATAGTCCTTTACGAGCGCCATGGGTTTATGATCATCTCTAAACGGCCAAGATATTACAGCAATGGAGAAGACGCCCTTGTCTATCGACTCAACCTCAAAAAATAATGCTTACCGTGATGTGCTCTGGCTGCAAACAAGCTTCATAGGCGACACCATCCTATCGACCGCCGCAATGGCTGCCTTACAGACTTGCCGCCCGATGACTCGTCAGCATTTAATTACGACGGCCAGTGGTGCCGAGGCTCTAAAAGGTCATCCCTTACTTTCGTCGGTTCATGTTTACGCAAAACGATCACGCCATGCCTTTGAAAATAATTTATTTGGCCTCAAACCCATGCTCCAACTACGAGCTAAAATCCGAGCGCTAAACTTAACAACGCCAATTATTTTACAGCCCCACAAGAGCCTTAGATCGACCTTACTAGCCAAAGTTCTTGGGTTCCCCGTCATTACCTATACGGAAACGACGGGCTCTATATTTGCCTTTAAGCGCTTTGTAAGAACTGCCGTCCTCCATGAAGCCGACCGCGTAGCCTTGCTTCTCGAAGGGCTTGGAATTGACCGCAGCGACCTATTAGGCTGCCGCCCTAGCCTGCCGACAGCCCCTCTGCCTTTAGCCGCTCAAGACCTCGGCAAACCGCTCCAATGGATCGCCGTGGCTCCTGGCAGTGTTTGGGCCACAAAACGATGGCCAGCCGAAAAATATGCACAGCTGGTGAGTAGGATCCTCGAAAAACAAAACGTCGGCATCGTGTTACTCGGCAGCAAAGATGAGAGTGACGCAGCAGCCGTTATCCTAAACTCAAATAATCTACCCGATCAAAAAAAACGAATTCTAAATCTTGTTGGCCTCACATCCTTGACTGACCTTAACGGAATCTATCCACGGGTTAAGGCCGTCATCTCAAACGACAGCTCGGCCATTCATTACGCCTCAGCCTTTAATATTCCAACCCTGGCCATTTTTGGGTCTACGATTCCCGCCATGGGCTTTGCTCCATTGGCCGAGGGCAGCAAGGTCGCAGAAATCTCGTTAAGCTGCAGACCATGCAGTGCGCACGGCCCCATGGTCTGCCCACTCGGTCATTTTAAATGTATGAAAGATCTTAGTGTTGAATCAGTTCTCGCCCAAATGCCAGAATCTTGGACGACCCAGTAGGCTCGAATTCTGGAATTAACTACTGCTTAGCTATATAAGCTTCACAAGCGGCCTTGCCCATAGGTCCGAATGTTTTCATAATTTCCTCGGACAATTTTTTTCCATCAGGATCTGTCGTGATGACAACATGAGCCCAGCCCGTGAGTTTGGCATCCGCTTCATCTTTTACGCCATTTTTGCATATATTTCGGTGTTTATTGGTCGGCTTCACAACCATGGTTGTATCACTGTTTGCGGCGCAAACTTGTTGGCTGCCGAGTACGATGCAATGGCCGGCTTGGAGCCAAACGGTACGATCTTCGGACGCAGCTGCAAGGGATGCTGCAAAAATAAAAAAGGCACCTAAAATAATTCTCATGTGAGTCTCTCCAAAGTAAATATATTTGATTCAAAACAAATCCGAGGCGAATATACACCCTAAAGAACTAATCGGCAAGGTTTGGCCCGAGCCACCTTGCAGCTTCCGCGACGGTCATGCCTTTCCTTCCTGCGTAGTCTTCTAGTTGATCTCGTTTGATGCCACCAACGGTGAAATACTGGGACTCCGGGTGAGCGAAATAAAGACCGCTGACAGAGCTTGGAGGCGTCATAGCAAAACTTTCCGTTAATTCAACACCCGTGTGCCGCTCGACGTCGAGGAGCTTCCAAATTTTAGCTTTCTCGGTGTGATCTGGACATGCCGGGTACCCCGGAGCAGGGCGTATACCACGATATTTTTCGCGGATTAGTTCCTCGATCGTGATGTCTGAATCAGGGGACTCATAGCCCCACATTTCTCTAATTCGTTTGTGCATGAGCTCGGCCATGGCTTCGGCCATTCGGTCACCCAAGGCCTTGGCCATGATGCTCGAGTAGTCATCGTGCTTGGCTTCAAAGCCTTTGGCATAAACTTCGACTTCCTTGCCGGTGGTGACAACAAAAGCGCCCATCCAATCTTTGCGACCTGAGTCTTTGGGAGCAACATAATCAGCGAGGCTGGTGTAGGCACCTACCTCCGTTTTTTCACGTTGCTGGCGGAGGAAACACATGGTTTCAAGAACCGACTTGCGAGATTCGTCGGTGTATAACTCCACATCGTCAACATTCGATTGTGCAGCCCATATGCCGAGCACTGCCTTTGGCTTAAAGCGTCGGTTGACAACAATATCTTTTAGCATTTTTTGGGCATCATCAAACAGCTTACGCGCTTCGACACCATATTTTTCACTATCAAATATTTTCGGGTACATGCCCTGAAGTTCCCAGGTCCAGAAAAATGGTGACCAATCAATGTAGGCAATAACTTTTTCGAGAGGAATATCATTAAAAACAAATACGCCTTTTTTTGCCGGCTCATCAATTTTTGTCGCGCCCCAGTCACCACCAAATTTATTTTTAATGGCATCTTTGTAGGTCAAAAATTTTGCTTTCGCTTGATTTTCGTACCATCGGCGTTTGAGCTCTTCTTGTGTCTCGCGGTGATTTTTGACGTACTCTTCTTTTTTTGTCGGACTCATCAGAGACGAGCAGGCATTGACCACAAGCGAGGCATCCGTGATATGAACGACGGGCCCATCATAGCCTGGAGCAATTTTTATGGCCGTGTGCGCTTTGCTGGTGGTGGCACCACCGATCAAAAGTGGCACCGTAAATTCAAGACGCTTCATCTCGCTGGCGACGTGCATCATCTCTTCAAGTGACGGGGTGATGAGACCGGAGAGCCCGATCATATCGGCATTTATTTCTTTGGCTTTGGCCAGAATATCGGCACAGCGAACCATGACTCCCATGTCGTGCACTTCGTAGTTGTTGCAGGCGAGGACGATTCCAACGATATTTTTACCGATATCGTGGACATCGCCTTTAACTGTGGCGATCAAAAATTTTCCTTGGGTGGACGATCCTGTTTTACCAGCTTTTTCTTTTTCTTTGGTCATGTGTGGTTCAAGCCAGGCCACCGCTTTTTTCATGACGCGGGCTGACTTTACGACTTGGGGAAGGAACATTTTACCGGCACCAAACAACTCGCCAACCACCTTCATGCCGTCCATTAGCGGGCCTTCGATAACATCCAAGGATTTTCCTAAGTCAGTAAATGCGGCTTCCGTATCCGTATCAATATGATCGGTAATACCGTTGACCAGAGAGTGGACCAGACGCTCACGGTAGGTGCCACTTCGCCATTCATCGGCTTCTTTTTTGGTGGCTTTTGATTCGCCTCTAAAGCGATCTCCATAGGCGACCAGCCGGTCTGTCGCGTCTTCGCGACGATTAAGCAGCACGTCTTCCACATGCTCCAAAAGCTCTTTGTCGATCTCTTCGTAAATTTCAAGCATCCCAGAATTTACGATGCCCATGTCAAGGCCCGCTCTGATCGCATGAAATAGAAACGCTGAGTGCATGGCTTCCCGCACGCGATTATTTCCGCGAAACGAAAAACTCACATTTGAAATTCCGCCAGAGGTTCTGACACCGGGGCAAAGTTTTTTGATTTCGCGGACGGCTTCGATAAAATCGACTGCGTAGTTGTTGTGTTCTTCTAGTCCCGTGCCGACCGTCAAAACATTTGGATCGAAAATAATATCTCCTGGATCCATGCCAAGTTTTTCAGTCAAATATTTATAGGCTCGCACGCAAATCCTGATTTTATCGGCTTTTGTAGCTGCTTGACCCTGCTCGTCAAAAGCCATAACGACGACAGCGGCACCATACTGCATACACAACTTCGCGTGGTGGGCGAAGACCGCTTCGCCTTCTTTAAGAGAAATAGAATTTACAATGGGCTTGCCTTGGACGCAGCGAAGTCCAGCCTCAAGGACAGACCACTTAGAGCTATCAAGCATGATCGGAACTCGAGATATATCGGGTTCGGCGGCCATCAAATTCAAAAACTTCTGCATACAGGCTTCGCTATCGAGGAGGCCCTCATCGAAGTTTACGTCGATGATGTTTGCACCGTTTTCTACTTGTTGACGCGCAACAGACAAGGCCGCGTCGAAGTTTCCTTCCTTGATCAAGTTTGCGAACTTTGGCGAACCGGTGACGTTGGTTCTCTCGCCTACCATGACGAACGGCACTTTTTGTTCTGTCAGCTTAAAGCCTTCCAGTCCGCTAAGACGCGTTCCGAGGCCTAGTGTTTTTAAAGGGCGAGGGGTAATGGATTTCACCGCCTCGGCGATGGCCTTAATGTGTGCTGGTGTGGTACCACAGCAACCGCCAGCGATATTAAAAAATCCAAGCTTTGCAAACTCGTGCATGACTGCCCCGAGGTCACGAGGCTTCTCGTCGTAGCCCGTTTCACTGAGTGGGTTGGGAAGTCCTGCATTCGGGTAGCAACTTACATAGCAATCCGCGAGCTCAGCGAGTTCTTGGATATAGGGACGCATCTCTTTTGCGCCTAAAGCGCAGTTGATGCCCACACTGAGTGGACGTGCATGGCGAACGGAGTACCAGAAAGCTTCAACCGTTTGCCCGGACAACGTCCTACCCGACGCATCTGTAATGGTCACAGAGAGCATCACAGGCCAGCGCTTACCACGATCTCTAAAAAAATTCTCGATGGCAAAAATGGCCGCTTTAAGATTCAGAGTATCAAAAACGGTTTCTGCCAAAAGCAAATCAACGCCGCCGTCGATTAATCCCGCAATTTGTTCATAATAAGCATCCACCAACTCCTGGTACGAGACGGCACGGAATGCCGGATTATTTACATCTGGCGACATAGATGCGGTTTTGTTGGTGGGGCCAATGGCTCCGGCCACAAAACACCTGCGACCAGGCTCCTCAGCTTCGACGTCTCGACACGCCTGCACGGCCACTTTGGCTGCCGCCATATTTAATTCGCGAATGATCGATTGTAAATGATAGTCGGCCTGAGCAATCGACGTCCCATTGAATGTGTTTGTTTCAATAATATCTGCGCCATTTTTGAGATAGTCTTTGTGAATGGCTAAGCACACATCGGGGCGGGTCAGCGAAAGAAGATCGTTATTTCCTTTGAGATCATGAGCATGGTTCTTGAAAAGCTCGCCACGAAAATCACTTTCATTTAGCTTGTACCCTTGAATCATAGTGCCCATGCCACCATCAAGGATCATCACCCTTTTTGAAAGAATTTTGGTGAGCTCACTCATGCTGTTGCTAACGGGGAGTTGGTCTATTGCGTTAAGGTCGTTCATAAATATTCGTAGGCCGCCTGGTAGAAAATTGAAATAAAATTTGGAGTACACAGAAAAGGACGAATCCCTCAATACTGTTAATAAGCTCGATCTAGCGGAAAACCATAGCAAAACAAGCTTCAATGCAAAAGGAGGAAATCTTGATTAAGGGTATCAAAATTCAAACAGTGTCAAATATATCGACACAACTAACTCCCGTAACTTGCTGAAATTACAGAAATAGATGTGCGGCACACTAATTGCTGATATACTCATAGACTAAACAATTATTCGGGAGGCATCATGTTTAAATTAGCTCACCTTTTCTTCGTTATAGGTGCACTTGTCGCATGCGAGCGGCCAAATAGATCCGTAGAAATTATGCCTTCCCCCAAGGATGGCAAAGGCGGCGATGGCATAGGCGACGATGGCGATGGCAAAGGCGACGATAGCAAAAGCGAGAAAGGGTCCATTGTCCTCACGTTGACTGGCTTTCCTGCGACGGCGACCTCGGCCGAGGTCACCATTACCGGCGGTATCAAGCTGATCACTGAAACGGTCTCTCTATCTAGCGGCAGCGGCACAGTAAAGGCATTCCAGTCGACCGTCGGCAGCACAACAATCAAAGTTGGAGCCAAAGTGGAAAACCTTGATTATTCTGGCTCTGTAACGACGACTGTATCGAAGGGCAAAACAGCTAAAGAAACTGTGGCCATGAAGACCGGAGTCATTAGCGGAGATTCTAGTGTCGATGTAAAAATAGATGTTGGCGGTACCCCGAGTACGACACCTGGAACTGATCCTGTAACGCCAACTGGACCTGGTCTGTGGGACGGTAAATCGTTTCAAGGTAATAGTCAGTTCAACGTCGAAGCTGTAAAGTAATTTATAATTTCCCAACGCCCATGTTTACCCTAACTTGGGCGTTGTTGCGTCTAGGTCCCAATTACGGGATTTTTAAAAAAGATGGCCAAGCCTGTCCCGACAAACTGTCTAAGAGTAATACACCTCACCTTCGACACATGATTCTAACTGGGCGTAATATTAGGTCTGTGACACTGGCCTAGTCTTTGCATTGTTATGGTTAGGCCGGACGGTTCGGCTTTGTGCATTCGCATACCTACTGATCTTGATGTTGAACCTGTAAATTTCTAATTTTGGAGTTAAAAATGGCTAGTAATATCTTCACCACAAACAAAATGAAACTCGAGGAAAAATCTTGGGTACGTCGGAATTTCAAGGCCCTTACGGCCGCGACTGCACTCTTGCTGGCAGGTATTGGCACGTTCTATTACATGAATCCTAGTTTGACACTGCCAGAAGTAAGTTCTGCTGATACAGGAAACACACAGGCAAAGTCTCCACAAAGCAACACACTACAGCCTGCGTTTGCCAATACGTTGAAAACCGAGAATCAGGGTCTCCAAGGTAAACGGACTGATAGTACTAGCTCCAAAAAATTCGCTTCCAAAGGCCATGAATCTTTAAAAGTCAAGAAATCCAGCAAACATAAAGACAGCAAATATTCGAGCCACAAAAAGCATAAAGGCGGCAAATATTCGAGCCACAAAAAACATAAAGACAGCAAATATTCGAGCCACAAAAAACATAAAGGCGGCAAATATTCGAGCCACAAAAAACATAAAGGCGGCAAGGTTGTAGGTCGCAAATTACACGGCAAGCGGTATTCCCAAAATGAAGTCGACGACAGTAAGCTATTCGACCTCTAACCGCCCCTCATGGGAAATCAGTCTAATCCCCCTCCGTCACGCTCCATAAAATGGTCGTGACGGCTTTTTATTAATTTAAATCTATTAAACAAACTGCAACAATTTCAATAGGTTGTGTTAGAATTAAAAATATTTTGATAAAAACGCAAAGGTTCAGCCGAATCCTTCCGAATACCTAAGCTAGGATAGGGGGATTTGATGACCACTCACAGAACATCTCAACAACAGACGATACAAGCCAGCCCCCGTGGGTCCCTTGTAAAGAAGATAGTCTATGGCCTGTGCATCTCAGCGGCTGGACTTCTATTGTTTGGAGAGCCCCTCAACGCTCAAGACGACCTAGACAGCCCACCTGACGACAGCATCAATATGACTCCAGACGCGTCACCTTCTGATGCTAGTCCCAATTCAGGTGCGCAAGATGATGATGATACGATCATTCGTCCTCCCCCAAAAGCGCCACCTGCAACCGTAAAAATATTCACAGCCGCAGAAACACAAAAAGTCTGCGCTAAATACCAAGGCAAGCTACTTTCAGTTTATGGCGAGGTGTTCAAAGTAAAAAATTGCACCCGCCATTTGCTACAAGAACAAGACGACATTTTCAAAATGAGTCGCCAGGGTATACCCACGGTGGATGTCGAGGCCACAGACGTCGCAGCAATCCCGGTTGGTGAGCCTTGGAGCGTTATCAATTTAGTTCAACGACCTTGCACATTCTTCAACAAGAAATACGTTACTTTCTCCTATACTGACCTCTACTATGTAGACGGCTGCGCCCGAAAGTTACTCCCAGACTACGAAACCTATTTGGCACACTCCCAGGCACACGGTGATAAAAACAGAACTGTTTTAGCGTTAACAGCGGAAGAATTTTTTAAAATGCGCCAGGGCGATAATATTACTTCAGTGTTAGACAAAGAATATTCACGTCTTTACGAACTCTCGGCAAACGTCGACATCATCCCGATCGACGAAGCCTGCAAAGGAGCCGAAGGCAAAATTGTGATGTTCTACTCCCGCATGTATAAGATTGAAAAGTGTCATAAGCGAGAGATCGATGCCGAGCATTACACCATGCATTCCTCGGTCGGAAACTCGAAGATTAAGGAGCTCACCCCCGAGCAATGGGTCTCAATGCCGGATGGCAAACCATATCCTGATCCAAAAGCCACGAAAAAATAACCGACGACCCTCAACCAACCATTCGCCTTGACTGCACATCCTGTGAGGTCAGGGCGACTTCCTTGGCACGCTATATCGCTCAGCAGCACGCACTTTCTGCCTAGTGACCCGGTCTCGTTTCCCCCATAGAATTGAAGTAGACGGACACGACTCGATTGAAGGGATATAGACCATGTCACAAATTCTTGGACTCTCTGGAATTGGCTTTTCAATATATTATCTAGTTTCCCACCATGCCACGCAATTTCACGGCTACTGGGACCCTGCCGCCGCAGTGTTACTGGGAGTCGGACCACCATCCATTATGATGCTGTCACATACGGTCATGGATCTATTTGTAGGATTCAGACTACTGGCGTCCTCAATTTTCAGTAGGCACGCAAGGCATCAAGCGGAGATTATCGACGTCTTAACTCGAGCCTCGCAAATTGTGCGTACGGATGGCCTTGGAGCCCTTGTACCACTGCGAAACCAGCTCCAATACGAGCTACTTCGGGACGGAGTCTCCCTTATTATTAATGACTTTAAGGCCGAGGAAATCCGTCACAATTTGATGGCCAAAATAAATGCCAAACAATCTAAAATGATCCTTGCCGCGAGTCTTTTTGAAAACATGTCTAAGCTTTGCCCCGGCATGGGAATGATTGGAACTCTTATGGGGTTGATTGCCATGCTTTCCAACTTGAATGACCCGACGAAACTGGGCGGCGGTATGGCTATGGCTCTCATAACCACTCTTTATGGCTTGATGCTGGGAACTATTATATACGGCCCTTGGGGCGAAAAAATCCACATTGAAGCCGAAAAAATTCTTGAAGTGGACATGATGGTCATGGAAGGCATCCTTAATGTCAAAGGCAAAAAATCAAGTATCCACATGAAAGACATGATGAAAACATACGGATCGAAGCAGACCAATGCTGGCCAAACTCGAGGAGCGTCATAAGCCATGGACTCTGCGAAATCTACCCCAGCAGCAGAAAGCACGTCTGCGTACGCCTATGAAACGCCCGTTCGCAAGCGTGCAGGCAAAAAGGACGAAGGCCTTTGGCTGATGTCGTTTTCGGACATGAGTTTAATTTTAATGAGCTTTTTCATTCTTCAGCTATCATTTTCCACCATTGACAAAAAAAAGGTGGAGGTCGTCACCGAGGCGGTGAAAGGCGAGAAATTTGATGCTAAAAAAGATTCCTTAACCGCAGTGAGCAAACGCATCCAAAATGAAATAAAGCGATTAAAACTCGAAAAAAGTGCTCAAGTCACCATCGATACGCTTGGAGTCGTTGTTGAATTTAAGGATGGCCTACTGTTCTCGGTAGGATCATCTGACAGCAACCAACAGTTTTCAGCGGTCGTGAGCCAAGTCATGAAAGTCATCGCCTCCAGCCCACAAATATACCATATCAAAATCGAGGGCCACACCGATGACGTGCCCATCCAAAGTACAAAGTTTGCCTCAAACTGGGAGCTCAGCGCCTCGCGGGCGATTTCACTCATGCGTCAATTTGAGTCAAAGGGGGTCCACCAATCACGGATGAGTATTCAAGCCTTTGCGCAGACGAAGCCCAAAATAGCGACACTAGGCCTTACCGGAGCCAAGCTTAACCAGGCGAGGTCGTCCAATCGTCGGGTGGTGATTCGAATTGAAACGGACCAGTAAACCCAATAATGACGGTATTTTGTAGGCTTATACCTTGACAACCTGCCGATCGGCCCAATATTAAGTGTGAATTCATAAGGCAAACTCTCGAATTTGAGTCTAAAATAAAGAACGGTAAAAGAAACAAAACAACACCATAAAATGATTTCACAACACAGAAGACATCAGGGGCATCGGGCCCTCAGAAATAGCGACTCTAGAGAAAACAGCAGGATTATATGAGCTACGATTTTACGTTAGGACCGGACGATGAAGGCCATTTTGAAAATGGCTCCACGGGTGCAATTATCGCCGAGCGAAAACCCGAAATTCGTACGCCTTCTCTATTCAAAGTACTTCTTCACAACGACGATTTCACGCCAATGGAATTTGTCGTCATGGTCCTTGAAACCTATTTCAGCAAAGACCGCACGGCAGCCGCCGATATTATGCTTGCGGTGCACCATAAGGGCATTGGCATCTGCGGCGTGTTTCCGTATGAGATTGCCGAGACTAAGGTATCTTTGGTTATGGAGTGTGCTCGAGAAAACGAGCATCCACTACAATGCAGTATGGAAAAGGTTTGACTTTGACTCATTGAGTTTACGGGGCACGAGAATTAAACCAATAGTGTAGGAGGCCAACATGATCAGTCAAGATCTCGAAATTAGCCTGAATCTTGCCGTTAGCGAGGCCGCAAAACGCGGTCACGAGTACGTCACTATCGAACACATTCTCTTGTCGCTGATTCAAAATGATTCCGCTTTAAAGGCGATGAATGCCTGCGGTGGGTCCGTGGAAGTAACGCGAAGTAAGCTAGAAGATTTTTTTGCTGAACACATTCCGTCAGGCGTCTTACGCTCAGGCCAGATGCCTCAACCGACGATAGGCTTCCAGCGTGTCATTCAACGTGCGGCTCAACACGTCCGCGCCTCTGGAAAAGAACGCATTCGCGGGGAAAACATTTTAATTAGCATGTTCAGCGAACGAGATTCCTTTGCTGTATATATTCTTCAACAGCAAAATATCACGCGGTTCGACGTCATCAATTTCGTTTCCCATGGCATCTCCAAGAACCCTGCAGCCCTTCCCGCTCAAGACGAAAAATTATTACTCGAAGGTGAAACGGATAGATCAGGCGATCGTGAAAACGGTCCAAAGCGAGACTCTGAAGAGGAAGATCCTCAAGAAAAAAGCTCCAAGGACCCCCTTGCCATCTGGGCCGTAAACTTGAACGAATTAGCTCTTGCAGGAAAAATCGACCCTCTGATTGGTCGAGACGATGAAATAGATCGCTGCGTCCAGGTGTTATGTCGACGCCGAAAAAATAATCCACTGCTGGTCGGCGACCCTGGAGTAGGAAAAACGGCGATCGCTGAAGGTCTCGCCTGGAAAATTACCCAAGGGTCCATTCCTGACCCTCTAAAAAATGCGGTGATCTTTTCTTTGGACATGGGATCATTGCTCGCAGGCACAAAATTTAGAGGTGATTTCGAGCAAAGACTAAAAAGCGTGGTCTTGGCTATTCGAAAACGCAAGAACGCCATTTTATTTATTGATGAAATTCACACCATTGTTGGTGCGGGTCAGGTGAGTGGTGGCACCATGGATGCAAGTAATTTACTAAAGCCAGCCTTAAGTAACGGCGAGGTTAGGTGTATTGGCAGCACGACGTTTAAAGAATTTCGGCAGCACTTCGAGTCCGACGCTGCCCTGAGCCGTCGCTTCCAAAAAATCGACGTCGAGGAGCCCTCTGCGGAAAGTACCGTAAAAATACTTAAGGGTTTGAGAGAGCGTTATGAAATACATCACAATGTGAAGTTCTCTGACGAGGTGCTTAAAGTTGCGGTGGACCTTTCCATTAAATATCTTCGTGACAAAAAACTTCCGGACAAGGCCATTGACGTCATGGACGAGGTGGGAGCTAGCTTTGCCCTTAGAGGGCACCCAAAAGAAGGAGCAAAGGCAAAGCGTGCGACGGTCGAAGACGTCCAACAGGTTATTGCTAAAATCGCACGGGTACCTGCCGAAAAAATCTCAAATTCTGCACGAAAAGAATTGAAAGATCTCGCCGAGCGACTGAAAAAAGTGGTCTTTGGCCAAGACCTCGCCGTGGACTCTATATCGGACATGATAAAAATGTCTCGCTCGGGACTCGGCCATTCAGACCGCCCAATCGGAACCTTTATGTTTGCTGGGCCCACGGGTGTCGGAAAAACTGAAGTGGCGAAGCAACTCGCTAATGTCCTCGGGATAGAGGTTGTTCGGTTTGACATGTCAGAATATATGGAACGCCATGCGGTCAGCCGCATGATCGGAGCCCCCCCTGGATATGTTGGTTTTGAACAAGGCGGTCTATTGACTGAAGCCATTAATAAATCACCCCATGCTGTGTTGCTCTTTGACGAAATTGAGAAGGCACACCCTGACATGCAAAATATTCTTTTGCAGGTTTTTGATCACGGCACACTAACCGACAACAACGGGCGCAAAACCGACTTCCGAAACACGATTATTATTATGACCACCAATGCCGGAGCTCGCGACCTGCTCCAAGGTAACATTGGTTTTGGACGCCCGGCCTTGGCCTCAGAAGAGGGAGAGTTGAAAGCTGTAAAAGACCTCTTCACTCCAGAGTTCAGAAATCGCTTGGACGCCGTTATTACCTTTCAACCATTGTCGCGAGACGTGGTGTTGATGGTCGTTGATAAATTCTTAGACGAACTCAAGCTAAAACTTCTGGTCAAAAAAATCACGTTCTCGGCCACGACAAAACTTCGTGAATGGCTAGCCTTGACTGGGTACGATGTCGCATTCGGTGCAAGGCCTCTGTCAAGACTCATTCAGGAAAAGCTGACAAAACCTCTGGCCAATGAGCTACTCTTTGGCAAGCTCTCTAAGGCTGGCGGCATTATTGTGGCCGATTTGGATAAAAATGAAAAACCTTCATTCGAAATGACCGCATCTTAATCTGTTGACATGGCTGTTGAACCTGTAAGTTATTAGCTTTCTACCAACAACCTCTTTTTTTAATTTAGAAATTTTTAGAGAATATTACTAATGGTTTTTAATGAAGTGACGATATACCCCCTGTTAGACCTGTAGATCTATAGGATCTGCATATTCGACGAACACAGGAGGTTTTATGAATTCATCGCATCCGAAGTTAAAGTCCTTTCAAAGAACTCGTCTGACAGCGGCTATTTTGGTACCTGCTTTCGCGGTTGTGTTGACCTGTTTTCGCTGTGCAGGCGATCAGCAGGCTGCACCTCAAGGCGAGGCTGTCCAAGGAGCGCCAGCGGCTGCGCAGGCGGCAAACACATCTCTAAATAATGGCGCTAGCGCCGCTCAAGGCGAGAGCATGAATAATGCCGTCGCTGGTGGAAACGACTTCGGAAACCCCAGTCAAGGAACCACCGCGGAAGGAAACGGCTTGGGTATTCAAAACACACCAACCAACGCTGCCGTTACCGAAAACCTTACGCAAACTCCGGTCAATATGCCGATACAAAATGCGGTGCCCTTGAACAACCCTGCAGCCCTAACAAACGTAGTTCCTCTCAACGAAGCGGCTCCTCTCAACGAAGCGGCTCCAGTCAATGCAGCTGTACCTGTCAATGCAGCGGCTCCAGTCGCGGTTGCGGCTCCAGTGGACCCGTCAGGGAGAGCGGCTGCAAGTCCTTTTACGAATCCTAGAATGAACTGGCCAGGCAAAGGCAAAGTAAAATATGCAACCCACCAAATCACTCGTCATTCGGCTCCAAACGGACCTGTCGTTGGGGAATTCGTCCAAGGCGAGCACCCGCTGGTGTATCAAAATGGAAATTGGGCCGAGCTAAATGACGGCTCCTTTGTTAAAGGAAATGGCTTATCTGCTCAAGGAGTTGGCTATAGAACGAGCAAGTAGGACTGTACTACCTGTAGTGTATTTTTGCAGGTGCTCTAACTCGGTGATTAACTTTTAAGTTTATAAAACAAGCATCTTGTAAAACCTGCTTATTTTTTTATTCCTTTATACCACGTAGTGTAGTATACTGTGGTTTGCAGGGGGGCTCAAGCTTGGGCATACAATCATTACAGGGAAGTATCGCAAGGGATATTTGGTCCACGAAGAGATCAAAAAGACTTCCGAAAGAGCATTGGAAACGAGCTAGGATGCTTCTAGAGATTATGAATGCTTCATCAAAGCTTGAAAATCTCAAGCTTATGGGTTCACCTCCAGATGTTCGGTTGCACAAGTTAACAGGGGATCGAAAGGGTCAATGGAGTGTTACGATCCATAAGATGAGTGGTTGGAGAATTGTATTTGGTTTTGACGACGGCAAATTTTTAAATGTTGAAATAGTCGATTATCATAGGGGCTAATATGCTGAAAAATCCATATCCTTCGCATCCAGGTGAGATATTAAATGAAATCTATCTCTCTCAGTTGGGGTGGAGCCAAACCAAGTTGGCAGAGGAATTAGGCTGTGCCCATCGAAAGGTCAATGAGATTGTTAATGGCAAAAGAGGCATTAGTCCAGAATTCGCACTAGATCTTGAAGCTGTTCTAAAGACAGAAGCTGAAATGTGGGTTAGGTTACAGGCTGAGTTCGATCTTCATCAAGCACGGAAGAAACGGGACGCTGCGTAAGAGATTGACAAATGTTCAACACGCTGCTTCAAACCAGAACCTTTTGTAGGTAGAAGGTCGAAATTTCGATCGTTCAGGCCTTGGTCTATCAATAGTTCCAGTATCTTTCCAGGACATTGAGTTGCTTTGACTGAATGGGACCTGTACTACCGCTTTATTATGCTGCCAGCTTAAAACTGGTGATAAGCCCAAATAATGCATTTGCCTTTTTACCAAATGGCCTAAACCACTAAAAAGCCTCCAGTTTTAATCTGCCGATAAGCAGAACTGGAGGCACAAAATTATGTATGAAAAACTTATCGACCGTAGTCCGCTAAAACTTAGCTTCACTAACAA
>CAMDKS010000039.1 GCA_945900755.1 Bdellovibrio sp. ZAP7
TGCGGCAGGGCGTCATTGGCGATGAGGAGGTCCACCTCTGCAGGAGTCATGGCGTGTGCACCTTGAAGAAATGGGAAGCTAATTCCAGATTCGCGTTCCACGGTGGAAAGTGTCGCTAAATATCGGCGCCAGAATGGATCTTGATTGCCATCGTCGAGATGGACCGTATGGTCGGAGTCGTAGCAGGCTTGGGTGTGATCGATGACAGGATCGGTACCACGGCTGGTGACGTTGGGGAAATTGGCTACGAAATACTGCATTTCATCGACCCGAGGCTGTTGGCGGGTGGCAGGCATGAGGACGGCGATTTTGAAGTTCTTAAGCGGCACAGCGATGTCGTGACCCGGACCAATGGAACCAAAGCTGCGATTAGGCACGGCGCCAGCATATATTTGGACATGCTTATTATTATTGAGAACTTGACGCCGCAAAAATCTTTCTAGGCTGACCCAGGACCGCCGGTTTAGGTAGGCGGATTGCGGTAGCATATTACTCATAAAAAACGTGGCTTCATTGTCTGTCGTGGTTGCCGTGCGGTCACCGCTTGGGACCTGATGGCCCCGGTCAAGGCAAGAGCCGCGGTAGTCGCTGGGCGTTACGGATGCTCTATTTTGATTGACCAAGGCTTCGTCAAGATCGTGATCAAGGCGAAACGTATTTGTCCGCGTCACGTCGCCGAGCTGGCGCTTATTCAGCACTGTATTGCCGCAATAATCAATGTCTATGACTTCCTTGATGATTTTATTTCACTCTGGTATGAGTCGCTTTATGGATGAGCATGTCAAAAAACTTCGTTTGTTGCTAAAATTCGCTATGCGCGCTCTAGGTCAACTTTTATCCACTCAAAAAGCCGACAGACTCCAATTCCCGCGATTCGATACTCCAAGACGCCTGACGTGGACGGTCTAAGAACTAGGAGAACCTTCGCAATGAAACATCCGTCACTTCTTGCAGCCCTTGGTAGATCTAATTCATTAGGCCTATTGCTTCTTTGCTCAAGTATCGCCACTGCCCTCTTTGGAAAAGGTGGCGGAACCCATGAGCTTGCCTTCAATTATCGCTATGAAACAGCCAAATCGCCAGTGAACACGTTTTCCAATCATGATTTGCAGGTAGCCTACTTGGTGCCTTTCAGCTTCCTTTGGACTGGCTTTGATATAGATTATTCCAACAGGCTGCTCGCCAACGGAAGTAACCAATCCCTTCTTGAATTCGGAGGACTTGCCAAATATTGGATCGTGGATCCAGGTGACAGCGTTGGTTTCAATCTTTTTTCTGGATTTGCTATTGGCAAAGAAAACACCGGAACCGACCCCGTGACGACCACCACTTTTAAAGTAGGACCCGAGCTGGCTTGGTTTATTTGGGAGGGAGCCTCAGCTACCACGAGGATTCAGTACTCGACGCGACGGGCCGGACCAACCTTTACAGTCATTGGCTTGCATTCGGGAATTTCGTTGTTCTTTTAACACGTCCTAAACGGATCTAAAATAAAAGTTTAAGCCCAGTTATCGTCAGCAGCTTTTCGTAAACAAGGTGAACTTCTTGGGCCGTTTCCATTTGGATCGTCAGCGTTACAGCGGTATGACGGCCACCTGAAGAGGAGCGGGACGTGTAATTGACCTCGCGATTGTGATGGAGTGGTGACATGGCCAAGGTTAAGGCGTCGCCAACGAAATCATCGTGAGCATCACCGATAACTTTAAAGACAAATGGCCCAGGGAATGAGTGCATCGTGTCGAGAAGTTCAATGGCTGGAAGTCTAATATTAGGGGTCATCTGGTTACTCCTTGGAATCATAAATGGCCTAAAATCTATCGCGTTAAGCGGCCGCTAGCGTGAGGTGTACCCTCGTGAAAGCCGGCTGGACTGATCTCCATAAATTGCGCCTTACGCTGTAGTTGCTTGATGTTGATGGCGCCACAATAAGTTAAGCCAGAACGAATGCCGCCCATGAGATCAAGAATGACGTTGCGTACGGGACCTTTCGCGAGGACCTCAAGAGCCACGCCTTCCGCAGCTTTCCACTCAGCCATACCGCCCATAAAGTCTTCTTGAGCTTCGCGAGACGCCATGCCGCGAAAGCTCTTGAACTTAGTTTCAGTGCCGTCATAATTTTTTCGGGTAACGGTATCACCTGGTGTCTCATCGGTTCCGGAGAGCATGCCGCCCATCATAATGAAATCGGCTCCTGCGGCGAGAGCCTTAACGGCATCGCCTGGCGTTCTAATGCCACCGTCGGCAACGATGCAACGATCCACTTTTTGGCACTCTTGAATGGCGGTAAGTTGGGGAACTCCGAAGCCTGTCTTCATGCGTGTTGAGCAAACTGAGCCGGGGCCAATACCGACTTTTATTACGTCCGCACCTGCGGCTGCGAGATAATCGGCTCCGGCATAGGTGGCAACGTTGCCTGCGATGATGAGAATATTGCCGCCAAATGTTTCGCGAAGTTGACGAATGGTGCGATTGACTTCTTTACTGTGTCCATGAGCCACATCGACGCAAATAATCTCGGCGCCAGCGGCGATCAACGCTTCAGCGCGCGGCATGGCCTCTTCGCCGATGCCAATGCTAATCCCAGTTTTGCTCGGATTCTTTAGGCGTTTAAACATCGCCACATTAGCTTCGATCGTCATGAAACGATGCAAAATAGACATGCCGCCAAAACCCGTGATGGCATTCGCCATGGACTCTCCAGTGATGGTATCCATGTTGGCACTGATGACAGGGATTTCAAAACTACGCCCCGCAACAGTGACACTCGTCGTCACGTCTTGACGAGAGCGAATGCCGTTGTAGCCGGGAACCAGCATCACGTCGTCAAAGGTCAGGCCGCGGATGTTAGATATCATAATTAAAATGTCCTATAGAAATATTTATCGCCGACAGGGGTCACTATTAATAAATCAAGCTTAATAACTAGTCTAAGAAGTGGTTTTTATTGAAAAATCAGTTATGAGTCAATGCAAAAGCGCTTCCGCCGCCCTCGTTTATAAGTAAGGCTGTATTACTAGTGAGTTAGGATAGCTTCTGATGGCCAAAAAAAACAGGAAGTAACGAGACAAGGCCGCAGGATCTATAGGTTGATCAACGGATAATGACTCGCTAGTATGGTTCTCACATCCATCAAGATTTTAATCACGTACAGGAGAGTCCATGAAATTTGCAAGAAAAATTTTAATTGTAATTGGGCTAACGTGTTCAATGACTATCCATGCCGAAGCACTAAAGCTTGGGATCATTGGTGATGCAGGCCTTTGGAACAGGAATTCGGAAGCTGTGCAGAAGTCACTGACCCGAATGTTTGTGAAGAAATTAGTTCTGCCCGGAGATAATCTCTACTCGTCTACTTATTCTGATGTGTGGGGGCACTGGTCCTCAAATGATTTTACGTTTGATGTCGTGGCGATCGGAAATCATAACGGAGGTTATGCAGAAGAAATAAGATTCTTTCAAATGCCTTCGGAGTTTTTTAGTGTGGTCAAAGGCGGAACTCGGTTTATTGTTTTAAATTCAGACAACACGTTGAATGTTCCTGCTCAGGCAGCATTTCTTACTGACGAGCTAACGGCGGCTACAGAAGGTCGCGTGTTTATTGTCTATCATCACCCGACCTATACGGTGTCGCAGACTCATCGGTGGACGGATAAAAAGGTTTTTCAGTTAGCGGTTCGTCCAATCTTCAAGCGTTTTCGTAGCAAGATTACATCTCTTGTTGTCGGGCACGATCACTTAGCGCTTTTCGCTCATTTCGGGGATTTGCCAGTGATTCTATCTGGGGCTGTGCAGGAGGTTCGAGCAGGAACTCCAATGACTGGAGAGCAAGATGGCGTGCAAGTTACCACGAATTGGTTTTTTGACGGCACTCCCTACTGGGCTCGTTTGGTGATTCCAGAATCTGGTCGAACGGCGCAAGTTGATTTTATTCGGGCCTCCGACGATCGTGTGTCATGTTCGATCTCCCTTGAAACGGGACAGCGTGGCGTTTTAGCTCCGAATTGTTCCGCACGCCGGTAGTTTTCGAAGGGCAAATTTATTCACGCGGAAGGGAAATTCTATGATGCGAATCCAAGGAGTTTTTTTTACTTTATTTTTTTTAGTCGTGTCGTGTGGCGTCAAGTCTCCGACCGGGACTCCTCAGAATCTTCGCCCTGAAACATTTTATTCGGCAACGTCGGACGTTCCAACATGTGCGACGAAATGGCCGGGTTCCTCGCAAAACCACTCAGCCGCACCTCTTTTGGGTGTTCGGCCTGCGTTTGAATACAGCCTCATGTCAACCCGCTACCCGATGGTTGTGCATGCGATGAATTCCACAAAAGTGGAGTATGCAACGAGAATACTAGCCTACGCCGATAAATCATGGGAAGAGATCGTGGAACGCTTAGGGTTTCGAGCTCCGAGAGCCGACGGCGCAAATGGAATGGCTTTCGGACAATCCGTGGGTCAAGTGAGTGGCGACAGCCGAATTGATATTTATATCAGAGACGATTTAATGGCCGGTGTCGGAGGGTATACAGGCTTTACCGGATTCGATGATACAACGCCGGAAGCTGATGCCGTGGGCTACTTAGTGATTGCAGATTTGCTGACTGATGTTTACATACGAGGGGTGGTTGCCCACGAGTTTTTTCATCTCTCGCAAATGGCTTATGATTGGTTTGAGCATCCGGGATTTATGGAGGCCACAGCCGTTTGGGTGACGGATCACGTTTTTGATGACGAAAATTTTTACAGTCGCTATTATGCATATTACAACAAAACTCCAAGTCAGGGTTTGGATCATATTAGCCTTGCAGACCCTTATCAATACGGCGCTGGGATGTGGTATCAGTACTTTGATGAGACGTATGGAAAGGGCAATGGCTCGGCCATTCGCAAGCTATGGGAAGCCACCGTACAGCCCGAGATGGAGAATACTCCCGATTTTTTTGATGGCATGCGAGGCATTGTCGGTAGCGACGCCAATTTAAATATGGCGTTTGCGAATTTTGGGCTGTCGAGGCTACTGGTGGGCTCCAGAGCCGATGGCCACCATCTGCGGGAGGCGGAACTATGGTCAGAGCGTGTCATCCCGACGTTTATTGAGTTGGGAGATTTGACAAAAAGTCGCTCAGTTGCTTGGAGTGCACCCGCAGGAATGCAGCCATATAGCCACACATTTTTGCGAGGGTTAGATATTCCGGACGCGGCAAAATTACATTTTGAGTTTGATGCTGCGAGTTCCCAAAATATTACGGTTGAAGAAATAAGAACGTCAGCCACCGAAAGAGTTGTTATTTTGACGCGGTCATTTGATGGGATCTATGACCCTGAAACATCCGTAAAAGCACCTGTTCCCGTGTTTGGAAATATTCGTTACGACGTTGATAAATAGTGCACTGCTGCGTGTGTATTCCGTCAATGATGCGCTCAGCACTTACAAGGAGACACTGTTAAGTAAACTTCTTATTTCATTGCCAAAGCCTGCTGCGGGCGTTAGCCCAACAACGAAAACCATTGACTTGCCTCTGCTTCCTGCGTCAACGCCAAGTTCGATGATTGAGATTCGGTTGAGTGCTGGGCAAAACAGATTAAAAGCTTATGTCGCAGCGGATTGTGCAATTAAAGATTCCGACTACGGCGTCTCATTTCAAAATGGTTTCTTTACTCCTTGGAGAGGTTTAAAGACAGCATCACTTTTTGCTTATGTCCCCTACCACGCAGAGACCCTCGTTTTTGCTAATAAAGGCAAGGCTGCGGTTGACATTACTGGTGTCAATCCAAGCGGACTGATTGACGCAACGTCCAACGAATATGGGCCGGTCAATGGACCTGTGCGCATTGAAGCTGGAAAATCTCTACTGTAGTGCCGCAATAATCAATGTTTATGATTTCATTGACGCTTTTATTTCTCTCTGGTATGAGTCGTCTTGGGGTGCGTTGCGCATTTCTCAAGAATTATTTTTACTTGGCATCCATGTACACAAGAAGACCGTCAAACGGATACTACTTGAAAATGGCATGGTCCCGCCAAAAACTCGCGTTACACCTCCAACTTGGACAGCCTTCCTCAAAGCCCATAAGGATCTTTGGGCCTTAGATTTTACGTGTGTGTTCGACATTCAAGGAGTGCATGTCTTTATGATTTTCTGCGTTATTTTGATCAGGAATATTTTAACGGACGCCGTCCGCACCAAGGAATCAACGGTAAAACACCGACTAAAGTCATCCAGGTAGTACAGACGATTAACTCGATTAATCTTCGTAGCAAAGACTCTACATTCGGGGAACTCATGGCAAAAAAGCAACAAATCCGATGGTATGATGAACTCCGCGAGCAAAACGGAGCCATAAGGTCCCACTATCAAGAGATTTACCAACATTGGCAGTCACTTCCTCAGAATCAAGTCGACGCCCTATTTGATAAATCAAAAAAATTATTTTCTGGAGACTATAAACTTGATCCGTTGCCAAGACTTCTGACACCTGCAGAATTTGCTCACATCAGATCTGGTGTACTTCAGAGAGCAAAAGCCATTCGTGCTTTTCTTGTAAATTATTACGAGCGCGGCCGAAAGTGGCGGCAAGTTGTTGATTCACGTATATTGCATGACATTATGGAACGCAATCATCCTACCCCTATGCTAGGAAGAATAAATCCAAGACATCTAGCGTTTCCTTATGGACCAGATATTATCAGAGATTGCCACGGTCGGTGGCGCATAGTGGAAGACAGTGCTGGTTGTTTGGGTGGAATTGGCGATCTCACAATCAGTCGAAATATCACTTTAAAGTTAAATCCATATTATAGAGAGCTACTACATTCTTCAGCGGACCCTGACGAATACTTTGTTGAACTTGCGAAGCACTATCATCAAATGGCAAAACGTTTTAATGGCATTCCGTACTTATATTTGCCAGAAATTCGCCATGAATGCGACCACGAGACGCGTCGTCTGGGTAAGATCTTTCAATCATTGGGTATAGAATTTTTTGCAAGCGGCGGTCGTAATGCACAATTTTATTTCGAAAAAAATGGAATATACGTAAAAAAAACCGGCAAGAAAAAACAACGCGTTGGTTATCTTATTTTATACGCTTCGCCGCGGCATACAGAACCGCCTAGCACTTCAAAACTAATTCAACATTTTAATTCAGTCAGGCCAAAATTATCAAACCATGGTTCATTTGATATAGCTCAAGAACTTAACCGCTATTTTTCCTTTAACCCACTCAAAGAATCTTTGCTTCAAGGGCACGCAGGAACAAATTTCAGTCCGGGGACGCAGTTTATAAATGACAAAAGATTTGGATTGTACGTGGATTTTATTATTCAACATTTTCTTCGTGAAACGCCCATTTTGGAAAGTATCCCATCTCAACCAATTGGGTTTGTAGATCGAAATGGAACATGGCGAGCAGATCACCGTGCATTGCAACAGATCAAACGACAAAAAGATGATTTTGTTATTAAACGTGTGGATGAAGACGGCGGAGGTGGCGTTTTTATTGGACAAAAGCACACGCGATCATCTTTTGCAAAGATTGTGAATGAAGTACAATACGACCCGAGTCGGTATATCTTTCAAAAATTTGAGCATTTGTCAGTTCTTGACAATCGCATTGTCGATCTGCGACTTCATACGCATGTGGATTGTGAAAAGATTATCCTTAGCAATACGCCTTGGGGAAGAGCCAATTGGCTTGATGGTGATGGTAAAGTTAATCTGAGCACAAATGGATTTACTTCGCCGGTAGTGGTTTTGCATTAATCCTGTGATTTCGTTGGTAGCGGGGGTGGTCTTAATTTTAAAAAGAAAGGACTAAGCCGACTGATTTCCTTAATTTTGTCAGGAAAAGTAAGAAGACTCGTTGTCACAAACAGAGGCTAGGATTTAACCGTAACAGATGGAGCATTCGGCATTAAAGACCGAGTTTAGACCGAATGATGAGTCAACACAAATTTGTTTATAAGGAGTTCAATGCCCCGGCAAAATAAAGCGGAAGATTAATCAACTTAACGTTGTTTTGAATTGATACTGAAGGCCTCCTTGCCGACAAAATAACAGTCTGCTTTGGAGTATACCGTACCACATAGCTCTTGAGGCTTTTTGCCCTAATTCTATTGCCAGATTTTACTTCCACTGGGGTAATGCCAGTGTCAGACTCGAAAATGAATTCAATCTCAGCACGGCCTTCGGACCAAGAATGAAGGGTGATCGGATTTGCTGGCGACGGAGAACCCGCGAGGATTTCTTGTGCGACAAAGTTTTCTGCATAAAAGCCCTTGTAAGATCCAAAGTCGAAATCCATCACTGTCTTTATTGGCATTGAGAGCATTGCCCCTAAGACTCCACAATCGAACATGTATAGCTTAAAAATATTGTGCTTTGTGTAAGCTCCGATGGGTGATGCAATGGAATGACAAATAGGCACATTGAGTACAAGCCCGGCTTTTTGTAACCAGTCGATTGGCCCAATTAAATCACGGTATGAATTTGTACCGGCAACAACATCCTTAAATTTAAATCGCCCAGTAGCTTCATCAACGGCAGCTGCTAATTGTTGTGGAATATGCTTCCATACCCGCTCGATGTGCATCCCATTAATTTTTCCCGCGTGTTTGGAAATATCTGCCATGTAACTTGTGATAATCGTCGCGAGCTTCTCCCTGGTCCCGGCGAATGCCTTGACACCGCCCCCAACTCCGCCAAGTTTCTGCCATGTCGTTATTGATTCTGGAAGGCCGCCAGTGATTAGGTAGCATTTAAACAAAAGCCAAAATTTTTCGTGAGCTACTTCTGATAAAGATTTTGGCTTGATGATGCCTTCTCGAAAAACAGCACTTTCTCTTTCTGAACAAGTGGTCTCCACGAATTCCTGAAAGGACATTGGGAACATGTGGAAGATATCGACCTTCCCAACGGGAAACGAAGACGGTGCTAGATGCAAACCAAGAAGCGAACCTGCTGCAACGAGTGGTATCTCAGGTAAGTTCTCGCAAAAATATTTAAGCGAGGTTAACGCTTCAGGACATTCTTGAATCTCGTCAAAAAATATTAGTTCCTGACCATTAGGTACAATTGAGGTATCACTTACAAATTCGAGCTCGCGGATGATTCGCTTTGTATCAAGATCACCAGAAAAAATTTTGTGTAATTTACGGTTTGATTGGAAATTAAATTCATGAACTTTTGTAAACTTCGTGGCTCCAAACTCTCTAAGAGAATATGTTTTGCCAATTTGCCTTGCCCCAAGAACAATCAAAGGCTTCCGATCCAATTGATGGAGCCAGTGATCAAGGTGAAAATTTATGGACCGCTTCATAACTGCCTGATATTATTTATAGTAAATAATAAATACCCAAATAAATGATAGCATAAAGTGGGGTATTTGCAACTATTTGATAGCAAAAAGTTGCGGTGGCCCTTTGTACTACCGCTTTATTATGCTGTCCCTGGTGAACTGCTCCAGCGTCTATATCTCGATGATAAGATTGCCTTTGGCCCAAACGCTGGGCACTACGTCACAAAGATTGGGTCAGACTTTGGCTACGGCGAAGAGACCCCACTCGCCAAAGGCTCTCGGTGCTGCTCACTAAACTGCGGCCTATTGCTGCCCTCAAGGACCGAGACGAGATCATCCTAAGTGGCTGATATTTTTAATCAATGTCGTTGTGCGACAGTGCACGGCTCAACATCAAAGGAAAGGCTAATGCGATCAGGACTGGCGATCGACCCCTCGGCGCCACCACTAGTGACCGAGGCTGCCGAACGAATCGAGATTAGCCCGGTCTGACTTGCGCAACTAGATTCGTACACGTTGCCTTGACGAACCAATAGACGTCCCTGGAGGGGAGAGGATGCCGTTACAGAGGAGGTTTTATTGCGACCTGCCGCTGAGCCAAAGGCGACATCGGCTGAGATGGCGGCTTGAGCTCCCGTTGCCAATTCTACAGTGGCAGAAAAATCCATTTGCACAATCCTCAACCGTGTTCCCGGACGAACTCTATAGGGAATGACGACGGAACAAGTTTTGCGGCCAGACAATGGATCACTAGCACCAACGTGAATATCATAACGGTTAAATGTCAGATCTAAAATATTTCTCTCGGTGTCGAAATCTAAAAATGTTCCGGAGATTCCTGCGGGACAACCTGTTCCCACTAAGCGAATAGCGGCTGGATCAAAAACACTTTCTAGGGAGGCGTTGCCTAGAATTGGGTACTGTGACGTGGTGCGAGTTATGATGCGGCGACCCTGTGGAAACGGCAGGAGCCTCTTAGAAATGACATAGTTGTCATCATTTACGGAAGCCGCGCGCAACATTTCATGAAACACTAAAAAATAGACGTCGCGGTTTCCCTCGAAGTGACTCATCCACCGATTGCTCGAAAGGCGAATTTTTCCAGGTTCCCCAATGGCGTCGACTGCAGACCCTCCATTATCTGTGAGTAAGCCCTCAAAGACTTCGATAACGGCAATATCAAGGGTCTGCTCGAGCGCATCAAGACTAAGGGCATTTGTCGACACGATGACGGCACCTTCACTTGTGTCACGCAGGTATGAGACCACGGCAGTTCCCAGGCGAATGAAGGTCGCACGAATATGATCTCCGCCGTTGCCAATGCTGTGTCCCGCAAACATTGGTGTGGACATTGGGGCGAGGCTTCCGAGTAGAACCAGAAGAACGAGGAGGGAGCGATGTTTAAGGTTTGGTGTGTGGACCAACGTTTCATCCGATGACTGAACGGCGACATTTATTTTGTGATTCATTTGACAGCCCCCTTTTCTATTTTGTTACTGATCTGGTCATTTTGACGGCTTAGTGGGAACAAATTGATACCGAGTTGGTAGACCTCTGAACGGTCTCCTTGCTCTAAATATTCACATAATTTTTCTCGGAATTGTCTAATCATTTTCTTGGCTTTCACGAGTCGGGCAGGGTCAACCGCCATGATCATTGTTGTAAAATCTCGAGTACTAACCTGATCTCTCTCTAGCGAATATCGTGCCAAGTCTAAAATAGCGGAATGGGTCCCTTGTATCGCGGTCGATGCAATCTCATCTGTGGTCGAAAACTGCTCGCCAGTCACCACGAGTTCGCCGTCGTTATTGCGTCTCATAAGTCCGAGACGCTCGATGCGCTCTAAGGCCTTTGCAATGAGTGGCGCTCCAACATTGAGCCTAGCCCCAATCCATTGTGGGTCACTGCGAAAGTCTGGTGTTTCTGCAAGGGATAAAATAGCAAAGTGATACCATTCGGCTACAGCCTTGAATTGATCCGTAGCTAGTGCGGTGTAAGCGGTGTGTGGTGTGCCGACCTGCCGCTGTTCTTGGGGGGCCGTCGAAAATAGGCTCAACAAGGTTTGTTTTGCTTCTGGCTCGATGCCAAGGCGTTCTATGATTCTTGCGGCGATTTTTTTAGAAACACTTCGCTTGTTGCTCAGAATTTCAGACACTGCTGCAGGACTACATCCAATTTTTCGAGCTAGGGATCTTAAGGAATAACTAGCATTGCGTAAGCGTGACTGCGTCAAAGATTGCAAAAGCAGCTGCTGCAGAGCGCGTTGTGCTTGTGCGCTCTGCAGCTTAGTCTGTTTTTTGCTTGGTCTTAGTGACATGGAATGATCCGTACTCCAATCGCAACATCCAAAATGGTTACTTGACCTGCTCGGCTTGGACTTGACATCGAAGATACAATGTTTAACCCAAGGAATCCTTCAGTCGACTCTGTCATGCATTGACTTGAAATGCGGTGCGGTGATTGAAACACTGTGCCCGAGCCACTTGGCCCAAAGGTAACACTGTCTGGTCCGTAAAATTGTTTAGTCTCAACAGGGCTGAAGCTTCCTAGGACGGAGAGGGTTGAGGCCACCCCTAGAGAATCACCACCATCAAGTTCTGCGTAGCCGTCGGCTTCGCCACCGCTAACAACGACCCTGTAGCCAGCGGGGATTGTAATCGGTGCTCGTAGCACACAGTTTTTCCGACCGCTGCCCCTGGACTCCATTCTCGAAAATCCGATGGCGATGACCGTACCCTCTTGAGTGTCGATCGCACTGAGGCTGTCGTCATCAGTGGAGCATCCCGTTCCTGCCAGAATGAGGCTGGCCTCAGTGATGTGATGAATTTCCCTTGATCGACTGTTTCGATGACTTGCGAGAGCGGTGGTGGCTGTCGAGACCAACATCACTATTGTGAGTGCCCCGACCGCTACGGCCCCTAGATTTTTGGAGATGTCGCAGCATTGAGTTTGTGACACATCTCGGATCAGACTTGCATTAAATTTTTTCATAACAATCTCCTTAGTGTGTTTTGAGGGAGCAGAACAATTCAGCCCCTTAAGCTAAATATAAAACCGATTAAGTAAAATTGCAATCCTTTTGGAACACGGTGTTCCAAAATGTGTTCCAAAATATAATGATCGAAAATTCGGAACACAGGAGGTCCACCGTACAGGGATGGCATGCAGGGTAAACGTCTGTAAATACAAATCATTATTAGGTAATTTTTGTTTTTCCTAAAGCTTTTCAGGCCCCTGCCGATCAACCATTTGAAGTCTGGTCGTCACACCCCATTAAGGAGATGAACATGAGTGCTGCAAAAAAGAAGAAACCGCATCCTGCCAAAAAGCCAAGTAATGCAACCCATCAACATGCTCACGCCGCCGATAAAGCGTCCGTGAACGTAAATCAGGTGCGTTGGATCTTTGGTCTAGCCCTGTCCGCAATTTTCCTGGTCGTCATGCATTCTCAAATGAGCGCAGGCGTGAATCCTCAGTGGCTGGACGTCATGCCAAAGTTCTAAGGAACGAGCCGCAAAAATTATTTTAGTTTTCGCCGAATTCTAGCGGCGATTTCTCTGGTCACGCCCTTCACAAGCGTCAATGCATCCAGGTTGGCGTTTGCAATGGCCTCAATGCTGCCGAAGTGCACGAGCAGTGCCTCACGAATTTTTGGACCCACCCCTTCAACATCTTCAAGCAACGATTTCTGGCCAAGTTTGGCGCGTTTTTTGCGATGCTTCGTAATCGCAAAACGGTGAGCCTCGTCGCGAATTTGCGTTAGCAAGCGATAGGCTGGCGATCCTGGCACCAAAGGTATTGGCGTTTGATTTCCCGGTTGAAATACTCGTTCTAACGAATGCTTTGGAGCACGACTACTCGGCTTGCTGTCCGTAGCACCTGCGGCCGATGTTTTTTTTCCTTGAAATTTTTCCATTCTAGATTTGGCCAGTGAAACAATCTTCAGCGCCAAGTCAGGAAATTCGGCCAGAGACGTCAACGCACTTTCAAGTTGGCCTCGGCCACCGTCGATGACCAGCAAATCTGGAAGGTCTCCTTCGCGTACCCCACGCTCAAGACGGCGTTTAACCACCTCTCGAATGGAAGCGTAATCGTCTGGGGACCCCTGCACCGATTCAACATTGTAGATGCGGTACAGGTTTTTATCTGGATGACCGTCGATAAAGCAAACATTTGAGGCGACGATCGCTGTGCCCTGGAGGTTGCTGATGTCAATACATTCCATGCGTCTTGGCGGCGCGTCTAAGCCCAATATTTTTTGAAGAGCCTCTAACGATGAACGCCTGCGATCCACACCACGTACGAATTCATCGTGGGCATATTGCGCATTTTTTTGCGCAATAATCATGAGGTCTGGCCACGGTGCGCGAAGATTGCGAAGTCCTCTGAGATCCGGCGCCCTAGAGCCGGCCGTCGTAATGGCCGCCCCAATGGCTTCAGTATTCGTGAGGTCAACGGCCAACACAATTCGTGGTGGCACATGCCGCCCTTCATAATATAGCAATAGAAAATGAGCCAGAGATTCATCGGCTGCACTTGTGCCTGAAGGATCTTCCGGGACGTCAATCACGCTATTCGCAAACGTAAAGGAATCACCTCCGATCAGTCGTCCGCCACGAATCATGGCCACGTGAATCGCCAGCGCATCGTTACTCGTTGCCACGCCAATTACGTCACCGTCAATATCAGGAGCAACCATTACGGTTTGCCGCTCCGACAACACGTCAATCGCCGCGATTTGATCACGGTAGGACGCCGCAAGTTCAAACTGCTCCCTCTCGGAAGAAGCCATCATCTTAAGTTGGAGGGCTTTAACGACCTCGTCATTTTTACCCTCAAGCAAAGCCATCGCATCTCGCAGCATGGCGCTATAGGCCGATTTCTCAATAGGGTAAACACACGGCCCAAGGCACATTTTCATGTGATAGTAGTTGCAAACGCGCTTCGTATGTTCAAACTCCCATTGACTGCAACGAATGAGCGGAAACACTTGTTTGATCGCGTCCATACTTGTTCGAAGACTTCCCGCAGCACTAAAGGGTCCAAAGTATTCCGCACGGTCGTCTTTACGTCGACGAACTATTTCTAGTCGCGGCCAATCCTCAGAGAAATCAATGCGTACATACGGATACTCTTTATCATCTCGCAAAAGAATATTAAACGGCGGTTGATGATGCTTGATTAGCGTTCGTTCGAGCAGCAGTGCGTCGACTTCTGTTTTGACCAACATGATTTCAAAGTCTTGAATTTCCCTGACGAGTGATCTTGTTTTCGAGGAGTGCTCTTTACTCTCGACAAAATAGCTGGCCACACGAGCTTTGAGGTCTTTAGCCTTGCCAACATAAAGAACCTGGCCTCTCGCACCCTTCATAAAGTAAACACCAGGCTCACGGGGCAACGACGACAATTTGGTGCGAATACCGACGTTCACTCGTCGGCCTCGTTGCTTCCCGAAATAGACGAACTCTCACTCAACGCATCATCAGACCCCGAATACTTGAGCAGAAGATCTTTCAGAGAACGAATGTCATCGCGGGCTTCTGCGGCCTTTTCAAAATCAAGTGCGGCGGCAAAATTTTGCATCTCCTTGGTACGATCGCGAATGGTCTTCTCCACGGTTGCGACATCGCGTTTGGCTAAAAGTGAGATGGCCTTTTTCATGGCTGGGGAATCAAAATCATCACCATCCGTCGCCAGGCCATAGACCTTACGAAGGTCTTCGGCCACAGACTTAATAATCGTTTTGGGCGTGATTCCGTGTTTTGTATTGTGGTCGGTTTGGATGCGGCGACGGCGATCTGTTTCGTCGATGCACGTTTTCATAGAGTCGGTGATTCGGTCGGCAAAGAAAATAACTTGGCTGTCGACATTCCTTGCGGCTCGTCCCACGATTTGAATGAGGGAACGAGCCGACCGTAAGAATCCCTCCTTGTCGGCGTCCATGACCGCAACGAGTGTGACCTCCGGCAAGTCCAGTCCTTCACGAAGTAAATTTATACCGATTAAAATATCAAAAACACCGCGACGCAGATCTCTGAGAATATCTATGCGCTCTAAACTCTCCACACCTGAGTGCAGCCACCTAACCCTCATCCCCATGTCCGAATAATATTTCGTAAGGTCTTCGGCCATTCGCTTTGTCAACGCGGTGACGAGGACTCGTCCGCCTTTTTCAACGGCACTGCGCATGAGGCCGTAGAGTTGGTCCACTTGCCCGTGAACCGGTTTGATTGTAATTTTAGGATCAATGAGTCCGGTCGGACGAATGATTTGCTCCACAAATAAATTATCAGGCAATGCCAGTTCGTAATTTCCAGGTGTTGCGGTAACGTGAACTAGTTGGCCTGTTCGCGCCAAAAACTCGTCGAAGTTAAGGGGACGATTGTCAAGGGCACTTGGAAGTCTAAAGCCGAAATCGACCAACACCTGCTTGCGACTGCGATCTCCGCGAAACATTCCGCCAATTTGTGGCACCGTGATATGACTCTCATCGATGAATGTTATAAAGTCCTTTGGAAAATAATCAAGAAGGGTAGGGGGCGGCTGCCCAGGTTTTGCACCAGTAAGATAGCGAGAATAGTTTTCGATGCCTGGGCAAAAACCAAGATGCTCTAGCAGCTCCACATCGTGCATAACACGCTGTTCCAGGCGAACGTAGAGATCCATTTTCCCCATGGCTCGCAACTCTCTTAACCGTACGCCGAGATCTTCGAGGACCTCTTTGACAATGAGTTTCACATCCGTACGATCCGCCACATAGTGACTGCTCGGATACAAGGTTAGCTCGTCGACTACTCGGATAGTCTCGCCAGTAAGGGAGTCAACAAGGGCCACACGATCAATTTCATCGCCAAAAAATTCAATGCGCAGCATCTCGTCGCGCTGGTGTGCCGGATAAATATCGATCGTATCTCCACGCACGCGAAAGTTACCGCGCGTTAGACTGGTGTCGTTACGGCCATACTGAATATCAATCAGGCGGCGCATAAATATTTCACGAGACACTTTCTCGTGAGTTTTGATGGGCAACACCAATTTAGCGTATTTTTGCGGCGAACCCAGTCCATATATACAACTAACACTGGCCACAACGATAACGTCTCGCCTTTCGAAAAGCGAACGTGTGGCTTTGTGGCGCATTCGATCAATATCATCGTTGATCGCACTGTCCTTCGCTATATAGGTATCAGAGCTGGGCACATAGGCCTCTGGCTGAAAATAATCATAGTAGCTAATAAAATATTCCACGGCATTATCAGGAAAAAACTCTTTGAATTCTGAAAAAAGCTGCGCCGCTAGTGTTTTATTTGGCGCCACAACTAACGCCGGTCGGCCAAGCTTTGCGATAACATTGGCCATGGTGAAAGTTTTACCAGAGCCCGTGACCCCCAAAAGAGTGGTGTGTCGCCCTCCCGCTGCAATTCGGGCACACAGCTGCTCGATGGCCCGAGGCTGATCGCCCTGTGGCGTTAGAGCTGTCGCAAGTTTAAAGGAATTTATGGTCATCAAAATGTTCCAGTTACTCAAATTTTTCTAAATAATTTATGTTCAAAAAATAAACAAATTTTGCAAAAAAAAAACACTCCGTCAGATACATTCGATTTTTTTATTGTTAACCAACCTTAAACAACTTACCATATTAATTCCAAGAACTTGAAGCGAGATTATTTGGTAACAGTATTGGCTAGGATATTGTCAATTAATTATCAAAGGAATGGGCTCTGATTTTGGGGTTTTTGATGGATTTTTCAAGATAATTTGTGCTGGTGCTCACGATAAGAGGAGGCGAGGCAAAGTGTTAATTTTAAATCGGTTATTAAGTAGCGGTCAGTCTTTCATTAGCTCAACAGCTAAGAAATGGCTCAGAATCACGTTGACTGTTCTCGTGTTTAGTTGTCTTGGCAACTCCGGCACCGCGAATGCGTGGTGGTTTTGGACCCCCGGCGATACGGTCGACAATGTTGGCTTTAAGCCCGAGCAGCCAATTCCGTTTAGTCACAAGATTCATGCGGGTGATCGCAAAATTCCATGCGAATATTGCCACTCAAGTGCACGCCGTTCATTTTCCTCAGGAATCCCATCGGGCAACACCTGCATGGGCTGTCATAAAATCATTAAGACCGATAGTCCTCACATCAAAAAAATTACGGCGGCCTATGACAATAATCAGCCGATGGAATGGGTCAAGGTTCACGACCTTCCTGATTTTGTTCGTTTCGCTCACAAGCGTCACGTCCAAGGAAAAGAACAGGGCGGCGCCGGCTTAGCCTGCCAAGAATGCCACGGCAAAGTAGAGGAAATGGATGTCGTTGAGCAAGGGGCTCCTTTGCAAATGGGCTGGTGTATTGGGTGCCACAAAGACCGCAAGGCTCCCCTCGACTGTCTTACTTGCCACTATTGAAATGTGTTTAGATACTATGAAACAGAAGCAAAATAACGCCTAATCGACGATGAATTTGCGAGGATTAATTTAAAATGACTACTGAAAATTCGATAGATACAACTGAGCCGAATCGCCAAACACCAATCACCGCCATACCAGGCTTTACGATGACTGATCGTGGACCTGAAATTTTTGGCCCCGTGGATGGCCCACTTGAGACGCCTGTGAAAGTCATCGAAAAAGGCCACCTATATATGAGTGCCGAAGAAGTCATGCCCAACATCGATTCCGACCATTCCAGGAGGGACAGTGCAAGTGATTTCACAGTAAGTGCGGGTGCAGAAGCCCTCGCAAAAACGGCTGTTGATCGCCGAGACTTCCTTAGATTATTTTCTGCAGCGGCCGTCGCAAGCTCTGCGGCGGCCTGTGTTCGTCGCCCTCTAGAAAAAGCGATTCCCTATGTCAATCAACCTGTGGATCAAGCAGTCGGAGTAGCGACCCACTACGCATCCACTTGCGGCGAATGTGCGTCGGGATGCGGAATAACCGTCAAAACATCCTCCGGTCTACCCATTAAAATTGAAGGCAATGCAGAGCATCCATTATCGCAGGGCTCCACCTGTGCGGTTGGTCAAGCTAGCCTTCAAGGATTGTTCCACCCAGATCGCAGAACGGCACCCGGATTTCGCAACGGCGATACTATTTCCACATATGCTTGGGACGACGTTTACGAAGTTCTTGGAAAACAAATCACCGGCAAGAAAGTTGCGATCTTTACCAATGGTTCGACCGGATCACGCAATGATTTCTTTACTGATGTTTTGACCAAGCTTGGCGGTTCGACCTCGGACCTCTACACCTATGAATCCAACTCTCTGTACTCGTCTGTTTCTGAAGCCCACAAGATCGTGTTCGGAGTCGAATGTCTTCCCCGCCCTGATATGCGTGTAGCACAAGTCATTGTTGGGCTTGGCACAGACTTTTTGGATGTTGGGACGTCACCGGTATTCTATGCAAAAAACTTTGCCAATTTCCACACCATGAATTCTGGAAATTTCGGAAAATTTATTCAATTCGAAAGCATGATGACTCAAACGGGCGCAAAAGCCGATGAACGTTACGTTGTACCGCCGTCGAGTGAAATCGTTGTAGCCCTTCTGCTAATGAAATCCTTAGTTGAAAAGAACGCGGGCGGCCATGCTACTGCGCAAGCAGCCAAAATCGTTGCGGCAAACGCATCGATCATTACCGGTGGTTACGATCTCGTGGGCGTGACTAAAGAGGTGTTTGATCACACCGCAGAACAACTCCTTAAATCACCGTCAATGGTTCTTGCAGGCAATACTGGGTTTGACGAAAATGCTACGATGCTGCAAGTGGCTGCTGTTTTAATTAACGACATGATCGGCGCCTACGGTAAAACATTGTATATTGACCGCGGCTGGATGCGTTCTCCAGTTCGTTCAGATGATTTGCCACGATTCATGACGAAGGCTGCCAGTTATGATGTGGTCTTCTTTATTGATACCAATCCAGTTTTCTCACTGCCCGCTAGTCTTGGTTTTGTAGACCTCGTCAAAAAAATCCCACTGGTTGTTAGCATGCAATCAATGCCTGCAGAAATTGACGACTTGGCTCATGTCATTCTACCAATTAATCACTCTCTAGAGAGCTGGGGCGATGAGCATCCGGTGGCAGGCTTCTGGTCCGCTCGCCAGCCAGTGGTTCGTCCCGTTAAAGACAGCCGTCAAGCAGAAGACATTTTTCTTTGGTTATTAGCGATTCAAAAGAAAAGTTTACCGTACGCGGATTATCATGCGTATCTATTGGATAAATGGAAGGCGTTGATGGTTCTCGTTGACGCCAAAGGAGTGGACTATGAAACCTTCGTTAAAGCCGTACTCCGCCGTGGCTTCGCAGGCAAACTAGAGACTCGTCCCGCACCCTCCATGAAGGAGGTTTCCGCATCCTTTAAAGTTGGAGAATCCGCAACTCGCAAGGGACTTCGCCTCATTGCTCCACTTGATCCTCGTCTTGGTGACGGTCGTGGTGCCGACAAGCCTATCCTTCAAGAAATTGGCGACGGCATGACCACTATCGCTTGGGACAGCTGGGTTGGGTTGAACCCAAACACTGCGGCCAAAATGGGCTTCAAGCGAAATGATTTGTTACTAGTCGAAACAGCAGCGGGCAGCCTTAAAGTCGCCCTCTATCCGTCTCCAGGTTTGCATCCAGATGCCGTGGTTATTAATCGTGGTAATGGCCATGCGATCACGTCGGGAGTCGCCCAAGGTGGCGTTGGTGTTAACCCGCTCGTTCTTTGCGGCACATCATTAGATGCAGAAATAAAGACTCCGATCACGGCTGGATTTGAAGTAAAGCTATCGCGCACAGGCGAAATTTACCACCTTGCAGCCATGCAAAAAAGTCACGACATCGGAAATCGCACGAGCATCGTCAAAAAATACTCGCTCGAAGAAGTTAAAAACCTCAAAAGAAATCGCTCTCTTGATGATGTTCCAGATCTTTACCCCAAACTGGCAGCCGATGAAGTGTCCCAGTATAAGTGGGGCATGTCGGTCGACCTAACAAAATGCTCTGGTTGTGGTGCATGTATGGCCGCTTGTGCCGTGGAGAATAACATTCCGCAAGCGGGACGAGAGCAAATTCTACTTGGACGTGAAATGCACTGGGTGCGTCTGGATCGCTACTTCGCAGGCGATCTGGATAATCCTCAAGTGACGTTCCAGCCGATGATGTGCCAGCAGTGTAATCACGCTCCGTGCGAGGCCGTATGCCCAGTAATTGCCACAAGCCATGATCCTGAAGGCTTAAACGCTATGACCTACAACCGTTGCATTGGGACACGTTATTGTGCCAACGCCTGTCCTTATAAAGTGCGCCGCTTTAACTGGTGGACGCACAAATGGGGTGTCATGGGCGATCGCCAACAAGATCGGATGCCTCGAGCTTTAAATCCAGAAGTCACCGTGCGTACTCGCGGTGTCATGGAAAAATGTACATTCTGCGTTCAAAGAATTCGTCAGGCGAAGTACACCGCAAAAGAACAGGGTCGCTTGGTTCGTGACGGCGATGTTATGACCGCTTGTGCTCAGGTTTGTCCAAGTGATGCGATCACTTTTGGTAACTTGAAAGATCCTGGCAGTCGAGTTGCTAGAGAGCGCGCAGATGCTCGCTCGTACCTTGCACTTGGCGGTGATCCTGACAAGAACGAGTTTGGTCTTAAGACACTTCCAAATGTTAGCTACATGGGGATTATCGCACACCGAGAACCCTTAGGAACGGGCGAAGAGGGCGAAGGCCAGCATCATCCAGCCGAAGGCGGACATCCTGCTGCAGGCGAAGCGGCACCAGCCGCTCATGGAGGATGATTGGGTGACGATTATAGAGGATGTCTTGGCTACTAGAGATTAGCTAAACATTTGGGTTTAAGTTTCTGTTGATGATCTGATTATTAACGATAGATTTCCTGGAGTGAGAGCTTATGACAGAAGAAGTAAAATGGGAAAAAACAATATCAGACGTGAATAACGAGATTCTTGTGAATCTTGAAAATCCACACAAAATGTTTTACGTGGCATTGGCAACAGCTGTTTCTGTTCTTTTGTTTGCCGTGGGCATGGTGGCGTATCATACTGCTGTTGGTCCGGGTATGTGGCAAGGGTTTCGACCGCCTGTCTACTGGCTCGTTGATATTACGAACTTCGTATTTTGGGTTGGTATTGGCCATGCTGGGACTCTGATTTCTGCGATTTTGTTCTTGTTTCGAGCCAAATGGCGAAACGCAGTCAATCGATCTGCTGAAGCCATGACGATTTTTGCCGTAATTTGCGCGTTAGTTTTTCCGGCCATTCACATGGGACGGATGTACCTTGGGGCATACTGGGCCATGCCTTTTCCGAACACAAATAATCTTTGGGTAAACTTTAGGTCTCCGTTGTTTTGGGATGTTTGCGCGATTTCGACTTATTTCACGGTTTCACTTTTGTTTTGGTATATCGGACTTGTTCCAGATTTAGCCTCAGTACGAGACCGAGTTTCAGGCATCAAAAAAATTGTTTACGGCATTCTTTCTTTCGGCTGGCGCGGTACCGCTCGTCAGTGGCATCACTACGAAACGGGCTACGGCGCATTGGCCGCATTAGCAACACCACTTGTACTGTCAGTCCACTCGATCGTATCTTGGGACTTTGCTATGTCCCTCCAACCTGGCTGGCACACAACAATTTTCCCGCCGTACTTTGTTGCGGGAGCTATTTTGTCGGGCTGCGCCATGGTTTACACCCTTCTAGTGCCAGTCCGCTGGATGTTCCAACTTGAAAAATTTATTTTGGACGAACACTTGGAAGCTTGTATCAAGCTGACCCTTCTAACCTCAACCATCTGCTTTTATGCGTATTCCATTGAATTCTTCGTGGCCTGGTATTCAGGTAATGTGTACGAGTGGGCGATTTTTGCAAAACGTGCGACTGGCCCCTACGCCTTTTACTTCTGGGTCATGACGTTCTGTAACTGTATTTTCCCACTCATTTGGTGGTCTAAGAAAATGCGCCTCAACAAAGCCGTTTGCTTCGTCGTTTGCGTTTTGATTAATGTTGGAATGTGGTTTGAGCGTTATAACATTATTCTTTCGTCACTGGTTGAGGACTTTCTTCCTGGCTCTTGGGGACACTCGGAACCTGGACTTTGGGAAATTGGACTAACGGTTGGAAGTTTTGGATTGTTTTTCACGTTCTTCTTATTGTTCGTGAAGTTTTTCCCAATCGTTTCGCTCTCAGAAATTAAGCTCATTATGCCAAAGCCAATGAGTGGTCACGGCAAGGGAGGACATTGAACCATGAGTCAATCTAGAGGCATTTTAGCAATATTTAAGCACCTTGATTCGGTGTGCCATGCAGTTGAGAAGGTCAAAGCACGGGCCGACTTCAAGGATCACGAGGTCTATACGCCGACGTCCTATCATGAGATAGAACATGCCTGTGCTTATAGTCCAAGTCCGGTTCGATGGTTTACTTTTGTGGGAGCCATGCTTGGCACTGTGACGGGATTTGCTCTCCCACTTCTCTGTGACTGGGACTGGCCGATCGTCGTTGGTGGTAAGTCTCCTGGGATTTACTCGTTGCCTGCGTATGTGGTTATTGGCTTTGAGTTTACAATCCTATTCGGAGCCATCGCCACTGTACTCGGTATTTTAGTTATGTGCCGAATTCCAAATCCAAAGGTCACAATTCTAGACAAACGTCTGACGGATGACATGTTTGGAATCTGGATTCCGGGAGCAGTGCCTGATGGGGCACAAGCAAAACTATTGAAAGAATTGGGCGCCATTGAAATCAAATTGACTCACTGAAAATACGCGTGCGAATGAGGGAGGGCAAATGAAGATGAATGTAAGCATAAAAATTATGGTGACGAGTCTTGCGGTGGTGGGTGCCACCGTCTCCTGCATGAAGGCAGGCAATCCAGTGGAACACACTGGTGTGACTGGAGCAGTCGCCAAGATCTTAGGTGGCGACACCAACCAAACTAAGGTTCAGTATGTGCCTGACATGGCCGATGCACCCACGATGAAGCCTCAAGAAAACTTTCTTGAGCCGCCAGAGGGGGCCGTTGCCAATAATGCAGTTCTTTACCCTAAGACTGTTGAGGAGGCTGAAGCCAATCTCAAAAATCCGTTACAAAATGATCCCCAGGTTGTAGCTCTTGGGGAAAAGATGTTTAACACCTACTGCATCCCTTGTCATGGAGCCGCAGCAAAAGGTGACGGTTCGATTACTGACGTTTACCCAAAACCACCAGATATTACCTCCGCGTCCTATCAGGCAAAGAGTGACGGTTTCTTTTTCTATAGAATTACTTTTGGCGGTAACATTATGCCGGGCTACGGCCATGCGACGGCACCACACGAAAGATGGGCTATTGTCCACTACCTACGTAAACTACAGGGGGTATCGAAATGAGCCATCACGGTCATAATGATTTCTATGAACGTCGCCAAAGCTATTATATGCCTTCGAGTGCATTGACACGGGGGGCGGTTGCCTTATTAGTGTTGATTGGTCTCGTGACCTTTAGCATTGGGATGGCTCAAGGCCTTTACTCTCGGGTATGGGGTGCCTTGTTATTCAATACGTTCTTTTTCTTCATGATTGCTCTAGGGGGCTCAGTTCTTCCTGCGATTCAAGATGTTCTCGGCGCAAAATGGGCTCGCCCGATTCTTCGCCTCGCGGAATCCTATACAAGCTTCATTCCCGTTGCGGGCACTATTTTTATTGCCATGCTCGCCTGTATTAAGTTTCGTGTCGCGGGCGCCCATGACCTATATTCTTGGATCGCTAATCCTGCTTCGATTCACCATTTTTGGGGCAAGCGTACTTGGCTGGTCGAAAATTTCTGGTTGCTTAGGGACGTCGCTGCGATCTTAGTTATAATTGGATTATCCTCGTGGCAAGTCGGCATGAAGACTGCACGGGATCGTGCTTTTGTAGCAGGTCACAAGGACGAAGCTGCGAAAATGGGGATTGCGGTTCGCAATAAGCTTCGTTATTGGAGTGCGCCGATTCTAGTTACGTACTCAGTGTTGTTCACCTTGTTGGCTTTTGACTTAATGATGTCCCTTGCGCCAACTTGGTTTTCGACTCTTTGGGGTGGATGGTTGTTTGCGGTGATGATGCAGACTCTGTTTGCGTCATTAATGATAACCATGTGGTCTCTCAAAGGTACTGCAATCGGTCAAATCATCGGTCGTCAACAGTTTCATGATGTTGGAAAGTTAATGCACGGGTTTTCCATCTTCTTTGCTTACCTGACCTACGCGCATATTCTTACTTACTGGTACGGCAACATGCCTGAGGAAACCGAGTACTTTCTTCACCGCCTAGAGGCTCCGTGGAAATACATCGTGTTTATTGCTCCGCTCATAAGTTTTGTTTTGCCATTGTATGTAATGATTCCCAAAGCCAGCAAGTGGACTAAAATGGTTTCCTTCCCGATTGCCTTTGGTATTCTCTGTGCTCAGTGGTTCACCTACATGTTAATCGTTATGCCTGAAATTGTTAAAAATGAAGACTTCGGCTTGCCAATGATCGAGCTTGGTCTTTTCTTTGGAATTTTCGGCTTGTTTCTTGGAAGTGTATTTGCGTTTGGAAGTCGTAACCCGATGGTTGCTCTTGCAGATCCGCTACTGCACGAAGCCTTGGCGGAGGCCGCTCACTAAATCGTAATTCTGCACCTTTGTAAAAAAGCTCAGTAACCAATAGTTGCTGAGCTTTTTTTTAACCGATCCAGGTGCCGTGGACCCATAACCAAACGACGACGGCCGTTAGCGTGTTTAGAATTATCTTCATCGGGATCCTCCTCTGCCTGATCGATAGCCGGCATTGATCCTAGGTTAATCCCTAGAATCAAAGACATACTCGGCATTACCTGTGAGAAACTTGTGTTTTATTTTGTAATGCCGCTATTTATCGGTACAAAGTCTCTAATTACGGTTGGTTACAGGTGCCACTTAGCCACCTCTCTCGCCAGCAGGCCCGCAATATGAGATAATTTAATCTAACCAATTGCTGGGAGAACCGATTATGCGTGGAGCCATGGAAAGTGTGACGAGGATGGCGTTAGAGGAGATGATCATTGGTCATTCGAACGAGTCTCGCTTTGGGCATGTATTGAGTCAAGAGGGTCTTAGGCAACTGGTCGACACCCTCTATGAATTTTTCGAAACGAGTCGCAATCTAAAATCAGCGGGCGACCGCTTAATGGGACAGGGAGCTCAGGCCCCAGGTGCCCGTGCGACTACAGGGCGAAATGTGCGATAAGCTGTGGGCCTCAAACCTCAAGATTGACGAGAAATACAGATGAATACTGAAAAAGTACCCGTAGAAATTTTCGTCCAGCAAGTTTTATCGACAAAATCAGCCCAGAGGATTATTGACCAGTGGCCGGTAAAGGCTGAGAATATATTGCAGATCGTAACAAAACATTTAAACGACATCGGCATCTATATGGTGGCACCAGCGGGGCAAGATAAGGTGGTTCAAAAATCGATCTTATTTTTCTTGAATAACTCGACGCAAATTCTTGAAATGATTGATAAGGCGAAGCAGGCTGCGGCCCTAGCAGCTCAACGCGGTAAATCTACACAACAAGTCTAATTGGCCGCAGTATGCAACCATCTAATATCTATAGATGTTAAAGCTCGCTCTCCAGTATGCCGATAACCAGTGGGAACGCCCCCACTGAGGATCGACATTATGGAAATATCGTCTGTTGCGCGCAGGTCTTACGACCACCGGCTAAAGAATTCAGTTGCATGTAGAACAACTGTTACTTAGAAAAGAAAAAAAATACTACTCTTTTTTGATGAGCTGCCTTGGCTTGCAAGCACAAGGTCTATGTTTTTAGAGAGTCTAGATTATAATTGGAATCAGCACTGGTCAAAAGACACTCGCATTAAACTGATCACTTGCGGATCTGCAGCATGTTGGATGCACGAAAAATTAATATTAGCCACGGGAGGTCTTCATAATAGGGTCACAAAGCAGATGAGGTTGAGTCCGTTTAGGTTTTCTGAGATTCGTGATTTTGCCAAATATTTAAAACTTAAACTGATTGACTCCGAAATTTTAAAACTATATCTGGTATTTGGTGGAGTCCCATATTACTGGAGTTTAATG
>CAMDKS010000040.1 GCA_945900755.1 Bdellovibrio sp. ZAP7
GACAAAAATTTACTCGACTTGAAGGACGAGAGAACGACCGTGAGCCTGTACGCATCGTTGGCGACGCAGAACAAACACGGATCATGAGAGACCAGCTTCGCCGCGTGGCTCAAAGTAAGGCCAATACCGTACTCATATTAGGCGAATCAGGAACCGGCAAGGAATTGGCCGCTAGGGCCGTCCATGAATGGGGCGATCGGGCCACGCAACCCTTTGTTGAAATCAATTGCGCGAGTATTCCTGAGAATCTCCTTGAGAGCGAATTATTTGGTTACGAACGCGGTGCTTTTACCGATGCTCGCGAGCGCAAACTTGGCCTATTCGAGATGGCCAAAGGCGGAAGTATTTTACTCGATGAAATCGGTGAAATGCCCATGAAGCTGCAAGCAAAACTACTGCGCGCCCTTGAATCTCGCCGCTTTAAACGTCTTGGCGGCACGAAGGACATAGAATTCACTGCGCGCATCATTGCGGCCACAAACAAAAACCTTTTGCATGAAGTGGCCGCTGGAAATTTCCGAGGAGACCTCTATTACCGTATCGGTGCACTGCCGGTTAAATTGCCATCATTGTGCGAAAGAAGTGAAGATATTCCTGAGCTTGTCCGCCATTTTCTGGAAGATCTAGGACGAGAGCTAGGCGTAGCCATTCCCAAGGTCTCCGAAACGGCCCTAAAGTTGTTGCGCAGCCATCCGTGGCCTGGCAATGTGCGTGAACTTAGGAACGTGCTTCAAAGAGCTTTGGTCTTCCATCAACCCGCAGTCCTCATGCCAGAGCACATCGAATTGGAGAATTTTGGGTTAGCAGCCTCTAGTATTCCAATTAATATTGGTGGAATTGCAGACATACAAACGCCTCATTTACAGGGAGACGCCATGGCGCAATCCGCGCAAGGATTTGCGTTGCCGCAGGGTGGCATAAATTTGGAAGATCTGGAACGAAGCCTTCTAACGCAGGCTTTAGAGCGGGCCCACAATAATCAAACGAAGGCGTCAAATTTACTTGGTATCAGTCGGCACACGTTGCGATATCGCCTTGAAAAATATGCGTTACTTAACGCCATTGGTAGCGACTAATTCAAAATAACTTTAAGCGACCAGGTGCGAGCATCGGGGTGACCTCGGCGTTTGGCAAGATATCGCGAATATGTTGAGCCATGGCCGTCATCGCTTCGGGATTTCCATGATTGATGATGACGTGTGATGGGGGGCGTTTCATTCGTTTAACCCATGCCGAAATATCCTGCCAATCACCGTGCGCTGAAAGGGAAACCATCGTTGCGATTTCCGCTTCGATAGGGATTTCTTGGTGATGAATTCGAAGAACGTCAATACCGCCTACTCTTTCTTGGAGAGTTCTGCCTTTGGTCCCTTCAGCTTGGTAGCCACAAAATAGCACCGTATTTTCCGGCTTTGGGAGTCTTGCTTTGAGGTGATGTAAAATTCTGCCGCCATTGAGCATACCTGCCGCGGAAATAATGATCAGCGGCCCACCTCGCATGCATGCCAGCATGGAATCATCGCTAGAGACCGTTGCAATAAAGTTACTGGGTAGGTAGTAGTCACGGCCATCTTCTTTCGAAAAGGGTGAACCCTCACGGTGGTCTTCTGGATGTTCAAAAAACACTTTGGTCGCAATTTGTGACATGGGACTATCGAGAATGACGGGCACCCTAGGAATTAAACCCTGATCCTCTGCGAGGCGAATAATATATAAAATCTCCTGGGCTCGCCCAACGGCAAAGGCTGGTATGACCAGCACCCCACCCCGCTCAAATGTGCGCTTGGCGATGGCCGCAAACTCCTCAACGATATTAGTTCTAGGATGAAGGCGGTCACCGTACGTCGATTCCACGACGAGGGCATCGGTCTCGGCGACAGGATCTGGCGCTTTCATGGTTGGGCTGCGGTCGTGACCAAGGTCACCACTGAAGGTAAGAATCCGAGTGCCGTTGGGATGTGCAAATGTGAACTGAATATGACTGGCTCCAATGATGTGCCCAGCGTTTCCAAATCTGATACTGACATCGGGCGCTAGCTGAATCCACTCATCTCGTTTCATTGGTTTCAGATTTTTCACGACCAAATCAACGTCATTTTGTGTGAACAGAGGCAAGGCGGGTTTGTGATTAGAGTACCCTACGCGGTTTGCATAGCCCGCAAATTCAGATTCAAGGTAAGCTGCATCTCGAAGCATGACTGGTAGTAAATCGGCTGTACCCTCACTACAGTAAACGGGTCCTCGCCAGCCCTGACCAAACAATCTTGGTAAATAGCCCGAGTGATCCAAGTGTGCGTGCGTAAGCACAACAGAATCTATTTTGACACTTGGATCGAGCATGGGCTCCCAATTTTTTTGACGGACTTCCTTGGGGCCTTGAAATAACCCGCAATCCACCAATGAGGAATAGCCATCAAAACGCACCAGCGTGCGACTGCCAGTCACTCCGCCACTTGCCCCCAAAAAATCCAACGAAAATGTCATTTGTCAGCCCCCTTAATCTGCGAAACCGTTCGTTCTGCAAATCCAAAAATCAACGATGAACTAATTTGCGAAGCTCTTCCAGATTTTCTTGGATGTCATCTGGAATATTCATGCCAGATGATCCGGTATTTTGCATAATGATCTGTTGCTCTAGGGCATCAAAGGCTTTTTTGGCGCTTTTCGATTTAGGTGCCGCACGAATCGCCGCCTCAAAGTAATAGTCTGTTTGCGAAAGCCAAGTGCTTCGGCCAATAAGCGTCTCAGTGATTCCTAGCAAATAGTAGGAGGCTGACTTGTCATCCGCCTTAATTTTCTTGTCCAGTAAGTACCGATTCAATAGTCCACTAGCCACGATAAAATCGATGAGCCCGGCTCGGTCCATCGGAAAATCCATTTGGTTGCGAGCATTCTTTATAATTTTTTCAGCGCGCGGCAACTCGGCGCCTACCACTGACATGACTCCCGAAAGGTTTGCCAGTGATGTCTTCCAGGCCGCCACTTCACGGTTCATGTATTTGGGAAGATCCGTGCGTTTAGAAAGTTCCTCTAGGGTCTTCTGAGCCCGCTTGGTGTCACCTTTAACACGAATGAGCACTTTCAAGTATTCGGGCAAGGTATCCATAGCAAAGAGCTCGGACGGATTGGGCCAAGTTTTAAACATATCCTCCCACGTGCTGAGAGCGTCGTCGAACTGCCTAAGAGCTACTTGAAGTCTGGTTTTGTCGGGCGCGGAGAGCTTGGCAATGGAAATATCTTTGAAAAAAGCTTCCATTCTCGGAGCATGTCCTGGGTCTGGCAATTTCATGTGGCAACTCACGCAATTATCTGTCACCTGTTGTAGCAAGTATCGTGACTCGCTAGTAGATCCCTTCTTATACCAACCAAAAATATCTTTTAAGTCTCCAGCCATACTTTTCGCTATGTATCCATAGCTGCCGTCAAATCGCTTTGTGTGGCTGACAAATGCATTCGCACTGTCGCGCATTTTCCCCAATTCGCTAAGAATTTTTTCGCGATTTTTTGGATCGGAGAAGTCATCGGAATTTAGACTGAGAGGCAACACTGTGGTGAGGCTTGAAAAAAGCCCCGCCATAATTTTTCGTGTTTCGATCTCATCTTTTGTAGGCTCAGCTGCACCTGACTGGACGCTAAATCCCACTGAAAGTGCCAAAATTATTCTTTTAACATTCGAAAACAGCTTCATAAACTTATCCTCCCCTATAGTTCTCAAACGCACACCCACCAACACATATATTAGCATGTTGACATCAATTCAGCGAAGTTCAACTCTCTAGTGCCAAATGAGTCAGAAATAGTGGGATTTGCCCAACAGGAGTTTAGTGCATCTCACACTAATTTCGCCAACTGCATAAAATCATTAGATAATATCCATCTGGCACGGGGGTTGCTTCCATCAAGATGAGGCGTCTACGGCTGGTTGGATAAGTTGAAGACCACGCTTGATTTGAGTGAGTCATTTACAAAATATTAGGAGATGTTTATGTCGGCATATGTTGTTTGGATGGATTCAAGTAGTGCAAAAATTTTCCATGTGGACGGCGACACGGTTCAGTCGGCAAAAGCTGTTCGTCATGACAGTGATCACCACACTCAGAAAAAAACGGATTCCAAGCAAAAAGATTCCCCACTTTTTTTTGTCGATGTCGCTAATCATTTGAAGGCTCACAAGGACAGCGTACTTTTGGTCGGCCCTGGGACGTCAAAAAACCATTTCGTGACCTTCCTAGAGGGCCATCATGAGAAGGGGCTAGCTAACCGGATTGTAGCAACAGAGTCCATGGATCATCCTACAGATGCTCAGGTTGTGGCTTACGCACGCAAGTTCTTCCCTAAGGGTCAAATTTAGGATCTGCAGTGGGCTGATCGCATACTTTTAGCACTTTAATAAAGTTAGTCAACAGAGCAACAGGGAGGTGATTCTTGTCATTACTAGATTGGTCCAAGTCATTGGATATCGGTGTCGAGGCGATGAATAGCGAACATAAAGTTCTCTTGGAAATTATGAACAGACTATATGATCGCAACGCAGCTAAGGCCGAAAGACAGGAGCTGAAGGCGATATTGAAGGAGCTGGGAGACTATACGGTAAAGCATTTTGCGGATGAGGAGGCATACTTACTATCCATTCAGTTTCCCGAATTAGAAAAGCATAAGCTCATTCACAAATCACTGCTAGAAAAATTCGGCGCTCATGCAGCAGATTTTAGTAAATCGGGTGTGTTGGAGAACTCGTTTTTTGAGTTTTTGAAAATGTGGCTTTCGGCACATATTCAAGGCATTGATATGAAGTATGGGGATTATGCTAAAACGCACAAATGAATTTGCGCATCATTGCGCCGCAGACCTCTGGTTGCTAGGCCTTGAAATAAATGCTATCTCTTTGTAGACGTTGCAGCTTTTACGAGGGTAGCCCATGACCGTTGAAAATGAATTTCAGTCCAAAGTGATCGGCGTCGAGAAGGCCCTCTCTTTAATTCAGTCAAAGCATAAAATCGTGACGGCTATGGCTTCCGCTGAGCCGTCACTTTTTTTTGAAAACCTGGCAAAACGTGCACGTCAAGTCAACGACCTCGTCGTCTACTGCGCCAACCCCTCAAAGAATTTTGAGTGCTTTCACGCTGCCGATTTGGTGGGTCGCCTTGAATTAGTCACCTTATTTTTAACGTCTAGTATCCGAGGCTTGCAGGGAGACGGCTTAATTCACTATGTGCCTCAGCATTTATCGCAGTGGGTCAAAAACATCTTGGCGCATCATTCCATTGATATATTTTGGGGCTCCTGTAGCCCGCCAGATTCTCGAGGCTTTGTCACGCTTGGGACAGGGGCCTGTTACGAACCAGAAATTTTGCGGGCAGCCAAAATTGTGATTTTGGAAGTTAACTCCGAAATGCCGAGCACGTTTGGCGGCACATTGGTGCCAATTTCAATGGTGACTCATTTTATCGAAAATTCTCACCCCTTACCGATCGCAGCTTCGAGTGCAGTTAGCACCGAAGATCAATCCATTGGAAACTTCGTGGCCAGCTTGATCGCCAATGGCAGCACCATTCAACTTGGCATTGGCGGCATCCCGAATGCGATAGCCAATGCTTTGGGCCAGCATAAGGATTTGGGTGTTCACACAGAAATGATCAATGATGCCATGATGAAACTCTACCAAGAGGGTGTTATCAATGGTCGTTGCAAAACACTATGGCCAGGGAAAATGGTGGGAGCCTTCGTGTTTGGAAGCCGTGAATTGTACCAATTTGTCCACCAAAATCCAGCCATCGAACTTCATCCGGCCTCGATCGTGAATGATCCCTACCGAATTGGTCGAAATTTTCAAATGGCGTCCCTGAATACCGCTGTTGAAGTCGACCTCACCGGCCAATGTTGTTCGGAGTCCCTTGGTCACAAAGAATTGAGTGGCGTCGGTGGCGCGGCTGAAACCCATATCGGAGCCCAGCGCAGTCGTGGCGGCATCGGTATTATTGCACTTCGCTCGACCACCTCAGACGGCCTCACCTCAAAAATAGGATTTGAACTGAAGCCTGGAGCCAAGGTCAGCATAAGTCGCAACGATATCGATACTGTGGTCACTGAATATGGTGCTGCAAAACTTGGGGGTAGAAGTGTAGTACAGCGGGTCAAAGCGATGATTGGAATCGCCCATCCAAAGTTTAGAGATGAGCTTTTAAGCCAAGCACGGCTGGCTCGTTATTTATAAAATCAGGTGCGGCATCAATCACTTACCGCCTGCGTCCTTTGTCACAATATAGTGCTTGTTCGGAGTTCTCTGAATCAAGGCGCGACGAGTCGGAAAGGCGGAGATTACACTATGTTTATTTGCTTTCAACTCGCTGCTGGGATGTGATACTAAGGGGCGAAATCAAGTCTCGTAGAAATAAATCGAGAAAAGGAGTTTTTATGAAATTTACAAGCAACATTTTTTTAACAATTGCCATTTTTTCCAGCGTAGGCTGCGGCATGCGATCGGCCCCCACCGCCACACAAAAGGAGCATTGGAACCCCGTAAATGACCCCATCCGCCTGCTGCCAAGGACCTATATTTTTAACCTACAACAACTGCCGCTTTCCGGTGAAATCCCATTGAAACCGTGGGCCGATAGCTATTGGCCTAGTAACGAGGGTGGACTCGCTACTCGGTGGGCTGTTGGCACCGCTGGTCACGAGGTGACGCCTGTGACTCTGGCTGACGCTGCCGAGCTATCGCTTGCTGAAATGGCTGTTTTGTCGCCCGCTGAGAAATTTGATGTTTTTGCCGGTGATGAATCCCTAGGGCTGTTTAACAACGAAATTGAGCGAACCCATCCCACCGATGGCTCGTGGTTCGGAATTTGTCACGGCTGGGCTCCTGCGGCTTTGGCTTGGGCAGAGCCGAAGGCGATTATTCTGACTTCGGCATCAGGAATTAAGGTTCCATTTGGTTCGTCAGACATCAAAGCACTTCTCAGTTTATTTTCTGCCGAGTACGAGGCTCGAGGAACCACGAGAATGCTGGGCGCACGTTGCAATGAAGATTTGGCTACTAATCCTAGTAGTGCAAGTCGACCCGAATGCAGGGATGTCAATGCAGGCGCCTTTCACTTGGTATTGGCTAACCTTTTAGGCCTAAATCACGAAGGCTTCGTCGCTGATGTCACCCGAGATGCGGAGGTATGGAATCAGCCGGTCAGTGGCTTTACGTCGCGAAAAATAAGCACTCGCGAAGGAAAATCTCTAGGGGCCGCACCGACAACAGTGCGCGAAGTAACCTTTGAAACGACTATGTTTTATGGCCGAGAAATCCAGCCCCGATGGCAAGCCTCGGGCGCAAACATGGCGCAAAAAGTGTATTCTTACCGCGTAGAAATAGACATCTCAGGAGCGATCGTTGGTGGTGAGTGGTTGAGCGACAATCGCCCTGATTTTCTTTGGTCCATGACAAAGCCAGAATTGCTGGACGCGCCTCGTCTTGGCAGCCGTCGTGCCATCGCTTGGTCTAAGGCTCTTGAGATCTACACGGCAAGCATTGCGGCGGAAGTGGAAGCTGAAAATCCGATCCACGAATAAGCGTTTGATTTAATATTTGAAGTTTAATGTGAACTACTTTTTTTGATTTGGGTGGATAATGATTCAATTATTTAGTGCGGCATCAAAAATTCAAACCGGACGCACTCGTTGCAGAAATATTTTAAGAGCCGTGGCAACTTCATTAGCCACGTTAATGGCTATGTCAATATCAGCCTGCGGCCCAAATCCCAAATTATTTTCTTTGAAGTCCATGCTGAACATCAACGACAGCTATCGTTCGACTCGTTGGATTGATGGCCGTCCAAAATTAATGCTAGATCCCCAAACTGACCTCACAGGATTGACCCACGACAATTTGGTTCGTGCTTGGCTCAAGCAAGAGGCCGTGAATCTTCAAATTTCGCCGCGCCTAGAAGGCCTCCGCCTTGAGAGAGTGCGCCGTAGTGCTCACGGCATTCATTACGAGTTTGTGACACCCGACGGAACAGGCTCCGTGCGCGGAAGTGTTTTACTCGTTTCGCTTACAGCAGACGGAACAAAAATTTATCGCGCTTACAATGGATTGACTCCCAAAAAAGTCAATCCAACGGCACCAACGAACATTCGACTATCAAAAGAGGAGGCCATTGCTGCCGCTTGGAATCATTTGCATGTAACTGGTAAATTACTTAGAGAGCCTACCGCCGAGCTCATCAATGATGAAATCGGTGGGGTTCATCAAACGTGGTGGCTCGTCTCCTTGGAGTCGACAGCACCTGCAGGATCGTGGGAGTATGCGATTCATCCGACGACTGGAGCCATTGCGAAGGTTAGGGATCGCCGAATTTATGACGTATCGCTAGACGAGGCGCGACGAGATCTCGCATCACGGCCGCAGCGGGCCGCGACCATGTCGCGATTCAACGCCTCAGAAGTGACAGGAAAGGCTCGTTTGTTTGTGGTTGACCCCCGAACCGCTCTTGGTAGCGAGGATTTAAAAGACGACTCTGATCCAGCATTATTTGAGCCTGCGTACGACTCACGCCCTTTAGAGGGGTTGTCCAGAACCTCAGCAGGATTTGAACTGTTAGGCCGACGCGTCACATTAACCGACTGGGATGCTCCATTTACTCCAGTAAGTGTGACTGCGGATGGAAATTGGACGGCGAGCCGCGGCCAAGATTCATTCAATGATGTCATGACCTGGTGGCACCTTAATGATTCCATCAAAAATATTGAGGGACTTGGATTTATCAACGAGTCAAAGATATTTGAAGGCTCACTCGTCGCAGATGCAAATGGATTTGACGGCCAAGATAATTCTTTCTTCACCCCAACGATCAATGCTTTAAGTTTTGGTCATGGTTGTATTGATGATAACGAGGACCCAGACGTCATTTTGCACGAGATGGGGCACGCCATTAACCATGCGATTAATCCTTACTTTACGGGCGGCGACACTGGTGCGATGGGTGAGGGATTTGGGGATTATTGGGCGATTAGTCACGGCTTTTCCGATGCTCGAAATCGTGTGGGTGATAAATTTCGAGTTTTTAATTGGGATGGGAGTGCAGACTGCTGGCCTGGCCGACGAGCTGATCGGGTTGACGCAAAATTTAGACGGGGCAGTCAATATGACGCTCATGATCAGGGGAGTGATGGGATCATCAGTGATGAAATTTGGTCAACTCCGTTGGTCATGTCTCTAGACGCGTTAATGACGTTAGGCGTCCCCAAAGCAGAGGTAGATCTGATTGTGCTGGAGAGTCAATTTGGTTTAGCCCACTCCCTCACCATGACCGACTGGGCCAATGCACTCGTGCAAACAGCCTCCATGATTTTTCCAAATGGGCCACATGCCGGAGTTTTTGGGAATCATTTCAAGAACCATTTAATCATGGCTCCAAGATCGCCTGAAATAGTCTATTCGAGCACTTCGTTTGCGAATGCTGGAGCAAACAACATGCCAGACCCCGGAGAAACTTTGGACGTCAATATTGAGCTCTTCAATTTGGGGGACGCTGTGGCAGAAGGTGTCTCAGCAACCTTAGTATCCAAATCAGATTGGGCTAGCGTGACGCAGCCAGAAAACCAATATGGAAACATTGAGGATCTTACAAAATCCTCCGGCCAAACGCCTTTTCAAGTGACCATTAAAGGCGATGCTGCCTGCGGAAGCCTGACCCAGCTTGAAGCTCAAATTATTGGTCGCAACGGACTGTCGATGGTTGTTCCTATAGAATTCCCTCTTGGCCAACTCGGAGCGGAAGTAGATTCCGTCCAAGACGCTCCAGGCCTCGACGTGCCAGACCGCGACATGAACGGCATTCAGACGCAAATTACTGCCAATTTCGCTGCGGATTCGGTTGTTCGCGAGGGTTTCGCATTGGATATCGTTATTTCTCACCCCTCGGTAACAGATTTAAAAATCGTGCTTACGTCACCACTCGGGCATGAAATCATTCTCAAATCATTTTTGAGCGGGCAACGAGAAGATACTGGCGTCATAGGTGCTTATCCGACGTCCCTACATCCCGTTGAGGATTTTAGTCCATTGATCGGAACGCCACTGAATGGCGATTGGAAATTGCGCGTGGTGGATGGATTTGAAGGTGGCGTTGGAAAAATTGTCGGCTGGGGCATTCGCAATCCTACGGGACGAGCTCTCTGCGAAAGGTAAGCCTCGAGGCCAATCGATCTAATAACTGTTAGCCGGAAATCCTGAAATTAGCCCAATGCGTCACCTTCAACACTTTGATATTGTCAAAATCTTAGCCCTCAGGCTCAAGCCACTTATTGGCATGCCTGTGTTTTGGCTTCTTACGTTATTGGGAAATGGATTTGTTGCCTTTGGTGCCTTCGTACTTTTTCACATAGAGGCGGGACATCACGACAAGCCTTTAACACTCCTTGACTGCGTCAGTTGGTCGGTTGGATTGGTCACCACCATCGGCTATGGTGATTTAGTCCCAGTGACGGAGGGAGGAAAATTATTAGGAATTGTCATGATGATAGGCGGCACGTTATTCCTTTGGAGCTATATGGCGTTGTTCGTATCAATACTCCTTGCGCCAGATATTTCGCTCATAGAATCTCAAATTAAAGGCATTAAGCGAGAAACCAGTTTCGATGAAAAAAAGCTAAGGGAGCTCTCCACTCAAATGGACGCCCTACAATTGAAAATAGATGTTCTACTGGCAAGAATCACCCACCCATAAGCGATACAATGCACTGAAATTATACGGACTTTTTGAAATATCTTAAGGTTATGTCTTGGGTGCCGATGAGATTCATAGTGTATGGATCACGTGGGGCCATTATGCAGATATTTCTAAAATTTGGTTTATTGATGGTAACAGTTCTGGTTATTCAGAGTTGTAGCGATAACTTTTCAAAAAGCGGTGTCAGAGACCGTTCGTCAAAAACGGCTGCACTCACGTCTACCGTTGATGCGGCAGGAAATTATTCCGCACAAATGGATTCAAGTTCTTCGCTCACTCAGACCGTTCGCGCCTCATCAGGCAGCGTTGCCGGATCTGCACTCTCGATGCCTCCAGGGGCTCTTGCCTTTCCGGTTAGTGTGACCATCGGTGCGGGAGGAAGCCTGACGTCGAGCAGCACGAGTGCCCAACTTGGCTTGTCAGACAACACAGCTACCTCTGCGGGACCGGCCGTCAGCTTTATTCCAAGTACAGCCATTCAGGCGTCTAGTCCCTTTACGTTATCGATTCCAGTTACCTCGGGAACAGGCCTTAATCTTGATGGAACGAGCTCGGATGAAAATATTGTGGTCATTTATAAATGGATCACAGTGATCAACGGAGAGTCGTCTTATTCTGTAGGCATTCTACCGCGAAGCGAATTAGTTCTCACCGGAAAAGCCGTTCAATTTCAGACCACAAGATTTGGAACCTTTCAAGTTGCCACCACAAAAATTAAAATCACCGAAAAAATTGAAAAACAAACCATCGTTCCGCCAGTGATGAAAAGTGCTATCTTCACTCCGTTAGCAGTAACCTATACGCTAGCTGCGGCCATCTACCGAGTCAATACTGCGATCACTTCAAACACCGTAACTTACACAGGCGGAGCCCCCGACGAGTTCTCCGTGACACCTGCCCTACCCACCGGACTATCAATCAGCTCAACAACCGGTGCCATCACTGGTACAGGTACCGTCATCTCCGCCGCAGCCGTTTATACGGTGACCGCTAAAAATGAAGCCGGTTCCGTAGAATCAAAACTTAGCATTCGAGTCGCAAGTGCGGCCAGTCCCACCGTCTCTTTAACTAGCGACGCCGCTAATCCGACGAGTGCCACCACGTTTACAGTGACCGCAACATTTTCCGAAGATGTCACAGGGTTTGACGTGTCAGATTTGACCGCCAGTAACGCTACGCTCTCAAGTTTTTCTGGATCAGGCAGCGCCTACTCGGTTGTCGTATCGCCAACCGCAGCTGGCGCTTTAACGGTTAATCTAGCAGCTGGTGCGGCCATCAATGATTCAGGCACAACAAATTCTGCGGCCACTCAGTTTTCTAGGACCTATGCTCTTGCTAATCCCTCAGTCACCCTTTCCACATCAGCAGGTGCAGCCACCAATGGACCATTCACAGTGTCCGCTACATTTTCAGAGACGGTGACTGGTTTTGTCATTGGCGATATTACACCAACGAATGCCGCATTGACGGCCTTTTCGGGAAGCGGAACAACTTATACTTTTTTAGTTACACCGACCACGAATGGAAACGTCACCATTGATATTGCAGCAAACGTCGCCCAAAGCGCCACGAGCCAAAGCAATACGGCTGCAACTGTGTTAACGGTGACCTATGATAATATCGCACCGACGATTGCCTTCAGTTCCGTTGCGGGTGGTAGTCCAGGTTCCACCCTCACTCCAACGATTCTTGGTACCGGCTCTGAAACGTCGACTGTGACTCTCTACTACGACGCAGGTTGCGTTACGTCAAAATCAGCAGGCACGGCCAATACGGTGTTTGCGAGCCCAGGAATTATGGTCAACGCAAACGTCGGCTCCAACACCACAACCACCATTTACGGTGTCGCCATCGACACCGCAGGAAATGCCTCGACGTGTACGAATCTTGTAATCTACACTCATGACAGCGCTGTTCCGACTGTGACCGCAGTGACCTCAACAAAAACAGACGGCTCGTATAAAGTTGGCGAAGTGATTGGGATTACGGTTACGTTTTCTGAATCTGTAACCGTTACAGGTACGCCGACTTTAACTCTAGAAACGGGAGTCACAGATGCTGTTGTTAATTATACAAGTGGATCTGGCGGCACAACATTAACATTTAACTATACGGTCGCTGCAGGTGAGACGTCTGCAGACCTTGACTACCAGTCGACCACGGCTCTTGCACTTGCGGGCGGCACGATCAAAGATGCATCGCTTAACAGCGCCACTTTGACCCTCGTAGCTCCAAGTACGAGTGCCGGCGCGACGCTTGCTAACGGCAAATCCATAGTCATCGATACAACCGCACCAGTCATCACCTACACGTCGATCGCTCCTGGCGCTGTAGGAAATAGCGCAACCCCTCAGGTGATGCTATCACTTTCCGAAGCATCGTCAGCCACGGCTCTTGGATTATTTAGCGACAACGGATGCACATCCTCAATCTCAACTCCCATTGCTGGAGTGAGTGGCGCTAATACGGTGACAACCTCCTCCCTTACCCCGAACTCAGCCACTACGATTTACGCAAAAGTAACCGACCTCGCAGGAAACGTATCCGCGTGTACGAGTATGGCCTCCTATGTCCACGACAACGTCGCTCCGTCGGTCACAAACGTCACCTCGTCGACGACTAACGGGGCCTACAAGGTTGGAGATGTAATCACGATCCAAGTATTATTTTCAGAGCCCGTAGGCGTCGCCGCAACACCTTCTTTACTGCTCGATTCGGGAGGGTCAGCAACCTACTCAAGCGGCTCTGGATCACCGACACTTACGTTTTTGTACACAGTCGCCGCCTCTGAAAACTCAGCAGATCTTGACTATCTAAACTCGAGTTCCTTGACAGGTGCGATTGCAGATTTCGCGATGAATCCAGCCACATTAGCGTTACCTGCAACAGGGTCGTCCGGTTCCTTAGGCTTTTCAAAAGCCCTCGTCATCGATACGACGGCCCCCGTCATATCCTCACTTTCGCTATCAGGAAGCACGCCCTCGGACAGTAGTACCCAAGTTTGGGCCGTGATTTTTAGCGAGCCGGTCACTGGCTTTGTTCCTGCAGGAGTGACAATGTCAGGAACGAATACTATATCGGTCACAGCAGACAGCACGGCCCCAACGGCTTCTTGGACGATCACAGTTACGCTTCCTCCTTCTGCCGATCTGTCTGGTCTCTACCCTACCATTACTTCGGGGGCTGCCCTCGACCAAGCTCAAAATCAGTCCACCAGTTACTCGGGCTCCTCTGCGACGGTATCGTACGTTGTGCCTGTGACTATTTCTAATATTGGAGCCATCATTCCCACTAAACCTGGATTGACGCTTCGCCCAACTATACAGTTTACCCTTGATCGGGCTGCTGACGCTTTTAAAATACATTGGGACAGTGCGTGCCAAAGTGCTTCGATAGACTATGTTAGCCTTGCAGGCACCGCACACACACTGACGTTTGCTGCGGATTTGCCTACAACCGGCATTCATAGTTTGTATGGACGAGCCATAAGACAAACCACTATTTTGTCCAACTGCGTTTTTTTGGGTAGTTATACGACAGGCATCAACCGAGTCATGGTCGCCTCCGAGACCTCCGCAACGGTTGACTGGGCATGTGCCATCGCAAATGGCGGCCTAAAATGCTGGGGCTCAAATACACAGGGACAACTAGGAGTCGCTAACCCGACATTTTCTTCCACTCCTGTAGAGATATTCGTGCCGAACTCTTCGGTGTCTGGAATTGCCATGAGTATTGACTGGAGTAGTCAATCTCCCGTAGGTGCCTCGACCTGCGTAGTGATCGATCAAGGGGTGAAGTGTTGGGGGAAAAACACTTTTGGCCAGCTAGGGAACAATACACTTACAAGCTCGCCAACTCCGGTCACAGTGCTCGAGGCTGCAGGAGTATTAACAGGCGTTGCTTCTCTCACTGGATCGACTGGTCGCTTCTGCGCCTTGAAACTTAACGGCGAATTATTTTGTTGGGGAAGAAACTCTTACGGTGCAGTTGGAGTCAACATTCCAGACACAACTTCAAATAATGTTCCGCTAGCGACCCGAGTGACTGGCGCCGGCACCTACTACTCGAACGTTTCAATGGGTGACTACTATACTTGTGCAGTGACAACAACAGGAGCTGTCAATTGCTGGGGATTTGACGAGTCCAGAAAACTTGGGGGTACAACAGCAGGAAACATGAGTCTTCCCACACAAGTCACTGGGATTGACGCCTCGGCAGGTAATATTGCCACTCAGGTATCTACCGACGGAAAAACAACCTGCGCGGTTGTTAGCGGCGGAGCCCGTTGTTGGGGCGAGGGAAACAATGGCCAACGAGGAGACAACACTGTTACGGCTGCGGTCGCCACTCCTATGAATGTGTTCGCTGTGGGTGGTGTAGGCGTCCTCTCGAATTTAAAGGAAGTCATTGCTGGGAAAACTGGCTACTCAATTTTTGACAGCAATAGTGCGTTTAATAGTTGGGGCTCAAATAGCTTTAATGCCCTGTTTCAAGCGTCGAACACAACATCTTATAGTGGGCTACCGCTGGCTCCCATTGCCGCCCCCATGAACTCTGCTTACACGGTTTATGGAGCGGGGTATTCAATGGCGGCAGGTTCAAAGGATGTGGTTTGCATAATGGTCAATGGAGGCGTGGCTTGCAGGGGACAAAATACCTTGTCAAACTCAATGGGAATTGGCTCGGAGACGGGCTATGTTGTACCTTCTGGTAGCAACGTCACATCTGTAAGCGCATCCAATAACTTTAGCTGTGCCGTTATAGGCAACAGCGCTGTGCACTGCTGGGGGAAAAATACTACGTCCATTGGCCACCTAGGAAGAGGCACACCAGCTTCTCCTTACTACGAATATATTCCTGCGGCCGTATTAAGCCTACCATAGGATCGTTTTCTACCTCGGACTTGACCGCACCGCTTTGCGAACCATCCTTGGCCGAAGCCTCACAGCAAACACAGGCAGCAGTAGAATGAGAATAGACCACCAGCTATTTGGATGATTTTGGGGTGCACCAATAACGGCGCAGCCACCAAATACGGGGTCCTCGCCAAACTCATTGCGGGCGTAGAGATAAGTCATACCGTCGACATCATCTTGCGCCAATGACGCGAATTTTTTTTCCGCAGCATTATAGTACATAACGGCATTTTTGTCGGCAGAGTGCCCTAGACCCAAAACGTGGCCGATTTCGTGAACCAAAATAGAGACTAAAATTTTGCGGTCAATGGACGCTATATTTGCTGCGGACCCTTCTTGGACGTTTAATGCAAGCGCACCCGCCGTTATTTGGCCTGCATCATCCATTTTGTAACCCATGGCAGCACCAGGAATATAAGCTGGGTCCATATTAACGGCTGCCGGGTCAGTTAAGCAATGCACAGAGGGTGTCACATCAATGGTTCCTGCCAAAACCTGTTCGATCGTCATGGCCGAGTCACTACCGCTAGATAAATTGACCGACAGGGTTGGAACAGCATTCCAAATGTCGAGGGCTTCGTCTAATAGATCACCCAAATTGTCTGGACAATTCTGCGGATTTACATGAAATTGAATATCTGTGGAAGCCCAGCCCTTCAAGCCGATGAGGGTAAAGGCCGCGCTAGTTTGAGAGGTCAAACAAAGGGCGATAACTATAAATGATCTCGTGATTGGAATCATACACCACCTCCCATTTGTAGGACGATCCAAGTTCCTGTCACCATCACACTTACAGATCTCTTTTTGCTAGAAAGAATTCCATGGAGTAGTAGGTCCCCTGCGGCGCGAAAATTTCCATAATTAAATCCTCCTCCCAACTGCCAAGCCAGTGTCGTTGCGGTTCTTGACTCCGTCGGCTGCCTAAATTCCAACGTCGAACTTCCGTTATTCATGACTTCAGTTCCTTTGCCACTCCCATGCACTGTGTAACGCATAACGACTGGCCCTGTTCCAAGATCCAAATATGGCGTCATATTAAAAGTTAGCGGCGTGCCGAAGGCAAGGAGCGAGGTCTTGGAGGAATTGTTTGGTGATTTTATGGCAGAGATAGCTTCTGGCATAAAATGCAACCAAGGGCTCCATAAATAGTGACTGACTGGTTGGTGGTATTGGAGACCTAAGTGATAAAAAGATGTTCCAAGGGTGTTCTTTTTGCCTGTGGGACTAGTGGTCATCGTGTTCAACTGATAGGACATTTGGCTGAGGCCAATTTCTAGAGCTCGAGGTTTCGCTGCGAAGCCATTGGACGGTGCTAGCATCAAAGTCAACACGAGCAAAAATCCTGGCCGCGATAAAAAATTTGACGCCATAAAAGTGATTTCTCCACAATTGGTCCAAAATAAAACGCACCACATAAGTGTGGCTTGATTATAGCAAAAATACCTAGCAAAGGGCAGATTCCAAGCCATAAAATCACGAAAAATTGAGCTGCTTTTTTCTTGGCCCAAAGATTTAGGAATTTCGAGCCTTAATGATACAATTAACTACACAAATATGAGTAATAGCCAAAATTTAGAGTGAGGGCAAATCAATGGCATGGATTTACAATCTTCAAAACAGACCGCACGTTCGCACAGCGTGGGGCGTTGGCCTAATCGCAATCGCGACCTGCACCATTTTAGGGTCGATAAGCACCTGCCGAGGACGCTCGAACAAAGGAGGCGGCAGTGATTTGTCGGCTGCGGAAACTCTCGAGGATGATAAACATAGGCTTGTCGTTTCACAATCTGCCAGAGATCCAAAGGATTTTAAGGTCGCATTTTTCTATCCAGGACAGACGGCTAAAAGTGGCACAGTAAGGTGGGGGGTTCGCAGCAGGACTTCTTTGGATGGCAATCCAAACTGCTCCACCCTTCCTAACAAGGTAAAAGCCGATATTATTTCAGGGGCCACACCCACCATCCCCGGAATGATCAACGCACCAAATAACTCGTTTCAATTGCAAATAGATCCAGCCCTCTTTTCAAAGCCTATTGAGGCAGCCAGCCACGGGAAGATCTCCATAAAAATGCAGAAAAGCGGCTATTATGCTGGTCCCATGCAACTTGAAGTTTGCTTGGATTCTGGGCCATCCAAAATGGAGGGTTGGGGAATTCCGATCTTGAATCATGCGAAGCCTTCTGAGCGAGGCGGCCTAAATTTAGAAGGCGAGGCTAATTTAGATTTAAACGATCCTGTGGCCTACGGAAAATTATGTGCTGAAAAAATGGGGGCCCTACCGCCTTTTGACTGTCGCAAAGCTGGTGAACTGATTCCCATTACCGTCGATGGGGTTGAGGTTGATTATGGCAAGCACACCTTAAAAATGGCTTGTGATCGCCCACCTTATTTGGGCTTGGGCGATCAAGGAAATTGCATTCCTTACGCACGCCTAGGCAGACTCGATACGGGAAGGCCAGAGGTTGATACTGTTTTTATTTGCCGACGTTATAATATTGGTGAGCTAGATGCCGCTGGCACAGCACTGACCAGTTTCAGGGGGCCAGATGTGGCTTTGCATGAAGACGTGGCCATCGTACAGCACAATAGAATCACGGGCGACACTTGCTATTTTCAAGCCCTATCCGGATTTCAGCCCAATCAAAGATCCCTACCAACACGGCGCGTACCACCGCCAAATGAGGACACCCTTCCGCCTGATGTCGTCCGTGACAACCGGCGACAGCCAGACAACGAAAAGGCCATGGCCGCCAATGAATTTTGGATTACCCCATCCGATATTCAAGGCTTCGCGTGTTCTGGGTGTCATGACTCCGACCCGTACATGATGAGTCCTTATGTGATGCAGGTAGCTCGAACTCTTCCAAACGGTAAAAAAGATTTTATGGTTCCATGTGACCCCGCCATTCCGGGTCAAATTACCGCAAATAATTGTCTCGCTAAGGATGGCAAAGGCCTTTATAAGCTTGTCAGCCGCCTCCACAATCCTCCGAACTGGCGCCCTACGCGAGCCATTGCACCGAAAGCGGCTGACGCTCAGGCCTGTGTCTCCTGCCACCGAATTGGCAGCCTGAACACTTGCAAGACGTGGGCCGCTGACTCTGCAGGTAAATCGGAACATTTAGCTATTTTCAGAACATCCGGCGTTAAAGCATTCCCAAACAATACTTGGATGCCGCTGCAAGTTGGCACTTTTGGATTTGGGGAATTGGAACAGGCCCACACAATCGCCGATCAAGCATCGTGGGATAGTCAATTCAAAAAGGGCAAAGATGCTGTCCTAGAATGTTGTGCCCTCCAAGGAAAACCAGGCTTTGACGACAAATGCACCATGACGAACACGACCACGCGACCAGCAGAGTTCAGAGGCTCGGGGGCTGTGCCAAACGTGACCGCCATTTTCGCACCCGCAACACTTCCCGTTCAAATTGCAGACGGCACGACCTCGGTCATTAATCTCGTTACGCCGACTGCATTAGATCAGACTCTACTCGTTTACAGCCTCAGCATTTCGGCAAAAATAAAACACGATTACGTGGGACAACTTAAAATCAAGCTGCGTAAAGGTGGCTCAGCAAATGCCCTTGGAAGTATTGATTTCGACAGAGATTATCCACTTGAACCCGACGTTGTTCTGTACGATGGACGGACCGCTTCGTCCCCAAGCGCAAGAAGTCTTAACCTCCAATTTTCGTCCGACCAACCCAAGTCCCCACTCTCGGCACTCCTAGGAGCTCCAGCCTTTGGCACGTGGCAATTAGTGATTGAGGACGATCAAGCCCTTGAATCGGGACAGATTGAAGCGTTAGAGATTAAACTAAACCTAGCTGAATAAGGAGACCCTTTATGAAATTTACGACGTCAATCTTGAAGGTTTTTTCCCTTGACCATTCCGCCACCAAGAGATCTGTAGCAGGAATTTTGCTATTAGGCACAGTGGTTGGAGCTTCGATTATCAGTTGTCGCACTCGCAGCGGAAACACTCGCCTCACAGCTGATGCGGGCACTGCGCAAGCGATTGAAGTGCTCAATATATTGGGAGCCCAGTCGCCGCACTTACCCGCAGGATCTACTGGATTTTGCGCGGGAGCCTGCCATATTGGAGCTCAGTGGCATGCAGGTAATCTCAACTCAGATCATTCCGTCATGATTAAGGATTGGGCCGAACTAACCAAAACGACCAACCTTTGCTTCACAGCAAACGCTGCCGAGCCCGCAAAAAAATTGGCTTGTTTGTATAATGACCCTGAAAATCGGGCGTTGGGCTATAATGTCAAAAAACTAGGATTCTACCGCGCTTCGGCCCATCTGGAGACCACCAAATCTATTTTTACAGATCCCCTATTACCAGCAGGCGTTGGCGGTGAGGCGGAGTATACAAAATGGTTTGCTGATGCCGCCATGCCAAAACAACCGCCGGTCGTACCGGCGAAGCCGACCTTTCGACAACTGAAGGAGGAAGATTTCAATAAACTACTGGCGTGGAGTCTCGCGGGAGCTCCCAATCTTGCAGAGGCTTTCGGTCCAGTAACCATTGACGGTCCTCTGGCACCGGTTGCGTGCGTCAACGACATCAGCGACGAATTGAAACTACAGATTGACCGCTTAAGGACTGAGAAAAAAAGCTGGGCCGAGGTCAACAAACAAAATCCAAGCATCAAAATGTTAGGTTGCGTGGAAGGGACGACGTCGGCAGATCGTTGCTTTATGGACGATGCCAACGATCTAAAATTTCCGGAAGTTTTTACCGATCCTGAAACATCCACCTGGGCCAGCCGCATTCGCAATGAAGAGTATAATAATATTCAAGTAGACGCCAGCATGCCACCAACCCAGAGGATGCGCCTTCTGAAAAAATTACCATTTCGCAGCACGTTCTGGGCTCGTAGCTCTGCCGATGGGCGTTTTATGGGGGACGGTTTGCGTAATCAAGCCCATTTGACAAACCCTGATGGAACGCCGGGTGCCTACATTCCGGACAATTCTAAAGGTTTTATTGTAGATCTGGCTCTGCCAGAACGCCCCTATATTGGCGTTTCAGGCCCTTACGATCCGGGATTTTTTCCCGACAACAAAGGCTTCACCTGGATGGGTGGGGGGACGGGATTCTTTTGCAGTCAAAAGATGCTTGAAAACCCAAATACAAAATTTATAGATTTCGACACAGAAACTACTTTTTGCGGCTCACGCGACATCGGAGTTTATCAGCATGTTGGTCGAGCCATCGACGATAAATATTACATCGTACGCAGCGACAACTACTCCAACGACGATGGCGGAAGTTCATCTTATCGCCGTGATCCATCGGTAGTGCCATTTTCAGTAGAACATTCAACGGCCGAGCTATTTACCATGGTTGAGGATGGCCAAAAATTTAAAGTAAATCCCAGCATTGATCTCCCCACTCCTTTTGAGGGCGACTTTGGTATTTCCCCGTCTGCTTCGTTTATCACCTCGCGTATTTCGTCTAAGCCAATCGACACCGAGGCCCCAAGACAAGTGGGCTACCGCCTCCGCCGTTTTGATCCCGACACCAAAACCACTGTACCGCTTGCCACGGTTTGTATGCGCGGTGGGAAAGCCTCCATTTCTTTTGACGAGCGATTTATGGTCACCCATCACTACGTTGATTCGTCTGACTCAAAGGAGCTTCATTTGAGTAGCACGAGTGATGCGTTCAAAGACCGAATTTCCAATTCGTCCAATATTTACATTTTCGATTTATTGACCAAAAGAAAATTCCGAATTACTTTTATGGAACCGGGGCAGTACGCCCTTTACCCACACTTTCGCTCGGACGGCTGGCTCTATTTTTTAGTACGAGACATCAATAAGCCGACCAGTGATTATTTGATCGCAAGTGACGTAGCGTTAAGGCTACCAACCTTACCAGCCTCTTACACCGGCATTGAATAGGACGGCCAATGCTCATTCCGAAATTCACTAATTCTTGGCGACCACTACTGGGAACCCTTGTATTGATTTCGGCAGCCCAGGCCTGTCGTCAGAGATTTCCACATTTCTCTAAAGAGCGAGCCACCCCTGAGGAAAGGCGAGCGATCGGGGCAGGAATCCCCTATGTTCCCGCCGAGGCGACGGATAAAATGGACCTTGCGCAAAATATGCAACTTCGACGTGAGAAAGCGTGGGAGGTTTTTCGAGAGCTCACTCGTGAGGTCTCGATTGGCCGAAACCCTGAGATTCAAGGCTTTGATCCTAATTCTACTGGATCACTACCGCTTTGGCAGACGTGGTACACGGGCGAGGAAATGCCCATAATGTTTCGCAGTGTTTACGCAAAATTAAGTTCCGAGCAGCGCAAGGACCGGCGCCCAATTTGCCCTGAAGTCCTCGACACTTTGTTTGAAAATCATGCTAAGGCAGCCGTCAAGGGCTTTACCCCAGAGGAGCTAGAACAACGACTTTCACAGGTTAAATCACTACAAGAAGTGCGTGGCATAAGCGGGCGTGGGATCACGATGTTTAGCCCTGCCCTACTACGTCATTATTTTGAAAACTATGCGTACGTTTTAAAGTGCGAGGCCGAGCGTGCCAATCTCCTACCTGAGACCATTCTCTCACCCGCTAATCACACGCCATGTTTTGCGAGTGAATTTCCCTCGGGCCTCGATTTTCCTTACCCACTCCCGCCGGCCGATTACTCGCACTGCAAGAATTCAAAGGAAACCCGCCCTGACGTCAATCACGGTGCCGCCGTGACGATAAAAACGTCGTGGCGAAAAGCCGACACTGGCGTGATCGGAAAATTTGACACGAGTGATAAGGGACTCACCAAACATCTTACCGAGGGTGCCTGGAAGCCCGACCAAGAGATCCCGTCCCAAAGTCTGACACCCAATAAAATATTTACGATCAAATTATTAGCCTCGGCCAAAAGCTACAACCTCGAGTCTATCCACATTGTGTCTAAGGAGACCAGAGACTGGCTATGGATCACGTTTTGGTGGTCCCCCGACCCGAATACAGATTTCGGAGAGGATCGCCCTGCAAGCTTCACAGGAACTCCTTGGGCAAACTACAAGATGTGTGTTGTCGCAGATTTCCTCGAAGGCGACCTTGACCCTGGGGCCCACTATAAAGACACTCACCCATCCTTAGCGAGTGCCCTTAGCGTAAGCCAGCAGTGGGCCAGCCCTTACACTCAGTGTTCAAATCCCTTTATCGAGCAAGGCCAAGGCAATGTGGAAACAAATTGCATCGGCTGCCACCAACATGCAGGCTCTAACGCTAATCCAGAAGAAATTTATTTGGACGACCCCAAAAATCCAAGAACACCGGCCAGTCGCCTAAAGTACCCTCACCATTCAAGGAGTCAGGCACGCCAAAATTTTCCGGCAGATTATCTTTGGTCTTTGACCCAGTCACCCGATTTTTTTGAATCGGAGATTACTTCCACCATTAGCAATGTTGACTCCGGCATCTAACCTCAACCAACCAGGATTAGGGATCATCTTTTGGCAAATTTGAAAGTGATAAATTTCATAAAAGGTTTTTTGAGAAACCCCTTTGCGGTCGGGTCTGTCGTTCCGTCTTCAAAATTTCTGGCGACTGCCATTTTAAAAAACATCGACTTTTCAAAATTAAAAGTGGTGGTCGAATATGGCCCAGGAACGGGTGTCTTCACAAAACACCTACTAGATTCGTCCTCAAAATCAAAAACTCAGGTTCGCGTCATTGAATTTAGCGGCGACTTCGTCGAATTTCTAACCAAAAGATTCCCTACGAACCAATTCAACATTGTCATCAAACAAGATCGTGCAGCGAATGTAAAAAATATTATGGCATCCCCTGAGGAAAGGGTCGACGTGGTCATATCAAGTCTTCCGTTCACGTTTTTTCCTTGGGACGAAACCGAGGCGACCATTAGAGCCACCTTCGACGTCCTAGAAACCGGAGGGATTTTCAGAACGTATCTCTACGTACACACATTGCCATTACCCAAAATTCAGCGTCTTCTAGCGTTGCTCAAAGATGTTTTTGGGAACGTCGATAGCTGGATTTGTGTGGCCAATATTCCCCCAGCCATCGTCATTGAATGTCAAAAGAAAACATAGATTTTAGCTTTTCATTCGAACTTAGGCCGACCAAATGAGTCGAGAATTGCACGCCCTATTGCAACAAAGACAACTTTGAAATGATGCCATTTTGACGCGACAATATTGAACTCACATCACCTGCAATTGACAATAACCTGCCGCTCATACTATCACAGGTATTGAAATTGATGACTCTTCGTCTATAGGTTTTTAACCAGGAGGTAATTATGAAGCGGACTTTAAGGACTGCGACTTTAACCGTTGTACTTGGCTTTCTATTTGCTAGTCTCACCACCTGCGGTCAAACATCTTCACGACCAAAAAACATTTTTGGACCCGACGACCGACAACAAATAACGTCTAGGGCCTATCCTTATTCCACCTTAGGAAAATTGGACACCGGCTGCACGGGAACTTTAGTCGGAAATAGACTGATGCTGACTGCGGCACACTGTGTTTTTGATCCTGCGACCCAGCGGCCTCGTGCAAACTTTACTAAGTTTAGTGTTAATCTGATTAACGGCCAAAGTGCTGGCGACGCACAACCGATCAGAGCGTGGATTGGATCGACACAACCAGAACAAAGGCGCGATACTGATTGGGCCATCGTGGAGCTAAGACAGAACTTGGGAACCAGACAAGGATTCATCGGAACAGGCCATTATGCTTTTCAGCAAGGGCTACCCTTCACGGTCCATTTAATGGGCTACAGTGCAGATATTAATGGCGGACTCACGGCAGGAATCCACTCAAACTGCCACGTTCAAAAACTAACTGAAGGGCGCATCCTGCACGACTGTGACGCCACGGCAGGAATCTCGGGAGCTCCACTATTTATCTACGACATTACAGGCGCACAGATGGTGGCTATCAGTGTCAGCGAATTTCGACAAAGCTTACCATCACCGGTCACCCGCGACACCTGGACGGAAGACTATTCAAATGTAGGCGTCCCTTCGGCGACGTTTTCGGAAGTGATCCGACAACTCCGAGCCACAGTAGATTCTAGTGGTGAGGGCGGTGTATCTGCACCGGTAATGTCCAATGCGGTCGTGATAGATTTCGGTCAACCGCAACCGCAACCGCAACCGCAACCGCAACCGCAACCGCAACCGCAACCGCAACCGCAACCGCAACCGCAACCGCAACCGCAACCGCAACCGCAACC
>CAMDKS010000041.1 GCA_945900755.1 Bdellovibrio sp. ZAP7
TACCTTACAATTTATAGTTATACCGACCCAGGTTTCGTGTCATATTTATCAGGAAAAATGATTGATGCAGACGAGTTAGGCTTTCGTGTTGAAGGGCATATTCATGCAAGACTAGCGGCACTAATGCAAAGGATCCCCTTAAAAAGCCAGATTGGTTACTACAAGCAATTTTCTCTTGATGTAAACGAAAAAGTAAAATTTATTCCAGGTGAAATTGATTTTATAATAAATTTTGGCTCTCATTGGCTTCCTATCGAGGTCAAATCGGGCTTAGATGTTTCACAAGATGGTTTACGTCATATTGAAAAATTTATGGCACATTATAAAGTTCCGTACGGAATAGTGCTTTATGGCGGAATGCCGCGAATAAATAAAGAAAAGCGCATCTTATTTTACCCCTGGTGGGGCTTATAAGCGAAATTGCGTATTTCGGCGAAGCCGGTCACTAATCATTGAGCCAACCGAATAGGACGGAGCTCAGTGAAACAGGACACGTCTCGGGCGCTTTCGCGCGAGCGACTAGTTATTATAAATCACCATTTTAACGTCAAAAAGATCATAATTGCCGATCCTTGCTCACTAGGCAAGGTCTGCACTGCAGTCCGAAACTAAACCCCCAACGATTCAAGTCGATAATACTCTCAATAGTTTGATGCAAATAGGTCTATTTGGCAGATGAGGTGAGAAATGAAAATGGGATTCATATTGGCCTTGGCAAGCATGGGGTTCGTTGCATGTGGCTCCACATCAACAAAGTCCACCTCATCCTTTAAAGTGCGAATGCTCGGCACCTACGTACTACCCGTCGGTGCGACAGGAACGAGTAACCCTCGCAGCAATACACTGCTGTTTAATGGCCTCACGTTAACCGACTCGGCTGGCACTGAGTTGGCGATGTATAAAGATGATCCCAAGACCCTGAAAATTATTGACCGCGGACAAATTGTGTTTCAAGAAGCAAACATGACTACTTATAATGGAACAATATTCACTTCTGCGGTTGTGAAGTTTGATCCGACGGTGATTGTTACCTCGAAAACAAATACTGCTACTGAGATTGTTCTCGCAACGGGAGATTTATCCCTAGTAGAAAGTTTCACCGTTACAAAGAGTAAGGAGCAAGTGCTGACAATCAAGGTAGAGTGGGGCGACACGATTGCGATTGCCGACGACGGAACTGAGTCGGTTACCGCTCCGACGTTTTCCTTAAAATATGAAGCGCAGTGATCACTCCCGAGAAAGGGCTTAACCGATGAATAGATGGACAAGAATTAAAGAGACACTAAAAATTCGAATTTTTGGTTTTGCAAAAATTCCGTTAATTTGGTTTGTCGCGCCTTCAGTATTAGAGGTCGGGATCGAGCGCACCGAAATTGTTATTCCACTCACGCGCCGTACAAGAAACCACCTCAAAAGCATGTATTTCGGCACACTCGCGATCGGAGCAGATCTTGCGGGAGGTGTTCTATTTATGAATTTAATGGCCGAAGCTGGCCTCAAGGCCTCTTTTGTTTTTAAGGATATGTCAGCCCAGTTCTTGAAACGTGCCGACGGTGACGTGCATTTTATTTCCTTGAGCGGTAAAGACGTTCAAGCGCTCATTGAGCGTGTAAAAACCTCGCCAGATCGGCAAGAAGCCACTGTCGTCATCAATGCTACGGTTCCGAAAAAATATGGGGATGATCCTGTCGCCATTTTTAAATTGACACTGTCAGTCAAGCGTCTGAAATAACATTTTGACGATTCGCTTGAGGCCTGTGATTAATAGGACCATTCGTTTTTGATTTTCGAGTAAAAATCAAGGCGGCGAGAAATTTTACTAACTTTGCGGATTCTAAAAATCGGAATCCAAGTCCCTGATGAGCTAGCAAACGGTCATATTTTTGTAACTCAAGGACCTCAACGATCAAATGTAGGCCCATTTAATGATCCTTGGCCCCTCCTAGCCTTGGGGCAGAAATGACACCCAAATTAGTCAGCAGCAACACCTCTGAACGCCCCTCCCTGACAAACTTTGGCGCCATTCTGTCGCGGTAGAAAATCTTAGAAAGCATAAAAATATTTTGCTTATTTTCTATACATTTCAGGCTATCCCCCCGTTGTTCGAAGAGAATTTCTGGACTTTTAGTTTTCGAGGCTGTTACAATTTATCATAAGGTTCCAAACCAAACCTGCTTAGGAGGATTATTTTATGATCGTTAAGAATTTATTAGTTGTTGGTGTTATGGCTGGATTGGCTTCGGCCGCAGCTGCAGAAGAATCAAAGGCGAACTGGAAAATCAGCGGAAAAATCCGCATGGATGCAGTTCAATCTACTACAGAAACAACCGCAGCCACTGCAGCAGCCACAAAGACGACGGCTAAGTCTTCTTCTGTTGCTCTAAAGCGTGCTCAGTTCAGCTTAGTTGGCACTGAAGGCGCCGACACGATGGAGCTAAAGTACTACCTCAATACAAATGATCTAAATACCGCAACCATTTCCCACAAATGGTCTGATATGATCACGGCGACTTTTGGACACATGGGTCTACTAGCTCAGAGCTGGGAAAATGATTACAGCAGCACTGATCAGTATGTTGGTTCTGGTGCAGGTAGCATGGCTCCAGGCGAAGCTGACGGCGCTCAAGTTGGCCTAACATTCGGTGACCATTCGGTTACGATTCAGGCTCTTCAAGGCTTAAGCAGCATTGCTGAGAGTGATACCGAAAACACAACATTTGGTAACGGCGGCGCTCTTTCATCTGCCGTTCAATACCGTGGCGAAATCAATAAAATGATTCGTCCTTTGGTCACCTACACAATGGTTAAGACATCAAGCACGATGGGCACCAATAGTGCTGGCGACAAAGTAAACTACGGTAACGGTTACCAAACTCAACTTGGTGCGGGCGTTCAAATTGAAACGGCCGGCGCAACTGTTGACCTTGAGTACGATTCAGTAACAGCAAACAAGAAAAAAGCTGCTACGACAGGCGAAGACACTACAGGCTTCAAAGATACCAATTGGACTTCTATTGTTCTACAAGCTAAGTACCCAGTTGGAGCGTCAACTCCGTTCTTCAAATATACGAATGACAAGGGCCTTATGGGAGCTACGTCAAACGTTGGCGACACAAGCGGATCAAACATTGCACTTGGAGTTGAGCATAATCTTGATTCTCATTGCCGTGTACATGCTGTTTTCGTTAAGTCTGACAGCTCGAAAAAAGCAGACGCTACGCTTAGCGCTAAAACGGCATCGACTGCATTTAACTTAGGTGTAACGGCATCGATGTAATTCATCGCCGCAGAGTCTAAAAGAAAAACCAAGAGGTCGCAGGACCCTTGGTTTTTTTTTGTTTGCTACACAGAAAGTGCATTATGCCCATTGAAAATTTTCAATGGGCCTCTCATAAGGAGAGCTCAAAGATCGTCGGCCATAGTTTGCCGGTAACATACAATCTTTTTTTAGTGCCATCCCACGCGATACCGTTTGCCACCGCATCTTGGGAAATATCCTTCGGGGTAAGGGCGCTAAGATCCATCAGTCCATCGATGATTCCTGATTTTGGATCAATTCTAACAATGGTTGACGTCATCCAAATATTGGCAAAAATTTTGCCGTTTATAAATTCAAGTTCATTGAGGTTCTCCATAGGTTTACCTGACAATGTGACAACCAGTGATTTTTTGACGGTTAAGGTTTTTTTGTTGACCTCTGAGAGTTGGCTAGATCCGTTGCTAATCCAAAGGCTGCCGTTGCCTTGTGTGATTCCCCAGCCCTCACCAGACCAAGGGTGGGTACCGGCGGCGGTAAAGCCCGTACGCTCCTTAAAGGTCCACTTTAGGATCACCCCTTCGTGCCAAGTCAGTTGGAAGATATCAGATCCAATGCGAGTGACGCCTTCTCCGAAATACTGGGCAGCCAAGGCTGTTTTGTGTGTCACCTTGCCGGTGATCCGCTCCACTTTGCGAACCTCACTTTTCCCATATAATCCTGTTGTTTCAAGAAAATAGCGGTTGCCCCACACCTCTAAACCTTGGGTAAAGGCCTGAGGGTCATGGGGGAGTTTATGTTCGAGCTTCCAGGTTATTTTTTCGAGGTGAGGCTCAGCTTGGCTGCGCAAACCTGGACAAAGGAACGCCAAGGCTGCGGCTCCGCACAATACAGGCTTTCCTAGCCCTAAATCAACGGCCGCAAGTCCATTCAGGCCATGGATTGTACGAGCGGATATGAATTGTTTGATGAATTCTGATGATTTGAATGCTTTAAGCGATTGCAACTGTTAAAACCCCACTCTTTTCATTAGGAACAAAGGCCAATTTTGTGATACATGCCCATTATCAGCACTTGTCTATAGTCTCACTAATGAGCTGTGGATCATTATTAAGGATAACTCAAATGACTCTGACTCCAAAGCAACGTACCTTTCTTCGCGGTAAAGCTCACCATTTAAGTCCAGTGGTCATGATTGGCAAAGATGGCGTGTCAGAATCGATCCTCAAAGTGACTGATAAAGCCCTAGAAGATCACGAGCTTATTAAAGTAAAGGTCCCCGCTGAGGATCAAACCGAGTTCAAGGCGACCTCCGACCTATTGATCGAGCAGACCAAGGCTGAGGTCGTGCAAAAAATTGGACACCTATTAGTCATGTACCGTAAAGCTAAAGAGCCCGGAAAAATTACCACAGAACTTATGGCCGCAAACGTGCGTAAATGATTTTAATTTCGCCGCCATTGTCAGTGACTGCGCGGGCTGGTAACGGCACTCGTATCACCGTAGACAGTGACGCCTGTTCTGGCTTTGTGGTGGGCCTTGCGGCGACCCATGCACGGATAAATTGGGCCGAGGCTGATTCTCAGTCTCAAGTAACATCTATTCAGATTAGAACACCGTCCCTAGCTAAATTTGATATCGAAATTAGTTCTGTCGAAGGCGAATTGGTGCACTTTGCGAAGAAAAGTTTACCTACGGCCTTAGATTTGCTGCATTCATTGCGCAAGGCTCAGCATATTGACCTGTGTGCGTCGGAAGAGGTCGAGCATTCGTCTAAATACACTGGATTTTCAGAGGTGCAACTTCCAGTGGTGGCACTGCCTGAGAAAAATTGGAGTGACATCAACGTCTCTACGACGTTTATGGGGCGAACCTTTGGAGCCCCGATGCTTATTACCGGCATGACCGGTGGCGTGGCTCAGGGGACTCTCATCAATGAACGCTTAGCCCGAGCCGCATCGACCTTTAATATTCCAATGGGTGTCGGCTCTCAAAGAATCGCACTCGAAAATCCTGTTCATGCAAAAATATTTAAACTAAAAACCTCATTTCCAAATCTATTTCTCATTGGCAATATTGGTATCGGTCAGATTCAATCCCCTGACTACCTTGACTTGTGTCGCCGTGCAGTGGATATGATTGACGCTGATGCATTGGCCATCCACGTCAACGTCCTGCAGGAACTTATACAGGTCGAAGGTGACCGTGATTTCCGTGGCATCATCGACAAAATTATTCACGTTCAAGCACAATTAGGCGTCCCCGTACTCGTCAAAGAGGTTGGGGCCGGAATGGACGTAAGCACCGCTATCAAGCTGGCTGAAGGCGGCATAAAATACTTTGATGTCGGAGGTGCTGGCGGCACGTCGTGGGCTCACATCGAAGGACTTCGCTCATCAAACGCTTTAATTCGACGCCGCGGTGAAATTTTTAGAGACTGGGGCATTCCTACGGCGAAAGCATTGGTCGACTTAAGGAAAGCATTACCAAACACCACGCTTGTTGCCACCGGTGGCATTCGTGACGGATTAATCGCTCGAAAAGCCATTTATCTAGGTGCAAACATGGTTGGCCTTGGCCTTCCACTCATGCGCGCAGCAGTCGCCAGTGACGAGGGCCCTACAGAAATTTTAAATGCCATCATCGAAGAGTATATGATCGCAACGATGTGCTCGGGTTTACCTGGCTAGATAGTGCTTGTTTACCGAGCTGCTTGCGACCAAGCTGCAAGTTTCTCCTGATCCGTAGCGCCGGGCTGTGCTTGGATGGCAGCAATGGCTGCTGTGGCAGAGGCACCCGCACCTGCCGCGCCTGCTGCGCCTGCTAACGCCTCCAAAATTTTTGCGGCATCTTCGGCCGTCATACTCGATAATTTGGAGGCATCATATTCTGTGGTGCTGTAGGTAAATTTATTAAGGAGCATGATGCCATAGGCCGCTTGGTACAGGGTCAATTGCAGCACAGCGCTCGTTGCATATTTATCAGCAGACGTGGACTCTCGGTACTCAGCAGGAATTATATTTAGTGTATCTACACTAGAATCCATGTCTACGAGACTTTGTTCATAGAGATCACCTTTAGTAATCGGAGTCGGCAAAAAACTAGTCATGGTTTGAACTAGGGAGTTGGCGCCCCCAAAATTGGCGGTGACTACACTCAAAATATCAAACCCAGACTTGCCAGCATAGGCAGCAGAAAGTAGGGGATAACGCTTATATTCCGTCGGATTTGCGTCGACGAGTTCTTGCAGAAGTTTAACGGCAGTAGTCATGTCTCCATTATCAAGTGCAATTCTCGCATCTTCATCCTTAGTCCTTTTTGTGCACTTAGACTTAGCTCGCCCTGTATCGCAATCAAATAGATTGACCGTTCCGCACCCATAAAATGCCACGCTAAATATGACGAAAACGACTAGAGCAAAATTGATTTTATGGATCTTCTTCATACCGCTTTTCCTCACTTTCTCATGACTGCATTAAAGTTTCTGCCAAGGCGTCACATTCCCATCGTAAAGCCTAGTGCGTATACTGTCCGAGGGTCAATTCCAGGTTTCGCACCAAATTCTCGAGTGTAGATGGCCGCGGTTAACCGAATAATAAACGCGTCTAGTTCTACTGCGTAGGACGGCCAGCCGTCATAATATCCCAGACCCAGTCCCAAGTGTCGGCGGATTAATATTTTGGTGCCCATGCGAACGCGCTTGAAAAGCTCTTCTTGATAAGCCTTTTTTATGTCGCGGTAGTCAAGCGTAAAGACGATCGCATCCGTTCCTGTATGGATGGTGTAGCCAAGACCTAAGCTGTAGACCTGCTTCAGTAATTTTAGGTCTGCCTTTCCCTTCAGTTTTGTGCCTCCGAGATCGTCAGCTTTGAAGGCTAGTCTTAAATCATTGCTAGAGCCTTGGAAGAATAGCAACATCCCCGCGTCATACCCAATACCAGTATTCATAGATACTAACGACTTAATGCCAGTCGGTGACTGCAGGGATTTAATCTTCTCGGTATCGGTTAGGTCAATGGCGAGATCAGGCTCGGACGCATAGAGGTACTTCCCAGTAACGCCCACTGATGCGAATCTAGTTAACGCCATCGAGGCAAGGCTCACACCCACGCCAGAATAGCTTTCCGCACGAAATCTAACGGCAGGCAGCCCCGTGTCACCAAACTTTTTGGCGCTGAGGTCAACCTCCGAACGACTGAATGTGCTAAAACCAAAAACCCGATTGATGTAGGCAAAGTTATTTAGCGCGCCGGCGTGAATCGGTGTCTTCAATACTGTTTCAATCATTTTGGTCGTGCCAGCTGCGCTGGAGTCGGCACCTCCGCTTTTCATTGATTTTGCGAATTCGACACTATCCTTCCCCACAATGAGTGTGCTTTCATTTCCGGCCCAACGATGAAACCCAGGGCCGTAGGGGATTAAAGCAGGATTGCTAAACATCATGCCGGCTTGGCTTGCGCGAGTGAGGGAGGCTCCGCCACTACCAATATCAAATGGGTCTTCGTAGACGGGGGCTGAGCCTTTTGCAGCAAAAGAAGTTTGGTCCATAACAAGTGTCAGAAAAACAAAAAATGACAAAAATTCCCATGGCAGCCAATTTTTGCGAGGACGTGACAACGATGTGTATAGACTTCTCATAGCGGTGAATTATCGGTATTTAGGCCGAATACTGTAAAGCAGTAGGCAAAAATGACTTGGTAAATCAGCGAGTGGCACGGGGTGGATCCCAAAAAACAGCAGGTTGCGGTAATAGGAAAAAATAGGGCTACTTGAGCTTTGACCAGTAATCATGCGATAATATTTTAAGGAGGCAGTATGACGGTAGCTATTCGCATTATTCGAGCAGAAAATCCAATCGATACCAATTTATTTGCCCTCGAACGCGAGGAACAAATTATTGCGGTCGCACGTCGTGTTGTTGAGGCTAGTGGTGAGGTGAGCAGAGACCGGATTGAGGAGTGCGCTGAAAAAATTAGAGCTGCAGGCCTTGCCAGCGCAACTAGATCCATCGAACAAGTCGTCGACGACGTGACGTGGCGGGTAAGCGGGAGAAATGGCAATTCTGTACTAACCGTTCATACAGAGATGGATGTGGACAGAATACTTGCACTACTAGAGGGGGGATAAATCCATGGATGATCTTAAAAATCGGGGCGACCGAATTCTAAAAAATCTAATTTCAGGAATCGCAGGTTCCGCTAAGTCTGACGATGATTCAACCGCCCGTGATCTTGTGCTAGGACTGCTGACGAAAGCGGGTAGAAGTAAAGACGAGGTCATTCAAATTCTTGGACGTGAGATTGGGCTTGCACTTGCCGCTGTACTTGCTAAACCTTTGGAGCAAATGACGGAAAGCAAGCGGGTGCGCATTACAGTAGAGCTTGTTCCAAAATCCACGAAGAAAGCGGCGTCGACCACACAAAAAAAACATGCCACCAAAAAACAAAAAAACAAATCCATCTAAGCCTTCTCGGACGTCGACTACAACGTCAAAAGAGAAAAAGTCTAACGCTCATTCGCCGAGCACGACGCTCGAACTACGCCTGGATTCCGTTGCGTTTGGAGGCAAGGGGGTGGCTCGCCTAGACGGTAAGGTCTATTTTGTCGAAGGCGGAATTGAGGGGGACCTTGCTGCTGTCGAGGTTACAGATGTAAATGAGCGTTACGGCGAAGCTCGAGTGGTCCATTTAATTGAGCCTTCAACCCATAGAGGGGTGTCACCGTGTCCTGTTTCAGAGCAGTGCGGAGGATGCCAATGGCAAGGCGTCCCTTATCCCCAGCAGATGCTCTGGAAAAAGCAGTTCGTCGAAACAGCTATTCGGCGGATCGCAAAGTTGGGAGAGACTTTGACCGTCGAGTCGTCGCCGTCTCCCGTTGCTAACGCCTACCGCAACCGCGTTTTGCTCCGTGGGCGAATTTTCCCTGATGGTGAATTGAAGGTTGGCTACTTTCAACGTGCAAGCAGAGAGTTTGTGCCCATATCTACTTGTGCCATTGCTGTGGATAGAATTAATGAATTCATCAAACGCTTGCAGAATATATCCTTCAAAGACGTTCAAGCCGCTCGACCGTCACCATTGCTGGTAAGGTTTAAGATTGAACTACAAGATTTGCCAGGCAAGAAATCTTCTGAGCCGCATATTCTTATGTCCATATTTGATACGGATGACAAATCTTTTTCGGCGGAGTCCATTCGCACGCGACTCGGCCAGCTGCCTGGGGTGGCGTGGTGCGGAGGTCCAACCGACTTGCCCAGAGCGCCATTTTTTGAGTTCGAAACGGATCTTGGCGTCAAGTTTCACACGTCGCCCGGAATGTTTCAGCAGGTTAATATTCTACACAATCACACCGTGCGCAGACTTGTAAAGTCGACGGTCGACGCGCTTTCACCCAAGCGAATTCTGGATTTATTTTGTGGATCAGGCAATCTATCCTTGCCGTTGGCGGATGGGGTCCGTGTAATCGACGGATTAGAATTTTCCAAGAAAGCGATCGCCGCAGCCAAATATAATGTAGAACAAGGCGGCATTAAGAAGGCTCAGTTCTTTGCTGGCGATACCGAAAAATTTCTTTGGGATGCAAGCAAGCAAAAGTCTCATTATGATCTGATCATTGCCGATCCTCCACGAGATGGAATGTATAAATCCTTAGAGCCCATATTGAGTCTCATGCCCGAGCATATTTTGTATGTGTCTTGCGATCCGACCACTCTGGCGCGAGACCTCGCAGTGCTGTGCAAACAGCACTACACAGTGAAGCGCTTTGTGGCCCTTGATTTTTTTCCAAATACCTATCATGTGGAAAGTTTTGTTGTGTTGGAGCGGATAAAGTCATGAGTCAAATCAGAGAAAAAGGGACCCAAGGGGCAGAGCTCAAGTGCCAAAAGTGTCAGGCTATTTTTACTTGCCGGTCCGACGATATTAGGTCGTGCCATTGTAGTCAGGTTGAATTGTCCAAGGAGCAGTTAGCAGACATGGCAAGCCGTTGGGGTGGTTGCTTGTGCGGTCCCTGTCTCAGAGGGATATCGACCTCGGTGGACTGATGGGGGATGTTTTAGGCGACCATCGATAGCTGGTAATCAGCTGTAATTACTGGTATAATAATATTTTTCCTAGTTTTATCTCATTAAATTTACAATCGTCCCGAACACCTCACTAGGGTTGCAGTGGCCGGGTGGTTGCGTGAGGTCTGGTCTCCAGAAGGCGACCAAAAAAATACCAAAAAGGGGTGGGTGAAATGTCTCAGATTATAATGCTTTCAGTTGATCAAAAGAATTTGACCAGTGATCTCGACCGCGCTGGATTCAAAAAAATGGGGATCACCGTTCGCAGTGCGACAAGCTATCCTGATATTCTTAAAGCTCTCAAGGCGGAAAAAATTGATCTCATCGTTTTAAATATGGATCATACAGGCATGGATCCTGTGGACACTGTAAAGAAATTGAAGCAGAGTCGTGAATGGGCCGACCTGCCGATGGTTCTTACAAGTGTGCAGTCGTCTGCTAAAATTAAGGAGCTTGCAAAGAGTTCGGGTGCTGATCTTTTTGTCGAACAGCCCCTGCCACGAGACTATTTTATAGAAAAACTTAAGAATCTTTTGTCCCATCAAACTCGTGGTCAACAAAGGGTGTCAGGTACTGTTGTGGTTAAGTTTTCTTGGCGTGGAGAGACTCATTCTGTGGACGTGGGGGATCTTAGTCTCACGGGTGTACTTTTAACGTCTACCCTCGCCATGCCTTCAGGCGAGTCCTTGGACTTAGAAATTTCGTTTGGTGCAAGTAGTAAGCCTGTAAAGGTTAAAGGCGAGGTCGTGCGCCTCGTGCCGCCTGATTCAAGGAGAGTTGGTGCCGAGGCGGGCGGTATCGGTGTGCGATTCAATCATTTTGCTGCAGATGGCCAACAACGAATCGAGTCCTGGGTGGCTAGGACGAGTGATTCAACAAACAAAATGGCTTATTACCTATAGTCATTAATGCATTATTTGAAAGCTCAAATGGCCAAAATCGAAAAAATTCGCTTGGACGAACACCTGGTGATGCGAGGCTTTGCAGATTCTCTTACGACTGCAAAAGCCATGATCATGAGCGGGGATGTCATAGTCGATGACCAGCGAGTGGATAAGCCTGGCACACTTTTAAAGGAAGGGGCCGCAGTTCGCATTAAAGATGAGGGGCGGTTCGTCAGTCGCGGTGGGGATAAACTCGAGGCGGCCATCCTTGATAATTCCCTAGAGAAATCTTTTTCTGGAAAAGTAGTTCTTGATGTTGGAGCTAGCACCGGTGGTTTCACCGATTGTGTCTTGTCCCACGGAGCCATCCAGGTGATTGCGATTGATGTGGGGACGGCTCAGTTGGCCTGGCGACTCCGCCAAGACCCACGGGTGACGTCTCTTGAGAAAACCGACGTAAAGGTTTTTGACGGGGCACTTTATCCTCCCATCGATTGGGTGGTGGCTGACGTCAGTTTCACCTCTCTAGCCAAGCTAATACCTGACATTAAAAGAGCGGCACCGAAGGCTTGCGTGCTACTGCTGGTCAAGCCGCAGTTTGAGTTGCCTAGGGACATGGTGCCTAAGGGGGGAATTGTTATAGATCAATCAGATCGTTTGCAGGCGCTTCGAGAAGTGCGCGAAGCGTTGGTGAATTCTGGTTACACGGTTAAATCAGAAATAGATGCGAAAGTGGCGGGGAAACAAGGAAACCGCGAGATTTTCATCTACGCGGTTATTTGAGCTGGTGGACTTTGAGCTGGATCAGCTTAAGCTGCGAAGCGTGACGCTTCACTTTGAATGCAGTAGTAGAAGTGGGCCGCATCGAGTGCGTCCACCCACAGGGTGTCCAGCCGATAATCGTAATGGGCGTCGATATGCAATAGCTTAATCGCCTCCAGGACGATGTCTTCTTCTAGGCCATAGATTTCGCAGAAGGCATCCACGCTTAGCTTCTTACCGCGATACTCATCAGGGCTGTGTCCCAGCTCGCGAAGCGCGATTTCGAAGTCATCTCTGGTTACTTGTGGGGGCATAGAAAATTACTCCTTGATAAATATCGGCCGTACAATTAGTGCTTTCGCTCCTTGAGTTCGACCGTATTGGCCGATTCTTGGTCTAAAGCATCTTCTACTCAAGCTTTCTCTATATTCTTATTTTCATCCAGCTTCGATTAGATATCAACGGGCAGACTTTACCGCAAAATCGGCGTTGATGACGCCAAAATTGCCGATGCAAGATTAAATGTGATGTTCGCATTAGGTCGCAATTGCCTAGTTTGAATATATTGTCGGTATTTGGGTCACAAACACCCGACGATTGGCGTTCTGTCGGAGCTGGCTTCAGGCCATTTGAGAAGTTCTGGGTCCTTTGAGATCAGGGGCCCAACCCAACTGTCGCCTCCAATTTCGTATTGTTGGGTGGCGCTAAAATCATTCCAGTGGCTGCACCATATTCCATCCGCTTGGGCAAGGGCTTTACTAAATGCGCTCGTCGTTGACGATAGACTATAAATCTCATCGTAATCACTTTTTTTCATTCCTAGAAGTTCAGCTAGACCCGAGGGTTTTCGCTCAGGTGTGGGACTGCCTGCGGTAATAAAAGACGTCTCTTCAGTTCGTCGTGTAACGTAAATGACTTTAGCGCAGCCGGCCGCCTTTAGAACCTGCACGGGATGAAGGTCAGCCCATCCGCCGAGGGAAACGGCACCTGGGTTTGTGGATGCGTGAGCTTCTTCAGAGGCAAATTCAACGTAACGTCCAAGGGATGGCTCTTGAGGGGATTTTTCTAAAATTTCGCGCCAAGTTTTTGCTGAACCTAAATTAACGGCCTTTTTTGATTTTCCGTCGGAATTTTCCTTACTCCATTTGTCGAGCACTCCTTGATCAATCGTAGGCGAAATCCAATAACCAAAATTTACTTCGTCAAAATTAATGCCTAACGTGCGGTCTACGCCTTTATGATATGCGGCCTCAAAATCGTGCAATTTTTTAAGTGCGGTTGGGCTGCTCACTTCCGACGTAATCATGATCGTGCGCAGGGCTAAGCCTGGAGCATCCGTGAGGCGTGAGGGGCCGTCTGACGTTCTTGTGGATCGCCAAGTGTGCACCATGGTTGCAAACTGCTGTCCACACGTCCCGCCGGTGACTGGTTTTTGAGAAATTTCAGTCCACAAAGAAAGATCTGTTTCAGCGGCACAGACCCTTAGAAATTCAGCCATCGCTGGCTGGGTGCTGCCATAAGATGCATAAAAATCAGCAACGTAGCCCATTAATTTTATAAAATGGGGAAAGTTTATTAGGCCCGGTCTAAAGAAAACATCAGGATCACTCGCGTCCAAATTAGTGAGGGATGCAACCGATTTTTTAACCTCCTCCACTTTCGTTTGAAAATCCTTAAACGCCGGAGAATCTCTGTTCTCTAACATTGAGATGATTTCGGGGTTAACCAAATCACGGGTGTCAGCATTATTTAGGACAGTCAAGAGAGCTGACGAGGCACTGGCATATTGGCTCGCCGGCAGGGACATGGCTCCACTGCTCATGGCTATCGTTGCAAGGTTGCCTAGGGTTGTGAGAGCTTTCCACTCTGGTTCTGCCAAGGTGTCTAAGGCGTAACCTGTCAGTGATTTTAGCAATAGGGAAATGGCCTTTGGTTTTGCTTCGGCACTTAGGGATTTAATGGCAGGATTCAATAAAATACTTTCATAAAAAAATGAAGAAATGGTGCTTGAACTTCCTCCGGCTAAACCTTGAATCTCACCCCATCGCGACGTTATTTTTGCTAAGGCCGAAAGGTGTGCAATCATGTGCGTGCCATTTCCGCGCAGAGCGACGCAGCGGTCTAGTGGGCCCGTCACCATTTCCACGTTGTTCTTGGCCGAAGTGCCAGACGGTGGATATTTTTTTTCTTTTTTGACACAGGTTGCAGTTAGGAGGAGTAAAGGAATTATCAGGTAAGGGAATAAATTAATTCCGTGACGTGAGCATCCCATTCGCAATAGATTTCGTGTCATGACTAAATTCTCCTGTGTTGTATTTAAATTCTAAAAGAAAGTGTATAAATAGTGGGTTTGAATTGAGGATTCATTGAATTGAGGATTCATTGAATTAAATGCTCCAGCGACTTCTGGCTACACGGTGAGTGTCCTTTAGAGTCTTGTGGGGGTTAAAAACTAACCGTGGCATCTCGACAAATATAACATTAGCGTATTGGCTACTTCCAAGCATCTCATACAAAATTGATTCTTGATAGTAAACGTCTTTGCCTCGCCAAGACTTTTTTGCAATGAGCCAGAACGCATGGTCATTCCACGCACGAAGGCTGTCGTTCGAAAAGATTTCTGAGGCAACAAAAACGGGGTTAAAATGAGTGGCCTTGGCCGGGTTTTCTAGGAAATTTGCACGACACGATGGGGAAGCATGAGGGACTTCCAAGCAAAGTTTTTGAGGAACTCCAGCGACAGACGTAAATACACAAGTTCCACCGATGTCTCTAGCTGTATTCGGAACCTGCCCCATAAGCACTAGGGGGCGCATAACTAACGCTAAGAGGTCATTTTGGATGGCATCAGGTGTGGCGTGAAAAAGATCAGAGAATAAAGTGATGAGCGCGTCGTCTGGATTTTTGGGTGGGATTCCCCAAAAATCCAATATTCTATTGGATATCATTGTCCCGCGTTGCCTGGTGTTAGCCGTGATGCAAAGGCGAAGTTCATCCATTTGTCCAACGGTCCAGCTGAAAGCGTCCAAAAATAATTGTGAGGCCTCAATCGCCGAGGCTGAGTTGCCGCCGATGTTGTCTATATTTCGGATAAAAATTCCTCGGGCCTCTTTAAAATCTTCCGCAACGCGTGGGATGAGCTGAAGTAGAGCGCCGTGTCCCGACGGCACTGTGCTGACTTGTCCAAGTTGATCCACGGCGACATCACCGTGAGCATCAAAGCGAGTCGTCGCAAGACGCGCGTCTTGTTCGTAGACGCGGGTGGTGAGTGCAGATTTTTCATTAGCTAATTGGCTCAAAAATTTCTCCGAATACTGTGGCGGGGAAATATAAACCTCACCAGAGATTCGGCCGATGGCCTCGTGCTCAAAGTGCTTTATTTTCAAAAAAGTAAGGCCGTCTATCACCGCCGGATACAAAGCTTTCGGGGCATCGAGTTCAGAAATCACGCGGTCTGCGAGTGCAGATGGAATGGAGGCGGGGGCTGAGTCGAGGTAAGAGATGAGTTCTTTAATGCTTGCGGGAAGAGGGCAATCTAAAAATCCGTCTCCACGCAGGAGTGCTAATTCTTGTTGGCACGAAGACGCATTTCGGGATTTTAGTGCTTCAATTAAAGGAAGGAGTGGTTGCAAATACCGACTTGATGCTCCTGCGGCAGGCACAAAGGCGACGATGGATTTTCTTTCATTAGGCACAACACTCTTGGTCGGAAGCGCTAAAATGCCTCCGTTTTCTCGTCGACAAGTGTCCTCGATCGGGAAAAAACGTGGCGATTTAGCGGACAAGTGGAGCTTTACATTTTCTCGGTGATGCAAAACGGCTTTTACGTCGAGTCCACAAGCTGAAAGTTGGCGCTCAATTTCTACAGGAAGCGTTGATGTAGGTTCGACGGCGTTGCTCACTTAAATTCCATTCGAAACGGGTGTGTGATTATTGATGGTACCATGACATAGGGTAAGCCTTTTCGTCCACAAAAATGCATTCGCTTGCGTTTAATCAGTCCACGCATCTAGTAAAGCGCCAGCAGCCAGTCGAACTCCTGGAGAAATACTTGAAGACAATTCTGAAGCGACGGCATCTAGTAATTCTTGGGATGGTTTTCCTGTGCGAAGGGCTCTCATGATTGCAGCCTTATGCCACGCCATCTTTGCATTATCAAGTAAAGTGCGAATCAGGTCACCGGTTACGCCGCTGCCATCGAGGACAATCATGCGGACAATTACAGATTCGATCACCTCAGGTGAAAGCTGATTCATGCCATCGACGGCCAAGGAACTCAAAAAATTAAAGGTAATATTTTTAGACCGCCTGACGATTGACTCCTGCCACCGACCATTCATTTTCCTAAACGGGAGAGCTAGACTTGTCAAGCAAGCTTCTTCGGCAACCTGATGTGCCGTCAGCTTTGCACCAAAATCTGTCAAAATGTGACCTGATGGTTTTGATTTACGCATTGAGACGTCTTGCGAAAGTATTGAGGCAGCCACCAACGCCTCAGCTAGGGATGGACGATCAAGTAACGCATGTTTCTCCCCAAGGCCGATGGCTATTAAACCAGCGAAAATTGCCGGAATGGACTCTTCCAAAATGAATGGCTGAGCTTCGTCACCCACCGCAGCCAATAGTGCGTATCTAAGTCGATGATGATCCATGGCCCACGGCGTCAGTTTGCACTCCTGACTAAGCTCAATGACAATGGCGGCAAGCATGGAATCATACTCGGGAACAAAAGTGTGCGTGTCAACTCGCTCCAAGGCTTTAAAACCGTCCCGCAACTTCTTAAGCACGGCACTCCCAAGCCCAAGTTCAGCCTCTAACTCATTATCGTCAGCTGCGCTCGCAGCACAAACATACGCCCAGGTAAGAAATTCACGGTCGTCGTCACAAATCGTTCGTGACCGACCGACTCCTAGCAAAATGGAGGCATCAATCATCTCCGAAACCAAAAATTCTGCATCGGTCCTCGGCAAATTGTGGTCAAGTTGCAAAAACTCGACAAAAAGACCAGAAAATACCGGTGTTTTTAGCCAATCTCGATGGCGCAACAAGGCATAGGCAACGTCTACAAATAACAAACCACGAAGGCTGCTAGGTGCGTTCTTGAGCTTCGAAAGGCGACTTGATATCTGCGTAAATTCACGCTCTAACGTCTTTAGTTCCCAGTCGTTGAACCCGGAACGAAGAGACTGCATTTTGTGGTCAATCACACTCCAACTCATGGATTACCCCCTAGAAGTGGAAAACTTAGTAAAATACTTTGCCGGACCAATTAATCAACTTTATTAGATTATAGCCGATATATCGCCTGTTGACGAATATCTAACGGGAAATTGATGAGTAAAAAATGAAGCCAGGAACTAGTCCAACAATTAGCGAGACGCTAGCTGAAATCGGGTACGTCCGAAGTTCTCTTGGCAGCGCATTTGTTTGGAAAATAGGGGCCGCGCCAATCAGTAAAGTTCTTCGTGCAAAGGTTGAAATAGTAGAGCGCAAAGGCCAATTCAGCATCAGCAAATGTAGTGTAAAAATTGAGCTTAATAAGGTGTTAAAGCTACTTCACTCAGTCGCCAAGCAAAAATTCGGTAAAATCATTTGTGTTTCAGGCAGTATAGGGGATGACGGCGCCATCAAATGTGTGATGGAGGTCGCACCTAGAAAATTGAGCAAAACGGAACGCAGTGTCCCGCTCTCAGGCGGGGGTGGTAGCGTCGTTGGTTGGACGACGAGAATTGACCTGGTAGATAGTTCGATTGTGCTTCAGTTTAGCGAAGCATTTGCAATCGGAGACCAAATTGACCATTGGTGGACTAAGGCAACAGCATCCACGGCGGACGCTCTCGTACCCAAATCGCGAAAAAGTTGGAAAACCTGCAATTTGATGGAGATTTCATTGCCTGTCGCTGTTTTTCCTGTGTCTGCGCGCTCTGGCATTACTTGGCTAGGCGTCAATTTGCCATCAAACTTATTGAAGATCGATTGTCCTACGACGCTGAAAAAAACGATTGCAAATGGTAGCATTATGATCGAGGCGGCAGTAGCTCGAAGCAGCATTGAACATGAAGCGCCTCTGGAAATCTTGGAGCTTCGCGAGTCTGCCGCAATTTGGAATGACATAGACCAAAGGATAAGCCTAGGAAAGACTGTCCAGACCTTTCCCGATCAAGCAGTCCTGCGACTTGTGGATATTTTGTCGCGGATTGGTGCAGATCCTACCATTGACACTCAAGCTGTTAAGGGTCTCTTGTCGCAGCCAATGCCAGATCTCGGTAAAGCTTCCTTACTAACTTTAACCGGTGCCATGGTCGTAGCGAATAAATTTGGCCGAGGGAAAGACCTAGTTTTTACTTTGTCAGATTTAATGCGAAGAATTGGCGACACCTATGGCCCGCTAAGCTCCATTGAGCCATTGGCCCACTTATCTGCAGAGATTCTTGGCGACTACTGGGCAGATATCCAGCCAGAAATGGCATTCAGATCGTGGAAAATGTCATCCCTAGACGGGCGAACTAACGCACGAATTCAGCACAAAATTGCAAATCTTGCACGTCAGACAAATGCGCCAGAAGTGGAGTTTGATGCGCTAGTCTTTCTATCAGAACATGAGCGACGCACCGCTCCGCTTGAGTCGAGTGCCGTGCGCCTCATCAACCTGTTTTCGAGTGAGCCAAAATTGAGTAAAAATGGCGATGACTATTTGACTGCACTCGAGACAATATTCACTAAATTGCGAGGCAATTGCAATGTGATCCTGGCACTCGTAGATCGATGGGTCGAAAAAAATGAATTTTTGCGGGCGTTAACCGCAATTGAATCGTGTCTCAGCAACCCTCATAACAAATTGTCGTCTTCAGAGTTGTCAAACCTAAATGGCGCAATGGCAAAAATTTGGCATCGCAATATGGATAATTCTGACTTGGCTACCGCCAGGTATGTGCTGGCGACAACCGCCCCTGCGGACCCGAGTGCGCGCATCGTGGAAGAGGCGATACAATTCTACATTGAGACCAACATTCCCGCCAATTTGGAAAGAGCGATAACGTTGTCCTCTGCTAAAAACTCGCCGTACAATGCCGTTGGAATTTATGAACAGAGTGCAAATTTTCAGGCATTAAAAGGCAAAAACGGCGGTGCGGTTAGAGACATACTTCGGGCGATCGAGGGCGGACTCGTAAAGCTGTCACACCTCGACATGCTTGACGACTGGAGCGGAAGTCCTGACATTGACCTAACTGAAATGGCCACAATTCTTCTCAATGCAGACACGAGTGGCCTCACGGCGGAAGGTGCCGCTAGCTGGAATTTGTCGGCAGGACGATGGGGCCTTAAGAGGCCTGACACATATGAGCGTGGCATAGAAGCTTTCATGCATTCTAAGGTCATTCCAAGTTTGTCATCCGGCGAGGCTGAGAGTGTTCGCGAATTTTTGCGAGACAAAAAAAGATATTCGGAGCTGTCCAGTTTTGTGGGTATTCGGTTGATTGGGGCGGGAGTTGAAGAAGCACGAACCATGACTGCGCTAATTGTTAATAAGGGTCTCCACCTAGATGGCGGGATATTTGAGTGTGCGATTGCAGAGCATGCTTTTTTGTCATCCAATCTCGATCTTAGTTTGCTTCGAGCTAAATGGCTGGTGGTCAATGCAAGAGCGGTGGCACTCGCAAGTCTCATCCGTGCGCATATTGCGTCCCTCGCAGGGTCGGCGAGACTTGCGGAATTTTTGTCTGGAGTGTCGGAAGACATTTTAGCAAGTCATAACGAAATTTTTTCCGAAAGTTTAGAAGAAATATTTGAAGAGACGATGGTAAAGTTGGGAATCAAAGAAGAGCAATACTCAGATTTTTCGCGTAAATTTTTGCTTGCGGGATTTACCGGTATCGGAGAGAAATTTCTACGCATTTCAATTGGCCTCGGTCAGGTCGTGCTTGAAAGCGAAGATTTAGTGACATCTATTTTAATCGACGACCCAGCATCCCTAGCCAAGTGGCACTACCGTGCAGTGGCCTTGTTGCCGCCTGGGGAACGTCAAAAAAAATCGGGCGACACTGCGCTCAAACTATGGTTGTCCACTGACGAGCGCCCCGCAGAAATTATTGATCTGATGATTGCGGACAATAGAGCTCCGACATTGGATATTCACAGTATGCAGATGCTCGAAATGTTGTGCATCAGGGAAGCAAAAATCGGGGTTATGATCGAATTTTTGGATCGGCGAATTGGAACAAGTGCTGGTGACTTAAAAACCGACTTAATGCACTGGTGTCTCCGGCTAGTCATGTCTCATTGGGATGATTCTGGAAAAGCGGCAGACCTCTACCATAAGTGGGCCATCGGTATTGAGGGCAGCAAAATGCAGGTGAAATTTACTTTGTCATATTTGCGATCGGAGGCAAATAATCCCGGTGAGGTTTGGCAGACCTGTCAGGAAGTTTTAGAATGTCCAGAAATTACTGAAGAACCGGAAATTCTGTTTGCAACCTTGGCCATTTTCATGGCGCAAAAACAAAATAGAAAGCTTCTCGAAACCATTGTTAATTCGTTAATCGGGGATGCGAGAAGAGCAGAAAATAACATCTTGGTGAAACGACTCTTGGAATATTCCATCGCAAATGAGATGGCTACAGTATCTGAGCTTAACAGAGAATTTTTAGAGAAATTTCCTGAATCAGATCCCAAGGAGTTGGCAGGAATTGTAATTCAAATATTAATTCAAGCTGAGAAGTCGCCCTTGGGTCTGCACAATGCAATCGTTGAATGGAAACAGGCTTCGGTCGTTGCCAAAAATCAAGAGAAGTGGTGGTCGGTTGTGCGCTTGCTTACCGGCGACCGCATGCTTGCTCGCCTTGCTACAAAATCTCGATGTGATTTATTATACCTTCACGCAAAAAACATGTTTGATAGTGACGGAAATCGAGCGTCCTCGGCGGCCATATTTGAGTCCATTTTGCTGGAAACTCCCCGAGATGTTCGGGCATGGATTCCACTATATTCTCTGTATGAGGAAAATGGTGACACATTGAAACTAATAGATCACCTGGAACGAATTATTCCGCTCATTGAATTAGATTTAAACATCCTTGAGAAGACTCCTTTGACCATTGAAGCACTACGGAATTCTCTCGACAAGGCCAGAAGAAAACGTCCACAAAGTGTGCGTGCATCGCGTCCAAAGAATGGCGGACGCAGTGTAGATGTGAAAATGCGCAATGATAGCAGGGTAGGAAAGATATCTGAGCCTCTTTCCCTTGGGCCGAGGGATTCGGCAGATGTAGAGAAAAATAAGAATACTGACATTCGGATTAGCGCAGGTATTGTAGACAAGCGTGCAGAAATAGCAGGAGTCAATGCGAATGGGGATGTTCTGGGCTCGTCTGCATTTGCGCTAATGGAAAATACTCTCATCGTGAAGGACGAAGAGTCTTCAGAATCTTTGGCCGCCGCATCTGAAACACAGTCGAAATCAAGGCTTACGGTCGTGGGGAGCGAGTCGATTCATAAAAGTGAAGATAGTGCTAAGGGGTCACTTAAGGTCGAGCCATTTAATTGGAGAACAGCAGAGTTCTCTGCAAATAATGGACGGGGGATGACAGACCGCGTTCTGCCAATGGCATTTGCGAGTGAATTAGAGAAACATATTGCGGTCCAGTATGTTGCGTTGTTGTCTGGAGATACTATGCCTCTTGGGGCTTGGCATTGGCCCGTATGGAGGAGTAGAACTCCGTACGAGTACTCGTTGAATATGCATAACCGAATGAGTGCCATGGCCTCATCGCCCCTAATCGGAGGGTCACTGCACCGGATGTTAAATTTGATTATGCCGATTCTCATTCGCTCGCGACAAGAGAAGTTTCTAATAGGCTCGAAACTCGCGTCCCTAGGACTCGCTAATAGTCGGCAATCTGTGGCGGCAGGAGTGAATCATCCTGCGATTCAACGAGCTGGGCTCAAGTATTTCATGCCAGTTTTTTCCGAGCAAAAAATTGCGCTGTTTGATACCACAGGGCTTCATGACGAAGTCTTCTTCGATTTTAAAAATCGTCAGATACATTTCGACGGTACTCATCAAACTAAGCAGCCACCAGGAATGATAACCCACCGAGCACTGGAGCAGATGATTAACTTAGGGAACGGAAATTTTGGGCTCTTGTCGCTGGACGCATCCCTTGATATTCTGCCAATACTCGAGGGTATTAAAAATATTTATTCATCAACAGGGCTGTTGCGCTTGCGACATGCTTTTGGCATGCAGAATTCAGATCTCGTCAATCAGCTAAAATCGATCAGTAAACCGATCCTATTGCCACTACTGGCCGAGGCAGGATCTCCGACCGTACGTCAAATTTTTGAATTGCAATTTGAACTTAAAATGCAAGGTCTAACCACTATTTTGGCCACCACTCTCGATTTGATTGGTCTACTAGAGTCCCTGACCAACAGAAGGCTTGTGGGGAAGTCCGTTCTTTTGCCGAACAGCATTTTAGAGATGACTCCCTATGCTAGGGGATTGCTGTCAGCCGCAAAAAAATTGAATATTTAGTTCCTTTGTTCAATTTACAGCTTCCCACCAAGCATTCGTTTACATAGTTTATCAGGGGACATAAATGGAAAAATATCCTAAAAAAATTTCCATAAGAATGCCATCTCATCCCTGTAATACTGCTTTATTATGCTGTCCGCTTAAAACTGGTGATTAGACCGTCCACGTCAGGCGTCTTGGAGTATCGAATCGTTGTGGGATTTTGCAATATGGTTTTTTGAGATTGAAGTGTGTGGGATGTGCTGCAGAAAGAGTGATTGGATTCAGCTGTAAAAAACGCGGTTTTTGTCCTCGCTGTGGTGCTCGCCGGCGTGAGCAGACTGCCGACCGCCTTGAAAACGAGGTGTGGCCGACGGGAGCTGGTGCTAGGCAGTGGGTTTTAACTTTCCCTCCCCAGATTCGAGCTTGGCTGGCTAATTCTCCTTTGTTGTTTGGCGACGTCATCAACGTTGTGACGGATAGGATACTTTATTATTATGCGAGCTCGGCCACGGGATTTTCATCGATTAGCAAATGGTCTCGGCCGGCGTCGGGAGCGATATCTTTTATTCAGCGTTACGGATCGAGTTTAACGAGAAGTCCGCATCTTCACATAATATTTCTTGATGGAGCGTGGGTAAAGGGCCCAGAAGGCCTTCAATTTGAGGCTCACCCAGGATTTTCGACCGAATCGATGTTTGCGGTAATAGAAGACATTTATAGGCATGTCTTCGAGGTGTTTAAGGATCACGGGTACGTGCGAGAAGATGGCGAAGGCGAGGCTCCGGAGGAATATGAAAATATGGTGCATCCCTTTTGTCCGCGTGCCTCGAAGGCCTTTCGTCGGAAATCACGACTAGCAAAGCGGCCGGACTATCATCTTAAAGATCCTGACCGTATTTCCGTGGAGGGCTTCGCCAATATTCGGTACAAATATTTTTCACTCCACGCTGCCGTTAAAATTGAAGGCCCAGACCGCGAGGGCCTCAAAAATCTATTGCGTTACGCGGCCAGATCAGCCGTCAATCTCACGCAGCTCAGCTATGTCACGCCTGAAGATCCTTCTCGAAGTGAAATAGAATTAGAAATGAAAAGGGATTGGAAAGACGGGACGAGG
>CAMDKS010000042.1 GCA_945900755.1 Bdellovibrio sp. ZAP7
AGGAAAGAAAAGTAGATTGGAGGCCAGCATTATCTTGGGTAAAAGCGAACGGACCACCGATAGAATGCTTAAGAAAGTTTTTGATAAAGGCTTAGTTGGCCTCAAGCATGGAAATATCGGGAAAGAGCCTGTAAATAAGGCCACGCAAACTAGTCGAGATAAAATTTCTGAGTTAGTTAAATCCAAGTACTTTGATTTTAACATGACTCATTGTCGTGAAATGCTGATTGAACACGAAGAAATTAAGGTTAGCTATCAAGCTCTTCGTCGACTTTGCCACCAAATTGGATGCGTTAAACGTAAAAAGAAAATCCGTCGGCAAAACAAATATCACCGGGACCGCATGGCAAATGAAGGTACACTGATGCAAATGGATGGCTCACATCATGATTGGAACGGTAAAGAGAAGTGGTGCCTTATTGCTATAATAGATGACGCAACAAGCGAAATCCCATACGCAGAATTTTTTAAGTCTGAGGACACACTCAATTGCTTAAAGGTCCTAGAAAATGTGATTGCAGGCAAAGGCATACCACTAGCCATTTACGTGGATAAGGCTGGATGGTTTGGAGGGACGAAGCGCCAGGAGTTTTCACAGTTCACTCGAGCTGCAGAGGAGCTAGACATCAATGTAATCTACGCCAATTCTCCTGAAGCAAAGGGGCGCATTGAAAGAGCTTGGCAAACGTTTCAAGACCGCTTGATCCCAGAGTTGCGCCTTGTAGGAATTGAAAGTATGGAGGCAGCAAACATGTATTTAATGCAGCATTTCATTCCTAATTACTGGAATAAGCGGCTTACAGTGATGCCGCAGTCTGTTAAATCACGGTACCGTACGATCCCACTCAACATGGATATCGCTCAGCATTGCTGCTGGAAGGAGTTTCGACAAGTAAGGCACGACCTCACAATCCATTGGAACAATCGCCTGTACAAGATTGACAACAAACTCATAGGGCCCATCAAAGGCCGCAAGGTCGAAATTCGTACCTATTGGAACGGCGACTCTATGTTTTTCCTTGGCCGTATCCCACTTTCGCTTCATCCCGTAACAGTACCCCTGAAGCGCCACACTGTAGCGATTTAAAGCGAGCGGGATGTCGAACAAGGCGCAGCCTTGTGAGGCACCCGCAACCAACATGACGGCGGTAGCTGAGTCAAAACAGGGCGTTATAAAAATAGGCTCAAGCCTGTGGATAAATTGACGATTTATTATCGGGGAGACAGAATCGCTGTCAAAACAATGAGACACAATCGCTGAAAAACCACAGCGTCAGTAACAGGGTGTGTAGTGGAACCAGCGATTATGTCTCGCTGAGATTTGACAGGGATTATGTCCTGTCGAAATTGTTCCGCGATTATGTCCCGTCAGAAAAAAAGGTAAAAAAAGGTGCCACCCGACTGTCCCCTTTTGGGAAAAAGAAAAAGGGGACAGTCGGGTGGCACCTTTTTCTAAAAGGAAAAAGGGGACAGTCGGGTGGCACCTTTTTTTGGCACCTTTTTTTTCGGGTGGCACCTTTTTTCCTACAATTTTACTTCAACTGGTAGGATTGTGAGCATCTGACGCTTTGTTGCCAAGGCTTTAAGGGATTTAATTTGATTCAATTCTTTCCATTCTGAGCCGTAGTAATGCTTGAGCGTTTCTGATTTTATCGAGGCACCATGACGACGAAGGCATTTGCGTAGTTGAGATAGTCCTGTCATGCACTCGCTAAAAGATAATTCTGAGCCTTCGTAGCGATGAATGGGGTAAGCCTTACTCTCGTCTAAGCCAGCAACCTTTTTGGCATATTGAATGGAATCTTTTAACGTACCAATCTCGTCAACAAGTCCATTTTCTTTGGCTTGCTGGCCTGTGTAAATGCGACCTTGAGCCAGTTCCTCAACCTTTTCCATCGACATTTTGCGGCTTGCAGCCACTCTGCTTTTGAAGGTGCGATACACATCTTGGATCGTCGACAAAACATAAGACTGATCGGCGGCCGTCATCTTGCGACCGGCGAGTACCGCAGCCCGATTGGACTGAGTAATGGTGAAGAAACTTACGCCAAATTTATCGCGTAAACCCTCAAGGTTTGGAATCATTCCGATGACGCCAATAGATCCCGTGATGGTTGATGCGTCCGCAAATATTCTTTGGCCTCCCGCAGCCATATAGTAACCGCCCGAAGCAGCCACGCTGCCCATGCTGATTATGACCGGCTTAATTTCGTTGACCGCCCGAATACGCTCCCAAATGTAATCAGACGCAGCGGCACTGCCCCCGGGACTTGCAATGCGAATGACCACAGCCTTGACGTTTTCATCATGGGCGGCCCAATTCAATTCAACCTCCATCGAGTCGGGCGTAATTTTGGCGGTGTCATTCGAGCCATCAACAATCTCGCCAACCGCCTCAATCAATCCAAGTCCATCTTCAGGATGGAGGCTGTAGCCTCCTCGTAATTTACCTGCAATGGACCCGTCAGGTTCGTAGGAGTCGAGTTCACGATCCGCTGAGGTTTCGAAATCAATGTAAGGCACATAGGCAAGCTCGTCGACGATGCCAAGCTCCTTTGCTTTCGCCGGCGTGAAAAAGCTTTCTTGAAACCAAAGGAAAACCTCACTGTCCTGTTTCTTGCGACCCGCAGCCACCGCCTTGACCATCTGATCTCGAAGGCTACGTTCGACAGAACCCAAAGCCTCGCGACTTTCGGCGCTTGGCTCATTGCTAACAAAGGATTCAAAAGCACTTTTGAATTTCCCGGTTTTGATGACTTGCATTTCAACGCCTAGCCGTTTCAAGGCTTCACCAAAATAAGTCATGGGAAAGGCTGGCCCTGGTAATGAAACATCTGCAACTGGGTTCAAATTGATTTTATCTGTTAAGCTTGCGACCATTAGGGCCGCATTGTCCAAATGTGAAACCCAACTGATCATAGGCTTTCCTGCCGCCTTAAACTCAGTAAGAATTGTACGTAGCTCCTCAATGTCAGCTGGAGAGCCAGAAAGACCATTTAACACGATCTGAAGGTCTTTCACTTTTCCGTCACTAGCAGCCTTTTTAAGCAACGACCGAACGGTAGGTAGATAAATTCCATCATCTCCTCCAAAAAATTCTCGAAATAATTCCTGGCCCATTTGTGGTTCGTTTTCAATGATTCCCGTGTTCAAATATAGCCACAGGGAATATGGTTCTTTTGAAACCGCAGCCGCCGTTTTTTTGGGGTGTGTTGTGTCTCCGAAATGAAGCAACGCCCAAATTAAAATTAACGGCACAGCCGTGTATACAAAGCCTATCACTGCAAAAAAATTGCGAATCCATTTTAAAATGCGCCTAATCCAGCGAATAATAAAATTCCTTTGGCGAGGAGCGGCATTTGTTTCATGGTCCCGATCACTCATAAATCAATTCTCCCAAGTAAATATATTGGTCCATATTTTGGTTCATTATAATGAATAAATATCTCAATATTCTATAGTAAAAAAATAAACTAGTCAGCTTGCGTATAATGTCAGGCCTGATTAAATAATGCGCGATTAAATAGTCCCTAAAATTTATCTACTTTACCAATAAATAAATTAACTAAAGAGAGGCAATCTTTGGTATGATTTCTTTAAGTTAAATAACCAAAAAAAAGCAGCCAGCATATGGGCACGCGTTAGAACGAGGATGCTGATGACCCGCAGTCGACCAATTTTAGGATTCGTATTTGGGATTCTTTGTCTCGGATTTGCATTGCTTTGTTGTGGCAAATCCAAGAATTCACCCTCTCCCGGCGGCGTGGATGGAATTCCAGGCAGCTGGGATGGTCAGGCTGATTATGAACTGGATGGTTGGAGGTTTGAAACTCCATGAAGAGTCAGAATAAAAAAAGTGTGAAACCTCTACTAGCCCTACTATTAGTAACCCCCCTCCTCCTTAATGGCCGGTCCGGTGATTATGTTTCTCCTAGTGAAATTGGTGTTTGGATCGATGGTGGAAGGCATTTTGTTACGTCTCAAAATCTTGTTACAAAACATAAAATAAAAGAAAAAACATTGGTTATGGTTAGTTTTAAACCCCTGTCTGCTTTTTCGAATAAATTGAAAGTCCTTGAGAACACGCGTGCGTTTTTTAGTTCTTCACTCACAGGAATTGGTCGCGCTGTGGTTCAAATCGATTCTGAGGAGATGCGAGAAAGTCTTGCAGCCAATAGCCACGGCGATATTAATGCGTGCGGTGGAGTCGAAGACCTAGACCTAAGTTACCCCCTCGTCAGTTTAGGAGACGCAGATTCTCCGCTCATTCCCACCACCGCAAAATCGAGTGCGGTCGTGGCCCTACTGGCACAAGTTTCCACTACAAATTTGGAAAGCACCGTGTCGTCTCTTCAAAATCTTGGCACCAGATACCATGCGGGAACCTCACCAAACACAGCTCCTACAACCGTTAAAACTCTTTTTGAAGCCAATACTCCAACCGGTGGCACCGCTGTTCTGGTGGACCATTCCGCCACAAAGTCAACCACTCAAAAAAGTGTTGTCCTCACCATTCCTGGGACCACCGATACCAGCAAAACAATCGTCATTGCGGCCCACCTAGATTCCATTAATCATGCTGACCAAACCAACGCACCGGGCGCCGACGACAACGCCTCGGGAATTGCGGCACTGACCGAAATATTAAGAATTCTTAAAGCTAACAGTGCCACCTTTAAACGAAATGTTGAGATTCACGCCTACGCCGCGGAAGAGGTGGGACTTTATGGAAGCGCCGATATTGCTGCCAGCGCCGCCACCGCCAGCAAAAAAATACCCGCCATGCTCCAACTGGACATGATCGGCTATTCCGCAACAGCCAGTGATCAAGTGATGCACTTAATCACCACCGATACGAGTCCAGTGCTAGTGCGCCATCTCAAAGATTTAGTTTCCTCCTATTTGGATGGAACCTGGCTGACAGGTACTCTTGCCGCAGGCACATCCGACCACAAATCGTGGACGGTACGAGGCTTTCATGCTGCCTTTGCCTTTGAACACCCCACCAACTACAACCACGCCCTACACTCCACGACCGACACCAAGACTCTCATTGATTTTGCATTGGCTGGGCGCTTCACCAAGCTGGCTCTTGCGTTCCTCGCCCATGAGGCCGGTTTAACCACGGGCATCTCCGATACTGAGACCACCTGGACCTCCCAAAAACAAACAACGGACACTGTAAAACTCTCTATTAGCAAGTCTGCTGCGGGAGGCTACCGAATTGCCGCAACCGTACCTGAGGCGTCCTTGGCTGCCTCAGCCGAGTTCTGCAAAGTCTCCGCAGGAGTCGAAATTGGATGTCAATCCCTTAACTCGGAAACTAGTTTAGCTAAGCAAGCCTCCGGAAAAATATTCTTTGTAACCAGTCTTGATATTTCAATTTCCGAGGATGAATTTTGGCGATTTAATGCCTACGACGCAAAAGGATTACTAATTGCCATGAGAACCGTTAAACTAAAGAAAACATGACCATTCAGCATGTTTGGAAGGCAACGGGAATCACCCATGATAACTGCGTTATTTGCTGTGGTGCGATCCTCATGTACCAAATGTACACTCGGCTTCGCTCCTCGCAAATGCCTTGTTCTCATGGGTTCTCCTCGGTTGCACGCAGTGTCGAGCTGAATGGTTACAAGAAAACGTAAACGTACCTAGAAAACCGCACATAAAAAATAGTTCGCAAGGAGAAAAAACACTATGGCCGACGCACCAAAAACCACCCGAGACCCTAACTACATCAATAGCGCCGTCGCGTTTGTAAACCAAGAAATGCTCATTCAAGAAGCGGTGGAGGAGATGATCGCCAAAGGCATTTCGTCCATCCTCGTCGAGGACAACAAGGGACTCATCGTTGGAATTGTCACGGAGCGAGACATCGTCCGTAAGTTTACGTTGCTTAAAATTGAAGATAAATTGACGCGAACCGTGGCCACAATCATGACCAGACCTGTTGCTTTCGTTCAGGTAAAAGACTTTCATAAGCAAATCGTCAAGCTACATTTAGATAAACGAATTCGTCACTTTCCCATTCTTTCAAGTCCAGAACCAAAAAAAGAAAATTTAGTGGGTATCGTCAGTATCACCGATGTGGCCCGCAATTATATGCTCGCAGAAATGGGTAAACTACCAAAGCCCGCTTCACTGACACCCGCTGCGCCAACAAAAAAAGCGGTGGTCGGAGTTCTAGCTCGCACGCGGCTACTGGTTAACGCATACATCGAAATCTTTAACGGACTCGGATTTGAGGCTAGGGAAGTTACAGATATTATGAAATTTGCGGCCGGCCCAGATGCCGCCCACCAGACTCTGATTCTTGATCTCGATGGCTACACAGAACAACAGATTCATGACCTCATGCCTACGGCCGTCAGGTCAAAATTTTATTTAATCTTGACCACGTCTCAGCCATCCATGGTGCCGATTTTTAAAAAGTATATCGATAAGAAACATCAGGAAATTGCCACAAAACCACTTGATTTAAGTTACGTCAGCTGGCTCCTCCATAACAAATGGACGGTCGACCAGGAGACACCTGCTCCCTAAATGGTTTGAGAAAAACAGGAGACAGGGAGAAACTGCTTTGGCTGTGAACGGGGGGACGATCAGGACCAAAAAGCAGTCTCCCTGCCTGTTATTGAACTCCTAAGAGTTCGATGTGAGTGGCTTTGTCCTATTTGATTAATGGGGGGTTTCTCTAAAGTACCAAGTGCCACTCACCTAGTAGTCTTCGGAGCTTTTGTTGAGAGCTTGAAACAATCGTATAACTATTTGATATTAAACATATAAATATGCGACATTAAAAGCTCCCGTGAACAGACCTTTTCCCTATGTCACCTATTTTGAACAACCTTCAATGTCCCGTTTTTTTAGACGGCATTTTCAACTAAATTCATGCATAATTTACACAATGAAATACGAACACCAAAATATAATGGCCGGCGAGTGTCTGATAACAAAAATCGTTTCCGATTTGATGCTGGCTCGCGAATCAATGACCTCGTCCCATATAGTTCTTCCGACCCAGCGCCTTCATGTGTATGTCACGCGCGAACTTTGCCGGCTTCAGAATGGTGCTGCACTACTTCCTCATCTTTGGACCTGGGATCAATTTGTAAAAGAAGTGACATCAGAGTATTTAAACAAGAACTTGGTTATGGTTAGTTCTCAGTGTGAATTAATTATGGAACATGTTTTAGAGCAGCGAGAAAAAAAACAGACCAAAGTTCTCAATACCAATTCACGTCATGCTCACGAATTGGTTTACTTTGCCGCAGAGCTGGCCAAGGCCGGCCTCGGTCATGAGGCCAAGCAAAAGGTCGCTGATTATTTGGAGCGTGACTGGCGCCGTTCAGAGGATGTTTATGCGTCCATTTCAGAACGAGTCTCTGACGTGTTTTCTGCTCTTACTGATTATGACGAACAGCTAGCGGCCTTGAATTGGACCACTCCTGAAAAATCGCGGTCCGATGCCGTGGCTGGGTGGTTAGAGGCCGATTCTATCCAGCAGGGTTTAAGCATTCCGGAAGGCCGCATAATTATTGCAGGGCTCACGTCGTTACCGCTCCTTGAATCGAAGCTCCTAGGAAAAATATCTAAACGAGACTCCGTTGGCGTTTGGATGGATGAAAGTCCTCCCTTTGACACCGACTCGCCTATCCTCGAACTTCGCCGCATCGTGGGCATGCCGGCTGTGACGGCCCCTAAAGAAGTTTGGGCCCGTGGCGTGAAGTCCATTGTCAGTGCCTTTGATATCACTCACGAGGTGGCTCATAGTCTCTTGCGGGTCAAAGAATTAATGGACCAAGGCATTCCCGCCCACGAGATTGCGATCATTGTTCCAGACGAGTCCGCCCATGGACCATCCTTGCTCGCACTCGCTGCCACATCCTCTTGTTCCGTTAATATTCCTCTGGCCACACAGTGGGGAACAACGTTTATTGGTAGATGGTTCAGCCTTGTGACAGAGCTTAGTCGCAAGTACGATATTCACCTTGTCGGCCAATATTTACTTCATCCTTACACGCAATTATTGTTCGGGGCCAAGTCCACTTTTAATTCTGACGATCTGCAGTATCAGCTTAAAGACTTTCCTCAGGTAGAGCATGATCCCACCGCCATTTTTGACTTTTTTGACCTCGAACTACTAGACCGACGCAGTGGGATGAGGCGTCGAAAATTTTCGCCCGAAGATGCTGCCTACATGAAAAAGGCGCTCTCGTGGTGCGAGCGGTTTGAGGGTTCCACGATCACTGCTGCCGCCGAAGAACTGACCCGAATTTACGAGGCTCTATCGAACGCCTCCATGGACTCCGAGTCGACCACCATTTCCAGGTCAAAAGACTCCGCCACCTGGACATTTTTCCGCGAGGCGATCAACCAAGTTTGTGCACTTGCCCCTCTTCGCGGCTACAAAACCTCCGACTGGAAAAACCTGCTTAGGGATATCTACCGCACGGCCAGCGAGCAATCCGTTCGCGACACCGGTGAGCCTCTTAGCGGCCTCCAAATTCTTGGTTTAACTGAGGCCCGTTATGTTCCCTTTGCCGCCGCCCTCATCGTCGGGTGTGCGGAAGGTTCTTTCCCCCACTCCCTGCCGAAAGACAGCCTGCTCGACAACACCATGAAAGGGATCATCGGCCTGCCAGGTTGGACCGAGCTAGAAGCCCTTGAGGACACCACGTTTCATCTCCTTACGTCGCGGCTACCGCATGTTGAATTATCATATGCGCACACGGATTCTGGTAGTCCAAAAATTCGTTCGCGGTGGATAGAACAACTAACTCCAAGAATCTCCGTCTACGAAATTAGTGGTTCAAGAGCGCATGAATTATTTCCTTGTAACAAAGGCCGAGATCTTACTTCTGACGCCGGTGTCACCCTTGATGGTTATGCTCCTGACTACCTTAAACTTACCGAAACAGCCTCGGCCTCTCGGCTTAGAAATCTTATCTTGTGTCCATTTCGTTACTTAATGGATGCTAGAAAATTGAAAATGGTGGAGCTACCTGAAGATCGAGAGAGTTCTTTGATCGGCACCCTTTTGCACTCGGTCCTTGAAGCCTTTTTCACTCCACGTGACGGCTTAGTGATTGAAGACGACCTGCAATTAAAAAATTGTCCGGAGGAATGCGACTCATTTAAAATCTGGGCTCGCCGGCGGTTAGACGTCCTTTCACAGGATTTGATTCCTCGCAAATATGTTCGCACACCGGTATTTCAACACATGACCGGTAGCGGCTGGGAGAAAGTGACGGATTTTTGGTGGGGGCTAATCGTTGGGGGCTTTCCTCTTAACAAAGTAGGGACAGAGGTCGCCATAGGGAAATCCGGAAAACTGAGCCTTTCTTTTTCTGGTCGAGAGATCGTGATTAGCGGCTCTATTGATGCGATTCACAAAGGTCCTGAAGCGTCCCTATTAATTGACTACAAAACCAACTACACACCGTCAAACTCCAATGTAGCCAAAGGCCTCGAACCTCAATTAGTCTTGTATGCTTATGCCCTATCGACGTCAAGCGACTCGAGTCTCGCACCCTTTCAATCAACGATAGATCGCTCTGCAACCGCCTATTATAGTTTGACAAACGGCAAAGCATCCTATGTCTCATTCGGTGAGAACGCCAAACGTTACTTCTTAGACGCTAAGCTTATTTCCTCACGATCCAGGGCCAGCAACCTTGAAGGGGCCCTTGAGGCTGTGACGTCTCGGTGGGAAAATAGACTTAAACACATTGATGAAACGGAACACTTTAGCGCAGATCCATCTATCTGCACATTTTGCAATTATTCAGGCATTTGCCGCAAAGACGATCCTCGCTACCGGACCCGAATCAACCAACAAAAAGTGGCCATCCCACCTCCAAAAACACTAGCAGAGGTCACAGAATCCAACGACGACGATACTCCGGAGGAGGGTGATGAGCCATGAATCACACAAAATCTGACCGCACCACAAGTGGAAAATCTTCACCTCCTCCCCCATACAATCCCTGGCAAAGCTGTTTGGTTGAAGCCTCAGCGGGCAGCGGAAAAACATGGCAACTGAGCCGTAGGTTTTTGGCCTTGGTGGTCGCGGGCGCCGATCCGTCGTCCATTTTAACGGTTACTTTCAACAAAAAAGCAGCCGCGGAGATGAGGGAACGAATCGTCAAGGATGCGATTGCCCTTGGAGCCGGGTCTGAAGAATTCAAAAACTTCGTCTCTGACATTCAAACGTGGCAACAAGATAGTGACCGGGGAGAGACCGTTCATATTCGCTCGGCCGAAGAAGCCAGTCGTCTCATTATTCAAAAAACTCAAACCCTCAAAATCACAACGATCGATGCATTATTTATGCAATGGTCCCAACGATTCCCCCTAGAAACCTCGGTGACGATCCATGATATTTCTTTAAAGTCACCTTGGAACCTGTTGTCTAACCTTGAACAGACTCGCCTTGAAACAGCAGCGTGGGGCGACGTATTAGCAACGAATCCAGACGACGCTGCCAACCGAGAATTGATGATATCAATCAGCCAAAATGCCCCGAATCGCAAAATTAAGAGCCTCACTGCAGCCATCAATCCACTTACAAAAAGCGATACGTTTCTGTGGTACATCAAGATGCTTGAACGTGATCACCCGCTAAAACTCTATCCGGTTCCCGAAATTATTGAGACGGATTCGGAGTTTTTAGATCGAAACGACGACCTGTTTAGAGCGGTCATCCAGCTTGCCAGTAACAAAGACAAAAAAACTGAGGGACTTGTGCAGTTGGACCTTCGGAACATGGATGGTTTGGTCGCGCAAGCCATTTTAAAAAAGGGCGCTCATACCCTTCATGGAAATACGTTTAAATCCAAGGCGACGATTGAAAATCCTAATTTTCTAGAGCTTAAATCTGAGCTTGAAACGTGGATGACACACCGACAATTGTCTAATCTAAACCACACGGCGAAGCTTATCTGGTTGTTATACGGTGCTAGGACTGCAGCCGCCCACAAACGAAAAGTGGCCGACTCTAAGGGATCCTTTGTTGATGCGACCAAGGGGGCCAGTGTACTGGCGTGTGACCCTGCCATGGTGGGTGGACGTGCCATGGCGTGGTCCACTATTCGTCATTTAATGTTGGATGAGTTTCAAGATACGAGTCGTCTCCAATGGCTTATTTTTGAACAAATTGCCCTGGACCTTTTAGCAGGTCAGATCATTGATGAGGAAGTCGGGCCAAGTCCAAGTGTTTTTATCGTGGGCGACAAAAAGCAATCGATCTACCGCTTCAGAGAAGCGGCTCCGGAGGTTTTCGATTTAGCTAAAGAAAAATTAGAAACGTTCGGCCTTGTTGCCCATGGCATGAATGCTAGTTATCGTAGCTCTTCGATGATTCTAGATTTCGTCAACTGTGTATTTGAAGATGGAAAGAACATCGCAGATTTCCCTGCCCATGAAGCCGCACCGCACTTGGTAAAAAGTGCCAAAATCAAATCCACCTACGGTACGGTCACGGTTTACAACGTCAATGAAAAGTATCAAGAACCAAATAAACTGCCGGTGACCTGTTCCGAGGCCGAGGCGGAGACGGTCGCCAAACACATTCGCTCTTGCCTTGACGGAATCATTCCCATGCGAGTCTTCGACTCAAATTTAAAGGGATGGAGAGCACCGCACTACTCAGACTTTTTAATTCTTTATTCGGCGTCCACTCACTCTCAACTATTTGAGGACGCTCTTCGGAGTCGAGGCATCCCCTGTCGGAGGGAAGAGGCTAAAGGATTTTTTCAGCGGTGTGAAACATTGGACTTAAATGCCCTCGTAACATGGCTCACTTGGCCTGCTGATACCATCGCCCTATGCACGGTTCTAAGATCTCCCATCATCGGCCTTACGGATCGGGATTTACAGGACCTCGTTCGCACCTACCCAACCAATATTTATTCGGAAGGTCTTAAAACACAATATCCATCTGAATGGGAGCTACTAGAGGATTTAAAAGGCTCCCACCTTCAGGAGACGTTAGCAGGCTTGGTAGGCCGCCTTCTGAGTAAATACGGAGTGGGAGATCGTTACGAGCGAGCCTTTGGCCCTTTGGACGGCCCACTGGCTAAGGCAAACGTCCTAAAGTGGTTTGACTTAGTGCGAGGTGCTTCTGGGGACGATGCCCTTGCCACGCACACTTGGAATTTAGCCCTTGAGGAAGCTGGTGAAGAGAATGAAATTGGCAATGCAACACTCGCCAGTAATTCTGTCACCATGATGACCATTCACAAAAGTAAGGGGCTTGAGTTTCCTTGTGTCATTGTCACGGGGACTGCGGGCGATTGGCACAAAAGCGAAACAGGTTGGATCAAAGATGTTCGCGTTGGCGAAGAAGGCATGTGGTATGTCGGAAAAAAAGATGATCAACCGACAGCCTCACTTGAATTGACGGAGATTTTAAGTCTAAGTGAGCGTGAGTCTCGAGCTGAAAAGGCTCGCCTACTCTACGTTGCACTGACACGGGCCTCTCATCATCTGGTGATTACGGGATCTCGCCGCGCACTTAACCCTAAGAACCCGGTGCCCGAAACTTTTTTAGATCATTTAAAACTCGCCTCCAAAAAACTAGAAGACGTCACAACAACGGCCCTTGGCGAAGTCGGACTCATAGTCACAAGGGGCGTCCATCCAGACGTCTCAAAAGAAATCGTCATCCCGCGGAAACCAGATTACCTACTCAACCCAGTCAAGGCGCTCGGTCTAGCTGGTATCAAAATTCTAACGCCCTCGTCGGCGTCCATGACATGGGCCTCATCAAAATCAGGAATAACGAGTCCCACGGAGCCGTCGTCCCTCATTCACCGAGTTCCTGATGGGGCTGGCAAGGCCTTTGGCACGGTCGTCCACAAGTTGCTTGAAAATCAGATAAAAAAAACAACTTGGAGTGATGACCGACTGGCACGATTGTTAGCAAGCGAAGCGACAGAGCCACTTTCTGACAAAGAAATCCTTCAGGTTTTAGCTCTTGCAAAATCCGACGTTTCAGCCCTTCTGGCCTCGGCTACGTGGACAAAATTGATGGCTAACGCAAAGTCCGTGCTTTCCGAAGTTCCGATGGCCCACATAACCGGAGAGACCATGATTAACGCCAAAGCGGACCTCATCATTGTTTCTAGTGACGGCCCCATTAAAGTCGTCGACTATAAGACCATCCCATTTGAAGGCGGGGATGCGTCGAAATTCTGTGCCGAACACGGGTACACGCAACAAGTAAAAGACTACTGCGACATAGCAAAAAAATCGTTTGCCATCGCAAACGTCTCTGGATACGTGTTATTTACCAATCCAATACTTTTGGTTCAGGTGACTTAGATTCAGCTGAAAAAGGCCAAAGTCTAAGCCTATAAGTTGATTCATTCCAAAAAAATTGGGAGCTCATTTTTGGGCAGGCGTATTTTTTACCGGCTGCTGGGTCGGATCCGTCGGATCCGTCGGATCCGTCGGACCCGTCGTTCCTCCGATGGTAGGCGTAGGCTCCCCCGTTACTGGAAATGACGCTTGGGCCTGAGCCTGTTCGCCGTTCGCTGAGACGACATCTAGCGTCACAGATATACTGCCCGGTTTTACGAACGTGCCGGCGTAATCGAACGATCGACAATCTTGTCCAGCAAGGCGTTGAATATCCTCGGAGGGTCGAGACCCGATCGCCCACGACACCTGAACGATCCCTTTGTGGGTATCGCATCCGGTTGTTTCGCTTGTGTCTCGCGTCCAAGGAGTTAACTTAAAAAGAACCTCTACCCCTGTGACAAGAGTGCCTACCATTTTCCCATTTTGCCAAGCTTCGATTCCGGCGACAGGTCCACCTTCAACAGCCGGAGGAGGCTCTCCCTCAGGATTTTTTTCTGTGGCCGGCGGAGCCACCGGCGGCGGCGGCGGTGTTGCGCTTTTTAGCCCATCGGTCCCTTGTGATCCGCCAAGTTTGTCTTGATTTGTAAATCCGTAGCGAGATTTACATGAGGACACGAATGCAGCCGAAAGAGTTCCTGCCAGCAAAGACGCTAAAATACTGAAGCGCAATGCGTTGCCGCCCACTAGGCGAATACCGTCCCCCTCATTTTCGAGGCCAAATAATCGAACCAAAATTTGGTGTAAGCGTTGGTCTATGCGGCGGTCTAAGCGTCGGACCGTTCGTTTTATTTTTAAAGAAAAATAATTCATACGTTTCCCTTATCGAGTAATTTTGAATTCAGCTCGCCGATTGGCCTGTCGTCCTTGAAAATTCCCATTGTCTTCGATCGGCCTCGACTCGCCATAACCGGCCACTGTAATTCGACGTCCATCAAGTTTGAGAACTTCAACTAATTGGCGTTTCAACTGCTGCGCACGATGCAAACTTAATTCATTATTATAACCTTCACTGCCGATAAAATCCGTATGCCCTTCAATCGTCAGGTGTTTAAATACCGGAGTCTTCATTAAGTATACCGCAAGCTGTCGTAAAATGTCTCGTCCTCCAGGTGTCACAAGGTTATCACGGTCAAACGCAAAAAAAACATTGTTGATGATAAAAGTTTCATCGCCAGTCACCGGCACACGAGTCTCTGGATTGATATCCGTCAAAATTGGATCGTCGGATTCTTCGGGTACGAAGTCTGGAGCATTCTGTTTAAACTTTTTAGGTGTCGATCTTTTTGCCACCGCACCTTCTTTTTGCCTCGTTTCTACACTTGGTTCAATGACGTAATTCAATCCTGCATAAGCTCTAAAATCAGGTGATGCGACACCGCGAATTAATTCTCGACCGAGGCCAACGTGAAGTGCTAGCGCATTCGTTGCCATATGCTTCAACCCCAACAATGCTTCGGCCGAGGAAAGAGCTCGGTCTGAGCGATTTGTCGTCGATTTTATGGGGGCCCCTCCGAAGACCTCGGCAATCACTCGAGACCTTATTGGGGTGACGAGGACACTACCTGCAGCACTCGCAATCCACTGACTACCTAGTGGCTCAACCGGTGCATCAGTCACTTGCGCACCCGGCGTCCGGTGCCGGTAGCCCACGTTGACACCCATCGCAAATGAGCCACGAGATTTGTCAGCAGCCACTTCTAGGTTAAAAATTGGTGACGAGGCGAGACCGGTATAGGGATTGTTTTCGATCATATTTATGCCCGTTGAGAAAATAGCTGCGACGCCGCCACGGGTGCCTCCATAGACATGATATTTTAGAAGGGGACGAATCTCGGTGGTACCGGTCTGCATGAACTCGCCTTTGACCACACCGTCCGAGTCCTTGACGGTTTGAGAAATGATTTGAGGCACACTTAACCCGAGCCCCAGGCGCGAAGTCAGTCCATAGCCAACATTTAGATCCATGCCGACAACTGAGTCCTCAAAGGTACCCGACGAACGATTGGAGCCATCTTTGGGAAATTTCGATAACGTACCCCGAGCATAATTTACAAAAAGTCCAAAATTCCAGTAGCCAACGCCAAGTGTCTCGGAAGACTGCACCGTCACAAAGTCAAGGCCATCTGGAGTCGCATTGAAGTTCTGCATATCAGGGCCAATAGCATTCGCAAACGCAAAACGCTCTGTGCCTGCTATCATGCAAACACAAAGCGTTGATACGAATAGATTCTTAGATCGAGATTTCATGAACAGCCAACCAATATTAGGAGTTGGCTCTAGTCTAGAACAATTTAACAATTAATGAAAGGCGCTGCTCAATGCTAGGAACTGAAGCAAGCACTCCATTTTGGCGAATTCTCGTTAAAGACTGAATGGTGGTCAGGCTATCAGCCTTGTAAGCAAGGACAATATCACTCAGACTAGCATCCGTAATCGCATAGCCCGTTTTTTCTTGGCGGCTTCCCGCCTCATCTTCCATAACTACATAGACAGGCGCAAATTCTCGATCAACGTAAGTATTAACACCAAGAGAAAACTTAGGCGCAATGGACGGCGTGAAAGAAACGCCAGCGGAATACTCCATAATTGGTGTCGGCTCTTGTGGAGCGACTTCCTTCGTTTGGACTGATCCATCTTCTGCAAGGGCTAGGGCGCCGTTTGACATGACGTTAGCCTTAACCTTCGTCACTTTAGTGCCAGTCGACAATTCTGGCTCAATTCCACCGTGAAAACTAAGGGCACCCATTCCTGTTTCGATGGACGAGGATGCGTCAAAATTCACGGCCAGCAATGATGACAGCCTGGCTTCTTTGTGTGGCAGTCCACCTTGGACGTAGGGAGTAATGCTGAAATGTTCTGCCTCAAGTGCAGCAAAAGTTCCTACGTAGGCCGGCTGAGTTTGTGCAAATGTGCTTGTGTGAATGACCGATTTTAAGGGCGACTCAACATACAAATTGAGGCGATTATTAAAGGCCTTGGTCCCAAGACGTGGTACCAGAGAGTAGCTTGCAACTCGGTTTGAACGAGAAGAATGATCAGCAGTCCTGTCGCTTAAGCTTGTTTGACGAACTTCAACGCGACCATAGACATTTTCAATCGGGGTCATAATTGGAGAACGTTTCGTTGCGGTAACCTGCTCGCCCATGGCAGAGCTGGCTGCAGCGACTATTCCGAAACCTGCTAATAATACTTTTTTCATCGCAATCTCCCATCATTATTATTGAAAATTAATAAAAACGCCATCACTTTAAACTTTATTCTATGGATTCCTCCTGATTTTTACAGGACTCGCAACCAAAAGTCAATAACTTTTATAGCTATTTCATTAGAAAAAACGACAAGTTGACCATTTACGCATCATTTGTATACCACTCTTACCATTAAATGGCCTAAATGGACTCAAGTCCGTCATCCCCGACTCCCCTATCTAGCCTGCGATCCATGTCATATTTTGGATCCCAAACAAAGCGGTTATCAGTATCTGCGGGCCAAACGGTTAACCGATTCGTGGCTCCAGCGGTGCGTTGATCTTCTGCAAACTCTCTCACCAAAAGGGCACAATCAGAAAGATTTCCGGTGTGGCTTATGGCTTCTCGTAGTTTTTTTGCGGCAGGCCATCCTTTTGCGTACCACAGTAAATGTTTGCGCATGCACACGGCTCCGGCACCCGAATCTCCGTACTCTTCTTGCTGCCACGCGAGATGATCGAGAGCCATTTTCTCCCATTGATCAATGGAAACGTCTAACTCACCTTGTTTAATTTCGTTGAAGACCCAAGGATTACCCAACGCTCCGCGACTGACCATCAAGCCGTCAACGCCTGTTCGCTCGCGCATGTATATGGCGTCACTTCTCGACAAAATATTGCCGTTACCGATGACAGGGATTTTTGCCAGTTTTTTTAAAGAGGCGATGGCGTCAAGATCTACGGGAACAGCATAATCATCACTTCGCAGGCGACCGTGGATCGTGATCCACGCCGCACCACCTTTTTCAGCGGCGTCTAGAACTTCTGGCCAAGTAATATTTTGGCTATCCCAGCCCAGTCTAATTTTTACTGAGACTGGCTTATCCGTATTTTCGCAGGCGAGTTTTGTCGTTTCATAAACCCGTTGTGGGTCCCGAAGAATTCCGCTACCGCAGCCCGTCCTCACGACTTTATTAACGGGGCATCCCATATTAATATCGATCGTATCAAACTGCATTTTATCGAGGATGGCCACTGCACGCCCGACCTCATCTGCCGTTCTTCCGGTAATCTGCACGCCGAGAATCGATTCGCTCTCGTGACGTTTTAACATTTCGTAGGTGCGGCGACTTTCGTAGAGCATCGCCGTGGCAGAGATCATTTCCACATAGGTTAAGTCAGCCCCATTTTGGGTACAGATACGGCGAAAAGGATGATCTGAAACCCCTGCAAGTGGAGCCAAAATCACTGGCGAAAATGGTAGACCCAATTTCGTGAACACGTTCTCTAATTTTGAATGTGTCAAATTCATGCCCTACTCCATTGCGACCATAAGTCATTGTGAGCGAGCTTTAGCAAAATTCTCCATTAAAATCAAGTCAAAGACCATGAGTTTTAAAGAATATTATAGAATCATTAATGTTTAGTGCTTGTTCGGAGTTCTCAGAGCGGCCTTAGGGCCGAGGGATGAGTGCGTCAAGAATATCGTGTATAACCTTACCAATCGTCTTATGATCAAACGGCTTGGCGATAATGCCTGCAGGGTTGAGGCCCCTTAACATTTTTACTTGCGATGGTTCTGCCTGCCCGGTTAAAAAAATGACAGGTAAATTTGGGTGCTTGGCTCGTATTTTAAGAAGTGTGGCTGGTCCGTCCATCCCTGGCATCATGACATCAAGGATCACAACATCTGGGATATAAGTGTTCAGTTGCTCAAGGCCCATTTCACCGCTGGAGGCTTGCTGCACCTTAAAATGGGCTATTTTCTCAAAGGCCCAAACCCCAAGTTTTCGAACAACTGCGTCATCGTCAATAAAGAGAAGGTTTCGCATTGGTGATATTCCTAAAGCTGAGGCCGCATTAAAATCCTCGACGCTCAATATAGTTGCCATGTCGATATAACAAGGATACCCGATATGAGGCATTGCTACAAGAACCTGATTTTATTACAATCAAAAACCTGACAATCTAATCACGACGACCTTCTTCCCAGTGGACTATAACATGCTTGATATAAAATTTATCCGTGACAATGCCGACCTCATCAAAAAGGGCGCACGCGACAAACGCAATCATATGGACCTCGATGCCCTCCTGAAACTGGACGCCGAGATTCGCCCACTCCAGTCCCAGATGGAAGAGCTGCAAGCCACCCGCAATCGCCTATCGAAAGACATCGGCAAGGCGTCACCCGATATGCGTGATAGCATGAAAGCTGAAGTCCAAGGGATCAAGGCCCAGATGGAAGCCTTAGAGGTAAATTTATCCGTAAAAAAAGTCGAATTTGACGGCTTGATGCTGCTGGTTCCACAGCCAGCTCGGGCCGACGTTCCCATTGGACGAGACGACAGCGATAATGTTGAAATAAAGAAATGGGGTACTGTCCCAAATTTTGATTTCAAGCCGATCGATCACGTCACTCTAGGTTTAAAGCATTCGCTCATGGATTTTGAACGAGGCGTGCGGATCGCAGGCTCGCGAAGTTATGTTTTGACGGGCCTTGGCGCGAGACTGGAGCAGGCCGTCCTCAGGTATGTGTATGACAAGCTTGTGGCGAAGGGCTATCAAGCCATGAGCGTGCCGGTGTTGGTACGAGAAGAGTGCATGGTGGGTACCGGGTATTTTCCTACGGGTCGCGAGCAGGCCTATTGTGCAGAAAAAGATGAATTGGCACTAGTCGGCACGGCAGAGGTGCCGCTCACAAGTTTTTACGCCGGTGAAATTCTTCCAGAAGAAAAACTACCGATAAAAATGATGGCTTGGAGTGGGTGCTTTCGCCGTGAGGCGGGAACTTACGGCAAAGATACGTCGGGTCTGTACCGAGTCCATCAATTTCAAAAAATTGAGCAGGTCATCATCGGACCGGCTGATGAAAAACAATCCGAATTATTTCACAACGAGCTACTTAGCAACGCTGAAGAATGCCTTCAAGATTTTGAGCTGCCGTACAGAGTTGTCTATGTTTGTACCGGAGACTTAGGTCAAGGTCAGCTCCGCAAGCACGACATCGAAACCTGGATGCCGTCGCGAGGAAATTACGGGGAGACCCATTCGTGTTCGACGTTTCACGAGTTTCAGGCTCGTCGCCTCAAACTTCGCTACAAAGGTAAAGATGGCCAAGCTAAAGTTTGTCACACCCTAAACAACACGGCGATTGCGAGCCCGCGAGTTTTGATTTCCCTATTGGAAGTTCATCAGCAGAAGGACGGAAGCATACGAATTCCAAAGTGCCTTCACCCTTATATGGCAGGCCTAACGCATATTGGCTAGAACACCTTATTATTTTCCATCGTTGCAAGGACACCTATGAATCCATCACTAGCCACACTTAAAGACCGCCTTGCGATGATGACCGACTTAAACTTGACCGGCAGCATACTAAACTGGGATCAAGCCACCATGATGCCAGAGGGTGGCTCCGAACAAAGAGGCCGTCAAATGGCGACCTTGTCAAAATTGTCCCATGAACTCTTGGTTTCCAAGGAAACCGGGGATTTGATCCAAGAGCTAACTCCGTGGGCTGAACAGCAGCCGATGGAAAATATAGAGGCTGCGTTTGTTCGTGAAGCTCGTCGGCAGAGAGACCTAGAAGTCAACGTGCCGTCGTCTCTCAACAGTGAAATGTCGGAGCACTACTCGCGTATGTACACTGCGTGGACGATCGCGCGTCCAAAAGACGATTTCTCGTCTTTAAAACCACTTCTTGAGAAATCAGTAGAATTGAGCAAACGGTTTTCCGACTGTTTTAAAAACATGGATCACCCCATGGATGCACTCATTCAATATGCGGATTTCGGGGTCACGGTTAAGTCTGCAAAGCAGCTTTTTTCAGATCTTCGCAGCCAGTTGGTACCTCTTGTCAAACGAGTGGCCTCTGCAAAACAAATTGATTCGTCATGTTTAATTGGTGATTTTGAAGAAACAGCCCAACTAGAATTTTGCAAAACGGTGGCTCGGCAAATAGGCTATGATTTTAATCGTGGCCGCATGGATTTATCGGCCCACCCGTTCATGACCAGACTCTCTGGCGGTGACATCCGCATTACGACACGCGCCATCCGCTCAGATATAACAGACTGTCTATTTAGCGTTATTCATGAAGTCGGCCACGCCTTATATGAGTTTGGCATCAATCCACTATTGGACGGAAACATTTTAGCGGGCGGTGTTTCCAGCGGCGTTCACGAAAGCCAGTCGCGACTTTGGGAAAACCGCGTTGGCAGAGGAAAACCATTTTGGGACTATTTTTATCCGATCCTTCAAAAAAGCTTCCCACACTTTGAAAAAGTATCTCAAACTCATTTTATTCGGGCGATCAACAAAGTGGAGCCAGGATTTATACGAGTCGACGCCGACGAGCTTACCTACAATCTACATGTCATGATTCGTTTTGATCTAGAATGTCAGTTGCTCGAAGGCAAACTGGCGGTTCGTGATTTACCGGACGCATGGAATGAACGCTATAAAAGTGATCTTGGGGTCACGGTGCCAAACATGAAAAATGGCTGTTTGCAAGATGTTCACTGGTTTGGAGGGCGTCTTGGCGGAGCCTTTCAGGGGTACACCATTGGCAATATACTTAGCGCCCAGTTCTACGATACAGCAAGTCATAAACTGCCGAATATGGAGCAAGACTTCATCCGCGGTGATTTTTCAAAATTAAAATCTTGGCTAAACACAAACCTCCACCATTGGGGGGCCAGCATTAGTCCCGATGCCTTGATTCAATTATCAACTCGTCAGGATTTGTCGATTAAGCCTTACATGACGTACCTAACGGAAAAATACTCTCGCCTCTATGGTCTATAGAGAAGGTTAATGGTACAATAAGTATTGACCATTCATGAGGATACAGACTGAAGCTATGCGTCCATTCGTAAATTTCTCAATTTTACTTGCCTCAATCATATCGGCAAAGGCGCTGGCGGACGATGCCGCAGTCACGTCTGCGCCAAAAAAAGTCATGGTCAGATCCCCTATTCCAGATGAATGGACTGCCACGGTTGTCCAGCCAGGAACCTTCGTCATTGGATCCCTTGCCGAAGTTGGAGTATGGGACGGAATCATGGTGGGAACAGATCCTGCCGCCTTAGCTCTAGGGGCTAAAACAGCTCAGCTAAAATGGCAATTTCCAAATTTTGGCGAAGACGATTGGGCCTTTGGCCTGAAATATATATCAATGTCGAGGAAATCCCTTTGGTGGGGTGACATGAGCCAAAGGTTTTCAAAATTAGAGGCTAGAATCATTCGCCCCTCAATTTCTTGGAGCAACCGAATTTCTCAACGCTTAATCATTCACAGCTTTTGGGCTAGTGGCATAGGACACTCGTCGGCGGAATTAAGTCCCTATGGCAAAGAAAAATTAAATGCCGCTAAACATGGGTCAGGAAAAGCAGGAGATGGGCATTCTTTTGCCAATCGTACGATGCAGATGCAGTCGATTGCAGGATTTACGGAAGATCGCTTTCAAATGACTGCCGAGTGGGAAAGAAACTCGGGGGACCGCATTCTCCTATCGTCCAGAATAGAACGAACTCGGTTAGCTGAGTTAGATACTCTTTCAATGCGTCTCACCCTGGCTCAGCAGTGGGCAGGAAACGGCTTTAACCTGCGTATAGGTGCTGGTCCCGAGTACTCTATGATCAGCGGTAAGGATCTGGATTCGGAAGTGATCAATGCTTCAGGTTGGCTACCTGCCGCTGATCTTGCTGTTTATTGGATACTCTAGACGAGATCTAGTAAAACCAGATCAGCCAATTTTATCTGTAATTTTTTTCGCTTGATTTTTATTCGCCAAAAATGGTGTTATTTTCAATGTATGTTCCACTAATCGCACGGTCGGATCTGTGTATTCAGACGGCTGATCCAGTGCATCTTTATATAGGCGTTTAATCGCTTCAGGATCTTTCTCTATGGTTGGTCGAGGAGGAAACCAGCTTGCTTGGCTATCGTAGCTCCAAAGAGCTTCCCCAGACTTCATCCGGCGAATCAGCTCTTCATTATGAGACTTGCGAGATTCTAAGGTCGTCTTGTCATTTTTCATAAATCACGTCCTCCATATTGGTTGGGCATCCCCGCCTTTATCGGCATTTAGAGTCAGAAACTTTAGCAGAATCTTACAAATTCAAAAAAAGGGTGCTCTCGACAATGTACGATGTCTCCATCATAGCAGAAATTACGGTGAAAAACCTCCTTGGTGCCGATCTAAGAGGCAAAAATCCTGCGATCCATTGGCTGAAAAATTTGGCGTATTTCAAAAATTAGTAAAAAAAATCAGCGATATCGTCTCCCCTTAATTAATCAGCAATATCGTCCCCCCCCCCTCTGAATTAATCAGCAATATCGTTTCGTAACACCTATACTCCTCTGATCAAAATCAACTGATTACAGATCAAAGGAGCAGCAATGAAAACTGGAGGAATCTTTATGTCCAAGAATGAAGCGGTAGCTATGAGGGTCTTAGAAGATTTTAGGACTGGAGTGATCAGCCGCCGCCAGGCTGCTGAACTTTTGGGGTGTACCGAGAGGTCCGTCACTAGACGAGCAAGGAAGATACGGCTCAAAGGAGTTGAAGGCATCAAACACGGAAACTATCAAAAACCTGCCCACAACCAAATTGATGAGAGGAAACGCGAGGCCATGCTTAAACTTGCTAAGGGAACTTACTTCGATTTCAACATTGTACATTGCCTTGAAAAGCTTCGAGACCGCCACGAACTAACCACAAGCTATAGCACGTTTCATCGGTGGTGCCGGCAAGCAGGAATTGGTAAG
>CAMDKS010000043.1 GCA_945900755.1 Bdellovibrio sp. ZAP7
AATACTTGTTCAGATTGGTCGTCGGCATCGTCCGGAGTGAATGGTCGAGTGGGAGTGGCAAATTCGACAACGAGTACGTGGGCGACTTCAGGTTCATTGGGAACATGTAACACGGCCTACGCGCTCTATTGTTTAAGCCAGTAAGCAACCGGGAACATCGAGCCAAATGGGCTCTGAGGTCTAGACGGCACACTGAAATGAATTCAAATTGCACCTTGTGGTCTGACTGACCAACAAATCTGGATCGTAGTTCCACCACAAAAAGAAACCTGTGAGTTACCCCATCCAGAGTAACTCTCTTACTGACGCACTTCGATTGAAGAACTTCGTCTGGATATTGACGCCGATGAATTAGAAGAATTCGTTCACGAGCTTGCCCATAGGTCTGATAAAAGTTGACTTAGAACGCGCACAGCGAATTTCATAAACATTGATTATTGTGGCACTACAGATGATGATTTCGTTTCTCGGATTGCGACGACCATGCCTAAAAATATCAAAAAAGCCGCAAATACTTTTCTGGATGTTAGGGTCTCCCCAAATATTTCGTAGGCCGCCAAGGCCGCGGCAAGAGGCTGCAAATATACAAACAAAGACATCGTCGAAGGACTTAAATAGCGGTAAGCCCAGTTATTAATATAATAGGTAAATAGAGTCGCCGCAAAGACCGAGTATATAAACGACCAGACGACTTTCTCTGCCGGAAACTCATTGAGCGAAGAAAGGTCTTGAATGGCTGACGGCAAGAGCACCAGCCCCCCAATTAAGAATATTAATGTGGTACCCCACAACACAGATATTTGAGTAAAGACTCCTTTACAATAGCTAATATAGATCGCCATTAGGCTGCATCCACAAAGTATGGAGGCATCTCCCTGCGCTGTGTTTGAACCCAATGTGAAATTTTCTATGTTGTTGAATATTAGCAGGGCAATCAGAGAGATTAGAAATCCAATTCCCTCGTGCCACGAAGGTTTGCTTTGACCTCGAAGCCAGACAATGATCAAAGTAAACATCGGGATACTTGTACTCAAAATCGCCGTATTCGTGGCCGTTGAGTTCTTTAATCCCCATAGAAAAAGTGACTGACTTGCCGCAATTCCGATAATGCCCAAGAATAAGAGCAGGCCCCAAGTTTTTGAGTCCACGCTTTTTGGAAACATTTTCCGCTCTTTAAAGACCACGAAACCATACAGCGTAAGGCCCGCAATAAGGAAGCGCAAGCATGCAAACGTACTTGGCGCCATATACGCCACGACCTGCTTTGAAGAAACGAAATTAAAGCCAAACAGAATTTGCACCAAAACTAGGGCCAACATGGCTGTAAATTTTTTTCTTTCGATCGGCATGCCGCAGATTTTCCTCGGGGCTCATGGGCTGGCAAGATGTCTCGCCATTGGTGCAAATTAACAGAGTCTCTCATTCATTCTAGCAACAGTTTGCTCCATCTCCAACTTATGGGCTTCAAGAGATGACGAAAGGGCATTGGCGTCACCGCCTGAACCCACGGATAGCATCTGCACCGCCAAAACACCGGCGTTCCAGCCGCTGCCAATCCCAACCGTAGCTACGGGCACCCCTTTCGGCATTTGCACGATGGACCAGAGGGCATCCTCACCCTGCATCGGACCGACCGGGCAAGGTACACCAATCACGGGAATAGTGGTGTGAGCGGCCATCATTCCTGGCAAATGTGCGGCCCCACCAGCACCTGCGATAAGGACCTTTAGACCTCGGCCTCGAGCAGAATTACCGTAGCTGGCCACCCAATCTGGGGTACGGTGTGCCGAAATAATTTTCAACTCGTATGCGATATTAAATTTTTCCAGTGCATCGGCGGCCTGCTCCATCCATACAAGGTCGCTGTCACTTCCCATGACGATGCCAACAATCGGATGACCTTGTTGCTTTACACTGGATTTTTTTTCGGTGGCCTTCTTTTTCTTTTGTAACGTCATTAAACTGTTCCTCCAAGTGAATCTTCGGGATTAAATCTTTGTCGTTGTTCGTCTTGCCACCGGCCATTGGCTGTTTGTAACGCGTTTAACACATCTCCTGCTAGGCTGAAATCATGGCAGGCCCCATTCAAGTGTCCAAGTTTCCTGCCAGGTGATAGCCCTCTTTTGGCATACCAGTGGACATGGGCAAGCTCGCTTCCTTTCGGAGCATGCGCACATTCTTTAGAGGTTATTTCTCCGGGTCCTAAAAGATTTTGCATCGCAAAAAATGACGTGGTCGCCGTTGCACCGAGCGAAAGATCGAGGGCCGCACGCCAGTGATTTTCAAATTGTGAGGTGCAACCTGCATTCTGAGTGTAGTGCCCGCTGTTGTGAACTCGTGGGGCAATCTCGTTTACAAGAAGCGTCCCGTCAACAGTGAGAAAAAATTCCACTGCAAATACACCTACAATCCCTAAGTGGTCTGCAATTTTTTGGCAGGCCATCTCTGCCGCCGTTTCATAGGATTTGCTGACACCCAGTGCTGTAGCAGGGCCAGTCACGCGGTCACAGATTCCATGCTTTTGCTCTGAGATAACTAAGGGCCAAGTCTTGAATTCACCATCTCTACGTCGAACCGCGACCATCGCAAGCTCTTTGTCGAATGCAATTCGATCTTCAGCATAAATGGAAATTTTTCTCTTTGCAGCTAGGGCTAAAAATTCTGCGGCGGCTTCTAAATCCGAAGGTCCCGCCCCGTTAAGAACCAGAACTCCTTTTCCGTCGTATCCGAAGGTCGCAAATTTTAGGACAATGGGGCGGGTGCCATTTCCGGAAATTGTGCTAAACCACTCGAGTGTCTCGCCGGTTCCTTGATCACATAAAGGTGACGAGGGGATATTTAAACGTTGAAGTAATTTTTTTTGCTCGAGTTTGTTTTGAAGCACTCGAATAACCGCCATCGACGGCACAACCTTGTTGGCTAAGCCCGTAGACTCGAGGACGTCGCAGTTGATGAACTCGCTTTCGATGATGGCTCCATCCACCTGACTAAGTAACGCATGAAGGTCGTCTCGGCTATCGATGTGCCCACGCACAAACAGCGGAGAAACTTGCCCTGCGGGACTCGAGGAATCACCAGTCAATATAATGGGGCGAACTCCAAGGGGGATGGCACTCAAAGCCAGCATTCTGGCTAGTTGACCGTCACCGATAATGCCCCATCTTGTTTGCCCTGTGATATCAAGCATAAATACCAGCCCTCATTGAGGATTTACTCTCGCTTCAAATGCTCACTATTTTCCAAACAGTCCCTTTAATGCATCCTTGGCTTTCTTTTGGTTTTCAGGACTCTTTACTTGCTCGGCAGCCTTGGCCTTGCCTTCTTCCACTTTTTTGGCCACTTCCGCTTTTTGGGCTCCGCCGCCCATCAAAGACTTAATATAGTTTTCAGCAGCCACTTTAACCTCTTTCTCAATTAAAACCTTTGCCTTGCTGGTAAACGATTCTCGCATCGCGTCCGATCCTATGGTCACTTTCGGATCCATCACCGTACCACCGAGCGTCATGGCCACCACGAGATTATTTTTATCATCAAACAAAAGGTCTGCGTATTTGCTCTGGGACTTCAGACGCTCTTTTGTCGCAGCAGAAGCCGTAAAAATAGAAGTCCCACCCAACTTCATCTCAAGGTCAAAAAAGCTGTTGAAGTCTATGGTGCCAGAGGTATTTGTAGTAGCCGACACCACATAGATTTTGCCGTCCTTAATTTCGATCTTTCCATTGACATCCTTCAGGCTTTTGTTGGCACTCGATTTATCGGTCAACTTCATTTTTCCAGAGGATTGGTACTGCTCCTTCATTTTTGCAATGTCCGGTGGGTTCTTGCCTGCAGCTTTTGCGATTGGGCTGTTTAGAAGCTTTTCTGCGGCATCAAAAATGGCCTGACCAGCACCGCCGGCAGAAAGTGTGGAAAGAAATTTATCAAACTCCTCTCCCATGGCCGACCCGATACTTTTCGTGTGCAACTCTCCATCTAAAAACCGAAAAGAACCCTTTCCATTGAGTGTCTTATTCAGAGTTGGGACGGTTGTGCCTTTGCCACTTACGTCGAGATCCAAATTCATTCGACCAACGAGGAGATCTTTGTTCGCAGGCTTAACCACTAACATGACTAGCTCAGGATGAATCTCAGTCATTTTAAAGGCGCCGTCAAAAGAAATCGGTGCAGGTGCTAGGTCTACTTTTCCTGAAGCACTGATTTTACCGCCGAAACCATCAATGTTAAATTCCTTAAGGGCACCGACAAGATTTTTTTGGTCAAGGTCGACTTTGACGTTTGTGAGTTTTAAAGAGCTGTAAATAATTTCTTTGAGGTTAACGCGAATTTCAGCATCAGTTCCTTGGATTAATTTTTTTTGTTCAGCGGTTAACGCAAAATCAGTCGCCGGCTTTCCCGCATTTGGGTCTGCAGGGACTGCGGTTGGCGCCGACGTCGAGGTGGTCGCTGAAGAACCAGTTTCGGCAGTGGCGCTCGACCCTTCGCCACCTTTTGCATCGCCAGACGTCGGGCTGTCGCCAGCTTTCGCTCCGGAATTTTTTTGAAAAGGTCCGACGAGTGAATCAATGTCAATACGTTTACTATTCACAGCTAGGGCTCCCTTAAAGGGGAAAACGCCTTTTGTCGTTAAGTGAATATCTAAGTCTGTGCCAGCAAGCTTGGTGTCGAAATTAACGTTCGCTTCGAGCGTCCCGAGACTTGAAATGGCCCCATGCAATCCGGCATCCAGATGAAGGTTTCCATTTAGAAGCATGTCTTTGTGCTTCGGAAGGAGGTCTCCAAGAGAGGCTAGGTTTTCATTTGCAACCTTTACGTCAGCGGTCAAATTTGGGTCTGCAAAATTTAAGACATGGGCTTTGGCATCGACTTTAAGATTATGGATATTAAATACCAGACTTTCAAGATTGAAATCGTTTGGCATGAACACCCCAGAAAAAGCGACATTGAGTGGAATCCCGGGATTTTTAACAAAGACCTCACGAAAATTAATCAAGAGCTCATCGTAACTAAGCTTTCCAACGAAGGTTGCTTTTTCTAGCCCGCTTCCCCCCATCGTGACGTGAACGGTCTTTTCAATTGAAATTGGACCTTTGACGGTGGTCCCTGCTTCATTGATGTCAACTTTTGTGTCTATTTTAATTTGGATATCACGATCAAGACCGATATTGGTGATGGCCACATTTAGATCCCGAACACGAACGGGCTCTTTTGATTCCTTTGTCTCGGTATTCGCAAGGTCGCGAATCGTTATATTGGCCCCGTTAATGTACACGCCTTCGATTAATAGTTTTTCTTTGACAGTGGCCATGGTCTTGGCCATGGCTTCGACATCCGCCTTAGGGTCCACTGCAGGCACCGGTTTTGTGCCGGATTCTGACGCCGCTTCCACCTTCGCATGACCTTGAGAATCTACTTGGGCTCCTTTGTCCGATGAATCAGTAGCCTTTGCCCCAACGGGCGACGGCTTCATTAACGCGGTGATGTTATTTTTTAGGCCACTCTTCGCCATGATAAATTCAGGTGCATCGATCTGGACTCTACCGACGACTTTACCGGTCAAGAGCGCAAACAATTGGGCGTTGACTACCAGGCTATCGACTGAAAAAAGCTTCGTGCCATTAAAAATAGGGTCCGTATTTTCTACGACGACCCCTTTGACCTTTACCCCAATGCTCGGTATTAATTGTAAACGTGCCGATTCAAAATCAACTTTGGCGTTGAGACTATCTGCAATGACGGCCTGAATTTGTGGTTTAAAGCTTGAAAAATCGACCAAAAATGGCAAAACTAGGGCCAAAAACAGAAAGCCTGCTATACAATACGCACCGATGCGTAATTTTAGGGCAATTGTATTTGTTTTTGGTGCGTTAGTCATTTGAGCCCCTTAAATGTAATATAAATGAAATGGAAAGCGATACTTTAGACATATCCTAAGAATTTTAGGGATTTCGAGGGTGCTTGTCTACTGCTGTTAGTGTAACCTCCATTTTCCTAATCGTCTCCACTTTCTGTCGTTTATTTTGTTTACGACGTTTCTAAGGATCAATCATGGCATTACCCAACTCCGTCGAAACGTTACTCAATGACCGAACTGGCAAATTTTTTATCGTTGTCGATTGGGATGCTGGTGAAGATCGGATGGTGAGAGTCATCAATCCCACGGGTATGATCCTCAATGTTTCGGTTGTGCTTTTCAGCAACTCTGACGATGCCCAGGTCATCAATCAAAGTGATTTTGCAAAGACTTTTTCGCCTGAGCAATTAGTGACTCTCGAGCGTTGGGAACAAGATCGTTTTGCCTCGGATGAAAAAAATCGACTTCAACGGGCCGCACGTTCAAGCCAGCAGACACCGGCTCCAAAATCAAGTGTGGCTCGCCCCAGAGCCGGCTCCACTCGAAAAGAAGGACTAATCGACAAGAGTTCGTCGTCCACAGGACGTCGACCAAAAATACAGTGGACCGCTGATTCACTCGTTTTCTATCGGCATAAAATCGATAGTCTAGCTGCCAACGAAGTTTTCGCGGTTGTGATCGAAGGGCATGGAACATTTCAAATGTCGAAGGCCGAGTTTAAGAGAAAATTCAATAATATTATAATGAGTCCTGAATATAGAACTCAAGGAATATTCAGATATGCATCGATTCCTGACGATGCTCTGCCCTACATCAAATAGATTCTGCTGAAAAAGGCCGAACTCTGCGTTTTCGACCATTTTGAGCAGAATCAAATATCTTCGGCTCGTTTCACATTGAAGGAAATTATGAAGGCCACCAAGGTCACACCTGCAGCCACGTAAAAGGGCGCGCCCTCGTTCCACTCGAATAAAATTCCACTGAGGCCAGGACCCACCACTCGGCCGAGAGCTGAAAAGCTATGATTCAAGCCTAGTATCGCGCCCTGTTGGTCTTTGGGTGCCGATTTTGACAGGAGGCTGGACAAGGATGGGTTGAAAATTCCAGTTCCAATCGCCAATGGTACAGCTAAAAACAGCATCGCTGTATAACCACCCAATGCCGCAACCACTGGGATCGCCCCTAGACTTAACCCCATCATCAAGAGGCCCAGTTGAAAAAGCTTCTTTTCTCCATATTTTTTTGTGAGCCGCCCAATGAGGCCTCCTTGAATGATGACCGCTGTGATTCCAACAACCACGAGAAAATACCCCGTCATCTTCGCTGCCGCCGCAATATGCTCATGGGTATTTCGGCTCTCGCTTGGTAGGAACTGATGTTCCATGAGGAGCCCAACGATAACTTCGAACATGGCAAATGCCGCCGTGCTGTAAAAACTAATTTTTATGATGCTTCCAATATTAGGACGAGACATCGATGCCATAAATTCCTTGATGGAAATCATGCCGCGGCGGTGATGCCCCTGTTCCGCACCAATTACTCTGGTTTCAGGTAGTAGGAAGTAGGCAAGGGCGAAGTTCACGGCCGCAAGGCCTGCAGCCAATAAAGCTGGGTACTGAGGATCGAACTGCGCCGCATACATGCCAATCGCTGGTCCAAACAAAAAGCCGAGGCCGATCGAGGCGCCAACCATGCCCATGCCCCGTGAGCGATTTTCGGGCGTGGTGACATCAGAGACGATGGCCTGTGCCGTTCCGATATTGGCGTTCCCAAATCCAGCAAGAAGTCTCGCGGCAAAGATCGTGACGATGGTGCTCGACATGCCAAAGATGAGGTGCCCAGCAAAACTAGCCGCCACTGAGATCAAAATGACTGGCCGTCGGCCGATTTTATCTGATAAACGGCCCCAAAATGGACCAAAGAGAAACTGCATCAGGGAATAGGAGGCCGAAAGAAAGGCTATGACCATCGGACCCTGACCGAGACTTTGCACATAGAAGCTATTGACTGGAATAATAATTCCAAAACCTAGGAGATCCAAAAATATTGTGAAACATGCAATAACTAGCGGACTACGTTGGTTTTTTTGCGTCATATGGAATCAGTTTCCTATAGTAAACTTACAGATATTGTGGCAAAACCTATCACCTTCAGTCGATATAGGCAATTGACGGAGGTCGAATTTTTAGTGCGTATGTAATCTCTAGCAAATTGAGCTTAAAATGAGCAATCCAATGTACGATAAAGAAATTTCCAAACGTCGAACCTTTGCGATTATTTCGCACCCCGATGCGGGCAAAACAACCACCACAGAAAAACTCCTTCTTTACGGAGGTGCCATTCAGATGGCTGGGGCCGTTAAAGCAAAACGCGGCAAAAAATTTGCCACCTCTGACTGGATGGAGATTGAAAAGCAACGTGGAATTTCGGTGACGAGCTCGGTTATGAATTTTTCCTATGGCGGCTGTGAAATCAATTTGATTGATACTCCTGGCCACAAAGATTTTTCGGAAGACACCTACCGAACTCTCACGGCCGTTGACTCGGCGGTCATGCTCCTTGATGCGGCAAGTGGTGTTGAGAGCCAGACCAAAAAATTGTTTGAAGTTTGTGCCATGCGCAAAACTCCAGTGATTGCCTTCATCAACAAAATGGACCGCGAAGGCCGCGAGCCTTTCGATCTTATCGACGAGATCGAAAAAGTCTTAGGCATTCAATGTTTTCCGGCGACCTGGCCGATTGGTATGGGCTCATCCTTTCGTGGAGTCTATGATCGGTTTAAAAAAACACTGCTTGTTTTTGAAAAAGGCGCTGATCGCGCTCGCCCAGTAAAATTGAAGGGCATGGGCATTGATGATCCTGAACTTGAGAATGAAATCGGCGCAGCACAAGCCGCCGTTTTGCGTGAAGAAATTACTATGCTTGAGGGTGCGGGAGAAAATTTCGACCGTGAAAAATATCTTCGCGGTGATCTTTGCCCTGTGTATTTCGGCTCGGCCATGAATAATTTTGGCATCCAAACGTTGCTGGAAGCCCTCATCGAGATCGCGCCGCCGCCGCTCGCTCGCCTCAGTCACTCCCGCGTTGTTGAGCCGGAAGAAGAAAAATTTTCTGGATTTATATTTAAAATTCAGGCCAACATGGATCAAGCTCATCGCGACCGTGTGGCCTTTATGCGAATTGTTTCTGGAAAATTTGAGCGCGGCATGAAAGCTTGGCATGTGCGGATGAAGCGAGAATATCGACTTGCACGCCCAACCCAGTTTATGGCCCAAGACCGGTCACTGGTCGAAGAGGCTTATGCAGGTGACATTGTTGGAATTCATGACCCTGGAATTTTTAAAATTGGTGACACGCTCTCTGAAGGTGAAGCACTAATCTATACAGGCATTCCTGTGTTCTCTCCTGAAAATTTCGTACGCGTGCAACTGAAAGATCCCCTAAAAAGTAAGCAGTTGAATAAAGCACTCGACCAGTTATCAGAAGAGGGCGCAGTCCAGGTGCTCAGACCCTTACATTCCAATGATCTTTGGCTTGGCGTTGTGGGTGTGCTTCAGTTCGATGTGGTAAAATATCGCGTCGAGAATGAATACGGCGTGCGAGTGGAATTTCATGCTCTACCTTATTCGGTCGCAAGGTGGGTCCACTGTCCAGACGATTTGCTGCTTGATAAATTCACTCAAGAACAAGCTCAGTATCTTTGCCGTGATCGCCGAGGCGATTTAGTGGTGCTCATGGAACAAATCTGGCGGATGAAGCTTCTCAATGAACGTTATCCAAAAGTCACCTACTCGGCCACCAGTGAAAATTTAAGCGATGCCGAACTATCCTAAGTTGGCGCCGATGAGTGAACGACCGATATATGATCGAGCAAAATAAGTAGAAGACTGGAATTGAACATGAATTTTTTGGCTCCCAATAAAAAACACGCTGTCATCGGAATGCTGCATCTTCCTGCATTGCCCGGCTCTCCTCTTAGCCGAGAGAGCCTCAATAAAATATGCGAGCTAATGATGGCCGATGCAAAAGCACTCACTGAAGGCGGCGTTGACGCATTAATGATGGAAAATTTCGGAGACGTCCCGTTTTACCCAGGACGCGTTCCAGCCCATGTGGTTGCCATGATGACTCGGGTGGCTTTAGAGGTGACCCGCATCAGTTCATTGCCGCTTGGTATCAATGTATTGCGTAATGACGGGGTCAGCGCTTTGTCCATCGCCAAGGCGGTCGGCGCTAAATTTATCCGCGTCAACGTCTTAACCGGTGCTAGGGTTACGGATCAAGGACTCATCCAAGGAATCGCGCACGACCTGCTGCGGGCTCGCACGGATCTCTGCGCCACGGATATTAAAATTATGGCCGATGTTGACGTTAAACATTCTGCACCACTCGCCTCACGCCTCATCGAAGACGAGGTCGAGGATACTGTAAAACGAGGCCTTGCAGACGCCATCATTGTTTCTGGCGCCGGTACGGGTAAGCCTGTCAATCTTGAAAAATTAGCAAAAGTAGCGAAAGCGTCAGCGAGTGCACCAGTGGTCCTTGGAAGCGGCGTCACCGCAGAAAATATTTCTAGCCTCCTGCCACACGCTTGGGGATTTATTGTTGGTACGTCGCTTAAATTTGACGGCGATGTGGCTAAGCCGGTTGATGTGAGCCGAGTTAAAAAACTGATGGCAGCTTGCCGCTAAAATAAGTGACTTCGAGGCTTAGCTATGAGTGCACGAATGACCATTGATCTTGTCAACGGCATCGGGGGGGACCCAGCAGTCCTCATCGGCTTCCAAAATCACGGTCAAAATCTGCTCTTTGATGCGGGCTCACTAGAGGCACTTGGTGTTAAAGAATTGCTAAAAATTCGTACGGTCTGTATTTCCCACACCCATGTGGATCATTTTATCGGATTTGATCGTATGATTCGCGTCAATATTCCGCATTTTAGAACGCTTGAAGTCATAGGTCCCATTGGAATTGCCAATCAAATTCGCTCGAAGTTACTCGCCTATACCTGGAATTTGCTAGAGCCAAAACAAATGACCTACAGAATTCACGAGGTCCTTGGTGATGGCCGAGTGGTGACTCAAGTTCTTTCCAGTGACGATCAGTTTTCTCTAGGAAACCCCGTCACCACACAGCCTTTGAACAACACAAAAGGTGCCATTCTACCGCTCCAGCAGACTGACTTCATTGTTTCTGCAACGATCCTCGATCATGGTACACCTGTGTGTGGCTATAGCATCACACTCCCTGATTTCTTTACCGTATCAATTAACGCCGTTGCGACCCTCGGACTAGCCCCCGGGCCCTGGATCGGCGAGTTGCAAAAAATGGCCGTAGGAGACAATATTTCAGGCTTTGTCGAGCTACCAAATGGTGAAATGCGTGATGCGAAAGAGCTTGCGAAAGCCATTTTAACGAGAAGTCACGGTCAGAAAATCACCTACCTGACCGATATTGTTTTTTCAAAGGAAAACCTCGCACGCGTTGTTTCTCAGTTTTCTGGTTCTGATACGCTCATTTGTGAAACAAATTTTCGGCACGAACACCGCGATCGCGCAGCCAATAAAAAACACCTGACCACGAAACAAGCCGCCATGATCGCCGTTTCACTTGGCTGCGTCCACTTGAAAATATTTCATGTTTCAAATATCTATGCCAATGATCACCAAGCAAGTGTCGACGAGGCTGCGGATTTCTTTTCAACGTTGTCGGGCCTCCCTCCCGATCACCTGCGATCAGAAATAGAGGCCGAATTCGTCCGTCTTTAAATGATTGCCTGCCGACATCACGAATCAAAAGGCACTTTTGCAGCTAAAGAAATTTCGGCGCCGCCAAGATGCTGAACAAATTCCGCATACTCCACCTGAGACTCTTTGTGGTAGTTCCCGCGACGCGTAGCCATAATTAACGTGTTCTTAGGCGTCGCATGGGACATCGTAAATTCAGTCGTGGTGACCTCATAGCCGTGCCCTCGCAGAATCAGCACCCGCGCTAGGTCGGTCATGTGAGCTGCGATCTCACGACGAAGATGTGGATTGTGAAAGGCAGCCTTTAAGGGGCTTACCGTCCCAGTATCTGCGAATGCTTTCCATTTTCTAGCAAGCTCCGCCTGGCAGCATGGTGCCACTGCTATGAAGTCTGCCTTTAGTTTTATGCCTTGGGCAATCGCATCATCGGTGGCCGTGTCACACGCATGCAAAGCGACAACGGCGTGAGGGCGAGACTTCTTGGGATCGACATCCACTTGTTCGCCACATTCCGCGAGCAGGGTTTCCCAATGAATCGCGTCAAGACTAGAGGCCGAGAATTTTAAGGAGTCACTGACCCCCATGTCGATAGCCGTCTTGTTGTTTTTTTCAATTAAGGCTTTGTTGCTATCAACGCCAATCATCAAGGCCGGATGCTTCCATAATTCTCGATAGGCCCAAGCCATTAAAAAAGTGAGGAACGAGCTGCCACAACCTGCATCCAAAATTCTCACTCGGCCATGCCGCTGATTGAGCTCCTCAAGATGTGGTCTGAATTGGGCTAGAAGGTGATTCACTTGAACAAATTTACGGGTACTATCGGCCGACATGGAGGCATCTTTATTCAAAAGCCCGAGAGCTCGAAGAAGTAGAGGTGCGTTTGTGGGAAGAACATGGTACTTGTGCCCTGAAACCAGCTTAGCTAATATTTCTGGTGTCCAGTAAGCTTTGGCCTTTTGTGTGAAGTTGGCTGCGAGTTCACTAAGCGGTTGTTGGATGAGAGGTTGTGAATCCTTAGGCTGTGTGTTTTTTGAGTTAGAATTTTTCGGTGGTTGGGTCATAAATAAAGGATCTCATGTGTTACAAGATTTAGATCAAAAACAAGTCTCGTCAGTAAAAATGCCGTTAGACCTACCTGATTCGATTCGGGCGGCACAGGAATTGGCCCTAAAAGATCTGGATATTTCTTTGCCGGAATCAACAAAAATGGCCCAAGCGGTCATGGCGCTGTCCGCCTTTTATGTGAAGAATCCAGAAAAGTCTAGTCCATGGCATGAAGTTTGGGCCCAAATAGCGTATTTGGCCTACTACATGCCGCTCAATTGGTGGCGTCTATGCGGCGTCGTAAAACGTGGACAACAGCTCAATTTCTTTGCTGGATTTGACCATTACATCGATTTTGGAAGTGGTCTTGGAAGTCTCGGTATGGCGTTTGATGAGGCTCAATTAAGTTTCGCCTCGGGCGCCTGCATTGAGACGTCAAAGGAGGCCATCGCCCTTCACCGTCGCCTAGCCGCAAAATCCCTAACACCACTAGATTGGAAGCTAGGCAGCAGCCCCGGAGAGATCAAACCCAAAACCCTCGCTGCGTTTTCCTATTCGTTGACCGAGCTGCAAACACTCCCGGAATGGGTCTCGGCCTGTGACGGTCTATTGATTGTCGAGCCCGCCACTCGTGAGGATTCTCGAAAACTACAAATCCTGCGCGGCGAGCTATTGACCCAAGGCTGGTATGTTTGGGGACCGTGTACCCATGCGAAGCCCTGTCCATTACTTTCTTTTAGTGAGCGAGATTGGTGCCACGACCGGTTTCAGTGGACGCAACCAGATTGGTTAAAACAAATTGAAAATAAAATGCCCATCAAAAATGGTACCCTGCCTTGTTCCTGGCTCATGATGCGTCGCGATCCACCTAAGGTGGCCGCCACCGCGCAAAAACATGACCTTGGCCGAATGACCGGAGATCTTTTGGAATACAAAGGATTTTCTAAGCAGCTGATTTGCAGAGGGTCTCCAAGAGAATTCGCCTCTTGGCAGCGCCGTGATTTTAAGAAAAATATTCCAGAAATTGGCCGTGGTGATTTAGTGCGAATTAGCCGAGAGCTAACGATAAAGGGAAACGAAATCCGTCCCAATAATGAAACGGATATCGTCAAACTCTAGATGTATACCGCGACCTGACCAGCCGTTTCCTCGCATACAAACGACTTTAAAGCGTCCATTGGTGGGTCCACGAGGACGGCACCACTATTATCTAGGTCAAACGTCCCACCGTGAACTTGGCAAACTAATTTCCCCGCCGTCGCTTCGCCGCAGCGACTCAACTTTACGGGCTGATGGGTGCATTGATCGAAGTAGCATTGAACTTTACCCAAGCGACGAATAAAAACCACGTCTTGCCCACCAATATTTTTGCCGACAATGACTCCTTCAGGAAATTCAGTGCCGCTACCAACGTCATATCTTTGTGCCACGGCCATAAGTACCTCGAGTCGAGTTAGGTTGAGTTCCTGTATATGGTCACATAGTTGCCTTGTGGAGTCAAGAATACTGACCTTCACAAAAATTGACGCGGGCCTCCCCACCGGTGTAAAATATCAGGACCAAACCGAATTTTTTCTAGAATATAATGCACGGGGAAATTCCATATGATTAAGACCAAGGGTCGATTCGTGGCGGCGAGCCTATTTCTACTTTGCGAGCCAGCTTTGGCGACTTTACCCGATCAAAAAACTCTGCCCATAGGACTGTCCCCAACCGAACACCCTATACCTAGCCGAGGCGAGGTTGGCGCTGGGACAGCTCCTATCGGACCTGTGCATGCGCTTGCTGAATGGGAAGACTCTGATGGCGTCATGACACTCTGGGATAATCCATCATGGGTTCGGGCCTTGGCCCGCTCGGGACCGGTCAAATTATTGGGAGATGATAGTTCGGCCATTCAGTGGTGGCGAGACAGGTTGAGCCTTAATAATATTCCCGCAACGAACGTCTCCTATTTTACTGTACCTACCGATAGCATTTGGATTCGAGATTATGGCCCGTGGTTTATTGTTGGCGGTACCGGAGCGTTTGGAATTGTCGATCAAACCTACAATCGCCCACGGCCTAATGATGACCGCGTCCCAGATTTTATTGGTAAGACTATGGGCGTCCCAGTATTTAAGCCGGGCCTAGTCCACACTGGCGGAAATTTTTACAGTGACGGTGTGGATCACGGATTTTCATCGACGTTGGTTTATAGCGAGAATTCATCGTTACCGGCCGACGAAGTACGTAGCCGAATGAAATCATTTTTGGGAATTGAACAATACACAACCTCACCCTTGGCCCCAAAAATTACCATTGAGCATATGGATACGTTTGGAAAATTGGTCGCACCTGACACGTGGGTTTTTAGCGAGTTTGCGCATGGCTCCAGATTTCGAAAAGACTCGGAAACTATGGTGGCGCTTTTAAAAACCTTGTCGAGTCCCTATGGCACGCCTTACAAAATATTTAGAATGCCCATGTCCTCAATCAGCGGCTCAGGTGAGGACTTTAAAGCTTATATCAACTCCTTCATCAGCAATCAGACGCTCTACTTTCCCATTTATAATACAGCCACTGATGCCAGTGCTCGGGCCGTCTACGAGGCCGCGCTGCCTGGTTACACAATCGTCGGAGTCGATGCGATGGAGACAGAATGGGGTGATTCCGTTCATTGCCGAAGTCGCAATCTAATGGCAAAAGAGACGATCTTTATATTTCCAAAAATAACCTCCGCAGTCCCAGACTCCAAATCAGGAATTGCCATTGAGGCCGATATCTTTCCGTCGCCAGGCGCAACACTCACCTCAGCTGTCGTTAATTGGCGTACCGGCAAAACCCGCGGACTATCAATCACCATGACTCCTATCTCTGAGCACACCTACCGAGCGGTCATTCCGCCGCAACTCTCGGGAGAACATTTATCTTTCTATGTAACGGCTCGTGACAGCTTAGGAAAAATGAAAACGGCACCATCTGCCGCTCCAGCGATGGCGATTGACTTGGACATAAAGTAAAATGACCTCCCACACAAGTACAAGCCTAGCAGAGGCTCAGAAAATACTGAACCAAGCCAAATCCGAGAATTGGCGAGTCCCCAGTAAAATGATTATGGTCACGCCAGATCACTTTAGGGTGGATTACGCCATAAACCCTTACATGACTGACACAAATGGCAAATTGCAAGTCATCAAGCGCGATTTAGCGAGCGCTCAATGGCGAGATCTCAAAACGAAGTTCGAAGATCTAGGCGTCGCAGTTAGTTGCATTGAGGGTGATCCAAGCATGCCTGACATGGTGTTTGCCGCCAATCAAAGTTTCGTTTTTTGGCACAACCAAGAACCCAATGTATTGCTGAGTCGTATGCGTTCTCCGCACCGGAGAATGGAGGTCCCCCATTTTGAGTCTTGGTATCGGGCCAACAACTATAAGGTGCATACGTTTGAGTCGTCGGACATTTTTTTTGAGGGCAATGGGGATGGGATTTTAGATCCAAAACACCGGCTCGTGTGGGGAGGAATTGGTCCTCGCAGTAATCAGCAGGCGTACCGCGAAATGTCTAAGCGGTTTGATTTGCCAATTATCACGTTGCCATTGGTATGTGCTGATTTCTATCATCTTGACACATGTTTTTCAATTTTAAGTCCCGATATCGTTGCGATTCAAACTCGGGCTTTTAGTCAAGAGTCCCTAAAAATTATTGGGGCGAGATTTCCTACCGTCATCGAAATCGACTATGAGGAGAACCTTCATTTCTTTGCGGCCAATTGTCACGTCATCAATCATAAAAATGTGGTTCTACAAAAGGGCGCTAGCCAATTTGTAAAAGCCCTGACTCGTGCGAGCCTATCGGTGCACGAGGTCGAGACGTCCGAGTATTTGAAATCGGGCGGATCAGTGTTTTGCATGAAAATGATGGCATTTTGAGGCCATTAGTAGGCAAAATTTTCACTAAATAGTCGGCAAATTATCCCCGTCACGACTCTGCCAATATCAGGCTATCATAGCTATAGGTGCTGCCATTTAAAACCACGCGGGGAACGACCGATGAAACCATCTCTCCTTGATATCGAAGCCCTCGTCACAGCCGTGCCCATGCCAAACCTCGTGTCCAAATTTCGACGCTCATTTCTCTTGTCGATGCTGTTTCTTGGCCTTGTAAGCTTAACATCGATCAGTATCAGCCAACAGCAATCATGGGCGCGCGCAACGACTGCTGCTGCAAATGATTCCTCTACAACCAGGTCAAGTCTGAGCGAAGCCGTTCAACGCCTATTACTTGCCGATGAATTGGCCAATGATGATGAAGTGATTAAAGCGGGAGCCAACTTCGACAACATAATGAACACCAAGGGTAAGTCACCCAAGACCGCTCAGTTAATTTCTGATGATTTATGGTCATCGGCCGCAAGGGTTAAAGATTTACTCGTGGCCTCAAATCGCGGAGAGGCGATCCTTGAGGCGGTAAATTTTAGAAAAAAAATCAATCAACTCGACGCGCAACGTTACCAAAGCAAAGGCTTGGTGAAGAAGACTATCATTGATTGGCCCTTCATCCTCGGCATCCTTGGTGCGATCTCCTGCCTCACGCTATTGGGCCTTCGTCACAAATCCCTTCTCAGCGAAGTGGCTGCGGGAAACTCGGCTATGGATTCTAGCACGTCGGCATTACTAACGTTGAATGTCAAATTTGACGACGAGCGGAGTCGCACCGCAGCCTTGCAAAAAAGACTTACGGAGATGGCACTAGATTCAAAGACCAAGGCCTCTGATACGTTTCGTTTGCACGAAATTTTGGAGTCTCAAGTGGATTTTCTAAAAAATAGCCTTGCCACCCTTTCCGGAAAAAACCGAGCCCTGGATTTAGACCTTGCCCGAAAATCTGATGAGGCACACCAATTGAAAGGCAAACTCATTGCTTTATTAGCGGCGCATGAAGCCCAAATTCAGGTTCACCAAGCCGAAAATGAGCAAATAGGGACGCTAAAAAGCAAACTTAAAGCACTTCTTGATGAGTTTGAAGCGCAGATTCAAGATCGGGAGGCAGAGACGCAAGAAAATAATACGCTAATACGAGAACTAGCCCTGCAAAAACTGATCTCCGAGACCGCTGAAACGGCCTTGAAGGCGGAGGTTAGCGAACTGCGATCTAGTCAGCGGGAATTCCGAGCGACGATCGAAACTGACAACACGGTATTGACTTGGACTAATAAAAAACTGACCGCTGAACTGTCTGATTCTCAGGACCAAATTACGGCCCTCAAATCCGAGCTTGTTTCCCAGCACGCTTGGCGCCGAGAACTTCTTTCAAGGCCGTCCTAGAAAATATTGTGGTTGCCGATTCGCTTAATTGGCGGGACACTACGGCGGAACATTCTACTAGATCGTGACCTACGATTAGCAATGCAATTAGTATGCATCAGCAAATTGCAATAGTTGTGAGAATGTGCTAGAACCTAAATCAGACAACGAAGGGGGCTTATATGGATAAATCGTGGAAAAATATCGAGGCTGTTGAACACCAACCAGAAAAAGTTAGCGGTACTTTGGTTTTTCGTGGAACTCGTGTTCCAGTCGCCGCCCTGTTTGAAAACCTCCGGGATGGAGCAACAATTGATGATTTTCTCAATTGGTTTCCAGGAGTTTCGCGGGAAGCGGCCAAGGCAGTTCTCAACCATGAGGTCACGATTTTAACCGGCAATGATGCAGGATGAAAATACTTTTTGATCAAGGGACGCCAGTTCCATTACGTAGTCATCTACCGAAGGGCTCGGTCTCCACAGCTTTCGAGAAAGGATGGTCAAACATGGCAAACGGACTCCTTCTCGATACTGCGGAAAGGGATGGATTTGATCTTTTGATTACAACTGACAAAAATCTTCGATACCAGCAGAATTTATCAACCAGGAAAATAGCTATTATAGTTCTGATGTCTACATCGTGGCCTCAAATTCAGAAATCGATACCACTTGTTCAGGCCGCCTTCAAGCGTGTGTCAATTGGTACTTACGAGGAAGTTCAAATTTCAATTGATTTTTCGTAACCAGTCGCTGGCGCAGCGAAGGATCTCGGCGAATATAGGTGTTTTGCTACTACACCCAGCACGCTTGGCGCCGAGAACTTCTTTCAAGGCCGTCCTAGAAAATATTGTGGTTGCCGATTCGCGGTAAAATGGCAAAATAAATGACACCTCAAATCAAATGCGTAGCGAGGACGTCAGCGTGAATTTTTCGGCAGGTAAAGAACTACTTAAATTCGCCAGCATCGGCGTTCAAACCGCTGCACGACGCCTATTTAGTAAAGAAGATGGTGAAAGGTTCCTGCACAATGCACTTTGTGGCATGCCGGGGGCGCCTGCCAAAATTGGGCAGTTGTTGGGGATGCGTAACGCTGCTGAAATTCCCGCTCCAGCTCCTATGCCGCTAGAATTGGTTAAGTCGATTATCGGAACCGAATCTCCCGCCTTAGCCGCGCAAATTGAAAGCCTAAGCGAGTGGTCTCGCACCGCATCCATCGGGCAGACCCATCAAGCCATACTTAAATCTGGCGAACTTGTGGCTATCAAAGTCCAATATTCGGACGTTGTAAAGACCCTTAGCGCCCAAATTGACGCGATATTTGGTGTTGCGGGATATAGTCCCGCGAGAAACTACGACTTCGATGTAGGAACCACGAAAAATTTTCTTCGTCAAAAACTATTAGAAGAAACAGACTACAGAGTTGAAGCTGCGACTCAAATTCGTTTTGGATCAAGGTATAAGGGATCTTCTATTATTATTCCTAAAGTATATGAAGAGTATTCTACCGGAAAAATATTGACCCAATCATGGGAGGACAGTGAATCGCTTTCAACCATGAAAACACACATGACCTATGGACAGTGTTGTAAGGCGGGCGCCATATTTTCCGCTTTTTTATTGGACAGCACCTTCGGCCTTGGAATCATTCACACGGATTTAAATCCAGGAAATTATGGATTTAGGATCAACAACACGGATAGACCCGCAGCCTCTGAAGGACCGAGCCTGCATAGCGCTGTGGCCGAAGAAAACATCCAAATTGTGCTGTACGACTTCGGCTCCTCTTATACTTTAACGCGAGATCAAGGCGTACAAATTTTTCGCTGGCTTGATTCCACCCTAGCAAAGGACCCAAAGCGAGTTCGAGGATCCCTCGAAGACTTAGGTTTTGATGCCAAGCGACTGGCTCCCATTGCCGACAAATTACTGCCCCTCAGTGAAGCCCTATTCACTCCCCTAACAAAAGAAGGCGTTTGGACGGCGCAAGATTGGCACCTGCAAGATCAAATGGACGAGATTCTCAAACAGGATAAATGGTGGTTTCGCACGGCTGGCCCAGCCTGGTTTATGTACTTCATGCGAACTGTACAGGGGTGGCATCACGCCTTAACCGTTCTCGATGGCGCGTTTAATCTTGGCCAAATTTGGCACAAATGGTCCCAACAACTCCAAGCTGTTTCCGCCTTTATGCCACCGTCTGCGTCCATGGCGGCTGCGGCTGCTAATACCCCTGTCGTGCCCTCAGTGATTGATGGAGTCGAGCTTAATTCACAATTCCTCCGCGTACTCGTAAAAGAAGGCACGGAAGAAATTGTGGATTTGACGCTGCCAGCAAGGGCTATTGAAGATCTTGATGAATTGCTGCCTGACAATGTCGCCCAAAAATGCGCGGACGACGGCATTGATTTAGCAGCCATAAAAAAGCAGGCCATCGCCTCTGGCGGCCTGCCTCAAGAATTATTTTCGGCAGACCTCGGCCTACGGCACTACCGCGTCTGGCTCGCTTAATTGGCGGGACATATAGTAGCAACACACATTGCACGATTTTTGCAATTAATCTTGGCCAAATTCGGCACAAATGGTCCCAACAACTCCAAGCTGTTTCCGCCTTTATGCCACCGTCTGCGTCCATGGCGGCTGCTAACACTGCCTAGGGAATCATGGATTGATAGCGGAAATGGCTTGATCCAGGTTCTTTGTTTTTGCATTATTTTTTGCCATTATTTGATAATTCATCAAAAGTTTATTCTCCATTCACGCATTTACTGGCGATGACGTGAGCTTTCGCAATGCTGTCGCCTCGAACGGAAGATACTTGATGCTGCGGCGCCGCTGCCGATATTCATGTGTCGCCGTTGAATCGGAGGAATTCAGACTACATCCATTGCAATGTTAACGCCCGATTCGTTCAAGATTTGAATCCATTGAGTTTAGAAATACACCCGAGACTCAAGACCGTGGACATAAATAATTTTTGCATCGTCCTGTGAAATCAATGCGAGGATCTTCGTCAATAGCGAAACACTGTAATTCTTGTAGTTTGTAAAACTTGGTCCAAGAGTCACACCAGCCATACCGAAGGTCTGGTGGTCGACTCGTATCGCACCTAAATCGTAACCCACGACGGGCGCAAGCCGGCCATTAAACGCATTCAAATAACCAATACGTTCATAATTTGTAATGTCTGCAAATATCAGACTGCGCCGATTCGATCCGCGAAGCAGACCGATACTAATACCCGGCGAGGCTCCAGCTGTATGAGCACCAATTGCACCACCCGCGTAAAGCGTGTTATCAACAGAGGTCAATAAACACATCATGCTAAGCGACGGCTTAAAAAATGCCACCTCGCGGATCTCGATCTCGTAAATTCTATTTATGAAAAGAGTACTCTCGCCGTTATTTTGCACTGAAACCCGTTTTTGAACTTTCTTGGCGCTGCGCTGAATGCCGAAAGAAGGCAACGCTAATGATTCGATAAATTTTTCGAATGATTTCACTTTCCCAGGTGCTACTTCGTATTCGAGTATATTGATGTTATCTTCAGATACTTCTTGATCGTAGTCAAAAGTCGAACCATCATCCTCTTCTCCATGATCACCGTCATCATCATCCGCATCTTCTTCAATACCGACGAGCCACGACGACCCACTTTTTTTGGAACGCGTTTTTATTTTGTGTACTTTGACGAAATCTCGCAGGGACTCTGAGGCACTAGATGTTTTCGGTACGACGATCGAAAGGGTCGTGCGAGTTATGAGCTCAACCGGCTCTTTCTTTGGCATTCCTGTTAATTTATTCAGATTGACGTCTGAGGCGGCAGCATGTTGCGACGAAATGAAATCACATCCCATGAAACTTATTATAACCAACCAGAACATGCGTCTATGCCGTGTCATGCCAACCTTTGCCAGTGAATCAACTTGAGTGTCGAGTATAAGCGAAACAATGAGTATAATTGCTGAATCTTGAGCTCCTTGTCAACCCATCAAAATCTTCAATTTAGTACTGTATTTTGAATTGGCATTTTCACAAGAGCCCAAGCATCGCAATGAGGGCTTGGAGTCCGCATTAAAACTCGGCTGCGATGCGGGGCCAGCAAGCGGCAACTAAAGATTGAAAATATATTTGGTGGTGCATCCGCGCCGTCGGATCAACAAACTCTGGCGTGCCTCGCTATAAAATTGCTCAGCCAACATCGTCAACCAAGTTTTTTGGCCAAAAGCGTATAATGTGTATTGCTACTACAATTGAACACAATTCAGTCATCAAAGATAACAATAGCCGCAGTTTAAGAACTCGCTTGGAAGTATTTTTTTCGCCCAAAACTAGGAAGGCAGAAATTCAAAGAGGACTATCGTTATCAAGAACCTCAACGGGGGGTTCCACCAGTTGGAC
>CAMDKS010000044.1 GCA_945900755.1 Bdellovibrio sp. ZAP7
AGAATGCGAAAATTTCTTGGTAAAACTCAAGCGGAGTATGCGCATATGATCGGCGTGAGTCCGCGAGTTCTAATTGATTTTGAACGAGGCGTTGGCAACCCCACCTTACGCAGCATCCACGCCATGATTGCTCCGCTTAATTTGGAAATATGCGTGCGACCTCAGAAGTAAAATTTCGCCTTTTAAGTTTAGAGTGATACTAATCTCTTAGGGACATATATGTCTGGAGTGCCTGATGTGGACGATCTTATCACCAATTTTAAGCGGACAGCATAATAAAGCGGTAGGATGCTAGTCGTGAAATCCGGTGTCGAGATCAAAACCGCGAATGATATTTGTTAAAATCTCAGATTCAAGCACCTCAGCCCCGGCCAAAAGCACTGAATTTTTAATGACCGCATGTTTTCCAACCTGCGCCGTCGGACTGATGACCGATTCACGGTCCACTGTGAAGTCTCCTGAGGCTGCCTGAGATCCTTGTACCGCGGGTGCTCCAAGGATTTTTGAGCGCACCTTCTCGGGCATTTTATGGACCAAAAGATTCGTTTCCCAAAGGGACCTCGGATTTCCGATATCCGCCCAAAAACCCGTATGACGCAAAGCTGTGATCTTGTGCCCAGCCTTTAAGGCCGCATTAAAGGCCAAGATGAGGTCGAAATATTCGGGTGTTTTTGGTAGATATTGGCGCAGCCCAGAGCCTGCCACATAGGCACAAGCAAACCCATGCTGCGAGAGAGTTTTACGGTCATACTCGGCTGGCAAATCACTGGCTTTAGCTATGTATTTTACATCCCCGTCCGGCGTCACCCAAACCGATCGTCCTCCGTCCGTGGGCGGATGATCGTGCACGCTCATCGTCACCAGAGAATGGCCGTTGGCGTGGGAGGCGGCCAAGGCTGGAAGGTCTAAATCAGCTAGAATATCTCCGTTATAAACGAGCAGTGGGGAGTCCCCCCACCATTTTTCTAGGGCGACTAGTGCCCCTCCCGTGCCAAGAATCGTGGGCTCATGGGAGACATAAACTGTGCGGGCACCGAGCCGCAGGCCATGAGCTAACGCATACTTTTCCATGACGTCGGCCAAGTGATGCGTGTTGACGGCAATGTCGTCTGCACCAGCCGATAGGCAAAGTCTCACGGCGGAATCAAATAACGTCACGCCACACACGGTGGCTAGAGGCTTTGGGAGGTATTCCGTAAGAGGGCGAAGGCGACTTCCGTAGCCGGCAGCGAGGACTAGTGCCTTTAGTGATTTTAATGGTTTACCATCTGCATTGTCCACAAACACGTCCGATTTATTGAGGCCGAGGCTATCTAGGCCGGCGCCATTTTTAGGGTGCCGGTAACGGGTGCTAAAACGGGTGTTCGATCTGGCAGAGTTTTCGCCAAAATATGCAGAAGTTTGCCACTTAAAAACGGCCACCGAGCGTCCTGTACATCAGCATCGAACAGGGTTTGGAGGGCTGGGGCGACATTTTTAATGTAGTCTCCCTTATGTTTATCGACGGTCAAATAGCCAAAACTTCCAATCGCCTTCAGTTGCCGTTGCAAGAGCATCGGTCGCCACTCAGTGCGTGCTCTGACGGAGGCCTCTTTACCTCCTAGCTCGGCGATGATTTCAAAGCCTTGTTCCAAGAGTTCAAGCCGCACTGAGGGAGCCAGCGGAACATAGCTATCGAACACTAAACTAACTAAATCATAGGACGCCGGCCCAAGTCGGGCATCCTGAAAGTCAATCACAGCCACGTTATTTTCGTGAATCATGATGTTACGGCTGTGAAAATCACGGTGAACAAAATACTGGGAGTCAGAAGCCAGAAACGCTGAAAGGGCATTAATATCGACCTCAAATTCCGCCTGCTCGGCTGCGGAGAGAGCGTAGTGGGCTACAGGTTCTAGGTATTTTGTGACGAAAAATCGCAGCTCCCACTCAAAACGTTCTTTGTCGAACGCTCGACTGGTCCAAATCGCCCCAGGCGTGGGTTTAATGCTAAGAAAATGACCGATGGTCTTAATGCTGGCTCGAAAAAAAGGCAGGCAGTCGTTTATTCTGGCGCCTTTAGCATAATTTAGGGCCAAGGACTCCAGCATAATATCACCATAATCATCGATAATAATCGCGGAATGCTCTGCAAGAGTAGCGACACAGCGTGGAGCTGCGATTTTATGTGCCCTGAGCAACTCTGATATTTCAACCCAGTCGTAACGACCCTTAAGCAGGTTGGCCGCGTCAGACCCGGAGAGTTGCATGAGGACGCAACTCTTGGCCAATTCAGGGGATCTAACCCGAAAATAACAACGGTCCGAACCATCCCCTGCCAACCAGTCAATCGTTAGGTGCTCAATCTTGAGGGCGTTTGCGATCGCTGTGGGGGGCGGGGGGCTTAAAGCACCATTTACTTTTGTCATAAGGCTCAGACCTTTCATGATCGGGCTAGGATGGTTCTGTGCAAGTAACGACGTTATAAGAATTAAACTACTAAAAATTGTACGACAGGTCCCACCTCAAGCACAAGTCGTCCGGCTGGGGCCTCAAACAATTCACCGTCCAAGGTGTAAGGTTGTTGGCCGTTTTCAGATGAAATAAACACTTTTGAGGCCATCCGAGTGACCTTTCCAAAAAACCGACCCGAACGATTGCGAAGTAGGGCAAAGGGTAGGCGCCACGGCAGAGATCCAGCGGACATCTCCATCGAAAAGTATTGAAAGCGAGATAAACTAGAACCGACCTCAGGAAAGAGTCTGGCGCCCAAGGGCATGCGTTCAACAGTACTGGCCATCATAGCAAGACTTCGGACCTGGGGCTGGACATCGTAGCCGTCAAAGAGCACGCGGTAGCCCTCGTTTTTAACGAGGGCCCGATATTTTCGTGGGGCAAAGATCCAATTGAAATAGATCATAAATACTTGCACCAAAGATCCGATCGCCCCCGACTTATTTTTGTAGAATTCCGCCAAATATCTCGCCACCAGTGCATTTCCAAATAGAAAACCATACTGCCCACCTACTGATAGGGTGGCCAGGGAACGTACTTCTTTGTTTCTAACCCCACTTTGACACTCGAGCATTCGCACCAAAATCTCCTCGGGGGTGCCGCGAATTCCAAGATTCGTAGCCAGCATATTCATGGTACCGCCGCGAAGTACGAGAATCTTAGGAAGCTCCCGTGAACCATAGGCGTGAATGAACGCCGTCAACGTCCTCGAGATGGTCCCGTCACCACCATTAATCGCAAGAATTTCAATGGCCTGCTCTTTAAACAAGGCGGCCACTCGCCCCAAATCATCCACCGAGTTGGTGACCTCCAAGGTCCCAAACTGCCCGACAATGTAGCCGAGTAGGGGGCCGCGAGTAGGCACCATTTTATTCATCTTAGAATTTGGATTGGTGATGATTCCGATGCCGCCCATTTAGAACAATCCCCTAAAAAATAGAGTCCAAAAAATACCGATCCCACAGTGAATGGGGCATTTAAAAGATGGAGTATGCCTTATAAAGATAATATAGAGTGTGTTGACAGAATTAACAAACGGGAATGACAGGGCGGCCATTGGTAGTTCATAAAGACGACACACAAAAAAACCTGCCGGCCATCAAAACGTCGCAGTTGCCAGCTCCCGCCTCGCCGCTTCAGGCTTATATGCGAGAAATTGGTCGTTACCTCCTATTAACTCCGGAAGAAGAGTACGAACTCGCCGTCATCCACTTTGAAACACAAAGCAAAGAGGCGGCTCAGCGCCTCATCACGTCAAATTTGCGGTTGGTGGTTAAAATCGCCAATGACTTTCGCGCAAGTAAGATGGAGCCCCTGGATCTCATTCAGGAGGGCAATTACGGTCTAATGAAAGCAGTCAAGCGGTTCAATCCGTATAAGGGCGTAAAGCTGTCCTCTTATTCGGCCTGGTGGATTAAAGCCTATATTTTAAAGTTTATGATGGATAACCGAGGCCCTGTCAGAATTGGGACCACAGCGGCGCAAAGAAAATTATTTTATAATTTAAGAAAAGAAACGGAAAAATTAATACGCGATTACGAATCCGCTGATGTGAAAATGCTGGCCGCCAACCTTGGTGTTCGCGAAAAGGACGTGGTCTCCATGCAGCAACGTCTCAATGCTAAAGACGTGAGTTTTGATGCTCCACTTCCCGACGGAAGTGGCCGCACCCAGGCCGATATTCTAGATGTGGAAAGCCAGCAAAAAAATGACGACGATCTATTGGCAGACACAGAGGTGTTGGAAATTTTTGAAGAACACCTGACGGAGTTTAAACGGACTCTTCAAGGCAGAGATCTTGACGTGTTTAATGCCCGCCTCATGGCTGAAACGCCACTAACCTTACAAGAAATTGGCGACCGCTACGGAATTTCTCGCGAGAGATCGCGTCAAATTGAGGCGCGGATCATGAAAAATTTAAAAGATTTTGTGCGCAAAAAGGGCACTCTTTTAGACCTTATGGATGATGCGACGATGACCACCATCGACGCGTGATCACCTGAGACTCATTCCTGATTTAGCTTTCAAATTAGCGCGCAAAGACTGAAGAACAGACACGGTTTTTTCTTGGCGTTCTTCAATGCGCGCAACCGTGTTAGCCTGATTGGCATTGGCGGTCATGCACCCTGCGGGCAATTCAGATAAAAATCGACTTGGCATCCGCGACGTTTTCATGACACCGGAGCCGCGTTCAGCGGCCCACGACAACATAAGTCTTTTCTTCGCACGAGTGACTGCGACATAAAATAAGCGACGTTCTTCCATGATGCCTTGAGAGGTGGAGGCTGAATTTTTATGGGGAAATAAATCCTCTTCCAACCCGCAAACAAACACGGCCGGAAACTCTAAGCCTTTAGAAGCGTGAATTGTCATGAGGGAAACGCGGTTAGGACGCCCCTCCTCGTCGCGGTCGCTAAAATCACGATCATTCAGGGTGAGGCGGTCTAAGAGGTCATGAATATCTAGTCCATCCTTGGCCTTAAGAACGTCTCGAGCCGCACCAGCCAGCCACTGAGGTAGACTTTTTAGGGCTTCAATTTTGCGCTCTTGACTAGACGTCTCTTTAACGTGATCACGGATATCTCTCGCCAGTTCAAAGCGCTTAATGATCTCGTGGCCAATGGACGTGAGGTCTTCGGGTGTCGCCAAGCTCCAGGTTTTTAGTTCCTCAACATCCGCCACAAAACGGTTGAGACTTTCAAGGCTTTTGCCGCTTAGGCCGAGCTCACCCGCATTGTTTTTTGCGACGAACCACGGGGAAGCTTGTTTTCTTTTTGTACCCTCTTCAATTTTTTCTAGGGATTTTAGGCCGATTCCTCGGTTGGGGGTGTTGATGACGCGGTGAAACGCAAGGCGGTCATCTGGTCTAGCCAGAAGCCGAACGTAGCCGAGAAAATCTTTGACTTCCTTTTTTTCAAAAAAACTGCTGCCCCCAAAGGTTTCGTAGGCGATGTCCGATTCCCTTAAACACATTTCTATAGCGCGAGCTTGATTGTTGGCTCGGTAAAGAACGGCGATGTCAGCCGGTCTAAAACCCTCGCCAAGGAGTGACATACACTTGTCTGCGATGGCGCGAGACTCTTCGGTATCAGAGGGCGAGGTGGTCACTTCAATAGGCCAATCACCAGGGTTGGAGCCCCAGAGAGACTTTTCTTTTCGTTTCGTATTATTCTTGATAACCGTGTTGGCTGCGTTCAAGATTACGGTCGTACACCGGTAATTTTGTTCTAGCTTTATAAGCTTTGTGCCGTCAAACATTTTTTCAAAGCGTTCAAGCGTCTCAAACATGGCTCCACGCCAGCTATAAATGGATTGGTCGTCGTCACCTACGGCACAAATATTGTTGTGTCCAACGCACAATAATTCCAGCACCTTCATTTGTGCGGCGTTGGTATCTTGAAATTCGTCAATCATATAAAAACGGAAGCGCTTTTCTAGCGTCTCTTTTACGTCAGGAAAATCTTGTAGGAGGAAAACGGTTTTAAAAATACAGTCATCAAAATCGATCATGCGATTTAGTTTTAGTTGCCGCTCATAAAGTTCGTAAGCCTTCACCATGAGCTCGGGATCGACGCCAATGGCTGCATGCATGGCTCGGCGACCGAAATCAGCGGGTCTTAGTAGAGAGTTTTTGGCCTTTGAAATTTCGGCATGCAGGGCTTCTACGTGGACTCCGGCCAAACCATTTTCTTCTTGCAAGGCCCTGCGCAGCAAATCAATTTGATCTCCAGTGCCGGCCAATGAAAACTTTCTGTGAAGGCCGATGCGGTCTCCAAATTCGCGAAGAATATGCAGGCAAAAACTATGAAAGGTTCCAAGTCTCACTTTAGAGGCCACCTTTACTCCGACGAGTGCCTCAAGGCGGGCCACCATTTCGCGAGCGGCTTTGTTGGTAAAAGTCATGGCTGCAATGGACTCTGGGGGAACACCCATTGAGATCATGTAGGCCATCCGCATCGTGATCGCTTTTGTTTTTCCGGTACCTGCTCCCGCCAATACTAGGAGTGGACCTTCGATCGTTTCAACAACCTGACGTTGCTCGGGATTCAGTGTAGATAAGTCGATCATATTTGCGCGGCCTTTCAATTAATAAAATACAGGACTCGGGTGGCGACAAAAACAGCAGTCCACTTGACTTTGGCAGAAAAAATGCAATTAAGTCCTATTTATTACATATTGAGATTGATCTTGCACCCGTCGATCAGTAGGTTGACCCCAACAATTTAATTGATCCCTTTGTGATCAGGAGACCATACATAATGCTTAAACTAATAACATCTGCATCCGCCCTAGCCGCCTCACTTCTGCTGGCTCTGACTAACTCTGCGTTTGCCCAGGGAGCGCCTCAGGCAGGTCCCTCCACCATGGAGATGCTAATTATGCCCGCAGGATTCTTGGCCATTATGTACTTTTTTATGATTCGACCACAACAAAAGCGCGCCAAAGATCACCAAGCCTTTCTTACCGCCATCAAAACGGGAGATGAAATTGTGACGTCTGGTGGCATTATCGGCCGAGTAAAATCGGTTGCCGAAGGCTTTATTAGCGTTGAAGTCGCTAGCAACACGGTCATTAAAGTGCTGAAAAGCGCCATTGAAAGCCAGAGCCCAAGGGCAGCAGCAGCTTCAGCGCCAGCCAAGGCTGAATGAGACGGAATTTTTGCCGTTAGGTGACCCTAGGCCTTAATCTTGATAACATAATGTATATGGTTTTGGTCGGCACAATTGGTTTGCCGATCAAGGGGCGTTTTTTTGTGTTTTTTGACGCGAGGTGAACGATGATTTGTTATCGGCAGAATCCCCCGAGAAAAAATATAATCAAAATAGGATTGGTTTTTTTAACCGTCATCAGCGGTCAAAATATTTATGCCTCTGATGTCCCCGTGCCAGAAGAGTACGGAGCCACGGGTGGAAATTCCTTAGCCTTCGGCGGCTCGGTCGCCAGTGCTATGGGTGGTGTATCGGCGGTCCGAGCCAACCCGTCCCTTCTTGCCCTTGAAAAAGAATACGCTATTCATGCCGCCTACCATTGGCCATCTGCGGGACGAGACTTCTATCAATTGGGTGTCGTGGACGGCAAAACAAGTTCCGTCGCTGCGGGCTTTACCTACACAGGAGCCCTCGATAATTATCAAGGCATTGCCTCGAAAAACCCGTCCGAGACCTCGTCACCAAACAGTGTTGGAAACGTTTCCAAAGACAGTCCAATTGTAAGACGAGCTGCGGCGGCGTTTGCCATGCCTATTGGTAAAGTCTACGCCGGCGTAGAGGGTGGTTTTGTTGAAGCGAGAAATCCTACGGACACACTTTTTGAAGAGGGAGCCGCTCGCATCAAAGGTTTCACCCTTGGATTTGGATTGGCAGCACACTTGTCCCAAGCTTTTCGCATTGGCGTGTCCGCAGAAAATTTGGCCAATAAAAAAGTACAATTTGCCGCACCGACCTACTACAGAGCAGCGTCCAGTTACTTTTTTGGCGACACCGCATCTGTTCATATCGATTACCGCAGGCGCGAGGCGATCACCATGTACGAAGGCCAAACCCCGTCTCTCACGTTTGTGGATGACGGCAACCCACCAACGACAGTTGTGCAAGCAGAAAATTTTGCAAACGCGAGCACGTCTATTAAAATATATGACCTTCTTCGGGTCATAGGAGCGGTCGGCCAGACGAAGTCTCAAGACAGTGCGGCGACGCAGGTAGCTGGAGGGCTGTCACTTATAAATGAAAAATTTAATTTTAGCTATCAGGTCCTCCGGCCAAATCTTGCCAAGGATTCCGTGCACCATGCTCTATCATTTGGGTTAGAAATGGCCATGTAGGGTCACGTGTGACGATTATGGCCCGACCAAAAAATATTTCCGCTCATAGCCTAGCCAGAGAAAAAAGAAAGAAGTGATTTATGCGTACTACACTCCAAAACGGCATCGAATTCGTCCATTATCCACGGACCGGTGCCAACGTCGCCACCATTCAATGCGTGGTCTGGGCTGGTTCCCTAGATGAAAAATCACATGAACGCGGTGTGGCACATTTTCTGGAGCACATGCTTTTCAAGGGAACCGCAAACCGCGGCGTTGGTCAAATCGCCTCGATGATCGAGGGCGCAGGAGGTGACATCAATGCGTACACGACCTTTGACAAAACGGTTTTTTACTTAACCCTGCCAAGTGACGAATCCGATCTTGGTTTTGATATTTTATCAGACGCCATTTTCAATAGCTCGTTTGATCCCGAGGAATTCGCTCGCGAAAAAGAGGTGGTCTTGGAAGAGATTCGCCGTGGAAATGATGATCCGGGGGGGCAGATTGGCCGCAAAATTTTTTCCACCATGTACGAAGGCAGCGAAGCGGGTCGGCCAATCATTGGCTTTAGTGAGGAAGTAAAAAACTTTTCTAGGGATACTCTCGTAGACTTTTGGAGCCGTTGGTATCAGCCGCACAATATCACCTTGGTCGTAGTCGGTAACCTGTCGACAGAAGAATCAAAAGTATTGGCGGAAAAACATTTCGGCTCTAAAAAAATCAAGACGCCAAGGAAAGACTCCTGGGGCAGTGGCCGTCACAACGGCATAACTAGGCTTCAACCCGAGGGAGTGCGTGCCGTCGTGATCTCCGGTGATTTTGAGCAAACACGTATGGACGTGGCCTTTGGAGCACCAACCATTGAAGCCCCTGACTGTGCTTTGGTCGATACTGCGGCCTACATTTTAGGGGGCAGCGAGGTGTCAAGGCTACAGCGCCGTATCAAAGAAAAAGAGGCCGTGGTCAACGCCATCGGCGCGTCGGCTTACACGCCAAATTTCGAAGGAATTTTTGAGGTGAGTGCTGCCCTAGAGCCCTCTAATTTCAAACCAGCTCTTCGCTCTATCGGCCGAGAGTTAGCCCTGCTCATGGGCGCAGAACCAGCGACCACCCAAGAAGTGGATCGTGCACGAGCGGCGTCTCGCATTGGCCGAGTCCACCGCGAAGAGACCGTAGACGGCGTGGCCCGAGGGCTTGTCGCCGGAATGGCAACGTCGATGAAAGAAAAATTTGAGATCGTATACGATAACCTAGCTCAGGAATTTCACCCTGACGAGGTGGCAGAAGCCCTTAGACGACAGTGGCACTTAGAAAAAGCCTTGATCATTGTACTTTGCGACAAGAAACATGCCCCAAAGGAATCCGAATTAGTAGAGGCCTATCTAGAAGGATTAAAATTGGGGAGTGAGGCTTCAAATAAAAAATCGAGTGCATCAGTATTAAAAAAAGAGGCGCCATCTAAACACGCTTTTGAAATCGGAAATGGGATTTCGGTTATTTACCGCCACATCCCAGGCGCAAAAATGTTTAGCGTCGCAGCCGCAACGGAAGGCGGCCTTCGAGGGGAAAGCCTTACCGACGTTGGATCTTTTCATGCGATAGCGACCCTTCTAGGACTTGCAACAAAGTCAAAGTCATACGATAAATTTTCTGGCCGTCTTGAAGACATGGGCAGTATCCTTGGTGGATTTAGCGGCAAAGACAGCCTTGGTTTTGAGATGCACTGCACCGAAGATCAAATCTCTGAGATGATGGAATATCTTGGCGAAGCGATGCTAGAGCCCTCGTTTCCAGCCGAGCAGTGGGAGTCGTACCGCAGGGAAACCATGGAGTCACTGAAGCTTCAGCAAGACAGTGCGTCTTGGATTTGTATGCGAAGGCTGCACAGTGCCGTTTATGGCGAACATCCATATTCGCTCCCGATCTCAGGCATTGAAAAATCGGTTAATAAATTCACGGCCGCAAACCTGCAAGTAAGTTTTGAGACGTGGCGTGATTCCGGACCCTGGGTTTTTGCCGTCGCAGGCGGTGCGCCATTAGAATTAGTACAAAAAAATCTGACAGCAGCCTTCAAAAATTTCAAACCTAAAAAAGACAAACGAACGTTTTCCGGTGTCGCTCAAGCAAGTCTAGAGGTACTTGGAATCCCGTTAAATCCAAGAAGGAAGCAGGAGCAAGCCCACCTCGCGATAGCAAATAGTGGGCCGGCTTGGGGCACAGGATGTCGCCCGGCGATGGATGTTTTAATTAATGTACTCGGAGGTCACGGCGGCCGATTATTTACCACACTGCGAGACCAAGAAAGTTTGGCCTACACCGTATCCCCACTTCATTCACAGGGTATGATGGGCGGCATGGTCGGGGCCTACATCGCAACAGCCGTCGATAAAGTTGATCAAGCCATGACGGGTCTTGCGCGTGAGCTACAAAAAATCGCAAACTCAGGACCAACCGACGATGAAATCACTCGCTCAAAATCCTATATCTTAGGCAGCCACGTCATCGGTCTCCAACGCACCAGCTCTCAAGCCATGACCATGGCGCTCATGGAGCTCTACGGCCTCGGATGGAATGATTTTGAGAAATATCCCGACACCGTGCGGAACGTCACAAAAAAGGAGATCATAAAGGCTGCCGCCGAATACTTTAACCCATCGAACATGAAACAAGTGATTGTTAGCTCCTAAGACGCCATGTCACAATAAAGTAATAATTACAGCTAGTTGTGTGCAAGTCGGGGCGTCTGCCAATGGCCTGTCACGTCTCCAGCCCATGGAATCTTCGAGTCCCGGCTATTCACAGAAGGGATTCAATGAGGTAGAATAATTGGTAGATTTAGTAATTATTTGATTTTTGATAGGAGCGGTCATGAAGCTTTGTGACAGAATATTTGGGTCCCCCGTCGGAGCAAAGATGCTCATGGCATTGACGGGACTTATGTTAACAGGATTTGTTTTGGCGCATCTTTCTGGGAATCTACTGCTCTATGCTGGGCAAGAAAAATTTAATGCCTATGCCGACGGCCTGCAAGCCCTCGGCCTCTTGCTGTGGGTCGCGCGAGGCGGCTTACTGACGGCCTTCGTGCTCCACCTTTACTTAGCGATTAAATTAACAATCGAAAACAAGGCGGCACGTCCCGTGCCCTATGCACACGAAGCGACCATTCAAGCCACGTTTGCGTCACGATACATGGTGCACACAGGGCTTTTGATGTTTGCGTTTATTGTTTACCACTTAGCTCACTTCACCTTTAAAGTAACAAGCCCTGAAATCGCATCCTTAACTCCGGGCGATGCTTATTCGATGGTAATCCTAGGTTTTTCTGAGCCCGTCGTTTCGGGTTTCTACATCTTGGCGATGGCGGCTTTGGCCACCCATCTTCGGCACGGGGTGTCGAGTGCGTTTCAAAGTTTTGGGCTGTATCACGGCAATCTAAATGTAGTGACTGACAAACTGGGCCCAATCGTGGCAGCCATTGTGTTTTTTGGGTTTTCCAGTATCCCAGTAAGCGTGCTAATGGGCTGCCTTAAATAGCCGGACTGAATAATGCGATCAAAACTACTCAGAGGAGTTGCACGATGATTTTAGATTCAAAAATTCCATCAGGAGATCTCGCCGACAAATGGGAAGATCACAAATTTCACATGAAATTAATCAATCCCGCCAACCGTCGTAAGCACGACATTATTGTCATCGGCAGCGGACTTGCAGGGGCTTCAGCGGCCGCAACCTTGGGCGGCCTTGGCTACAACGTCAGCTGTTTTTGCTTTCAAGACAGCCCGCGACGTGCCCACTCAATCGCTGCGCAAGGCGGTATTAACGCAGCAAAAAACTATCAAGGTGACGGAGACTCCGTACACCGCTTGTTTTACGATACGATCAAGGGCGGAGACTTTCGTGCCCGCGAGGCTAACGTCCATCGTCTGGCGGAAGTGAGCCGAAACATTATCGATCAGTGTGTCGCCCAAGGGGTACCCTTCGCCCGAGACTATGGCGGGCTTTTGGACAACCGTTCTTTCGGCGGAGCTCAGGTTAGTAGGACTTTCTATGCTCGGGGACAAACGGGACAGCAGCTACTTCTTGGAGCTTATTCAGCATTAAATCGCGAAATTAATCGTGGCACTGTGAAGATGTATTCTAGAAAAGAAATGCTAGAAATCGTACTTGTCGACGGAAAAGCACGAGGCGTGATCATTCGTGACCTTGTTACTGGGGAAATCACGACCCATTCGGGTGATGCTGTGATTATGGCCACAGGTGGCTACGGCAATGTTTTCTATTTGTCGACCAACGCTAAAGGCTGCAACGTGACCGCAACATGGCGGGCTCACAAAAAGGGCGCAGGCTTTGCCAACCCTTGTTACACGCAAATTCATCCAACTTGTATCCCTGTTAGCGGTGATTATCAGTCAAAATTGACTCTTATGTCAGAATCTCTTCGTAACGATGGTCGAGTTTGGGTGCCGAGCAAAAAGGGCGACACAAGGGCGGCGTTCGAAATCCCAGAAGCGGAACGAGATTATTATTTGGAGCGTAAATATCCTAGCTACGGCAATCTTGCGCCTCGTGACATTGCCTCTCGCTCTGCAAAAGAAGCCTGTGATGCAGGTCGCGGTGTTGGGCCTGGTGGACTAGGTGTCTATCTTGATTTTGCAGACGCCATCAAAAGAGTCGGTGAAGACGGCATTAAGAAAAAGTACGGCAATCTTTTTCACATGTACCAAAAAATTACCGCAGAAAATCCTTATAAATCACCGATGAGAATCTATCCTGCCGTCCACTATACGATGGGCGGACTGTGGGTCGACTACAATCTCATGAGCAATATCCCTGGACTATTTGTGCTCGGAGAGGCTAATTTTTCGGATCACGGGGCCAACCGCCTTGGAGCATCCGCATTGATGCAAGGCTTGGCGGACGGCTATTTTGTCGTGCCGTTTACCTTGGCCAACTACATTGCCAGCGAAAAATTAGATAAGGTAAAAACCACGGATGCGCCCTTCACTGACGCCGCTGAAGCGGTGAAGCAACGTACTCAAAAATTCTTGTCGATCAAAGGCGGACGTTCTGTGGATAGCTTCCACAAAGAACTTGGACACGTCATGTGGGACAAGTGCGGGATGGCTCGTGACAAGGCCGGCCTCGAAGCGGCCATCGTTAAAATCCCAAAACTACGTGAAGAATTTTGGCAAAATGTTAATGTTCTCGGAGAAAACGAAAATCTCAATCAGTCCCTTGAAAGAGCTGGACGGGTCGCGGATTTTCTAGAGTTCGGCGAACTCATGTGTCAAGATGCCCTCCACCGCGAGGAAAGTTGTGGTGGCCACTTTCGTTCAGAACACCAGACCGAAGACGGGGAAGCCAAGCGAAATGATGAAAAATTTTGTTACGTTGGCGTCTGGGAGCATAAGGGTGAAGGCAAAAAAGCAGAGTTGAACAAAGAAGCCCTAGAATTTACCGATGTCAAACTCGCGACAAGGAGTTACAAATAATGGATGTTACATTACACGTCTGGCGCCAAAAAAATGCAAAAGCAAAAGGGGCCATGGAAATCATCGAAGGCAAGGACATCAGCGAGAATTCCTCGTTTTTGGAAATGCTCGATACCGTCAACGAGACCCTTCACAGCAAGGGCCAAGAGCCTATTGCTTTTGACCATGATTGCAGGGAGGGCATCTGCGGGGCCTGCTCTCTTGTCATCAACGGCGAGCCTCACGGCCCAGAATACGGCACCACGACGTGCCAGTTACACATGCGTAGTTTTAAGAACGGCCAGCATATTTTTATTGAGCCCTGGCGTGCAAAAGCGTTTCCAGTCATTAGAGATCTGATTGTAGACCGCGAAGCCTTCGACCGCATTCAACAAGCCGGCGGCTTTGTCAGTGTCAATACGGGCTCGCCCCAAGATGCTAACTGCCTGCCAATTCCAAAACATGACGCCGATAAGGCCTTTGACGCAGCCGTTTGCATCGGCTGCGGAGCGTGCGTGGCAGCCTGTAAAAATGCGTCTCCCATGCTTTTTGTAGCAGCCAAAGTCAGTCAGCTAGCCCTTCTACCCCAAGGCCAACCAGAGCGTGAGAGTCGAGTCTTGGCCATGGTAGATCAGATGCAAAAAGAGGGTTTTGGCAACTGTACCAATCAGTACGAATGCGAAGCGGCTTGTCCAAAAGAAATTTCCGTGGAGCATATTGCGAGAATGAACCGCGAGTATCTCAGAGCCAGTCTGCTAGAAGAAGCTCCTAAGGCCGGTCACGGCGGTGATTGAATGAAACGGAGGGTGTCCCTGTGGAATTTGAAGTACTTGTCCAATTAAAGAGTGAAGTTCTTGATCCTGAGGGTCGAGCGATTCAAGAGGTTTTAAAATTGCAGGGCGTTGCAGGAGTTTCTGGCGTGACCGTCGCCAAGCGGTATTTGGTGACTCTCGACGCCACTTGTAAAAACCCAGAAGCAACCATTCAAGACGTCGCCTCTCGCTACCTCGCCAATCCGGTGGCTCAGGTATATCAAGTAAAACGGTTACATCCATGAGCCCACAAAAAGATGCTGCATCATCTTTACGAGTGGGAGTCCTTCAATTTCCGGGATCAAACTGTGATGCGGACTGTGTGGATGCGTTGCGTCGTCATTTTCAAATTGAGGCCACGCTTGTTTGGCATCAAGACACAAAACTTCCAAAACTGGACGCCGTCATTGTACCGGGTGGATTTAGTTTCGGAGACTATCTGAGGTCAGGTGCACTGGCTGCTCATGCGCCGGTGATGCAGGACGTGAAACGTTTTTCGGAGAAGGGTGGAGCGGTGCTTGGAATCTGTAATGGATTTCAAATTTTAGTGGAGAGCAAAATATTGCCTGGAATTCTTCTGCACAATCTCTCGCAAACATTTATTTGTAAAACAGTTCACCTGAAAGATCAGTCAGGCAACGTCCTGACGATGCCTATTGCGCACGGCGAGGGTCGATTTTATATCGACAAAAAAGATCTGGCCGCACTCACAGATGAAGGCATGATTGCCTATCAATATTCGTCCTTGGCAGGTGAGGTGGATGAGGCCTCCAACCCAAACGGGTCGGTCTCCAACATTGCGGGTATATACTCTAAAAACAAAAAAGTGTTAGGCATGATGCCACACCCTGAACGGGCGACCGATGTGGCTATGGGTGGAAGCAAGGATGGACTTGTAGTTTTAAGGAATTTTATTGAGCGGATTTAGTGTTCAGTAGTCAATAAAGAATGGAGTCACTTGAATGCATTCTGAAATCACCCTTGCTCATGCAAATGGCGCGGCCAAATTTCCTCAAGCGGCCTGTATCTCAATCACCGAGAGTCCAGAATTTTCAGCTTTGCTAAAGCAACATAAAATATCCGGCGCGGAGTTTCAGAAAATTATGGAGATCAAGGGTAGGGCACCAACCCTAACTGAATTGGGTGTTTTTTCTGCGATGTGGTCTGAGCACTGTAGCTACAAAAGCTCGCGAATTCATCTTAAAAGATTTCCCACCACCGGGAAAAATGTAGTGGTTGGTCCTGGCGAAAATGCCGGTGTGGTTAGGCTTGAAGGCCAGATGTGCATTGCCTTTAAAATGGAAAGTCATAATCACCCAAGTTATATCGAGCCCTATCAGGGTGCTTCGACTGGTGTGGGCGGAATTCTTAGGGATGTTTTTTGCATGGGGGCTCGTCCTTTTGCAAATTTAAATTGCCTTCGTTTCGGCGAAAAGACGCATCCAAGAACACCCTTTCTGGTGCCACGAGCTGTGAAGGGTATTGGCGACTACGGCAACTGTGTGGGTGTGCCAACTGTTGGTGGAAGTATTTCTTATGATAAAAGTTACAACGGAAACTGCCTTGTTAATGCCATGACACTTGGCCTCATCAGAGACGACAAAATATTTAAGGGCTTCGCCACGGGTGTGGGTAATCTCGTAGTTTACGTCGGGAGTGCTACGGGGCGAGATGGCATTCACGGTGCAACGATGGCCTCTGATTCCTTTGCCGGCGCCGCCCAAGGCACGTCTAAGACGACCATTCAGGTGGGGGACCCGTTCGCAGAAAAACTTTTGCTTGAAGCCACACTTGAGGTCCTAGAAAAAAATCTAGTCATAGGCATTCAAGATATGGGGGCCGCGGGCCTGACGTCGTCGTCTTTTGAGATGGCCGGACGAGCTGAAAACGGCGTGTATTTTGACTTGGACCGTGTGCCAGTGCGGGCGCAAGAAATGACAGCCTATGAAATTATGCTGTCAGAAAGCCAAGAGCGGATGCTGATGGTTATTGAGCCAAAAAAATGGCCAGAATTAAAACAAGTTTTACAAAAATGGCAACTGGCTCACGACATTATCGGAGTCGTAACGAATACGGGCAGAATGCAGGTGACGCGCAATGGTGTTCTAGAAATAGATTTACCCGTGTCGCCATTAACCGACGATGCGCCCGTTTACGCTAGACCAGTAGCGCCGCCAAAAGAAAAAACGGGGGAGTCTTCCCTGTTGAAATCCTTAGAACAACGCCTCGATTTAAATTTTGATTTCGCCGCGAAAACATTGACTAGGGCCTTAAGAGAAACCGGCTCCAAGCATAAAATCTACGAGCAGTTTGATCGACACATTGGCACTAAATCAGTGCTTGGTCCGGAGCATGGGGGGGCGGCGGTGATGTGGATTCGGTCCGAAGAAACAAAGCAGACGCCCTACCTTGGAGTGGTCATTGCTGCGGGATGTAACGAGCGCCGAGTTAAGAATACACCGGCCATCGGTGCTGCGGAAGCGGTCTTAAAATGTGTCCGAGAGATTACTGCGGCAGGGGGTCGTCCTCTAGCGGTAACCGATTGTTTAAACTTTGGCAGTGCCGAAGATCCAAACGTGATGCGTGAATTCAGCGATAGTGTGGACGGCATCTCTGAGGCCTGCCGCGAGCTCGACGTGCCGGTTGTGAGTGGCAATGTCAGTCTCTATAATTCAACAGACGGTGTAAGTATTCATCCAACACCGATGATCGGAGTGGTTGGGCGCATGGACGACATTCGCAAGGCGACGCCCGCAGTTTATACTTCCAATATAGAGCCAGCAGAAATTTTCCTTCTGACTCCAAAGTTTCTCCTGAAACAAAATAAAGTAGCGGATCATAATAATTCACCACAGACTGTGAGCTTTGTAGCAAGCCTCGCCGCGAAATTGGACGGCCTTGAGTGCACGGAGGGTTCATTGGCTGCGGTCGATTGGGAGTCGGAGAGATCGGCGTTTCAAGCGATGGAAGCACTTCGGGGGGCAGACTTGTTGATCGCGGTAAGAAGTGTGGGTGAGGGGGGAGCAGGTCTCGGTGTCGTAAAAATGTTGGCCGAGCATTTGGTACTTAGTCCGAGTATCAATATACAATTTCAGCATGCGACGGATTTTTTCGGGGAGGGTGGCGCTCGATACTTAATTATTTTGCCGCCACAATTTTTGCAGAATGCAAAATCAATCGTATCGAAATTTGGCATGGAGTTAGAAGCCGTCGCCAAAATTAAGTTTGATAAAAAAAATGTGGTTCAGACTTATTTTGGTGAGATTTCAGCTCAGGCCTTGAGCGTCGAATTTAATTCAGCTCAGCCAATTGGGGGATTAGGGTAATGAATGATGTAGACGAAAAATTAAAAGAGGAGTGTGGAGTAGCCGGTGTTTTCGGCATTGAGAATGCGAGTCGTATTCTTTATCTTTCCCTGTTTGCACTTCAGCATCGCGGCCAAGAGGCGGCGGGAATGGTCACGTTTGACCGCCCCAAACAAGCGCCCGATACTCTAGAGCTCCATGTTCATAAGGCCTTCGGACTAGTGTCCGAAGGGGTCAATGAAGCGGTGTTGAATCGGTTAAAAGGTGATTTTGGGGTGGGGCATGTCCGCTATTCGACCACAGGTGGGGCGTTGCTCGAGAATGTTCAGCCGTTTCAATTCAAAACAATTCTCGGCGCGGTTGCCATTGCCCATAATGGCAATTTGACCAATGCACGCGAAATTAGAAAAAAGCTAGAGTCGACAGGCTCAGTTTTCCAGAGCACGTCGGACACGGAAGTTTTTGTGCACTTAATAGCGAGAAGTGAATCGGCGACCATTCGCGAAAGAATCGGCGACGCTTTGCGGCAAGTGACGGGCGCCTATTCCTTGGCGATCATTACCAAAGACGCACTATATGCCGCCCGCGATCCCCGAGGCCTGCGGCCGTTAGTATTGGGAAAATTGGACGGCGGGCACGTGGTGGCGAGCGAAACCTGCGCCCTAGATTTGATTGGCGCCGAGTATGTTCGTGATGTGGAGCCTGGAGAGGTCATAGAAATTTCAAAGGAAGGGAGCTCGACTTGGTATCCCCAGGATAAAAAGCCCCTTAGCTTTTGTAGCTTTGAACCAATCTATTTCGCAAGGCCAGATAGCCTTCTCCACGGGGAGTCGATTTATGTTCGTAGACGGAGGATCGGTGAGGTGCTCGCAGAAGAGTGCCCTGCCGAGGGTGATGTTGTCATTGCGATTCCGGATAGCGGCATGGCGATGGCCGAAGGTTTTGCAAAAAGATCGGGAATTCCCCTTGCGATGGGATTGGTTCGAAATCACTACATTGGCCGAACCTTCCTCCAGCCGGATCAAAATCAAAGAGACACTAGCGTAAAATTGAAACTTAACCCCATAAAAAGCGTGCTGTACGGGAAGCGAGTGATCGTTGTAGACGACTCCCTAGTTCGCGGCACCACGGCCGCTAGGATTTTAAAAATGATTAAAAGTCAGGGGGCAAAGGAGATTCATTTTAGAGTGGGTGCTCCTCCCATCACTCACAGTTGCTTCTATGGTGTTGATACCCCAAACCGCGAAGAATTGATGGCCGCACAAAAAACAGTAGCCGCAATAAGGCAACATCTTGATGCAGACAGCCTTGGTTTTATCTCCGAGGCAGGATTACGCAAAGCCCTGGAGGAAGTAGAGGGAAAATCCTACTGTATGGCATGTTTTAGTGGCGCATACCCTGAAAACATTGGTACTAGTATCACCAAGCAGCCGACCGATGCAAAGGGCCCAGGTCTTTTCTCAAAACGGTAAATAAGTAACAATTATACGCGCGTAAGCGACGTTTCATAAAGGGTAATCACAGAATGCGAAAAGACGGAAGATTGTCACAACAAATGCGGCCCATTCGCATCACTCCAGACTTCACTAAAAATGCAACGTCAAGTGTCCTAGTGGAATTTGGCGACACCAAAGTATTGTGTACGGTATATGCTGAAGATGGCATCCCCTCTTTTTTGAGAGGTTCCAGTCCGCCCCAAGGATGGTTGACGGCAGAGTACTCCATGCTTCCAGGCGCAACCTTAACTCGATCGAAGCGTGAGCGCCAAAACGTGGGTGGACGTACGCAAGAAATTCAACGGTTGATAGGTCGGTCTCTCCGCGGCATTATTGATTTAAATGCGTGTCCTGACGTGACCTTCACTATTGACTGTGACGTCTTGCAGGCCGACGGAGGAACAAGGACGGCTTCGATCACGGGCGCGTTCGTGGCCCTTAAAATGGCGTGTGATCGCCTACTTCGCTCAGGTAAAATAAAACGTAATCCGATCACTGACGGAGTCGGAGCGGTTTCAATCGGTATTGCAAAGGGACAACTGCTCTGTGATTTAAATTACATCGAAGACAGCTCAGCAGAGCTCGACATGAATGTTGTTGTGACTCATTCAGGTCGATTTCTTGAGATTCAGGGCACTGCTGAAAAAGGCTCCTTTACCAAGGAGCAAGTCACGGCGATTATGACCATGGCCGAAGAGGCTCTGAAACCAGTTTATGCAGCTCAATTGGTTGCGATAGATGGTCAGATAGCAGAAGCTTAAACTGGTGCGTCTTCCTGATAGTCGGAAGCAGGGCGGCAATCCGACCCTACTCGTCCAAATAGTCAATGCCAACTCCAGTCGGTATTGATGGCGTGACCAAAATCCCCGATGTTTTGGAAACGAGCCGGACCTCGAAACCGGACGCGGAGGCGGCGCGGCAGACGATAGGAGCGGTAGTACCGCACTTGTAAAGGGTCCCGGTCCCGCTGGAGGCAACCCCATTGGTGAAACCAATAAGAGTTACGTCGGTCGCGCTCTTCGCCTTTACGATCATATAATACGAGGCGGACTCGTAGCCTTTGTAGGTCCACTTGCCGGCTTTCATCGGTGGCTCGCCTCCTGAGCCACTGCCGCCGTTGCCAATATCCGGCATTTCGGGCAGGCTGTCGATAGACGTATGCGCATATTCCGGCTGGCTCCGCGGGTCGCACATCACTTCTTTCCAGGAATTCAAAATCATGTCGACGGTATCGCCGTAGCCGAAGCAACTCCGTGAGCCCGTTTTTACAGCGTGCAGCGTCGCCCAGAGCCCCCATTGGTCGTCGGAGGTAAAATTTTCGCGAGGAAAATTCTGACCGTTCATCACGGACGGTGGCTGATTGGTAACCCAATCCGACAACCCCGGATTGCGGTAAGTGTCGCCGAGAGCCAACAAGTGACCGTATTCGTGAAGGAGTGTGAAGTAATCGTAGATGTCAGCGTCATGACCGCGATTAACGGGGCCAATCGCAAAGCCCTTCGTGGCGACCAACGCCCCGCTACTGCACATGCCGTCTGGATACTCGCTGCAAAAGTCGTTAATGAAATCAGTCTTGTTTTTCCAAACGTTTGCGTTAAAGCCTCGTGTCGATTTCGGGCAATGTGACGACTGGACGGTAAAATTTACCTTCAACTGGTGCTGAACCGGCCATTCCGGATTTCCCTTCAGAAGGTTGTTCCACGCATTTGGAACGCGCGTCAGCATATCCTCGAATCTAGCTGTGGCCGACGCCTTTTCCGCAGGCTCGAAGCCGATCAAGGCGAGGCAAACGTCGAGGTTGCCGTCTACAGCCTCGATATCCGGCAAGATCGAGTTCGAGACATCTGATAGCGCGAACTGAAGGTCGGACGCATCGTTCGGCCTGCTCCTGGTTTTACAAGCTGAGGCGACAAATACCAATACAATTGCGGCTGTGATCGTGCGCTGCATTCGGCCCCCTTCGGAGAAAACCACTCTTTTGAGTGTGTAATTGAAACCAATGTTAACATCTTGAACTACAATAATTTATTGGCCGAAACGAAAAGATATAGAAAATATAATGCCCCAACGAAAAGCAGTACCCACAAAATTTTTGTAATTTTGCGACCCGATTGGTTATCTCCCATGATGGTTCTTATGTCATCGGTTCCCAGTAAAGACAGAGACTTTACCATCCCTGACTTAGGGGTCATGGAGACAGCTGCCGGCTCAGCTGCCGGAGGATTTCGCCCGGTATTTGGTTTTCCATCGACACGTGTGGCTTCAGTTTGGCTCGTTAGAATAGTCTTCGCAAATTGGCGGTTTGACTGATTTGCGTTTGGAAAATTCGCATCAATAGCTTGGTGAAGCTCAAGCAATACACGTGCAATGACGGTCTGTTCGTCGCTATGCTGAAATTCAAGAATTCGGCTCATTTAGTTTCTCTTCATTCCATTCATTCCATTCAGTCCATTCAGTCCATTATCATCTCACAATGACTATAACATCTTGGCGAAGGATAAGACTAATTTTGTGACCAGTGAGCCAGGGCTACCGCATCTAAAACATAGTGATTTCATATAGTTAATTCTGGTAAAATTTCTCCGAAATCTAATTTGGGGGATGTGTTTCCATGGATGGAACTGGCCTTTCGCTTATCAAATGCTTTAAAAACGTTGAGGATCCTCGCGTTGATAGAACTAAACTTCACACACTTATTGATATTATTGTTATGGCTATTTGCGCTGTGGTCGCAGGGGCGGATAGTTTCGATGCAATTGAGGTTTTTGCCACGGCTCATGAGCA
>CAMDKS010000045.1 GCA_945900755.1 Bdellovibrio sp. ZAP7
AGTCGTTGAGGGGCTTAACAACAAGGTCAAATTGGTTACCAGAAAAGCATACGGTTTTAAGAGCCCTCGAACCATTAAAGCCGCTCTCTACCATAACCTTGGCGGCCTACCCGAGCCCAAACTCACCCACAGATTCTGCTGAAGAGGCATTTTTTGATGTCCTGTTTTGTCACGCTAAATTCTCTCCAATTGGCCAATTTAAAGGTATCCATACAGGAACCTATAGGCAATCGAAATTTGATGAGCAATTTATTCCGTTGCCATTGTGGCTGTACTACCGCTTTATTATGCTGTCCGCTTAAAACTGGTGATTAGACCGTCCACTTCAGGCGTCTTGGAGTATCGAATCGCGGGAATTGGAGTCTGTCGACTTTCTAGCTGGATGACTTTAGTCGGTGTTTTACCGTTGATTCCTTGGTGCGGACGGCGTCCGTTAAAATATTCTTGATAGCAAATGGACAATCGTCGAATACCAGCAACGTCCAGGGGGCCAACTCTGTTTAACACCTCTGATTTGAGACTTCGATGAAACCTCTCGCAAATTCCGTTGCACCATTTTTGGTAGAGTGGTTGCCCTGATGGAGTGGCTTTTTTAATTGGCGCGTAACAGAAATAAAATCGTCAATGAAATCATAAACATTGATTATTGCGGCACTACACCATCATTGGCCGACCAATTTCCAGAATGTCTTGGTTCGCATCTGCGGTAGGACACCCCCTAGAAAATCAAATTAGATTACTTTTTTCTGATTCAAAGGTAGTATGGTCTACTATGACAACACGCCCATTTTATCTTCGTCCAAAAAACCGCACAGGCCTTGCTGCGGGACTATGGCTACTCGTTAGCACGACGGCATTTTCCGTCGAGTCCTTGCACGGACCCGAGCTTGGCGAAGCCCTATGGATGACTACGTCAAAGCAAACTCCTAGCGACACCGCAGTGCACAAAGAACGGTTTGCAAATATTGATATTCCAGTTCCCCTACCCTTGCCTTTGGGAATGCCGTTTGCGACCATGCAATACCGAGATTCCACAGGGTCATCCACGCATCGTTTTGCAGCCGATCAACGCGTCGGCCTTGGCTTTCTACATCATCCCGCTGAGGGTGATCCCGCTTGGCGGGTGGATGTTTCTCGCTCTGGGTTATGGTCAGTTCAAGGAGCCCTTTGGGCGCGAATAATCGTCAATCTCTTAAAGCCTTATCCGTGGCTTAAACTTCGACCCAGTGACACCGTGAACTCGTGGTTCGGCGTCCACAGGATCGATACAGGTCACAAGAAAATCCGCTTAATTCCCGAGCTCGCTTGGATCAGCCAAGACAACCACGGTTTGACCATCGACCTGCTCGCTCCCCAACACCTTTTTTTAGGCTACCAAGGACCAATTTTTGGACTAGTCCTAGGTCCAGAACAAACCCTCCGCCATTGGACTACCCATAAGAGTGACGGAAATAATGGAAATGATGATTTCTGGATCGTCCAACAACAGCTACGGGCCAAGGCGTCTCTGGCGCTCTCGCCGAGCTTTATATTTTGTATCAGTGGGCTGCGCGCCATTTCTCAAACCGTAACCAAGTCAGCCGTCGGCGCAGAACTTTCCATGAGGTGGATTCCAAATCCTTAAAATTTTATTCCACCGTAAACTAATCTGAGACTTGCTATAAAGAGACGACTAAAAAACAAAAAAGTCACGAAGGAAAAGGAGGGTCCATGAAGAGCGCAACACTATTAAACGACGCATTGCGGCCCATCCTCACCCAAGACATCCGACGTCTACGCGCATCCCTTGGGCACCTTCTCACCACCGGCCTTGCAACGTCCGTGGTGATCGCACTTTTCATGTATATTTTTGGTGATTTTATCGGGACCAAACTGCCGTTAATCAACCAAGGCATCGCCGACAACGCACATTTTTATTTTATACTCGCCGCTATCCTATTTTCAGCCTCCGCTTTGACTCGCTGGATTCGCACCATCCTTTACGAAAAAAACGGGTGGCTTTATTCCCTAAAAATGTTTGGCCAAACCGATCATCATCTAGCCTACCTCGGAACCATGGTTAGCGGAATACTGATCACATTAGGACTCGCTGCCACTTGCTTCTTGCTGGATCACCTATTCGGCCCGTTGCTGCCGTCCCATTATGCCATGACCGTGATCCTTATTCCTGCCGCAGTCGTCTACATCCGCAGGTCCGGATTTAAGGCCATAGAAAAAAAACAGGACACACCACATTCGTGTCAGAATATTACCCTGCCCCCATTGATCTCGTGGCGCAACAGCCGCGTGATGTCAGGAAATTGGTCGGGAGCCAATCTTCGCGTGTTGGCTGCACTCCCTATTTTATTTGGAACCACAAGCTTAGCCAACCATAGCCCAGTAGTGCTGGCACAAGTTTGCTGCCTACTAGGCGGTATTATTTTGTCGTGGACCGTCCCCTTTTTAGTCGCCGAAGATCTCAGGGCTACGTGGATTGAACGGCAATCGGCGGTCAATCACGATCAATGGATCGGGGCGTGGTACAAAATTTTTCTGGACTGGGCAAAGCCCCTGTTCCTCACGACCGCGTTTCTTTGCTTTTTTGCTCTTGGGGTTAGCCAGGCCACTACCGCCGCACCGTTCGCAATCTTGACCTCACCCGTCCTGACCTTGGCGATCGGCCAATCGTTGCTGGGAGGCCTCCTTGCGGCCTTCCCTGTGTGGCTTGCACCTGCGTTTATTATGCAAATCGACGGCCGCAACGTGATGACGAATATCGTCCTCCTCACTCTCATTGGAATCTTTGCAGGCACGGCGATCATCGCCGTACCGTGGTTGGCCCCTGCCCTCTTTTTTCTTAACCGTGAAGCTCATCGCTACCAAGGAGGCCGCTTTGCAAGAGGCTCATACAACTAAATCTACGACCACAGAACCGTCCACACCAGTGACGGTTAAAGCCACAGACCTTAAACGCGAGTGGCCCTCGGGATTCACGCTTGGGCCCATTAATTTTGAGGCTAAAGCCGGTGAAACAATCGCCGTGTTTGGAAAAAATGGAGCTGGGAAAAGCACTTTTTTTCAACTGCTGTCAGGATCTATTGACCGCACCGATGGCGATTTGAAAATTTTCGGCTCTAAAATGAATCCCGATGCCTCGACCCTTAGACGACGAGTGGGCTACCTGCCTCAAGAATCCACCCTCCCGGAATGGACCACCGCCGATGAAATCCTGACCTATGCAGCCAAATTGTTGGAGCTCCCTAATCCCGATCAAATGGTTGAACAACAACTAAAGCGGTGGGATGCCCTCGACTGGCGTCATCGCCCCATTTGTAAATCAAGCCACGGCATGCAGCGTCGCATCGGACTAGCCGTCTCCATGATTCACGATCCTGATGTGCTCATTCTCGACGAGCCCTTTAATGCTCTCGACATCGTGAACGGCCGAACCCTACAACAAGCCATCAAAGAAAGATCTCGTCACGGAAAAATTACTCTGATCAGTATCCACACGCCGCTCTTGGCGGCAGAAATTTGTCCGCGCGCCATTTTAATTGAGGCCGGTAAGGTTTCGGAGCTCACTACCTGGTCAAGCCTATCGCTCACCGAACGCTCTCATTTAATTGAAACTCGATTTTTTGGAGGAGGCCTTTGACACAACCCCTCACTCGCCTCGGAAAAACGTATGCTCTAAGCCAGTGGAAATGGTATTTAGGCGGAATTTTTGCGTTGATTCTCACAAATATTATCGTTTTGGAAATTCCTCAACTGGCTAAAAAAGTGATCAACGCCGTAGCCGTCCGCGAAAACTTAGACCCCCTGACCTCGCTCTCACTGGCCATCATAGCCCTTGGACTGGCGCAAATACTGATTCGTACGACGTCTAGAATTTTAATATTCTGGCCCGGACGCACCCTCGAAGCCTCTGTCAAGTATGACGTATTCTCAAATATACTCAGAATATCCACGGCTGCGTTATCCAATTTTTCTATCGGTGATTTAACCAGTCGTTTAAACAATGACGTCACACAGCTTCGCATATTTTTTGCGTTCGGCGCCTTACAAGTGCTAAATGTTATTTTCATCTCTATTTTTACTGTCTCAAAAATGTTTTCAATCGACCCCACTCTAACGCTCCTTGCCATCGCACCGATGTTTTTAATGCTGCTCATCACCAAAATTATCATGCCAAAATTGCATACGGCCATGCGTGAAAACACCGAAGCCCTTGGTCGATTAACCGGAAAAATTGCGGAATCATTTTCACAAGTCCACGTCATTCAAACCATGAACGCTGTGGAAACCATGCTGGATCGGTCGAAGCCTGATAATGACGCTATTTTTAATTCCAACATTCGCACCGTGAAACTTCGCACCACTATCTGGCCCGTGATGATCATTCTTATCGGTGTCAGCCAGTTTGCCACGCTCGCCTGGGGCGGAAAGCTCGTCATAGCTGGGACGTTAACCGTGGGTGATATCATGGCGTTTAATATCTATATCGGAATGCTGACGTTTCCGTTTGCCAGTCTTGGTATCATTTTAAACGTCTATCAAAGGGCGAAACCTGCGGCCGCACGTCTTGAAACATTGACCCAGTTGCCCGTAGAGGGCTTTATCGTTGAGGAGACAAAGTCGACCGTTCACGCCTCTCCGGCGTTGGATGCCATCCCTGCAGTGCCCGCTGGTAAACTATTGTTAGACGTAAGCCACCTTTCATTAACCTGGCCTGATGGACGAGTCGCCTTAGACGACGTCTCGTTTACGGTCTCTGAGGGCGAAAGGGTCGGAATTTTTGGCAGCATCGGCTCTGGAAAATCCACGCTATTTAATGTTTTAACGAGACTGCACAAGCAAGATAATGGCCAAATTATTCTCGACGGTCAAAACATTCTCTCCATGAAACCAGACCTAGTGAGACGAACCATCGCCTACGGTCTGCAACAGCCGCTTCTATTCAGCGAAAGCGTTCGCTCTAACCTTAACCTTGGACTCGAGGAAAAGAATCTTACCCAAGACGACTTGGACAACGCAGCACGACGAGCACAAGTCTACGACGACATAATGAGACTTCCTAACCAATGGGACACGCTGATTGGCGAAAATGGTATTAAACTTTCTGGAGGCCAAAAACAGCGGCTAGCCTTAGCAAGACTGCTCCTTAGGCCGTCTCGACTAATCATCCTAGACGACGTCCTCTCGTCCGTAGATCATGAGACGGAGCATCGTCTCATTAAATCGTTACTCGAAACAAAAACGGCCCTCGTCATCGCCTCCCACCGAGTCAGTATTTTGGAACCCTGCCATAAAATTCTTGTGCTAAAAAATGGCCGCCTTGTGGCTACCGGCAAATATAATGAGATCAAGCATCTCGTCGAAGCTCATGATGTCGAAGACCCCTCCTCTCCCTCCGACGGCGAGGTGTAGGCCATGCAATCACGCAATCAATCTAATACGAGTAGTGCCTTCGCCTTTAGTTCCCTGCTAAGACTATGGCCGTGGCTTCGACCAAATAAAAAATTGGTTGTTATTGGCTCTAGCATGATTCCTGTGGTCGCCTTGATTTCAATGCTACAGCCCATTGCCGTACAGCGTGCTATCGACAACGGAATTCTAAAGGGCGACCTCCAGACGACTCTTCAGTGGGCCGGTGTTTGCTTAGGCTTATCCTTTGCCAGCTATATTTTTACGGCGATTCAATCCTTAACCACATCGACGGCCGTTCACCGCATGATCAGAGATCTCCGCGTGACATTGATCGCTCACATCCTAAGACTGGCTCCGGCGTGGCACGATCACCAGATCAGTGGAGCCTTGACAACCCGTGCCACCAGTGACTTTGACACCCTAAGTGATTCTTTAAATCAAGGCGTTCTGTCGAGCCTTATAGACGTTATGGTTTTGGTAGGTTGTATTGCCGGCATGTTTTTTCTTTCTGCAAAACTGGCCGTCACCGCTATCATTATTCTGCCGCTGATTACGTGGATCGTGATTTGGTTCTCCCGACGACTCAATCAGGTCATGCTCGCCTCCAGAAAAAATCTTTCGGCCCTCAACGGCTTCACCCAAGAGGCCCTCACTAGCCTGAATGCCGTCAAGCTTCTCAACGCCGAGCCAAGCGTGACCAAACGTTTCGGCAGCCTTAACAATCAATATCGCGATGCCCAACTCCAAAACGTTTTCTACGACTCCCTTATGTTTGCGACCATCGACGGCATTTCGTCCATTACTCTCGGCATCGTGTTATTTATTACCATAAAATCGTCAGGCCACGGTTCAGATTTGACTGCAGGAATATTGGTCGCCTTCGTCCAGTATGTTCAGCAACTCTTTGAACCCCTTAAGCAATTGGGCTCTAAAATGGCCATGCTCCAAGGGGCTTTCACCTCCATGGAGCGAATTTTCGGACTCCTCGACCGCAAAGATCACGTTCACGGCGAGCAGCCCGTATCGTGGACAAATGCCGTCGATATTCGTTTTGATCACGTTTCCTTTGCGTACGGTGACGGAGGACAAGACATTCTTAAGGACGTCTCCTTCGACGTCGCCGCAGGGTCGTCCCTCGCCATCATAGGCTCAACGGGTAGCGGAAAATCTACCATCATAAAATTAATGACAAAATTATATGACGGCTACCGAGGCGATATTAAAATTGCGGGTGAACCCATTTTTGAAAAGTCACCGGAAAATATGCGGCGGCATATGGGTATCGTCCCCCAAGATATCGTCCTGTTTGAGGGCTCGGTCGCCTTCAATATCGGCCTCAACCGCCAAGGGACCACACTTCACGACATCGAAACGGCCGCTAAAATTGTCGGGGCCGATTCCTTTATTGATCTTTTTCCCGAAACCTACGCTTTCCAAGTCCGAGAACACGGTGCCAATCTCAGCCACGGTCAACGCCAGCTCATCGTGTTTGCACGAGCCCTCGTGGGGCTGCCGCCCATTCTTATTCTTGACGAAGCCACAAGCAGCATCGATCCTCAGTCGGAAGCTCTGATCCAAGCCGCTACCGCTAAACTCTTAGCCGGACGAACTGTGATTGTTATTGCACACCGCCTGCAAACCATTAAGCGTTGCAGATCGGTCTTGGTGCTTGAACACGGAGTTGTTAGAGAGTTTGGCTCTCCTCAGGTCCTGGCAGCCGCCAATGGACGCTACAGTGAACTTATTAAAATTGCTGCGACGGGGCTGGCCCCAAGTCATTAAAAAATCCATTAGCCTTTTTGATGGAGCGACAAACTCAAACTAAATCCTTTGTCTTTGACTGTTTCACTGCCACCGGCCGAGCTAAAAATAGAGCCCAACATACCGCCAAGGTGCACCTCAATGCCTCCAACCCGAACGCTAAAGTCTAGACCGTAGTCTACGACCCGTTGGGACCTCCAAAAAACGTCAAGATCTTGAATCATGATGGCATCGATCGCTGTTGATAGTCCGGTCTGAGAGGCTGCGTTCGCCGTATCAGTACGCGAGTAATTTACCCACGGTATCAAATTGACAGACTTCAACACTTGAAATTGAGTGTTTAGTCCCGCATCGTAGGTTGTTAATGAGTAACGATACGTACTAAGCGTGGTCGCAAATGGCGACTGGTTGTAATTAGTTTGCTCGTATCCGACCTTATGCTTAGCATTTATAGATTTTCCGCCGCCAATGAGCGTAATATCGACGAATTTTCCGTCAATGACTTTCAAAAAACCATAAATTCCAAGGCCACGATAGGATAGCGATGATTTTTGCGTGGTTGGGTAAGATGTATTCGCATATTTATAGTTGATTGTGGAGTCTCCCGCCTCCAAGTTAAATCCAAGGCCAAATCGTTTTAACGACAGAGCTAAATAGGGCGAAACACGAGTTCCCTTCACCACCAGGGACTCGGACGTGGGGGCGCCACCATAGGCGCTAACAGAGGTTGGGTCTGTTACCGTGGTATCGATCATGCGAGCATCCAGTACATAGGTCACTTTATTTAGCTCTGGAACCACATGCGTCACAGGTGCCGCCTGATAAATTGGTCTCGATCCGGTGTAGTAATCTTTGTACGCTTTAACTTCTGTCGCACGACCAGACTGCCCCCAAACAGGTGAGGCAAATAATGCGCTTAGACTTATAGCCACCACAAAGGCTTTGCACATGTGACGCAGCAAAACACTGACCTCAAAGGTCGAAACGTTGCTGGGACGGCAGGTATGTATAAATCGTCTCAATGAATCTCCAAAAGATCTCGGACCACTGCTTTGTTCGTCCACATAACTCGGCAAGTATTTCCTAGTCTTTAGGCTGAGCGTTTAGATTTTTAACAAACTAATGGATTTTTCCTAACCTAACTCGCAAGGTGGGGTCGTAAAAAGTCTGGGAAGACCCCTCGAAATTTGGAGATAGACATGGTAAAATCAGCCACACAAAATTCATTTAAAGATGACCTGAGACTTGAAAATGACCTCAAAAAAAACAGCTCTTCCCGTCGACACTCTGCTCTCGCAGATTTGTTCGACGATCGAATCCGGAAAAGACCTCATTCTTAAAGCCAGTCCTGGCAGTGGAAAGACCACGAGGGTGCCTCCCGCTCTTCTATCGTCGGTGTCTGGGCAGATTTGGGTTCTTGAACCGAGGAGACTAGCCGCAAGAATGAGTGCACTTAGGGTCGCATTCGAGATGGGCGAGCAGGCCGGGGCCACTGTCGGCTGGCAAATGCGTTTTGACAGTATGGTTTCGGCTAAAACGCGAGTCCTTTTTTTGACAGAGGGCATGTTCACCGCACGTCTCGCTCAAGACCCTTCCCTAGCCGGTGTCTCGTGTGTGATCTTGGATGAATTTCATGAGAGACACCAACAAACCGACGTGGCATTTGCTCTTTGTCGCCATTTACAGAACTCGACAAGGCCAGACCTTCGCCTCGTTGTGATGTCTGCGACCTTAGACACCAAGGCCCTCGTAGAAGCCTTCCCGTCAGCGGTTCTTATCTCTGTAGAGAATCCCCTTTTTCCGGTTACGGTGGAATATTGGCGTGGGGACTTCAACGAAAATTTTGTCGACCGCGCCATCAAAGGAAGCATTCAACTTGCAAACAACCCCAATCATGACGGGCATATTCTCGTTTTTCTTCCCGGCACAGCCGAAATAATTCGGGTCAAAGCGGGCCTCCTGCGCCACCTTTCTTCTGATAAGTGGCTGATCTTGGAGCTTCGAGGATCCATCGCCAAAGAGGAACAAGACCTTGCGTTTGAAGACCACGCAAACGAGAATAAAACTAAGCTCAGAAAAATTATTTTGGCGACTAATATCGCTGAGTCCTCCATTACCATTCCCGGCGTCACTGCTGTGGTGGATACAGGCCTTGCTCGGGTGCCGTCGTTTAATTTATTTACCGGCATGAGCTCTCTCGAAACAAAATCTGTCAGCAAAGCCTCGATCACCCAGCGTAGTGGCCGTGCTGGTCGTACAGGGCGAGGCGTCAACTTACGTTTATTCACAGAGCACGACGAGGCCTCTCGTCCCGAAATCGATGTCCCCGAGATCTCTCGCTTAGACTTGTCACAAGTCTACCTGTCACTCCTCTGGCTCGCCCACAAAACAAAATCGACGTGGCTTCCCGATCACCTACCGTGGCTCACTCCACCCGATGCAAAACAATGGGAAGACGCTAAAAAACATCTTCAAATGCTTGGTCTGTTGACGAATCAGGGCAAACTATCCAGTCCAGAAATTGCACTGCTCCCCGTCCATCCACGCCTCGCCCGATTTGCGATAGCGTGTGCGGAGCATGATTTGCAAAATGAGGCTCCGTGGTTAACCGCCCTCCTCGCCAATCCGGGAGACGTCGTTTTGGCGGCAGGCGACTACACGCACCTTGGCTGTGACCTGCTCGCACAGTATGAAACATTTCGCTCTAAACCTGGACGTGCAAGAAACGTCCTGCAATCTGCACAACAAATTGCTCGGCTCCTCAATCGTGGACCTCTGGTGCCCATTGACCGCTGCCTCCCTCCCCACGAAATATCGTTAGCCAAACCACTACTCCAGGCCTTCCCTGACCGCGTGATGTTTATTCGCACCAAGGGCGGCAAAACCCACTGGATCGATGCGACGATTTGTGGTGGTGGAGATCTCCGTCTGGCCAAGGAAAGTGCTGCGGCCCACGGTGACTGGCTCATTGCCTTAGATGTTTCGTCCACCAGAGTGGCGGGAAGCGTCAGTGCCTCCTCACAAAAAAACACACACGTCACACAACCCATTTCGTCCAATCAAACCACCGTCATTTCCGCCTCACAGATTACGGTTGCCGACCTTGCGGCTGCACCGGCCGGTTTTTTCATTTCCGAGGACGTGAGTGAATGGGATGAAAAGGCTGGAAAATCTCGAATTTTTCGCAAAACTAAATATGGCGTTTTACCCATTTCATCGCAAATACTTCCCGAATCTGAAACCTTGCACCCGATGTCAGGACGTAACTCAGAGCAAGCTTTACTCCAAGTGTCGGATCGTCAAGCAGAACATCAGGCCACTCTCGAAAAAAATATTCTTAAGCAGTGGCCAAAACCTTTTGAAGACTCTCTTGTTTTTGATGCCTATGTCATTCGTCAAAAGCTCGCCTTCGACGTAAAATTGAGCACGCACGCCTGGGACAAAGAAGAACTTCGCGAGCTACTGGTTTCTCAAATTTGCGACGAGGCTACATCGTTTGCAGATGTTCTACGTCACCCCCTCGAACACTGGCTGCGAGCCTGTGTTGGGGAACAGGAGTTTACCAACCTTCAAAAGATTGCACCCACAACGATCACGGTAGGCGTTGGTCACAAGGTTGCCGTGCATTATTCAGAAACCTCAGCTCCATGGATTGAGGCTCGGCTTCAAAACTTTTTTGGGCAAGGGAGCACCCCCAAAATTTTAGACGGAAGGATTCCACTAACCCTTCACCTCCTAGCTCCCAATATGCGAGCTTTGCAGGTGACCAAAGATTTGTCTAGTTTTTGGCAGGTGATGTATCCATCCCTGCGAAACGAGTATATGCGCAAGTATCCTCGGCACTATTGGCCCGAAAATCCACTGGAGGCGGAACCTCCCGCCATGCGCGAGCGGCACAAGGGGAAACGAAAGTAATTTCTAGTATTTTCGACACACGTCTTGTTTTCATACACCGAATAGCGATATAATATTGTCATACGACGACTATGGGGACTGCGACGATGTCTAATGTTGGTGAACCAAAAAAAATTCTTTTGCTGGACGATGACCCCTTTATTATGGGCGTCATGAAGTCGTTTCTGAATTCAAGTTCTTTCCAATTAGACTGTGCCACAACCGTTGCCGAGGCCATCGACCTTACAAAACACAAAGAATACGACTGTATCGTAAGTGACGTTCGGATGCCCACCGGTACTGGTGCAGAGCTACTTACAAGTTTGCGAGAGATAAATAGGCACTCGCCTGCAATGCTTTTTGTATCGGGATATTCAGATGTTACCGTCGATGAGCTGTTGTTCCGTGGGGCCGACAGTTTTATCTTAAAGCCGTTCACACAAGACACCTTTACCGCTGAGATCAAAAGACTAGCCCAGCCTTTTGTCCTGCGCCTTTCAGAGAAACCACCCTCCTATGAATCTCTGAAAGCCATTACGATCAATGCCGCAAATCTTTTTAAAACCGGCACCGGAGGCGACGTTCGCCTTGGTCAAGGTGGATTTTTCACTCGAATCCATCCTGACGGAGTGCGCATCAATCAATTTTTGCGCTTCACACTTGAAATCAGCAAGGACGAAGTCTTGCAAGGCAGCGGACGAATTATGTGGCTTCGAAGACCTAGCAGCCTTCGTCCACAAGCCGCAGGAATGGGCTTACTTATGGAGTATCTAGAGCCAAAGTCTAACCAATCTTATCTGACATTTATTGAAAAACACAATATCCCAGAAACCATCCCACGGGACATGGATTCGTAATTTTTAGAAATAATTCGAATGAATTTGGGAAAATCTGGTTTTAATAGGTCTAAATAATATTATGTCAAAACACAGTCCGTTAACTCAGGTTCAGCATGCAGGAAAAGAGCACCGTGTTGGAACGGGATTAATCAGTGCGACTGAAGTTTCTGTCACGTTTGAAAGCCCATCACCCACAGATCTTCCTGTCTATAGCCGGCTAGGCAACACCTCCAATCACAAAGAACTGGAAGCCGTCTTAGCCGCCCTCCACGGAGCCGAGCAGGCGATCGCAACGGGAAGCGGCATGAGTGCGTTTAACCTTATTCTGATGACCCTCCTGAAGCCTGGAGACCACGTTCTGGTTCAAGACACTTGCTACGGTGGCACCTACAATCTGTTGACGAAGGTCTTTGGACCTTGGGGCATCACAGCCTCGTTTTCACCCTTGTCCAACTGGAACAATGAATTGCGGCCCAATACACGGATGCTTATTTTTGAAAGTATTAGCAATCCTTTTTGCGTACCTCAAAATATTGGGACCGCTGTCGAATTCGCAAAAAAGCATCGACTGGTAAGTGTTTGCGACAACACATTTTCCAGTCCCTCCCTCTGTCTCCCTTTGTCACATGGCGTTGATATTGTGCTAGAGAGTGCTACGAAATACTTAAATGGACATTCGGATGTGATCGCTGGCATGGTGGCAGGCCGAAAAGAGCTGATCGATTTGCTACGGCCACCGCACGCCTACCTCGGTACGTTCCTGCCAACCTATCAGTGCACTCAACTCCTAAGAGGAATCCGGACCCTCGACCTGCGAATGGAGGCCCACTCAAAAGCTGGTACCCTATTCGCAAAATCCATGGCCAAGGAATCCAATCTTGTTACTGAGGTCAACTACGGCATCACCGAAGACAAAAACGGCAATGACGCGCGACTCCCTTACTTCCCCCGTGGTTTCGGCGGAATGGTTTCCGTACGGTTTGCGCCTAAGGTCGATGTAAAAAAACTCATGGGCCACATGAACCTTGTTACAAATGTCCCAAGCTTAGGCGGGACTGAAAGCACGGCAACCATGCCCGCCTACAGCACCAACTGGTTCATGACAGATTCAGAAAAATTAAAGTATAAAATTGACGACCAACTGGTTCGTTTCAGTATTGGCCTAGAGCACACGTCCGATATTGTAGCCGACGTATTGTCCGCTGCAACTAAATCTTATAGAGCATAGCCCACGACTATATTTGCAACTCCCGATACTTGTAATTTGTTGCCATTGGTCCGAATAATATTTTTCTGCTCTGGGTCCATGGAAGAATAAGAGCTCTTTAAAAGATGTCCATATCTCATCGACAAAATCTGCCAGTTTATCCAAATTCCATTTTCAAATATGGTGTGAATCCCCAAACCCACCCCAAGACCGACTGAATAGAGTTTATAGGTTCCTACCTCACCATCGAACGTCGTTGTCTTCCCTGTTGTAGACTTCAGACCTAAGCCCGAACTCAAAACAAAAGGGAACGACTGGCTCGGCCAGTAATAGTAGCTGCTATCTAGGATTACAGTATGCACCTTGTTCACAAATGAGTTGTCTTCACCTTGCAATTCCATGACTCTAAAATTCCCACCACCAAGCGATATCCCTAGACCAGTCTTCTCGCCTAAAATATGAAATGCATGAACGCTGATCACCTCCTGGGGAACTATTTCTCCAAGCCCAATGCCGATGCCGTTCAACCTTGCCATTCGCAAGTCTTCTTGCTTAGGTTCATTAGATTCCTCAAGATTTTCGGCTTCTAAACCTTCACTTTCCAGTAAAGGTATCGCTTCTGCGTCAGAGAAATCAAAATTTGTGGCCAAGACCGTCCCATCACTAAACACCCCTAAACCCATTGCAAAATACAGCGGAAGGCAAACTTGGCTAAATTTAAAAATAACAGACCAACATTTACTAGTTTTCATGCCGTTTTAGTTGCTTTCTGCATAATAGAGATCATCGCCTTAAAACAGCCTTTATCAAGCTGGTTCAAAAATCTATGGCGAATGACATCCAGAGCCTCAAAGCGAGTGCAGCTAGGTTGGTAGGGGCGATTTGTAGTTAGCGCATCAAAGGTGTCTGCAAACGAGGCTATTCGGACCTCTTTTGATATCTCCCCAGAATTTAATTTGTGAGGATACCCTTCCCCGTCTAGTCGCTCATGATGATGGAGAATAATCTCTAACGCAGAATTATCAAGGTTACTTCCTGCAACCACGTCACCGCCCATCTCGGGATGACCTCTCATTAAATTCCATTCGACGGCTGTTAGTGCTGATTTTTTGTTGAGAATTTCAAGATCAATTTTACTTTTGCCAATATCATGAAGCAAGCATCCTATGGCAATGGTCTCAAGACATAGACTGTCTGACTCTCCCATTTCAATGGCTAAGGCAATGGAATAAGCCGCCACTCGTGCACTATGATAGTAGGTATACCCATGATGATTGGCCAATTTCCCGATCGCCGCAACACAGGTGATGTCCTCTTGAACACATTTCACCATTTGATTTGATATTTCGGTCGCAATAACCATTTTTTCCGACGTCATTTCTGATTCATACAGAACGCGTGTAAATTCCGAGGCAACATCCGTTAGAGATAGGACCCTACTCGCCGGGGCTAGGGATGTATCGACAACGGGCTTTTGAGTAAATTTCAGGTAACCTTCGACTTTAGCCGAATCGTTAGTATGGAAGTAGAGAACCGAATGACCCTCTCCAATAACTTGTTGTTTAACAGTCTCCTGCCATTTGTAGCCGGGCGCCGAAAAAAGCACGTATCGCCCGTCAGAAAACTTAAAAAGTGCAAAATTAGTGATTGAATATGCATGAATATCTGAGACCTGAAACCCAGACGCTTCGCCAATTCCAAGGTCCCATTTTTTTAAGACTTCAGGCTGCACCATTATATAATCCCAACATGATATCCGCTTCGCTTCATTGTGCTTCTTAGAATACTGCTATTTGCCCTAACGAGTCCAGCTATTATCCCGACATCTGTTCGTACGCAGATACCGACTCTTAACGTACTGTAAATTTACGGTGTGTACTTTACCGACACGTTGTGTGCAGTCGCAGAATCTAGGGGTTTTGTAATGGTCAACGTGAGACCTACCAATTGATAGTCCTGCAGTTGCAGTTCAACCCCATCCAAAAAAACGTGAAGCGAATTAGCGCCGATTGGTCCCTTAAGCGTAAAAGTGGTAGTACCACCTGACGCCTTGATCGTTTCGGCAAGTGTTGAGAATGATGGTGCCCAATCCGGTAGGCAGATATCAAATGCCTGCCCCCCAGAGCCCTGTTCCATCACAGCATATTGCTGCCCGACGGCTGCGATTTTGCAATTTCCAAAAAACGACTGGTTAATGCCGCGAAACGAAAACACTTTTGGGGTCTGTCCAATAAGAGCCGTGGCTTTCAGGAACTCAGAGCCACTCATCCTGGAATCGTCGTCCGTAACAAATACATAAGCATGCGGAACATTCGGTCGGAAATAGGGTGTCACAAGGCTTGATGCTGCCAATTGGGCCCCATCATGGCTGCCCACGCCCCTATTTATTTGCACCCCTCCTGCCGCTACGGCCGATGCAGGTAACGTTAATCCAAATGAACCCTGGGAGGCACTTAATAAGATTATCTTTATATCGATGCGGGTACTTACTGACGTCACAAACGATTCGAAATTATTTCTAACTTGCGCAATGTTGTCGCTCATCGAGCCAGAATTATCGATAACCCAGACGAGGTCCAAAGCCGCCTGCTGTCCGGCATTGATGGTAAAATCTTCACTGACATTGCCGACTTGATCGCTATTTTTTGGAGGAATTTTTGCCACAGGCCGTTGGACCGATCCGCCCCCACTAAAAGAGGTTGATTTGCAGGCCACGAGTGTCCCAATGACAGAGATGATTATAAAAGAGAAAATCTTCAAAATGAACCTCCGAAATATCCTCGACATCAGATTTGCCACCTATTATCGGATATTTATCGTAAAAACTTAAAATATATTTATAACCCATTAATATCATATCATTATATCTTGTTAATTAGTCTCTGGCGCATTCGCAGAAAAATGTAGTGGAACCAGCGATTATGCCTCCAATCAGAGCTAATGTGTGTTGCTACTACACAGCAGATTGTTTGTCGCCATAATGCAAGCGGCAACAGACATATTAATACGACTTCAACATTTTCAAAATTCGGTCCGTCCTAAGATCGTTCAAGTCGAAAGAAAGGCATCTTGATATAAAATCACGCATGTAATCTAATTTGTCCATTCTGCCGAAAAAATCTCGCACGAAATCATATGCCTTTGGAGAAAGGTTTAATTGAAGAGATTTGAAATCGGTGGCTTTGAGATCTAATAAAAGAACAATGTCTTCGAGATCTTTATTCGCAGCAAGGTCAACGCTCACCTCTGAATTCGAGAGGCCTTCTAATTTGCCTCGGCTTAAAAAAGCTTCGATTTTCGTTGCGAGAAAGTATCCTGGGTCTATGACGTTAATAATATTTCCGTTTGCTAGCATTACCGATTGAGGCTTAGCAATCGCTTCTTCGTACCACCGGTTAACGACAAATCCGTCTACATGCTTTGCCGGCATCAAATCAAATGTAATCCCCCCCAATTTCCAACGACAAATAGGATCTCCGCGACCACAGGCTCTTTTAAAACCGCAGGAAACCAATTTTTTCTCAAATTCAAATAATGACGTGTAGGTACTAACATTTAGGATCGCATCGATGTCCAGTGTGGGTCGAAATTCATCTCTAAAATTTTCGCCTGCATAGAGAATTAACGAACATCCTCCCACAAACATAATTTCTGTGACAAGGGGCCCCAATGCCTCACCGACCTCTTGAATATCTTGGGCAGTTAGACTCGTCATAATTTAAACTTTCCTTTAAGGTATTGGATCGCCTGGCTCGTTTCTCGTAGGCGGCCTAAGCGGACACCGTCAATTGCTGCCATCAAGTGGTAGAATTCGTTATCTTTTAGGGCGGCGCTCACGAGCCCACTGTATAGGGGCTCGACAGTGACTCCTCGAGTCTTGCCGTCAATGTGCGACCAAATCGGAATCTCCGTGCGTCTGATATCTGAAAAAACTACCGGGTCTCCCCAAGCAGTAGCCAATCCTAGGCCGATGGAAGATGGCACAACTGGAAAAAAATATTTAAGGCTGTGGACAATTAATTCTAAAAAATTGGAACGATAGACTTCCTTTGACGAGAGACTATATAATTTAGCATCAGCCAGTCGGTGCAAAGATTTGCTTATCTCTGACTGTGACAAAAATAATTCTGAAGCAAGTTGCAGTTGATTAAGACTCTCGCTCTTGCATGCAATAATTTTGGCGAGTACCGCTATATCTTGACCCTTAATCATAGCACCTGCCCTTCTTTGTCAGCATAGCATAGGACTAAACAATATTCAATATTCCGATTTGGAATACAAAATAACGTAATGAAATCAGCCCATTGTTTATGTCGCTGCAGGATCTAGCTGGTGCAGCAACACAGATGCGTAACAAGACATTCGGGAAATTGGTCGGCCATCATTGGCCGCACTGTGCAACCATCTAATATCTATAGCTGTTAAAGCTCGCTCTCCAGTATGCCGATAAACAGTGGGAACGCCCTGTAGTGCCGCAATAATCAATGTTTATGATTTCATTGACGATTTTATTTCACTCTTGTATGAGTCGCTTTATGGATGATCCTGTCAAAAAACTTCGTTTGTTGCTGAAATTCGCTATGCGCGTTCTAAGTCAACTTTTATCAAACCTATGGGCGTACGACGCAGCTCCTCCACTTCTGCGGGATTTACGCGGCTGATAGCAGTGGGCGTTTTTCGTCGAATATTCCGACGAGTGTAGTAGCGAAACTATTTGATAGTATCGCTGCGATGGGATTGCTTAATGAATTAAAGAATACTGTAAATCGAAGCCATGATACTACGAGAATCTAAGAGCTTTGGCGCTATGATTTCTTGCGATAAATAAAGTATTTTCCCACGACTGAATCGGCGAAGAAAACTTGACCCCGATCTAATTTCTGAAAGAGTTGGCTTTTCTCCCAAAATCACAATGATGCCGAGCGTCTCTAAGTCATCTCTAATGACAATTGGAACCCTAGCGTAGTCCCGGGTTAGGTATGATTCAATGGTCACACCTTTTTGTAGGCGATACATGAATTGTGCGCGGATATTTCTATACACTGCCGATTCAAGTCTTTTAATTCGATCTTGAGTTTGACCAGCGTAAATATATTCTTCGTATTGGTCCTCAAGAAGTAGAATCTCTTTTTTTCTTTCTGGTACTGGTATTCGTCGAATCAAAAAAATAGACTCTAAGCCAAATATAATCCTCTTTTGAGTTTCAGGAGAAAGACCTAAGGTTCTTCGTATCTCTGAAGCATTATAGGGCGTAAACCCTAGACGAGCGACTTCCGACATCCACTTTTTTAGGGTTGAAAGACTCGTGGTTATATTTGCCACCAGCATCAAGTCCCTCGTAAGGATCAAGTCATGCAAGTCGCTTAGAGCCTGTCTTTTTAATTTTGACTCCCGAATAAAACAAAGGCCTGGTAGACCGCCACTTTCAAGGTAGGTGTCAAAATGTTTTTTTATCATTTCGGAGCTCTTTAAAAAATTAAGCGCTCTTAAATTATCTTGCGAAAACTCCTTATATTGCAAAAGTTGAGGAATACTAAATGATAAAGGAAGTTTGGCTATTTCTGTCACTGAGAAAGGTAACATTTCCAAAAACGCTAGCCTACCGGCCAAAGACTCCCGAATGGCCTTTCGACTTGTGAAGCGAACAGAGCCGCTTAACACAAACTGACCTGGTTTTTTGTTAGTCCTTACCCACTCTTTCAGGGTAGGGAAGAGCTTGGGCTCTAGCTGACATTCATCAATGGCTAACGAGCTATGTCGTCCTATTTGAATAAATTTCTTTGGGTCAAGTGTGGCTCTCTTTAATGTTTCTACGTCGTCTAACGTTTGATAATTAGATATATTTTTTGCAATAAACGTGCTTTTCCCTACTTGCCGATGCCCAAAAACCCCCACAATAGGGCTAAAATTTATAAGTTTTTCAAATAGCTCTTGTGCGTATCTAGATCGCTCATGCGCCATCGGACATTGCCTCCTACTCAGATAAGTCTTATAGGCTATAATATTTGTAATAAATGCAAATGTAAATGCAAATAATGGGGTGACCGTACTATTTGCACGTTAGGGTGTAAAATATACGGTGACCGTGTTATTTGCACTTGAATAGAGCGGTGTAGTGCCGCAATAATCAATGTTTATGATTTCATTTTTTAATCGCGACTTTTATAAACTAACTCATTGCTTTTTGACACTTGAGCTTCAATTGAGCCCTTAAGTGGATTGGTGAGCTCACAAAAATACATTGATATCGGCTCGATATAAGAATCCACCTTCGATTTTAGTCGATTTAATATTTGTAATGACAAGGTGTAATCAATTCCTTTAAATTCATCGCAAATTACTGCCACATCGATATCGCTTTGCTTTGTCGCCGTGCCGTTGTGATAAGAGCCATATAAGCGAATTTCAAATTTTTGAAAGACAGACTCCAATAAGTTTCCGTATTGAACGCACGACGATATTACGCTTTCTTTGTCTCGCAACATGCAATCACCTCATTCGCAATCTTAAGATATGATTTTAGGACTTCAGTATTTAAAACAGCGGAAACTTTTTCTTTACAATTAGGATACCGCGCTCGAATATAAAAGGGGTTGATACTTGCAAACGTCTTGCGATAGAGCTCTAAAACTTGACAGCTAGTGACCGCAATATCTAGCAAACGTGTCAAATCGTGTGTGTGTATGGTAACCGAACCTACCCACGCAAACGGGTTATTAAAGCTGCTGCGCATGTGGTCAATTTGTCTGCACTCGGTCCAGACGACGATCTCAATGATTTGCTCCCTAGCATCAACAGCTACTTAGGGCATTTTGGACATGCCGACTCTTATCGTCTTCGGCAGCAACTTTGCAAAACGGTTTCTCAATATGACATCTCAAATACTTGCGTAGTCCGTGGTGACTATGGCTCGCTGAAAAACACCTCTACTACAAAACTTAGAAACCAGGTTTTGAACACTACCATTTCAGATTTATTTTCCACAGCAACGACCGGATTATCTGCAGATTCTGAGGAACTTTGGGATTATGATGGCCACCACTGTACAGAAATATAAACTTTTGATGAATTAGCAAATAACGTTAAAAAAGAATGCAAAAACAACAGGATGCCGGGGAACACTAGCGAACACACACGACCTGGTAAGGATTGGTCTTGAGGTTGAAGTTCGTGGAGCCGTAAGCAAGGAAGACGAGCCAGGCGTTATCAGCATTGGAGGAAAACGAGGACCCGGACAAGAAATAATTGGCGGCAATCTGAGCTTCAGTGATCCAATTGGCTGAGGCCGCAGACCTCACTCCGTGGGCGTAGGATTCCATCAATTCCTTTTGAGTAGGAATACGCCAGTCCGTTTGGCCGTTAAAGCTAAGTGCGTCGCAGGTATCAATCGCGACAGACCAGGTTTGAGACGTGCTTTGAATTTTGCTCCACTCAAGTCCCGTGATTTTATCTTTCATGGTGCAGTTGGCGGCTGTCGCAGCGCAGTTTGACGCGGTTGTACCATTAGTTGTAGTAACATCTTTCCAGACATTGTCGGTGGCGGCCTCGCCGGCAGTTGCGATTGCAGTGTCTACGCCGCCGCAATCGTTGTTAGTAGTCCATCCGGCATATCCCGTCACGACATCTGTTGGAAGCCCTGAGACGGCATTATTATAGTCGTCAATGGTGTCCCAATAATCATAGTTAGTGCTGACGGTAGCAACCCCCGTGCTTGGAATGGACCCAACCGCTCCGTCGTAGTTATAAACGGCAGCTCTAACACGGTTGCGACAGTTGACCTTAAGTTTGCCCGTGACGCCGTTGACCACAGTACCTACGCGAACATCCCAGGCATTTGGAGCTGTGGCTGTCAAGGTGCCGGCAATCCCGGCGATGGTGACGCCAGATTTGATGTTGCCGGCTACGGCAAGAGCTGCGCTAGCAGCAGGAAAGGAGGCATTTGTTTTGCATCCTAAGGCACCATCTGTCGCACAATCGGCCACAGTCCCCGTGGCGCAGTCTTTTGTGCCTGTCTTTTTCTCCCCAGTTTTATCGATGTAGCTATCTGTTGAGCAAATTTTGCTAGCATCTCCCGTAAAAATACTAAGGGTGTTTGAAGCCTCATCTGCCACGACGCTAAACGTAGTGATTGTGCGTGTGCCTTTGACCATTTCCACACTTTTCTCGCCGAGACCAAGTCCTTCAGGCATTAAAAAGCTCGCTTTGGTTGAGTCGATCACAGAAACAGGTACGTCTTTGATTGAGCCGTCAGCTAATGTGAAACGAGCCATATAAGCCCCGTTAGACGAGAGGTTTGTCCCCGTGACGGTTATCGATTCCGAAGCTTTGGCTACAGGTGGGGAGATTGTTGTCATGGATGCTGATAGTTGAATGGATTTTTCCACCACAATGCTAGATTTTGTCGGAAGACCACATGATCCCAGGTAGACCACGGCTAAACCAATCACCGCTATATGAGTCCGTCCCTTAAATTGTGATATCGTCATGCCCCCCACCCTTTCTAAGAATCGTCACAAAATGCCAATAAAAACAAATAATTCTACTTACAAATTTCTTATCGGCAAAACCCATCAAAACTTTAGCTCGCCAACTCTAGAACTGGGGGGGGCGGGCAACTAGCTGAATTTGATGGCTAAATAACGATAAATTTTATTTTACTATAGAGATTTGGACTGATGCTTTGGTGACAAACGTCGTCCATTGGGTCTATTGCAAATTAGTTTAAGTCCCTGATTCCTGGTTCGCTTGAGCCATCACATAGTTAGTATTAAGCAATCCGCAGACTTGCATGATTTTCATTTTAAAGTAGTCCATATTTCGGTAGCCGTAGGCTCGCCTTTTGATTGT
>CAMDKS010000046.1 GCA_945900755.1 Bdellovibrio sp. ZAP7
GCAAAGTAACTGGCACTCGGATTGCACAAGCTCGGCGACCAGCCAACGCAGATCCCACACCTTGCTGTAGATCAAGCCTAAGTGCCTCGTGTTCAATGAGAAGATCCCCAGTCTCATCGACCATTAAGCGGGTCATTCCCTGAGGACAACCACTCCCTGCATAAACAGCAAATTCAGGATGAAACGTAAGGACTCCCGCCTGCGCAACGCCTGAAAATATTACGCCCGATAAAATTGATGACACGACAGTGATCAAAACATTTAGATCTTTCATAGCGGCCCCCTACTCAAGTTAATCAAGGATTTTATAAGTTCGTTGCTTCTATGATAATCATTGCATAGAACATGCCAAACGCAACGACGCCATTTCAAGCCATCATCAGGCCAAAATGGCGTCCTAAGTATCATTTATGTTCAGTCTATTTTATTACCAGCAGCCGTAAATCGCTGTTTTTTGGACCAGTCGTGTTTGCTTGACCCAATCAATGGGCAACTACGACACGATCATAATTTCCATCAAACATTCTTGCGGCAACCGTTACTTGAGCCACGGATCGACCGGCCACCAGAATCGAAACTCTTTGCGCTCCATTGCTGGTCGCACGATGAGCCACTCCATTGGTATAATTTAATCCGCGCGTTGAAGAATCTATTCTGACCTCAAAGCTTGGGACCTTTAAACCTTGATTGTCCACTACTTCTAAGTGAATTCCGGTAAGAGCTCGTTCATGGTACGCAAACATCGCCTCCTTGTTTTCAGCCCAGGCGGTGGTCAAGTACGAGGCGTCTGGCCACTTCGTATAGGACAGCTCAACAGTAGCGTGCATGCTTTGACGGTAAAAAATAGACCAATCTTGCATTCCGCCATTAACTTCGTACCACTCGTAGCCGTAAGTTAAACCCCGATCAAACGAGCTGTTTGCTGCCATTGTCGGATTACTATCGGCCCACGCACGTCCCATTGGAAACAAAACGGCATCGTCGGCAAATTTTTCCGCTGCTGTTGCATTTTCTTTCGTGTCCCAAGGTAGATTGAAGCAAACCTCTCCGCCATGAAAATTGACCGCTGCAATAAAATGATGAGACGCATGCAAATCCATAATGGCTTTTGTTTCGACTGCACGACCGGTAGAATTATCGTGGTCATCACTGGTAAAATCCGGAAAATTTCTATTGAGGTCAGTATTTGTGGCCGAGTATCGTTGGTGCATCTCAAATCCATCTGGGTTCATGGAAGCCACGATGAACATCTTGCTCTGATTGACGAGATTCGTTGTGCGGGCCCTTACACCGTATTCTCCAAGAAGCCGACGTATATGATAGATAGACAGCTCGCGGCCAACCACTTCATCACCATGCATATTGGCGACGTATAGAAGTTCAGGCTCACCCTCATCTAAATCCACATGGTCACTAATAGTCATCATCCAAATGTCTCGACCTTGGACACTTTTCCCTAAGCTCGTCAACCTTGCGATTTCAGGATAGCTATCCGCCAAACGGTGAAGCTCGTCAGTCATGGCTTTATAATTATGATAGTCCTCTAAAGCAGTTGGCGGGTCGACCATGGTCCTAGTAGTTTCGAGAGTAAATGGATTTAAACGTCCTTCTGTCACCGCTAACTCGTCCAGTTTTTTTATTTCTGAGCGTTCATCAAAGGAAAGCTGAGTCAGAATTGTGCTAGGCAACCATCCAATCGCGTAGTCATTATTTTTAGCGTGGTCACGGTTGAAGCCGGTGGTCTGGACCCACTCTTTAGTAAGTAAGGACGTCGGAATGCGAACATAGACAGGCCTGCTGTCATGTTGCTCTTGCATTACTTTTGACGTTCGCACTTCGCCGCAACTAGACATGAAACTAGCCGCGACCCCAATAGAAATAGAACTTAATAAAAAGCGCATTGATCACTCTCCTAATCAGTGAATGAGTCCCCTCGAACATGAATTTACAGCAGTAACCTGTGTTTCACTCATGTTACTGTTTCGGCTTCAGCTAAAGCAACTAAAATCAGCGCGACCTTAATATATTTATCAATGCCGACATGGCGATGTCCTCAGCAGCTGCTCCCCGTGATAAATCACTGTAGGGACGGGCGAGACCTTGCAATATGGGTCCATAGGCACGAAATCCAGCTAGGCGTTCTGTAATTTTATACGCAATATTACCTGAATCCAGATCCGGAAATATAAAACAATTGGCTCGGCCAGAGACCTTGTTACCTGGAGCTTTACGTTGGCCAATGGCCTCAATGAAGGCTGCGTCAAACTGTAATTCCCCGTCAGAATCGATGTTCGGCATCCTAAGTTTAAACAGTTCTGCGGCCTCTCGCATTTTAGCGGCTCGAGGATGAGCAGCTGAACCTTTGGTAGAAAAACTGAGGAAGGCTACCACGGGATCCTGACCAGAGATTTGCTTCAATGTTTCACAGGACCCGACTGCGATATCGACCAACTGCTGGGCGGTCGGATCAATAACCACACCACAATCGGCAAACACATAGGTCTCGGCTTTCCCTTCAACACTACGATCCATAATAAAACTGCCGCTCACGACTTTAATTCCTGGAGCCAATCCGACGGTTCCGAGAGCCGCTCGAATGACATCACCGGTTGTAGCTACACATCCAGCTACGACGCAGTCAGCACGGTTTTCATTCAACATCGTGCCTGCTTGATAAAGTGCACTGCTTGAGATTCGCTTCAGATCGGATGCCTCGACCGGTTTTCCTTTTTCATTCATAAGCACCAAATATGATTTCTCCGTGGAGCGAATAAGTTCAGCGTCTGACGTTTCAAGAAAATTTACACTAGCGTCGTTCATCCAGTCACTCGTACCAGATCTAGTGTGCCTCGAAGCTCCATCTGTTAGCAGAGTAATTTTTTTAACAGCCTTCCATTCCAAAAGCATTCTCGCCGCCTCGACGACACGCAGGTCATTGCCCTCGGCAAAAATAACTGATCCGGGATTTTTGCAGGATGCTGCTAGGATTTTTTTTAAAAATGGGCGGTCTGAATACATAATTTCTCCAATCGCTAACTATCAAACTAGCAACCTAGCTAAAGATAGCTATTGTTTTCCGATATGTGTAAATTTGGCGCAATTTGGTCAAGGGCCTGTGTTGTAACGACTATGAGTTTCTTAACATGATATTTATCCACAATCACTGTGGATTTCTTTACGATTTGGGAAAATACCAAGCATTTTTTTTGCGGCATCTCTAAAGGTTTGGCATCAAAAGCCGAATAGTTTGCTTGTAATGACCAGAATTTAACCACAGGAAAAAGTAGATGATTTGCCTCCTCATTCGCAATCAAAAATTACGCCAGGAATTGGTCCAGCTCTTGAGCGACGCTCAGATACCTCATTGCGCCCATGACCCCGATTCAGATCTAGCCATCCCCTCCTTATATAGTGACAATATTCAAGCCGCGATTGTTGAGGCAAGCGTCGCTAATTTACATACCAATGCATGGCTAGATATGCTTGAAAGTATTGGTTCAAGGATACGAGTATACGCACTCTCCAACAATGTGGATCAGGAGTCGCTGTCACTCAATTACAACAGCGAACTAATTGGGTGGCTACAAAATCCAACGGCGTCACAAATCTTTTCACTTTTGATTAATATTTTTTCACACCAGCAGATGAAAGAATTCGAAAGTGAACGATCGATTCCCTTATACACCCCTGCCATTGCACTTCGCAGACTTGAAACCGACAATGCCCTTAGCATCCTAAAAATTGATGGCACTGAGTTTCAAAAAATTGCGATTAAATATGGCATTGATGCCTATAATTCTTTGCATACCAGCTTCAAGAAAATCGTAGAATCCCTGTGGGGGGGGGCCGATTGCTTACGACTTTCAGATTTGATCCTGAAAAAATCTAATAGCGCTGCCATCTATTACGTTCTTCTAGAGCAAAGCCGTGTTGCCAAAGCGGTCCCATCTCCTGGAGTCTTAGAGACAGTAGCGGACAGGATCAGCATCAAAATGCAGGAAGCACTGTGGCTCGAACTAGCCAAAAGTCATGAGACTCGAACCCTTCCAAAAAATCTACACTTAATTCCCGAATTTTCAGTTGGCCACGCCACCATTCTATTCAATCCATGCGTTAGTAAGTTTGAACTATTGGCCACCCTCTTGGAAGCCGCCAATGACTCGTCGAAACTTCAACGAAAGCGAATCGCTTCCCGCGAGCTTGAATTGATGCAAACAATCGTTCAAAGCAAAGAAATCTTGGTGCCGCACTTTCAAGGTATATTTCACCTCTCCCAGCTGACAAAAACGATGATTGACGAAGTGGTCGCCACCAAGAGCATCGCATCCATTGAGCCGGCACTTTATGGCTTCGAATCATTGATTAGGACTCAAACCGTATTGATCGACGATAAATTTGCAAAAAATCACCTTGTCCATGTGAATTCCAAGGAACTTCGCCCCGACACACTGTTTGCCATGGCAAAACACTCTAAGGTTGCACTTGAGCTAGATCAAGTTTGTCTTGAATTTGCAATGACTCAGGGATGCGCACTCCCCGGAAAACTCCTGCTTAATATTTTACCTCGAAATCTCTTGCAACTTAGTAAATTGCAGCCACTGGTAACTTCGCGAGAAAATGTCGTATTTGAAATTAGTGAGTCGGAGGGAATATCCAATCCAGATCAAATGCAGATCATTCGTCAGTATATTATCGGGCTCGGCGCAGGCCTAGCGGTGGATGATTTTGGAAAGGGCCAAGCCAACATCGAGCAAATTATTAAACTTCGACCTGACTTAATCAAAATAGACCGTTCACTTTTAGAAAACATTCATCTTGATCCAATAAAAAAAGTTTTTGTCGAGGGTGTGATCAAGGCTGGAAGATTGATTAATGCTTTAGTGTTGGCGGAAGGCATTGAAAAATGGGAAGAGGCCGAAGTCGTCCAAAAATTGGGAATCGATCTAATTCAGGGATTTCTCGTTCATCGCCCAGAGTCGGCTGAGTCGATTCACCTCCAACTGATGGATGCATCAAATCGCATCAGTGCAGCCTAACCGGCCCTACCAAATTTCCAATAATCATTGTAAAATAAATCGAGACATTAACTTTGGTAACCCAACTTTCCAAATTAATCCCTGCGTTCATAGCAGGCTTAACAGTCTATTGATACAATGAGGCGCCCATGTCTGAGCAGTCCAATCTAATTTTACTTTTTGGCGGAACCAGCAGTGAACGGCGAGTTTCCGTGGCTTCAGCCAAGCATTTATCGTCCGTTTTAACAGCAGCTGACCTTTGGTTTTGGTCGCCTTCAGGACAAATCATCTCCGTCCAAGCTGCAACCCTTGCAGCCCATGAAAATGTATTCGACAACGATTTTAAACCGGCCAATACTGTAATTATTGGTGAGACCATTGATGCTGCCATTGCAGCCGTTGGGGATAGAGTATTATTTCTTGGACTGCACGGAGGGGACGGTGAAAACGGATTCCTTCAAAGTAAATTAGAGGCCAAAAAAATCCCGTTTACTGCATCGGCCAGCACGGCAAGTGCCTTGGCTATGGACAAAGGCCGGTCAAAAGATGCAGTCCGACCCTGCGGCGTGTTAATGGCAAAACAGCTTCTATTCACAGTGTCCGATCCTGGCATCGGTGCGACCCTGGGCCAATTTCAAAAATCAGTAAAAGATATCGTCATCAAACCATCCTGTGACGGCTCTAGCTCTGGGTTGGCTTTCCTTGGGAGCCCACAAGAATGCGAGGCATGGCTTCAAACCAACAAGCAGTCTAAAGATTCCTGGCTTGCCGAAGAACGAATTAATGGCCGAGAATTGACGGTGGGCGTGATTTCACACAATGGCTGTATGATGGCTTTGCCACCATCAGAGGTGATTCTTGAACGTAATGCGACGTTTAATTTTCAGGCTAAATATCACGGTGTGGGCAATCGGGAAATTACCCCTGCTGAGCTCACAGCTCGTGAGGCTGCGGCCGCCCAGACTGTCTCCCTTCTAGCGCACTCAGCCATCGGCTGTTTTGGCTACTCACGAACGGACATGATTATGACGCCAAAAGGCCTATACTTTTTGGAGACAAATACGCTTCCCGGCATGACGATCGCCAGTTTTATGCCCCAACAACTCCGCGCTGCAGGCATTGGCTTCAAAGATTTTATTGATCACCAATTATTACTGGCTAAGCTTCGCTACACCTAGAAATTACTGTTATTTGACGGGTAAGAAAGGCACTAGCCATGTACAGCACTCACAAAAAAATTTCCTTAAACGGGCAAACCATCTCGATTGTGGGCCTTGAACGAACGTCTTTTTGGAGTGATTTTTACTACTTTGTACTGGTTTCGTCGTGGCGTCGCATTCTTTTACTCTTGGCCTGCCTGTACCTGATCATAAATTTCATTTTCTCTGGCTTATATTTACTGGGCGGTGACTGTATTGCCAATGCGACTCCAGGCTCATTTTGGGATACTTTTTTCTTCAGTGTTCAAACTTATGCAACCATTGGCTATGGCGCCATGGCGCCTAAGACTCGCTATGCGGATGTATTGGTGGCGATAGAATCTTTTTTTGGCCTGCTCAGCATGAGTATCGTCACAGGTCTCGTTTTCTCAAAGTTTGCCCAACCAAAGGCCAAGGTCCGGTTCACCAAAAATATTCTCATTTCAACGTTTGATGGCACACCAACATTAATGTTCCGCATGGGAAACATGCGCGCCAATCAAATTGTCGAGGCGCGACTGCTAGTGGTTTGGAGTACCGAACGCCGCACTGCGGAAGGAGTAGAATTTAGAAAGCTACAAGATTTAACCCTTGTTCGAGCGACCACCGTCTTGTTCTCGTTGTCGTGGACGGCGATGCATATAATAGATGAAAAAAGTCCGCTCTATCAAGTTTCAATGGAGACGCTAAAGGATCTTAAAGCGGAATTAATTGTGTCGTTTACTGGACTAGATGCCGAATTTAATCAAACAGTCCACGCACGGAAAAATTATCGGCCCCATGATTTTGTTTTTGGCCATCAATTTGCCGACGTACTTCTTAGGGACCCGTCAGGGCAAAGGGTCGTGGACTACGCAGATTTTGACACTTTATTGGCCAATTCTAGACCTGTCTAAACCGCTACAGCCACATAAAAGCGCTTTGTCGAGGCAGGCATTTCCGTGCGGGACGTAATGTAGTATACTCGTAGGGTGGGCAAGAACACATGTCTTTGCATAAGGACAACCATGGACGCTACCGAACAATTCGTTGAACTTGATAAACTGCTTGTGGCCTCCAGCAAAAGCATTAAGATTTTGAGCGTTCTCGGTTGGAGCGAACAGACATGCCATGACTTTCTGGCTGGGTTAAAACGTGGAAATCCTGTTCTGCCGAACATTACCTACCCAAAATTTGCCTATGCTGAACAAAAATTGGTGCTGCAAGACATTATGAATCGGTCAAGCCGAGATCATCCCGTCGGTTGGTATATCGCTGAAACGGCACACAGCTACTATATCGCCGCACAAATGCTTGAAGGCCTCGGTACAGCCGCCTTCCGCGAATGCAGTGAAGCTTTGTATGGACGCCCTGATGAGCATATTGGAAAATTGTCAAACCTGGCACTCGCTGACGATTTTATCAAAATTACTGACGATTTTGCCGCAATCCTCAACCTAAGTGACGACTCAGGAATCACAGGAAGCTTCGAGACAGCTGAAATCATTAAGACGAGATCTGATGCGTTTTTTAAGGACTACAAAATATCAGTCATTGTAGAAAATGAAATGTCTAGTAAAGCGGCCGCAGGAAGTGAACGGGTGCGCCTTCGTGGGCACTCAGAATTCACCGCCAATGAGACCGAACAATTAATTCAACACGAGGTTTTTGTTCATTCGGCCACCATGCTTAATGGCCGCCGGCAACCTTGGCTAAAGAGTATGGGGCTCGGATCACCACGAACTACGGCAACCCAAGAGGGCCTTGCAACCTTTGCAGAGCTCATCACTGGAACGATGGATTTGGGACGGCTGCGGCGAATTGCCTTACGAATCAAGGGCATTCATCACGCCTTAAATGGCGCAGATTTTATGGAAACGTTTCGCTTTTTCATGGATGCAGGACAACCTGAACGAGAAAGTTTTCAATCGACAGCCAGAATTTTTCGTGGGGGAGATATGAATGGTAAAAATGTCTTCACTAAAGATTGCGTGTATTTAAAAGGCCTGTTGTCGGTCCACACGTTTCTTCGCAAAGCCATTCAAGAGCGTAAAATAGATTATCCTCAAAGACTATTTTCAGGAAGAATGACCATCGGTGACGTCGTTCGCCTCGACGAGGCGTTTAACGATGGCTGGATTGCTCCCGGAAAATATTTAGCCCCGTGGGCCGCAAACCAACAAGGACTAGCGGCATACCTTTGCTACAACGCGTTTTCAAACCGGTTGCAGCTTGAAGAAATACGCCTGGAGGACTTCTCCTATCAAATTAAAGACCTGGCCGCTGTCGATTGACCTGACGGCCTCTAGGTGAGGCATTCGTGTTAGCGATTTATCAGATGCTCGTCTAAACTATTGAGTACCAAGGCGCATATGGCTCTAGCTTCTTTCATGCCACCCATTTCCAGCATAGTACCGCGGTGTGCAGCACGATTGCGGACCTCCTGCAATTCATTCATGTCTCGAGCTATTTTTGCAACCCCGTCATTTTGAACTTTTGCCATGGGCAATATTGGCTCAAATTGAATGTTTCTAAACTTAAAATTTCGGCCAAATAACAAAAGTAAAAGCGCCCACGCTCGCAGCCCATCAATAACTTTATATTGCTCTCGTGCGAGTTGCCCGGACATAATGGAGCGGCAAATCAAGCTCAATTTATGGCTTGGAAATGTTTCTCTAGAAAAATAAAGGCTAACCTGAAGGTCTGATACTAAATTTGCACCAAATGCACCGTCATCATCAAGTTCAAGGCGTACGATTCGCGATTGCATTTTTTGCAGCAAATCAGAACCCGGCTGCAAGAAGATCGCTGGCCCTAGACGCTCTTGAAGCAAAAGATCAATAGATTTTACATACTGCAAGAGGACCGTGCTTTTATCGACCCGCACATCAAATAATTCAGGATGTTGGCAAATCACTTCACTGCTTCGCAATACTGACTTAATGGTCTCCGTGTACGAACCAAAACCTGTCAGCTCTCTTTTTAGAGTTTCATCAATGGCGTGCTGTTCTTTTACGGTAAGCGCTGATTTCGGTTTTCCAACTTTTGAAGAGGACAACGAGACACCTTGTGCCATTAAGTTGTCTCGCAAATTCATTGCTGCCTGCACTATGTCAGGTTGATTCATGGACCCTTTTCTGGACGCAAGCATTTTTTCAAGATGTTGCAATAGAGTAGAATAGTCGTCACCATTTTTGGGGGTCAAACTTCGGAAAAACTTTGCATGGGAGACCAAGTCTGTGGGGTTGCGCTCCAGCCAGCTAAGAACGCTATTGTGATCTTCGACATTTCCACTTGCCGTCAAACTATCAAGTGCTCGCCCGCTTAGGCACGCATCCGCATGGTCAAGGAGCCCCAACAAGCTCGCTGAGATAACACTATTCATGCACCCTTTAGACGCCGCCACGGCCAATAACCGCTGCTGGAAATCCCCACTGTTCAACGCCTCTGTAATTAGGTGAGAAAGTTTTGGAATCGTGACCGTGCCCATAATTTTAAGCAACGGAATTTTTAGGGATTTAATAGCATTAGGCAGGAGGTTTCCCAATGCTTCACCATCCTCAACTTTTGAAAACTTAGCCAAAGCCTCGACAGCCCGCGTGACCTCATTGGCATTCTCTTCGGATGAAACAATTTGTTTCAATCTCTTGCAAATAATCGTCGCCGCCTCACCGGAATCCACAAGAGACAGGGCTGCATATACAGCCGCCTGTGCACTGGGAGACTCCTTCACCAGGCGTCGATAAAGGGTCAAGGCATCGGCGCCAGTGTAACGTACTTGGCCGAGAGCCCTAATCATCCGCGCTTTGAAGGTTTCGCCCACCTCCTGTTCAACAGCGGTGGTAAGCCTCTTACCAATTCGCGCAATCAGCTCCTCCGCCTCTATTTGCATAATGGGTAGTGACGTCAAAGCATTAACGGCCAGCATGCGTAGGCCGTCATCCTTAGATTTATCTTCAATGATATCGAACAAAAGACCTTCACTTTTTGATGTGTAAACATTGCCCAAAAACCGAACCAGCGTCGGCAGCGACTTGTCACCGCGCAGCGCAACCAAGAATTCAATTTTGTTGGCTTGATAGAGTGATCGCCCCAGTGCGGCAAAAATTGTTTGGCTCATCGCCTCCGCATGATCCATCAAGAAATTAACATCCTCTTTGTACGTCGACACGCCACTTGTCGTTAGCCTCAACAAAGCCTGAAGATCAGACGAGGCGTCCGGAGCCAAAAGCTCAAAAGCCTCTCGGGCAACGTCGGAGGGAAACGCCTTTAGCATTTGAAACGCAGGCCTTGAAAGCGAAATGTCGGAACCATTGCAAATATCAGCCACCGCATCTTCCAATGAATAGCCTAAGCGAAGCCGAATATTCTCCATGGCCGAAATCTTAATCTGGTTGGCAAAGGCTCGAAAACGAGTGTCTAGTTGGTCGAGCTTGTGAATAGTGCCTGTATTTCCAATTCGGCCCACAGCTAGAAGGGCCGTATTGAACAATGCCGATGCTTGCTGAGGATTTGCAGCGAACAAAAACTCCTCAATTTTTGGCAATAACTCTGGTTGCCGTCTCAGGCCAGCTGCAATGATTGCACTTTGCAGAACTGGAGTGGGAGTGGTTGCCGTCGGCTTAAGCACAACTGAAGCCACCAAGTCATCGCAGGGAAACCAATTCAGATTTGCGATTGCTATTAGTGCATCGCGAGTGAGTGGATGTTGATGGTTTAGAATCACGGAGGCCAAAAATTCGCCGGCAACAGGACTATCGGTGCAACCCAGAGCCAAAATCGCCTCCGAGGCCATTCCAAGATCCATTTTATTCGAGGCAATTTTACACAAGAACTCCACAGCTCGATCGACACGGGTGTTGCCCAATGCCTTGATCAAGACTAACTTTGTCGAACGCCAAACTGAGCGTTCAAATGTTTCCTGAAGAATCCTAGCCGCATTGCTAGTACGGCGGTCCGCCAAGGAATTGATGGCTAAAATACGCTGCGCATCATCTTCGCCGCGTTCAATTGTTTGAAGGAGTTCAAGAGTCTCAGGATCGATTAAAAATAATTTCTTAGGAGTCATTTTTCTTTAAGCTTTCGATCAAGATAGAATACCAACGTCCACTATACTTCATTACGCCATGCCAACTTTAGCCTTAAGCTTCGCTAGCTGCCGGTCATTTGGAGACCTTGCAATCATTTGTCCCAGAACGAGCGAAGCACCGACCTTGTCATCCATTTTAACCAGTACGTTAAACAAAATCATTTGCGACTTCTTAATAGGAAAATAGCGGCTTCGAGTAAGGAATTCTCCCAATTGATACACCTGTCTGGTATGCCCCGTCGCGAGCAGATGATTTGCATACGATTCTACAATCTCATTGCGCAATGGCTCAAGTTTTATAGCTAGACCTAAGAAGGCGCGTTCAAGAGCCAGGAACCCTTTTTGCTGAGCGTAACGACTGGCTGCCCAAAAGAATTCAAAGGATGCAGGAAAGCGATCTTTAGATTTCCACCAAATATTTAACAGATTTTTGAGGGACTCAGGGTATCCTGCGCGGGTTAAAAGAATCGAAGCGCGAACTAGGCGCTCAAAGTTGAAATCACCCAACGTCATCAATTGCTGGACGAAGTACTGCGCCGCTGATTCCGCCTCTTCTTTAGAATGCGAACAACGAATTGAGGTGTCATTTATTAGCGCATCGAATGTGCCATACTCTAGTTCCAATCCGCTCTGCGCTTGACCCCCATTCCCAAATCGCACTTTGGCCAGCAGTGACTCAACACTAGCCCAGTACTTTTTACTTGGATCCTCAGCGATAGCTTGACAGGCCTCCTCAGCCTCAAATTGATTGAGAACTGCAGACGAATTTGAGGGGAAGTCTTGTGACGAAGCTCTTAAATCGTCTAGTAATTTTCGAGGGCCTTGAATGCTCCCTGCCGGTCCTAGTGCGGCTAATATTACCGCTTCAAATTTTTCTCGCTGGCGATCAAACAACACAAATTGATCGATAAACAAATCACTAGTCCGTCTTTTAAACTCTGCCACTGCCGCTTCGGACGAATAGAGAACGATTAACGGTATGCGACTGAATGATCTCACCTCTGTATACATCCGTAGAAGAGTTTCCGAATCTTGGCTATTATCACCGCACCAAACTATTAAACAATCGGCTCCACTACATCGAAGCGAACGAGTACAGCTGATTAAGTCAGAGAATCCCCGCGTGCATTTAAAGTTCACTGCGGCTAGTAGTGATCTAATTTCGGCCACTCGAACTTCATTTGAATGAAAGACTGTGATGTTTCGGCGTCGAATTTCATCTTTAATTTTAGTAACATTTTCCGCTTCAATCCGACGGTTTTCCCAGGAGCCTTTAATGAACTCGACGAAGTGCTTCCCCCCGAAACTTTCAAACGGAACTTCGTCCACAAACGGCAGTTGGCATTTGCCAACGTCACCGTCAAAATTATCGAATTCATCTGGAATTAGAAGCGAAAGCTCATTTGTGAGCGCTTCTGCTTCTTTTGGAAGGTCGAACCAACGAAATATATTCAGCTGCCGGGAGAGCCTGTCATTAAGAATTTCAATTCTAATACTGGACGTGGTTACAGCGTAAATCGTCGCATAAGAGGCCGAAGTGCTCGCGCCTTTTTGTAACTCTATAAGAACATTTTGCCCACTTTGCCCTCGCCCATCCCATTGAACAAAAATAGCATTGGCCCACCTCGTTGCGTCCCGAGCCGATGCCCAATCCTTAAAGGCGATGGCACGCACCTCATACCCGAATGGTGCAATTTCTTGAACGAAGAAGTTTTCCAGCTCGCTAGAAAGATAGACGACTAAAATTTTAGGCTTTGGGTTATCCATGATGGCCAATTTGCACTCACCTCTAATGATTTAGCGGACGTTTGCACAAATTATATTCCAAACGCATGGCTATAGCAAGAAGATCGGCTTCGACCAAAGTGGACTGCTCAGCTATTAAGCCGTCCTGCTAAAAAACGCACAAATGACCGCGGAAGGATTCTATAGCTTTGGACCAAAATCCGATTGAGGACTCCGTCAACAACTAACGACTTTCCTTGCATCATGGCGTTGACGCCTGTTTCGGCGCAGGCCATAGACTCCGCAAAAAAAAGAACCTCTTTCATTTTTGATGAGGCCATTTTCGCCCGGTCAAAAAACTCCGTTTTGGTAGGCCCAGGACAAAGTGCTGTAATGGTAACACCTGTGCCCTTGAGTTCAGTCGCTAACGCCTCACTAAAGGACAAAACATAAGCCTTTGAGGCATAATAGCCAGCCATCCACGGCCCAGGTTGAAAGGCCGCAACAGAGGCGACATTCATAATACGGCCGTTTTTGCGAGCCACCATATTTGGTAGCAAAAGACGAGTGAGCTCTGTCAGCGTTATGATATTCAATTGCAACATGCCGACGAGAGTCTTCACATCGGCGTCTACGACTGGGCCATGCATTCCATAGCCCGCATTATTTATTAGAACATCAACGGAAAGTCCCTTCGACTTAAGGTCCTTTACCAACGTTTCAGCACTTCCGGAAACCGAAAGGTCGAGGGAAATTATGTAGGTTTTTACTCCGTGCTCTGCGGCTAATTGGGTGGCGAGGGTCGTTAGCCGCTCTTCATTGCGAGCCACGAGAATTAAGTCGTATTTTTGACGAGCAAGGATTCGCGCAAAATCTGTTCCGAGGCCAGCGCTTGCGCCGGTAACTAGTGCTGTAGCCACAACTCTCCAATCAAAGTAAGTCCGTCAGTTGAAGATCCTTAGTGCCACTACTTAGACGTTAAATCTGAAGTCCATGACGTCACCGTCTTTAACCGTATATTCTCGGCCTTCAGTCCGCATGAGGCCCATTTCTTTGAGTTTTCCACGATTACCGGCCTTTACGAGATCATCAACGCCGTAGACTTCCGCACAAATAAAACCACGCTCAAAATCTGAGTGGATTTTTCCTGCAGCCTGCGGAGCCTTATCGCCGCGATTAATCGTCCAAGCCCGCACTTCTTTTTCGCCTGCGGTAAAATAAGTTTGGAGCAAAAGAGTGTCATATCCTGCACGAATCAATCGATTCAACCCCGGCTCGACGACGCCCAATGCACTCAACATTTCTTTTCGAGAGTCCAAATCAAGTTGAATAAGTTCCTCTTCGATCTTGCCGCTAATAATGACCAACTGAGCTTTTTCAGCCTTCGCCCGTGCTTTTACCGCAAGAGTATAGGCATTGTCTTTTGTTCCGTCACACAAAGCCTCTTCCACATTACAGACATAAAGTACTGGTTTTGCAGTGATCAAATGCATATCTCGCCAGGCGTCACCAACCTCAACAAGGTCTCCGACAAAAGAATCGATATTAAAAGTGCGTGCAGGTTTCAGCGCCTGCAAGTGAGTTTCTAGTCCCTCCAGCATGGCGACGATGCCTGCGAACTTTTTGTTGCCGCTTTTATTGAACTTGCGATTACGCTCCAGGGCTACTTCGACCGTCGAAACGTCTGCATAAATTAGCTCTGCATCAATCGTTTCAATATCGCGAATTGGCGCAATTGAACCATCAACGTGAATAATATCACCGTCGTCAAAACAACGAACCACGTGAGCGATGGCATCCGTACTTCGAATGTGCCCAAGAAATTGATTTCCAAGACCCTCTCCCTTGGATGCGCCTCGAACCAATCCAGCAATATCCACAAATTCCATGGACGTGGGAATGACGCGCAAGGTCTTAACAATCGAACAAATGGTATCTAGACGAAGATCTGGCACATCGACGCGACCAACATTTGGATCAATCGTGCAAAATGGATAGTTGGCCGCCGCCACCCCAGCTGCCGTGAGTGCGTTAAAGATGGTAGATTTACCAACGTTTGGAAGTCCAACAATGCCGCATTTGAAACCCATAATTAACCCCAGTTTTTTTAATAATAATTCGCACAATTTCGTATTAGCACACAAAGAACAAGTTGGAACAATTAGGAACAATTAGGAACAATTAGGAACAGATAGGAACAAATAAACGTTAAATATTCGCCGTTTTTAACTGCGCCTATTAATAAATTGAACTGGAAATTTCAGCTGAGTGCCTCGAAGCATCGTCATCACGGCCTGCAGATCATCTAGGCTTTTGCTTGTGACTCTGAGCTGTTCTCCTTGAATTTCTGTGGTGACCTTTAATTTAGATTCCTTGATTAATTTATTGGTCTCTTTCATTTCCTCTTTTTCCAAGGACGCCTTCAGCTCAACCGTTTGGCGCAGCATATTTCCTGAAGCCTGTTCTTCAGGATTATATTTTAGCCCACGAAGATCGATATTTCTTTTGGCCATTTTTAGCTGCATTATCTGATGAATACCACGAAGCTTCATTTCATCATCGGCCATAATTTTTATGGTTTTGGCATCCTTATCTAGTTCAATGGACGATTTTCCGCCCCGGAAATCGAATCTTGTACCGATTTCCTTCGAGGTTTGATTAACGGCATTTTCAACCTCCATAAGGTCGAGTTCACTAACGATGTCAAAAGATGGCATTGGCATAACCCCGCTATATTAAAGATAGTCGATCAAAAAACAGGACACGGTCAAGAATTCTGGCTGCAATCGTGAACATTCCCGTACACTTATAGCGTGGTAAACGCAATAAAAAGATCCATTTTGACAAAAAGCGTTCCATGGCAGTCTCTATTATTTTAGCTGGTTACGCCAGAGGCGTTCCCGTGTAAGGGTCAAAAACAGGGTGCATGCTGAACTCTGAATATTTATTAGTGGCTAATATCAATAATTTATGCGATTAACGAGATCGTCAGGCTAGAATAGTAGCTCGACAGATTTGATCTTTTAGCAGCTTGAAGGGCAGGTGATTTTTAATGCCAGGTATTCGTCTTCGTGATGGTGAGCCTTTTGAGGGCGCACTTCGCCGTTTTAAGAAACAGTGTGAGAAGGGCGGTGTATTGAGTGATGTTCGCAAACGCGAGCACTACGAAAAGCCATCCGTTCGACTCAAGAAGAAGTCTATAGCGGCCCGTAAACGCGCCCTAAAGAAAAGTCGCAAGTTTTAATCCATCGATTTGAAGAGATGCCCTCTAGAGTGAAGACTTTGGAGGGCATTTTTTTTTAGAATTATTATACTCTCACCCACTGTCAGGCAGTGACAGGAAGCTCGTTCCTGTGTTTTAGTCATCCCACACTAAATTGAACAATGGCCTTTAGTACAAATGAAACAGGCGGACGAGATCTCATGACAGCATCACTGGACGATGTAAAAACACGAATCAAAACACGCGTACCACTTGATCAGCTGATTGGTGAGACTGTAACCATCGTACGCCGGGGAACAAGTCTAACCGCTTGTTGCCCGTTTCACGCCGAGAAATCTCCAAGCTTTCATATCTATCCAGACAATCATTACTACTGCTATGGGTGCAAGGAAACCGGAGACGCCATCACCTTCGTGCGAAAAACTCGCGAATTTTCCTTTATTGAATCCCTAAAATTTCTTGCCGGTAAATACGGCATCGATGCCCCCGAACTAGACGAATCGGACTCACTAAAGCGCCGCCGAGGCGAGCATGCCATTTTAAGTCAAATGATGGTAGCCGCTCAAGAATTTTTCGTCGCCGAGCTTGCGTCGCCTCGCGGCCAGGAAAGTGTCGCATACCTAAAAAACCGCGGATTTAGTGACGAAAATATTATTACTTTTGGGTTCGGCTTAACGCCAGCCGAAGGTTTCGGCTTATCTAAACACCTTCGCTCCCTAGGATTTAGGGACGACGACATGAACCGCGCTAGTTTATCAGGAATGAGCGCACAATCGGGTCGGCCCTATGATTTTTTTCGCGAACGCATTATGATTCCAATTCGCGATGCTCAAGGGCGCGTGATCGCATTTGGCGGCCGAACGATCAGTAACGATCCCGCAAAATATAAGAATAGTGGCGCCACCCCCCTCTTCGACAAGTCTGGAGTTCTTTTTGGACTTCATCATTCGCGAGATGCCATAAAAGACAAGCGCCGAGCCATCATCGTTGAAGGCTACATGGACACCCTAGCCCTATGGCAAGCAGGAGTGCATGAAGTTGTGGCATCGATGGGTACCGCATTAACCGTTCGCCAACTAAAATTATTGTGCCAACAAACAAAAACCCCCGAGGCCATCGTTCTCTTCGATGGCGATAATGCGGGGAAACAAGCGACTCTATCTGCCATTGAGGTGGTGCTTGAACTTCCAGAGCTACGAGTCAGAGCTGCAAAATTAGTTGGTGGCGATGACCCTGACTCCTTTGTCCGAAAAAATGGAGTCGACGCTCTAACGGATGTCCTCTCAAATTCCGTGGACCTGATGGATTTGGCTATCGGCTCCAAACTTAACGGCGTGAATCAAGCCGCCATTCCAAGTATTGTTAGTAACGACTTTGTGCCGTGGTTGTCGAAAGTTCCTGATCAAATTAAGCGTGGCTACCTCGTTACGCGCGTATCTGGACTGACGGGTGTGCCCGTTGATGTCATAAATCGGCAACTTCATTCCTTTTCCTTTGGGCAGGCACCTGGGGCACGTCCCTCACCGTTTTCAGCCCACGCAGCAAGACAAGGTGGCAGCCTTGATCTCCATAACTCAGGAGATGAAGCCATCTTAATGCCGTCGAGACCTTTGACCCCAGTTGAAAAGGGAATTTTGGGGCACGTTTATTTTTCTGAAGCGGGCGAGATCGATCCTGGCAAATTTGAATCTTTTATGGCCAAGGAGCTGGCTTTAGAGCCCCTTTGGGAATTATTTTCTCTCCAAATCGCACAAAGCTATGCGAAAGGTTTTGCCCCTAGAAACGATCCCATGGTTCTAGCGGCCTTTTCTCCTGACGAGGTCTTGGTGCTCGCTAGCCTCACAGATATGGCGCCCCAGTCGTTCGCCACACTCGACCGAAACAAATCAATTGACTCCCTAATTACCGAGCAAAGCCGTAATAATATTAAACAATCGATTGCACTACTAAAACGGCAGGTGCAAATTGCGGCAAGCCAATCACCACAGGACGTGCCTAAATTCCTGGCCGAAGTGATGGCTCTTAGTCAGAATTTGGCGCAGCTGGATCGACCGATTTAATTATTTTTGACAAGCCACCAATTCAGGCACAAATCTTGCAACCCCTTGTCGTACCTGGGTTTTTGTTGCATCTCTCGAAGTTAGAGGATAGACTCGCCTGCTTAAATAATATGTTAATCGCATCGTACTTTTTTGATTGAGGCAATACATGGCCAAACCTAAAGCAAAGTTCAACACAAAAATTAAGACAGCATCACTGCAAAAGGCGTCAAAACCTGTGAGCAAGCCTGTCTCAAAAAGTGTAACCAAGAATGCGCCATCTAGTAAGAGTGCCGCAGCACAGGCGGCTGCAAAAAAGTCTAACTCACAAAAAACTGACGTGAAGCCAGCAGCAAAAAAATCTGTTGCGGCCAAACCTCAACCTGTCAAAAAGAAAATCGTCCCTGTTAAGGCTCCAATCAAGTCATTGGTTAAATCCGCGACTAAAGCCCCGGTCAAGTCATTGGTTAAGGCTTCGCCCAAGCCTCAGGCAAAAGCGCCAACCCAAACTCCTGATGCAAAAACGTTGAAGACTGGTTCAAAAGCGGTTGCCGCATCCAAAACCAAACAGCCGTCGAAAACGGAAGCGGCTAACCAATCAGAAAATATTGCCGTTGAGCAGGCACCAGCACGTCGCGGCCGCCCTCCAAAAGTTGTGGCGCTCAATTCTGATTCTTCAACTCCATCTCAAACTCCAGTGGTCAAAGTTCCGGGCCGTCGTGGACGTCCTCCAAAAAATCCACTGCTGGATATCCCAGGAATGGCGACCAAAACAGGTGGCGTCGAACTTCATAAAATTATCGATGGCTTAATCAAGCAGTTTAAAAAGGCCGGAACGGTTGCTTTCAGAGACATTGAAGCGGCTTTTCCTAAGGGCTCTATCAATCCAGATTTACTTGATGACGTAATCGTTTCCCTTCAAGATCGCGGCCTTGAAGTCGCCGATCAGCGTGGCGCAGAGTCCTCTCGCAAGGGAGCCTCCGGCGATGATGATATGATTACTAGCGGCGAAGAAGATGGCGAGATGGGAGCCGATTCTGAAGCTGCAGATGACGCCGCAGAGGAAGCTTCTGAAGCTCCAGCCGAATTTGACGCCTCCGACTCTTCCATTGGCAAGTCAAATGACCCAGTCCGAATCTATTTGCGTAAAATGGGGGCTGTTGCTCTCCTTTCTCGCGAAGGCGAAGTCGTCATCGCTAAAAAAATTGAGAATGAAGAAAACTGCATTCTTGAGCGAATCCTTGCGTTTGATATCGGCATGAATGCCATTATCGGAACGGCTAAAGCATTCGTGAATAACGAAGTACGAATGAAAGCCTTTATTAAAGGCTTTGATGACGACGAAGCCAGCAATAACGAACAAGAGCACTTTGAAAAAGTCCGGCTACAAACCGCCGAATTTTTGAAAATTTATGACGAATTCGAAGCCGCTACAGCTAAGGCCGTTGAAAATGCAAAATTGGCCCCAAAAGTTGATGCGATCAGAAATCGCATCTTCCTAGGCCTTAAAGAACTTAACATTAACCGTAAGATTCTTTCTGGCGTCATCAATCAAATGGCTCAGTATGCTAACGCTGCTCGTGAAGCGCGTCAGGATATGGAGTATTATGCTCGCCGCCTTCAAACAACAGTGACCGATCTTGGCGCGTACATCCATAGCGGAACCAATACAAAACCATTCGGCGCCGCTGGCGACCGCGAGTGGTTACGCATTGTGCGTAATTTTCAGTCTGCGGAAGATACGGTTCACCGCGTTGTTCAGCAGACCGGGATGTCACTAGAAGTATTGGCAGAGGCCCACAAAGATCTATCCATTATGCATCAACGGGCTGAAAGCGCTAAGCGAGAGCTGGTTGAGGCCAACCTTCGACTAGTCGTATCGATCGCCAAAAAATATACAAACCGCGGCTTGTTCTTCCTTGATTTAATCCAAGAAGGAAACATCGGCCTCATGAAGGCTGTAGAGAAATTTGAATACCGTCGTGGTTACAAATTTTCGACGTACGCCACTTGGTGGATTCGCCAAGCGATCACACGAGCCATCGCCGATCAAGCTCGCACGATCCGTATCCCTGTGCATATGATTGAAACCATCAACAAAATGATTCGCACAAGCCGCTTCCTAGTTCAAGAAATGGGCCGCGAACCCACACCAGAAGAGATCGCTGCACGGATGGATCTAACTGTAGACAAAGTACGTAAAGTGCTTAAAATTGCCGTTGAGCCGATATCACTTGAAACACCAATCGGCGAGGAAGAAGACAATCATATTGGCGACTTTCTTGAGGATAAATCCCTCGCTAATCCAAGCGAGAGCGTGATGACGGGCAGCCTTGCCGAGCAAACGCGCAAGGCCCTTGCGACCTTGACTCCACGGGAAGAAAAAGTATTAAGAATGCGCTTTGGCATCGCAGAGCGCAGTGATCACACCTTAGAAGAGGTAGGTCAAAATTTCGATGTAACTCGCGAACGAATTCGTCAGATTGAAGCGAAAGCACTTCGCAAACTCCGTCACCCAAGCCGAAGCAAGAAATTGCGCGCTTTTATCGAAGGGTAACGGATTCTAGAGAGGTTACGAGGTTTAATTTTTTAGACGCTAGACACTCAGGGAGAGGGTTTAACGTCGACATCCTTAGATCTCGGCATTTCACAGTGGGCCTATAGCTCAGTGGTTAGAGCAACCGGCTCATAACCGGTTGGTCCCTGGTTCAAATCCAGGTGGGCCCACTCCGTTTTCTCCTTTAGTTTCAACGTGTTACATTGTTTTTGGAAAAAGACCTATGTGGCCTTTTTTCGTTTCGTGGGCCAAACGTGGGCCAGGCAAAAAGTTTTGATTTTGGCCGTGGGCCAGAGCTGGCCCTGTCCCTCCTAAATATTCCGTCTGCGAGTCTAAAACCGTTCAGTTCGCTGAGATTATTCACTTATTTGTCGACTGTGAATCATGGGCGTTTTTGTGCTATTGTCGCCCCCTTCTTCCGAAAAAAGGGGGCACACATGTTGGTGAGA
>CAMDKS010000047.1 GCA_945900755.1 Bdellovibrio sp. ZAP7
GGTTTCGGTTGCTTTCTTTGGTAAACAGCGAGCTGCTGCCTCAAGGCCAAGTTTTCGGCTTGAAGTCTAAAAATAATTCTCACCAACATGTGTGCCCCCTTTTTTCGGAAGAAGGGGGCGACAATAGCACAAAAACGCCCATGATTCACAGTCGACAAATAAGTGAATAATCTCAGCGAACTGAACGGTTTTAGACTCGCAGACGGAATATTTAGGAGGGACAGGTAGTACAGGGATAGATCGTGAAGTGTGCTTGAATTTCCTACAATCGGGAAAAGTCGTGCTGGGAATAGTCCCTTAGCCAATAAACCTGCGGCGCTCCGCAGGGGTAGGCATACGGCAAGCCTCAGACTTCCCAAACCAGCTGTAACGACGCGTGGCGACGGCAGAGTAAATACCGTCGGCTATTGTGCTCGGAATGCAGCTACCTAAGAAATAAACCACACGCCAAAGTCCGCCCACTTGATTCATGACATAGAGCAAGGCCTTTGATTTCGTGAGAGTCTCGCCGGCGTGAGTCATGACGACCAGACTATTTAATTCCTTGGTGTGTAGCTCTGGAAGTTTTTGTCGTGCCACGTCACCTTGAAGCGTTGCGACTTTGAAGACAGCGTTAGTGTCGACGTCAAAAAGAAACTGAATAAACCGATTACACAGTCCGCAGACTCCGTCGAAAAAAAGCAATGGATGACGGTCAGTTTTTTTCGCCGGTAACCAGTGCTCATCAAACGTAAATAAATGCACCATTAGTACGCCAAAGGTTAAATCAGTAAAATTAACGAGACTGACGATCCCTAGGTGCATTCCGATCATGGCAAGCCACGTCCACTTACGCGTGAAAGCAAACAAACACAGCGGCCCGAACAAGATCTCGAGTCCGAGAACTCCCCATGTGTTAAGGCGCAGGAGGAATTCCGGCATCGAGAGCAGTAATTCGCGCAGGCTGTTGTCGCGGGATAATGGATTATTCAGTAGGTGAATGATGGCCGTTCCGTCGACCCACGATGAACTGAGGCACTTATGCAGTCCACTGACCGTGTATCCCAAGGCCATGATGATCCACACACCAGCGAAGATGCCTTCGGGCATGCGCCAGTCTTGGCCATTTTTTAGTTTTGTCGGAGACAGGGGCTCACCATTTGGAATTATGACGCAAATTAGCAACAACAGTCCAATGAAGGGAATTCCTGGATTAGCGATAAAAGGATTTCTACCGGCTAGGCATGCCCAGCCGTACCAGAGAAGTAACGCAGCCATAGGTCTGAGGAATCCAACCATAAACAGCAAAGACGCGGCAAATAATATCCACACAAAACCTTGCGCAAAGGCGGGATCACTAAACCAAAACAGAATATTTGGAAAAATCCCGTAAGACGGAAGCATCCTCGGATCACTTAAGTTTCCTGCACCACTCCAGAGCTCTGGGGCGTAGGCCGTCAGATCCCAAAAATGAATGGCAAGATAAAGTCCAAAGACGATGCGAAAGAAAGCAAAATGCCAGCCTGAGTATTTATAAGCGTTTGGTGTCGTGGTCATTGGCAGTTCACCTCAGTCACATATGGTCCTTCTGCATTTTTAGCTTTAGACGTGGCGGTGATGAGCACTTTGCGAAGAGGCGTCGACGACTCAAGCATCTCTGTAAGCGGGCCATTGTTGCAAAACCCGTATTTAAGGACGGAGTCCACCATGGGTTTTTCGCTCGGTTCGGTGAGCTTTGGGCCGTAGGCTAGGACGGCGCCGTAGACGTTGCGGCGATTGTAGGGGCCTTTGAATTCGCCGTAGAGTTTTGGCGTAATTAATTTTGTGATGGATGTTCCGTCAGGGCCTTCGGCTGTGATGTTGAATTCCAGAGAGTAGGTCTCGAGGCCTCTAAAGTCCGAAAAAACAAGAGGCAACGGTGACGCTGACGTCAGCCGGCCGATGTTTCTAATAGCGTCGATTTGGGTGAGAAATCCTATGATTTGTAACGAGCCTATCCCGAGAACGAGGGCCGATGGCCACTTGATGCCACGCCAATGAATGGCAGATAAAATTCCCATCGTGATGTCCTTTATTTTTTTTTGCCAAAAATAGGGTGGGGATTATTCACGTTTTTAAAACGAAGAATATCGCCAAAAATCGTCTCGCGGTCAGATTTAAAGCCGCAAGGAGTGTCAACGTTTGGTGGGTTTTTGAAAGTGCCAAACATCATATCCCAAATCGGCAGATCGGCGAAATTATTATAGTGCACACCGCGCTGATGATGGATGCGGTGCATCTCGGGGCGTTGAATGATGTAGCCCGCCCAGTGCGGAGTTTTGATATTCATATGATAGAAGAACTCAGCTAAGGCCGTATAGACGGTCACCCACGCAGCAGCTTCAAGGGTCAAACCGAAAATCCAAAAGTTGACAGAAGCTATGATGATGCCGTTAAGAATCAGCTCCAGAGGATGCTTGTAAAACGACGTGATCGTCTCAATGCGACTTGCGCTATGGTGCAGCTGATGACAGCTCAGCCACAGAATATTGATGTCGTGACGCAGGCGATGCCACCAGTAGAAAACAAACGTCAGTGCCAGGTAAACAATGAACGCTGCCGCCGGCGCTGAAAATTGGTCTTGAAGGGAGAAAATATGACTGCCAAACCAGGTGTTCCAGGTGACATCGGCAATGACGACAACGCCGAGCTGTAGAATGTTGATGATGACAACGCGCATCCACCAGCCGGGAACGTCTGCTAGCTTTTGATCGGGAATCATTCGTTCAAGAACCATCAAGCCCAGTCCCACGGCAATAATTCCAGCAATCATTCGGTGTTTTCCTTCAATATGTTTCCCACCATTCTACCACACTCAAAGATCGTAAGGCATTCAACGCCTATTTGCAAATATCGGGCAGCACATCTATTGCCACTTTTTTGAACATTTGGTGCTTTTATCCACTCGGTCACTTGTCGCCAGTGAGATAGCTTCTTGTCTGAGGCGATTTTCAGCTCCAGAGTCTTAATAAACCATTCGTTGGGATACGCTTTCTCTACATCGTTTTTGTGAGAAAGCACCCATCGCCCATCATTGTTGAAGGCAGTCTTTGCCGCTTGCCGGCGGCTGACACCACGCTCCATAAGTCGGTTAAAAAGTATCCGTCGGCGTTTTTGTTGGGACACGATGCGTGAACGCAATCGTCGGCGGACATGTGCTTCGATCTTTTTAAGTTGCGCTGGGTATTCGGTCATTCTGTAATAGTTTGACCATCCAACATACCAACTGTTGATCTTTCGCACGGTGGTTTCAATTGTGCAGCTCGTTCCGCGGGGGTCATTTCTTTCACCTTTGCCATTGCGCGCTGCAAGGATACAGCTGAGATCGCAAGTGCACCGGCTACGATTGTCATGCCGAGGAATTTGACCGCACTCGATTTAGCCTACAACTATGACGAAGGTGCTTATATCGAGATAAGGCAGTGCAAATATCTAAATAATATCGTCGAACAGGACCATCGTTTTATCACAAAGAAAGTTGGGCCGACATTCGGGTTCAAGAGTTTTAGAACAGCTGCGGCCACGATTGCTGGAATTGAGCTCATGCACATGATTCGGAAGGGCCAAATGCGGAAAACGAGCGGCAGGCATCAGACGCCGGCCCAACAATTCTATTCACTCGCAGTCTAGCCTTTAATCGCCATAACGGGCGGTTTCGTCAATTCACTTTTTTTGCGACAGAACCAAGCAACGTGATTCCAACCTATTACAGGATAGTGGTCGCTTCTTTGCCGGTGGGCTGCCATTCTTAGGATTGTGCCACAACCAATTAATCAGGAGACACTCTTTTGAAATTTATAGGATGGATACAACCAATCGTTTTGCTGGCTGTTATGTTGGGAATTTTAGGTTGTGTCACCGCAGGTGATCGCCAACATTCAACGTTGTATCAACCCGTAAATTCGTCACGAGTGACGGCCGATTATCAAGCGGAGTCTACCTCTGGAATGGTGGTTTCCGCACATCCTCTCGCCTCGGCCGCGGGAGCGGCGATGCTGAATGCTGGTGGCAATGCGATTGATGCAGCGGTGGCGGCTTCTTTCGTCATAAGCGTTGTTCGTCCCCAGAGTACAGGCATAGGCGGTGGTGGATTTTTGATGTACCACGACGAAACGGCTAAAACCCAACGAATTTTTGATTTTAGGGAACGTGCTCCCATAAAATCTTCGGCCAAGATGTTTATGGATGAATCTGGCGAATACAAAAAAATTGATTATTTCGGAACACAGATCAAAGATCCTTCGGTCAATGGGCATCTGTCGGTTGCGATTCCCGGCACGGTCAAAGGGCTGGTCGAGATTCATCAGGAATTGGGAAAGCTTGGACTTCGCGTCGTGATGGGGCCGGCGATTGAGGCGGCAGAAAAGGGCTTTCCGGTTTACCCGGGCCTAGCCGAGGCCATTTTAGAACGCCAAGAATGGCTTCGCCTTTATCCCGCGAGTCGTCGCCTATTTTTTAAAGGGGAGAGGCCGCTTGCCGAAGGAGACTCCTTGTTACAAGCTGATTTAGCTACCACATTGCGTCAGATATCAGAGTCCGGAGCCAAAGATTTCTATGAGGGAGAGCTCGCAAAAAAAATCGTCTCCGAAATTAAAAGGGGCGGAGGCGTTATTGATATGTCGGATATGCGGGCCTACCGGGTCATAGAGCGATCGCCGGTCACGGGGCACTATAGAGGTCAAAAGATTGTATCAATGCCCCCACCATCGTCTGGAGGTACTCATATCATCGAAATGTTGAATATGCTCGAGACTGTCGACGTCGGTCAAATGCACCCGCGCGGCGCCAGCTATCTGCACCTTTTAAGTGAGGTCATGCGGCGAGCGTTTTCAGACCGAGCCAAGGAAATGGGGGACTCAGATTTTGTGACGGTACCCGTGGCAAGGTTAACATCGAAAGCTTATGCACGGAGCTTAATGAAGTCGTTTAATCCCGAAAAGGTAACCGCATCTAAAGATTTAGCTGGCACGCTGCCAACAGGAGAGTCCCCGTCGACGTCCCATCTTAGCGTGATCGATCAATGGGGGAACGCCGTGTCGACCACTCAGACCGTTAATTATTCCTTTGGCAGCTGCGTCGTCGCCGACGGCACTGGGATTGTGTTAAACGACGAAATGGATGATTTTACGACTAAGCCCGGCGGCAGTAATGTCTTTGGGCTGGTGCAGGGTCCGAAAAATGATATCGCCCCGCGAAAAACACCGTTATCTAGTATGAGTCCGACGATGGTCTTTTCGGATAAGGGAGCATTGGAAATGGTGGTGGGGTCTCCAGGTGGACCCAGAATTATTAGTGCGGTGCTAGAGACCATCGTAAATGTTGTTGATTTTAAGATGCCGTTGCTTGAGGCCGTCCATGCGACCCGTATTCATCATCAATGGATGCCCGATACACTAAAAGTAGAGGCGGCGAGTTTGGACTCTGATACGCTTAAAAGCCTAGAGGCGAAGGGTCACATCATATCCGCCATAAAATCGATTGGGGATGTGCAGGCCATCCAAAAGCGGAGCGATGGTATGATCTTCGGTGTAAGTGATAGCCGAAGTGATGGGCGTCCCAGCGCTAGTGGAAAAAGCCACTAGCATTCAATAGAAAGATCCGTGAGGCGCTTTAATTTGAAAAAGTCGCAGGCACTCTCGCGCCAGCGACTTTTCAAAATCTTCGTAACCAGAATTACTTCTTCGCAGTCTTGGCTTGCAGCTTTGAATCGCGCTCTTTTTGCTGATCGGCAGCAAGTTTTGTCTTCGTCTGCTCCTTCTCTTTTTGGGACTTCATTTTCGCCTTTGGACTTTTGTCACCCATGTGCGTCTCCTCATTGCTCACTCAGAGCGGAGAGTCGTATGTATTTACGACTCTCTTCATTTATATCGCAACTAGCGGAACAATACCAATTATTCTGGGTTATGATTGCTTTTGGTCGATCTAATTGGACCGAGAGGTGATACCGTAGAGGAAGTGTAATGCCCTGCTTTATATGGATTTAATTTAATTAGTTGTTAGTTTGTACAATGAATCCATTTATTTGGATTTACGAAAACAGTATGGACCAGAAATCAGAAGAGACGACACAGTGGAAATTCCTTATCAAAGTTTAGAAAAGACGACGCTTTACGCATTGTTAGAGGAATTTGTCACCCGAGATGGCACCGATTATGGTGTGCGTGAGTGCACCGTCGAAGAAAAGCTAAAGCAAGTTTTAAGGCAGCTTGAACTTGGCCTTGTTGGAATCGTTTTTGATCCAGAAACTCAATCTTGTAATTTAATTTCTCATCGAACGTGATCGACGGCGAACAAGTTCGTTTATTTAGGGGCTGTGGACAGCCGAATAAATTCCAACCACCGTATTCCTACAAGGGACGAGTAGTCGTCCCATTTGTTGATGACATCTGTGGCCGTTGGTTTTAGAATTCCCCGAGATATCGGGAACAGGGACGCAGGATATTTTTTGCGTAGTTCCGACGTCGCAGCATTAAACTCAGCCCCTTGGGCTCCGATTCCTGGTAGTAAAAAGGCGTGGTCGTCGGGCGGCAATTTTTTTAGTAAATCTAAGGGAATATCGGTTGCGCCTAAAACCCAACCGATTTGATTGGTGACATTTTCCTCGCGCGCTAACGCATAAAAGCTCTCGAATAGGTGTTGGGCCATTGGTTTTTGATCGTCACACAATTTCATCTGTAGTGCACGTCCAGATTGGTTACTAGAAAGCCAAACAATGTACACGCCTTTGCCCTGCTTTAGCCAAGGGAGCAATGCTTTGAGGGAGTCGGTTCCCATCCACGGCAAAATGGTGACGCTGTCTGCTTGATACAAATCAAAAACGGTCTTCCCATAAGCGGCCATCGTTGTGGAGATGTCGCCGCGTTTGGCATCAAGGATCACATGTAATCGCCGGCGTTTGGAATCCAAAATAATGTCTTGTAATGCAGTCATCCCTCGTGGGCCGAATTGTTCAAAAAAGGCGGATTGAAGTTTAATCGAATGGGCCGCAGGGAGAATGTTTTGAATGACGGATTGGTACCATTTAACCAAAAACAGCTCGATTGGCGTGGAATTAAATTGACGAGTAAGAAACGGATGCAAATGCGAAACGTCGGGATCAAAGCCGATTGTTAATGGATGGGATAATTCTAGGATTCGTTGTTTTAAGGGTGCATGCATGTTGGCATCTCAATTTGGTAGAATGGTCTCATAAGTGCGGTTTCTCGGGCCGCTAAAGCCTTAGGCTAAATCTAATGAGTCGTACAAGGCAAGTAAATCATTTTGTGATGACCGATAGAAAGACCTTGGAAGATATGAACAGGTTATATAGGTCAACATCAATTTTTCCTGCTTTGACGTCCATGTTAATAATATCGAGAGCCTTTTCTGGCGTCACAGCTTTTTTGTAAGGTCGATCCGACGCTGTTAGGGCGTCATAGATATCAGCAATGGTCATAATTCTGGACTGAATCGGGATTTGACTGGCTACCGCATGATGAGGATAGCCGGTTCCATCGAGTTTCTCGTGATGTTTGGCGGCAATTTCAGGAACAAAAAACAGGCGATCACCCCAAGGGATTTGCCGCAAAAAGGCGTAGGTGTGATCGACATGGCTTTGAATCTCTGCAAATTCTTCGGAGGTTAAGGATCCTCGGGACACACTGAGGGATTTCAGCTCGTCGGAGGTCAAGTAGCTTTTTTTATTGCCGCGAGTATCCTCGTAACCTAGTTTTGCGATCTCGTTAAGTCGCTCAAACCCTCCCTGCTCGAGAACCGTGGGTTCATTAGCCTTCAGGATGAAATTGTAAAAGTCGTCTAACTCGGCAATTTTTTGGTTTTTCATCGAGGTTATCGTCTCAGCCGAGACTTCCATGGGAAACCTGTTGGGGGTGGTTGCGAAGGCAATCTGTTGTTTGAGATGTTCAATTTCAAGGGTCGCGCGTATGAGCTCAAATCTCTCATTCACAGAATCGAATTGCCAGGGGTATAGTTTTTTGGCTTTAATAAGTACATTTTCTCGGACTCCCAATTTTCCAAAATCATGCAATAGCGATGCATACTTGATTTCACGCATTTGATCTTCTGTGAAGTGTACATCGGCAAATTTGGAATCGGTCGACAAATCAACTTGTTTGGCAAGACCGGTGGTTAACACGGCGACTCGATGGGAGTGACCAGACGTGGTTGGATCTCGTTGCTCAATGGCGGTAACGGATGCGGTAACAAAGCCATCGAAAAGATTTTGAATTTCATCGTGCATCTTTGCATTTTCTAAGGCTATACCGGCTTGTTGAGCGACGATGGCGGCATAATCGGCATCGATTTCATGAAACGGAACAACGTAAGATTTAAACCCTCCAGGGGCGAGCAGGTTTGCGTTCCAATCCCGTTTACGGTTGATCAATTGAATAACACCAATAACGCGGTGACTGATGTCGAACATTGGAAGTGTCAACATCGAGTGTGATTCATAGCCATTTCTCTGATCAAAAGTGCGGTTGTGTTTGACGCCAAAGGGGTTCTCCGAAGCAACGTCAGATAGTTCATATAGGTCTGGAATATTTATGACGGCCTGGTGCAACACCGCATTACCAACGATTGATTTGTGATCAACCGCCATGGAAAATTCAGTAAAGTCAGGCTTAATAGAGGCATTTTGAGTGAAGCGAAAGGTCAGTTTGGCATCTTCAATTTTGGAGCTTCCCTGAGCGAATTGAAGAGTGTAAATTGAGCCGGCATCGGCTTTACATATTTCGCGGGCCTTGTTCAAAATTAGGTTGAGGAGCTTAGGAATATCTCGCTCACCGTTGAGTTCTTTTGAAATTTCCATAACATACTTGACGTTTTCAGTGGTCTCAGCAAGGGCCTGTCTCTCTGCATGAGCATTGGCCATGGCGCTTTCATAGGTATACGCATTATTGATGCAAGAGATCACGCCTGCGACGCTGCTCGGAAGGCCTAGAGTGAGGGCACCCGCTTGCACGCAGTGAATTGGGAGATCTCGCAGTTCCTCGTCGGAACCTACACAGATTATGGCGTGATTTGAGGTGGGCTGAGCCGAAATGAATTGTGAGGATCGATCGAATGCACCAAATGTGTCTGCACCAATGATTGTAATGGTATAACCATCTCTCGTGAGAGTCATTTCTAGATTTTCATTTTTTCCGACAACAGGGCGATAGATGCTCATTCTTTCATCGCCCAGTAGCCATGCTATTAGAATTGGAAACGTCGTTAATGCTAACGGCGAAGAGGTTGTTTCCAAATTTAAATTTAATGCACTTGATGTCATTATGATTCCAGTTTTTTAGTTGTCCATATGCCTAGTCTACACCATACTTCATCATGCTTGAAGGGGTGGGCAAAGGTTTCACTCCTGCAATTTTTGCCTAGTGCCTAGGAAGAGGAATTATCATGAAATATGGTTTGATCGTCGATGTCGAAACAACGGGGCTAAATGCCAATAAAGACAAAGTAATAGAGATTGGCTTGGTTGAGTTTCAAATGGATGTTGGTGGCCAGCATATGATCACGAGGATGTACTCAGGCCTAGAAGATCCCAAGGAACCAATTGCCCCGTTGATCACAGATTTGACAGGTATCACGAATGAAATTGTATCTGGGCAGGAGATCGACTGGTCCCTCGTGCGTAAATGCTGGGACAGGGCGAGCTTTGTGATTGCTCATAATGCAGAGTTTGATCGCGGATTTATGCAGGCTCGCCCAGAGTTCCGTGATTTTACTAAGCATTGGGCTTGTTCGCTTCGGCATATAGATTGGCATGGTAAAAAATTTGGAAGTCAAAAACTAAATTATTTGGCTGCAGATCATGGTTTTGCAAATCCTTTTGCTCACCGTGCGATGTTTGATTGTGCGACTACCTATCGTTTGATTTTGCCACATATTACTGAGCTCATTGAATCGAGCTATGAGCCTCAGTATGAACTCACGGCCGTGGGTGCTCCCTTTGAAACAAAAGATATTTTGAAGAGTGCAGGTTACTTTTGGGAGAATGAGAAGCGTGCTTGGAGAATTCGTGTAGGCCCCAAACGCCTCAATGAACAGCGAGAGTTTCTTGCAACCCAAGTCTACAAAGGTCAATCAAAGCATATTGAAGCGGAGTCGTTTTTCAATCCAAGGTGACGGCTTGGGATTTTATTGAAAAGGCTCCAGATTTCATTCCGCGAACGGTCATAAACACGGTCTGAGTGCCGGACGGAACGGTTTCCCACACGGTTGATTTAGCACGCCTATTTTTTACGGTACCAGCGGACACGTACCACGACACACGATTGTTTTCCAGACCACTTGAGACAATTGATCCCTCTAGGGCTACGGATCCCGACGCACTCGTGGCGGTCGGAGCTGTAATGCCAATTTCAGGAGCTGTCCAGGCGAGTTGGCTGGCGCCCACTGCATAGATGACGGTGTCACCAACCACATTTTCGTCGTCACCGCTGGCCGTGAATTTTACTTGGTATCGCATGCGAGCAAATCCCTGCTTTGCGATTAGTGCGAGAATGTTTGCAGTCGTAGGCACAGTAAACGTCGCTCTATAGGAATATAAACTAAGGGCACCAATTTTTGTCTCGGTAGGGATACTGTCAATTGGAGTTACAGCAATAGGCACGCTATAGCGAGCTTGGGTGTCGAGTAGAACCACCGGAGTCATTTGAGTGGCGGGATTTCCTGCAACGTAAAAAGTCAAATTAACGGTGTCTCCCGGTTTTGCGTTGACCGGAGTTTGCTCAACGCCGAGGGCACGCATTTTGGCGACAACTTCAGGCCGTTCACTCCTATCGCCACAGGCTGCGGCTAAGGCCAGTGGAATTAGACACACTATTTTTTTAAAGCGGCTTTTAAATTCTTTTACTAACGTCCTGTTAATTGGCTTACTTTTAGAAATCATCAAAAAATCCTCCTTGAAAAATACTAGAACTATTTGTGAGCGCGTCGCTTTAATTCCGCTTCAATGAGCTGTAGCTCTCTGCTGGACTGCCCTGCAATGCTTGAATTTTCATGGGCCCGCCGAAACAAATAAGGCAGCACACCAGCAATTGGGCCGTAGGGCACATATTTGCAGGCTCTGTACCGAGAGTTTGCTAAATTAAATGTGATATCATCACTCATTCCAAATAACTGGGCAAACCACACTCGTGTGGACCCTGGGTCTATGGAATGGTGGCCCATCAAATCAATGGTGGCTTCAGTCGATTCTAAATTGTGGGTTCCGGCACATAGGTGTGCTAGATCGGGTGAGCTCAGAATTATTTTGAGGGCTTTATTGTACGCCTGATCGGTGCTTGCTTTGTCGGGCTGAATAGGGCTTTTATAACCCATCAACGCAGCGCGGTCGCGTTCTTTTTCGAGGTAGGCCCCACGGACTAGCTTTATGCCCACCTTCCATTTTTCCTTGTGGGCAAGAGCAAACATCGTCGTGATTTTTTGCAGGCCATTTGTAAGGTACATTTGAACCGTCGTATAAATTTTGGGTTCAACTCGATTGTGCTTTTGCATCATGGTTAGTGCGATGATGTCGATAGCGCCTTGAATCCATGTTTCTTCAGCGTCAATCATCACTAATTTTCCAGTGCTGACCGCGGCGTCGCAAATGGTATGGATTCGCTGTTCAACAGCTCTCCACTCTGCTTTTAACTCAGAACTAAGCCCGTTGATGCCTGAAGTGGTGATTTTCTCTAGGAGTTCAAACCGACCTAGGGCGGAGAGCTTGAACACGCAAAATGGGATGGCGTTTTCTTGTCCTTTGGTGGCCTCTAAGAGCTTCAATATTTCTTGTGCCGTGGCATCATACCCCGCCTCTGATTTTAGACCTTCCACTCCGTAGTCTAAAATACTGAAAACCGACATCTTTTGAAGGCGGCTGATCGTTTCAGCACAGTGTTCCAAGGTCTCTCCCCCGCAAAACTGCCGAAAAACCGTCCAGCGGAGAAGTCCTGTGATTGGGAGTTTAAATTTAAGGGCGCTGGTGACCAATAGAGGCCCAAATGTAACGAATGGCTTGATATTGATCGAGCGAAACAGGATCCACGCACGATTAAGCTCCAAGTCGGATTTGTCCTGAAACGCATTTTTAGTATTTTGAAAGTCTGGCCTAGGCATAATCATAGTGGGTTCATTGTCTCAAATTTTTAGCCTTTGTACCACCGCAGAAATTGCGTTGATCGCCTGCCTGCCGTATAATTATTTTTGTTAGGTTTGCTTTGTTATAGTCGAACGCCTTGGTCCGATGTGTGATAAAATGGCAGTAAAGTATGTTTTTAAATTATTGGGGCCCTAAGTGATCCATTTAAAAGGTGTCAAAGTCGCTTTTGGCGATGAACCTCTGCTTAAAGATATTACATTCTCGGTTAGTCCTGGCGAAAGGATTTCACTGCTGGGGCCGGGCGGCTGCGGCAAAACGACGATTCTTAAAATGATTTTGGGCCTGCTTTTGCCTGACGCTGGCTCGATCGAACTCATGGGCCATAATATCGTCACGATGACGTCGGACACTGAGAAGCGGAAAGTGCTGCGACGGGTGGGGATGGCCTTTCAGCAGGGTGCATTATTTGATTTTATGACCGTTCGAGATAATCTGTTTTTTGCGATGGAACACATGACCGAATTTACTAAAATTGAAATGGATCGGCGCGTGAAGTTTCTGCTCGAGGCCGTTAAAATATCTAGGACTGAGAACCAGTACCCCTTTGAGCTGTCCGGTGGAATGCAGCGGCGAGTGGGCATTGTTAGAGCGTTGGCTACCGATCCGGTGGTTGCTTTTTTCGACGAACCAACATCCGGGCTTGATCCTGTAACGTCAACGATTATATTGAATATGATCAGTGCATTGGCCGGAAAATCCGCAGAGCAAGCCATGGTGGTCGCAACCTCGAATGTTGAAATTGCCATTCGCTTTGCAGAGAGGGTCGTGGTCATTAACGAGGGTCGGGTGGTTGCAGACGGTCCTTGGAAAAAACTATTGCTAGAGGGGACTCCCTGGGTGCAGCATTTTCTAGGGGTTCGACTCATTGGACTTGACGAAGAGTATGCAAAAGAGTTGAATTTACCAAGTCATTTTGTAGAGCGGCATTGGCGCCATTGATGGACGGCTGCGAGTTTGCGGAAGACCAAGGGACAAAGGTACCCTAAACAAAATTTTTATTGAAGGACGATTACTTTTGTATTTAGCTATGACAATTTTTTCCAAAGTCGTTGGTATTATTCCAGAATCCGTTCTTGCGCGAATGTCCAATGCTTTAGGATTGTTTTTATTTGATGTTTTGCGTGTACGTCGGCGATTGATGCTCGCAAACATAAAAATTGCGTTCCCCGAACTTGAAGCGGGTGCTGCGGTTAAGATGGCTCGTCAATCGATGAAGCACATGGTGATGACATTTATGGAAATGATTTGGGTTTGTACCCACGATATGGCTTCGCGAATGAAATTTAGTAATCCAGAGGTTCTGATAGACGCTTTGACTCGTGGGAAAGGGGCGTATATACTGTGTACGCACACTGGGAATTTTGAGGCCTTTGCGATGATTTTGTCAAAAAATATTGCGAGAGTTACTTGCCCAGTAAAACGTGTGGGATCGAGTGCTGGGCTCAATCGCTTTATTTTTGACAGTCGTGCTAAACAAGGTATGGATGCATTCTTTCGGGGTAAAAAAGGTGAGGGATCTTTGGCCATAAAAAAAGCCCTCAGCGAAAATCGGCTGGCGGGCATCATGATCGATCAAGCCCGACCTGGCGAACCACGAATTTCGCTGTTCGGAAAGCCAGCCAAGACCAATACCAGTCTAGGCGCCATTTGGGAGAAATATCCAGCACCAATTATCGCAGGGTACTGCGAAAGAATTGGCTTTGCGCGGCACATCGTTCATTTGTTGCCAGAAGTCGTTTTTACGTCGACCGGCGACTTGCCTGCGGATATTTTAGTGAGGGCAAGAACTTTAAATTCAGTGGTCGAGGCAATTGTGACGCGTTGCCCTGAACAATATTGGTGGGTCCATGACCGGTGGAAATAGTCCTTATAGTCTTATTGTTACCGACATCGACAACACGGTGTTCAATTGGGTGGACTATTATGTGACAGCCTTTAATGCCTTGCTCGACGCGGTGGGCCAGTGCATTGGATCTTCTAGGGAAGAGCTTGCCGGACAAGCTAAAGACGTGTTTAGTGCGCACGGTAGTATTGAATATCCCTTTGTCACGCAGGAATTAAAGTCTGTAAACAAGTATTATGGTGATGACATTGATGGAATGTTGACGGGGGCTGTTTGGAAAGGGCGAGAAGCCTTTAATTTGGCCGCCCAATCAGTGCTTCATCCCTATAGTGACGTGGTTAGGTCTCTGGCGAAAATCAAACGAACGTATCCGAATCTTCCCATCGTAGCACTGACTGATGCACCGCGATATGTGGCTATGTGGAAATTAAATAAACTTGGAATTCTTAATTTTTTTGATGCTGTGTATGGACTGGCAGATCCGCGCGTGCCCATTTGCATGCTGACCAGTCGAATAAAATTGGATAACGAAATTTTGGTAAAACATTTGCAGCAAATTAATTTTGGCTTCAAGGGGAAAATCAGAATTCTGCCTGACGACTACGAAAAACCTGGTATTCGAGGCCTCAAAACAGTCTTGATGGATTATGATTTAGATGAGCCTATTGAGCGTCGAAAAAAGGTGTTGTGGATCGGCGATAATTTGCGCAAGGATGTCGGTCTTGGTAATCGCCTTAAACTCCGCAGCGCGTGGGCTGAATACGGTGCCGATTTACCCCCAGCATTGCTGGCGAGCCTCGCTCTATTTAGTCCAGCCCAAAACATTCATAAAAATGTCTATTTGAAATCTAGTGATTCAGATGCACCAAAACCCGACGTTGTCTTCCAAAGTTTTTCCGATCTGCTGACCGAATTGAATATTGGTAAATAGCAAATTAGCGAATATTTGACTGCAATTATGATTTATTGCATTTTCTCGTTTATTGTAAACTTACGGGCTGCACTAAAGGTTTTTCTGCCTTCTCCGATAGGTCACGGCAATCAAATTAGGGAGTCATTAAAGTCAATGGAAATGTCTTGTCTCATAGTTGATCTAAACGCTGGCGATGCGGAGGCTAAGTGGAACGCTAGTCCTGCGTCGAAAGAGGCGTTGCTCGACACGAAATTTGCTACAAATCCGGAAGATGCTCTTGCGATTATGGCTAGTGTGATGGTCTCTCCTTTAATCATTCACGTTCAAGATTATTCCCAAGCCGTGCAAACTTTGTTGTCGGCGTATCAGGCAGCATTTGGACCAATGTCCGACTTTCAGGTCATCGTCAATTCCGATCCCTCACCTCAGTTCATGGTGTCGGTATTTGAATTTGGCGTCGAGCAATTTGTAGCCAATGAAACTTGGGTTGCGGAAGTCTCGGCCATTTGCCGTGACGTCAAAGAAAAGATGAGTGATCCGGAATGCGCAGAGTATAAGACCATGAGTCTAGTGATTGCGGTTCGAAGTGCTGATGCCGGTCAAATAACCGAAGCGCAAGCGGCAGCTGGAGACCTAGCTACTTATGATTTCCGTGCGGCCTATGCCAATGGAAAAGCAAGTGAGGCCACGGGGGACTATTCTGCAGCCATCGATAACTACAAAAGTGCAACAGGGATGAATAAACTGTTTCGTCCCGTCAGTACTAGGCTCGGTGAGGCTTGTCTCATTACGGGAAGGGTGGACGAGGCGATTGAAATTTTTCAGAAACTTGAACGCAGCAATCCACGTGACATTGACCGCAAAGCAAGTTTGGCATCCTCTTACATCGAAAAAGGTGATTTTGAGATGGCAGCAAAATATGCTGCTGAAGCTGAAAAACTTGATGCCGGCTCTAGCCGTGTAGTAGAAATTAAGGCTCAGGTCATGCTGTGCCAGGGTGATTTTACCTCTGCCTTTGCTCTTTTGGATCAAATGAGCAACGTGGGACCATTTTTTGCAGCTAAGCTCAACGACCTTGGAATCAAATTAAGTAAATCAGGAAAAGGCAAGAGTGCACTTTCGCTCTATCAAAAGGCCCACAAAGTAGTGCGGGTTGAGTTGAAGTATAAAATTACGCTTAATGCCGTGTTGGCGTGTCGCCGATTAGGTGATTTCGATATGGCACTTAAGTATGTTGCAAGGTGCGCAAGAGAGTATGGAAGTCTGTTTCCAAAGTTAGCTAAAATAAAGGAGACCCTAGAAAAAGAACGAGCAGAGCAGGCGTTAGCAAAAGCAGGCACTACACCCCCAACTCAAGTAGGATGAGGAATAGCATAAAATGATCGTGGCTCAGGGACTAACAAAACATCCAATTCTACTCGTGGTTGAAAAACCTGAGCGAGCTGTTGCGATTACGACAATGTTAACTCAAGCGGGTTATGTCGTGAAAGTTGCTGGTGGATTATATGATTGCCTGAAATTGTGCACGCAAGAAATGGTACATATGATCATTTGTGAAGTTGCACTGCCGGATGGAAACTGCGTAAATGTTTTTGATAAAATAGCAGCCGACAAGCTGTTGGCTAAAATTCCTATTCTTGCACATTCAATCAAGAAGACTCCTGAGGAGATCGGCCTGATTAAAAGTCGAAAATTTTCGTCAGCGTATGCAGGTGCAATCGATCCGAAAGTGTTTTTGGTTAAAGTTTCTGACTGTATCAAGAACTATGCACCGATTTCACCGTTCTATTATGGTGCCGCCGAATGTGGGTTTGATGAAAATTTGACTCTCAAAATTGAGTCGACGGTCATGGGCCGTGTAGGAGAACAGATATTGGTACGCTCCGGATCAGAGGTGGATCAGGCAGCGAGTATGGTTTGCACACCTAAAAATACTGAGCTTGCGCCCGCAATTTTGAGAATGGCAAATAATATTAGAAATGGAGACGAAGTCTTCAACCTCTTCCCTGTCGGTCGAATTTTAGGGAAGGGGCGAATTTGGCTAGAAAAGCTTCCCATTTTTAATATGGACGGAGGAGCTGCGGCTCCGGCTCCTGGTGTTCCAGTTGCGACTGGCGCTCCGCGGAAAGTCATATTTTGTGACCCGAATGAAGCTCGATTTGCAAGTTACAAAGAAATTTTGCAGGGCTACGATATCGAGTTAATCTATGCAAAAACCTTAAATATTGCTGCTGGATTGTTAGCGCGTAGCCCGGATGGTATTGGTGGAATTTATATTCACGAGTTGATGAATGACTCATCTGGCAATGAGTGGAAGGTGTCGTTTGCGAAAATTCCTATGACAAGTCGGCCATCCATCATCTGCGGCACGACGGTTAGTGGTGCCAAAAATACTGACTCTATGCGTTTTATTAAGCGACCTTTTGGCATGGGGATTTTAGTCGAGATGATGGAGTCAACATTTACTCGTGCATCAAAAATAGCAAGTGTTGCGAGTGCAAAGGGGCCGACACAGGTTGCAGGAACGTCGGTAGCCCTGCAATCTCCAGCCACGATTGTCGGTCTTGATGAAACGGGTGGGGTTTTGCAACTGAAGTTCCCGCTGGCAAGGGGTAGCAAAGTTGAACTTGTGCATCCAGAAATTTCGGCGTTGTTAGGTGTTAAAATCGTTACCATCACCGAGGTTGCATCCGTGCCGAATATGCCAGATGTGGTTCAGGCGAGATTTGAGTCCATTGCTCCAGGAATGTCCAAGGGAAAGTATTGGGAAAAAATCGCTGGTACGTTGGCCACAAAAGCTGCAGCGACGAAGGCTGTCGCCGCGGCCGCCGCCGCCGCCACCGCCACCGCCACCGCGGCCGCCGCCGATCCTGCGGAAGATCCTGCAGCTTAGGCAGTCTAATTTGAGCTAATGAATGCGTAGAGGTTGTAATGGCTGCCTATATTGAGATGAACGGTGGAATGCAGTTTTTGATTGTGGACCCACTTGGTCCCAATGTTGAAGCTCTAAAGTTAAACTTAAAAAAAATGGGTTACAGTAAATTTGCGGTCATGCCTACGGCTTTTGACGCACTTAACTTGATTAGAGCTGGTAAAATTGAATTTATTTTGTGCCGCCTAAATCTGGCAAATGTTTCCGGCACCGATTTCATGGAAGAATTAAAGAACGACCTGTCGATGCCTAGAATTCCGTTCATGATGTTTTCTGAAAATATGGACGAGGGTGATCTTGCGCTACTCTCAGAAATTGGCGTTGACGCCCATTTGACTATTCCTTTTGTTACCAAGGATTTGGCGGCAAAAGTAATGGCCACTTGGTCGCGGTATATAGACCCCAATAATCCTGAATTTCACTACGAGATTGCGCGCCGAGATTTTTTGTCGGGGAAGACCCAAGAGGCAGCCAACGGTTTTCTGAAAATCGCAATGTCCAAAAAATTAATCTCTCGATCCATGGTGTCTCATGGGCGCGCCATAGCAAAACTGGGTAGAATTGACGATGCATTGACGATTGCGACCAAAGTGCGTCGTGATTTTCCAAAATTTGTTCATGGACACCAATTCGCAGGGGAGCTGCTCGTTGAGGCTAAAAGAGATTTTGAGGCGTTAGAATGTTTTTTTGCCGCTATTTCGCTGTCCCCAAAAAATCCCTATCGCTATCAAGCGATCACCGAAATTTTGCTAAGAATGGGACGTTTTCCAGAAACTGAACTGGTATTAAGAAAGGCTATTGAGGCGCAAATTGATTTGCCATTCGTGGCGGAAAATATGGCTCAGGCTCTCATCAAGCAAGATAAAATGACGGATGCCTTGGAGTGGTATAAAAAATTGGTGGCACTTGATAATAAAAATTCTGGGTACCACAACAATATTGCTGTTTGTTACAAAAAACTTGGACAGATGGATAAAGCCCTGGGCCACTATCAGACGGCGGTTGATGTTGCACCAAAAGACGCAAGAGTGCGTTTTAATCTTGCTTTGGTGCATCTAGAAATGGGAAACAAAAACGCGGGTATTAATACGCTAAAGGAAACTTTAGGTGTTGATAAAAATCACGAAAAAGCTCGATTCAAATTGATGGAAATGACGGATCCAAAGGCTTGGGCTAAAGAATTGGCCAAGCGAAAAGTCGCCGAAGACAAGGTCAAGCAAGAAGAAGCGGCTGCAAAAGCTAAACTTGATTCTCTCGCTAAAGCGGCATTTTTGAAGGCCAAAAAAGAAGCGGAAGCACTTGCAGCCGCAGGTATTGCTTCGGCTGAAGTTGTAGCTGCTGCAGCCCCTCAGGCAGCTGCAGCCGAGCGTCCGACGCTATCCAAAGAGGATGAAGATCGCCTTGGGATTTTGATTGCAAAATTGATTAAGGCACAGGCATCAGTAAATACAAACGTATTAAAGCCGTTGGTCATTGCCGACGATGTCCAGCAGAAAATTGGCGCATTGAAGTCGTCAAATTTGCGATACACCTACGGTATTTCATCCGCGACGGTGCGAAAGCAAATGTTCAAACTAATGAACTCGTGGTTTTCGTCACTGAATGTTATTTCCGAAGAGCTCGCTGTCGATATCGGCGATATTGTTCAGGGAATTTTGCAAGGAAAGAGCGTGGACTTGTCGGGGGTCACAGCCGCAGGAAAGGATGCTGAACGCACATCTATGTTGATTAAAATTGCTGAGGGGGTGGCGGCTACGGATAGTGTGCTTCAGGATGAATTAATGCCAATTATCATGGACCTTCAATTTCAGGATTATTTGCGGCAGGCGTTAGGCGGCCTACAGAAAACCTTCCGCATAAGCTACGATGAAACAGATTGCGATAGGGCCTTGGTCAGCATGCGTAAGTGCTTGGTTACGGAGGGCGATAAGGCGGCCCTTGATTCTGCGTTTGGCGTCGTGGCTCCGACGTCAGAAAAATCTCCTCAGGCCAATCCTACGGTTGGGTCTGACGAGGGTTTGTTTTTTGACGAGCCCGTGGAAAAAAAAGGAGGATGAACCTGTTGCGGATGCCGGTTCTGGGGACACTTTATTGTTTTGAGGTGACGAGTGGCTACTGATCCCAAAATTATTGCGAAGGAATTTGTGATTTCGATATCCAAGAAAATTCCTATTCAGCATAAACACGATAAATTTATGCTGGACGCCGTCGCGGGCATTCGGACGGCCATGGATGCTGCCAACCACGGTATCAACTCAAAGGTGGAAGCGTTGCTGGCCAAAGGTGATGGCAATAAGGCCGTTCAAGACCAGTTGGCTAGTGTCCTAAGGATGTCTACGGAGTCTGGAAATTCCGAGGGCATCTCCGATTTGCAGTCTATGATGTCCTCGCGGGCGAATATCGATACGCAGCTGCAAGCATTACTTGGAATTGTACAGTATAGTATTTTGTTGGCCGCGCGAATTGAAGTTTTTCGCAAAATTTTTGAAGTGGTCATGGATGCTTCTGCGGAGAGCTTGGACGACGAAGTGGTGCGTGGGAAGTTGCTTAAGTATGGGCCTAACTTACAGTATGTATGGGAAGTGGCTTTTCAGGAGTGTCGAAGTTTAGATGAACGCGAAATGTTTTCGAAGGCTATTTTTGGCAAGGATGTTAAGTTCAGTTCCTAATCACCAGCAGCTTGCTTGCGCAACACATCGACACAAAGGTCGATCAGTTCTTGTTTATTTTCGATATTTTTCATCAAGGTTCCGAGACGGTGACTAAGTAACCCTGCAAGTTCTTTAGGCTCGATGTCGCCCGCATCCATATGTCGTAAAATGATCGCATCTATTTCATCTGCAATTCTGAGCATTCTGAGAGCGGCGGTTTGCCCCTTAGGCTTAGCGCGTGACTTTAACTGAATAATTTTTGACTCGCTTGGCGGCTTGGAGTCATCGTTGTCAGTCATGAGGTCCTCCGAAATCGTTCGCAACCATTTCTTGGGGCACACCTTATTCTATCACGGAAGGGGGTCTAGGGCGTAGCCTGGCGGTTGGCCTTGCAGGGCTACCGCATCTAAAACATAGTGATTTCATATAGTTAATTCTGGTAAAATTTCTCCAAAATCTAATTTGGGGGATGTGTTTCCATGGATGGAACTGGCCTTTCGCTCATCAAATGCTTTAAAAACGTTGAGGATCCTCGCGTTG
>CAMDKS010000048.1 GCA_945900755.1 Bdellovibrio sp. ZAP7
CTTCAGCCGATGATCGAAGGAAATGATGGTCGCAAATTAAAATAGGGCCATCCCCAACTATCAGACTCCATCTAAAGGTCATTGAAAGCAGAGAAAGCAGGAGGGCAAACAGTGCGGCCATCATTGGCCGACTAAATTCCCAAATGTCCTGTTACGCATCTGTGCTACTACATCTAAATCGCTACACCAACCACCAAGGATAATACAAAATTTTTTCTTGTATCGTTGGCAGGCCCTTATATAAAACCACACCAAAGGGAAGTTTGTGATCTTTGACAAATGTTTTTAAAAGTTTTGTGTCAATATTTGAAATTTGATCGGTGGATTTTACCTCAAAGGGTATGAGTCTTCGTCCTTGTTGTAACACAAAATCAACCTCACCCGGAAGAAAGCGTATTCCCTTTGTCTCGTCTAGGCGAAATGGCTTGAAATAATAGAGATCGCTTTTTAATGGAATAAAACTTCTATGATACTCCAATCTCGTATGAACTATCCCTTCAACCCGTTGCCCAATATTTCCTTCCAGTGTAATTTCTCCCAAAAGATAGCTCACAATTCCGGGATCAATCATCGAGTACACCCGAAGATAAGATTTCCGAGCCTCTAACCCCAAGTATGGCTTTTTACAAATGAGATAGCCCTGCATGGTTAAGTCTTCCAAAAGATCGTTAATTCGATCTCGTTTGGTGACACCCGTTCTCTTGAAAATATTGGTGTAGGTGAACTCAATGGAATGCAACCTCGCTAATTCCACGAGCAACACATCGAGCATGTTTTCAGCATTCTCCTTAAAAGTAAGGATGCCGCGCTCGACTGTTTGGCGAATTTCAAGCATTGCACTCGATGGGTCAGCGAGATAGGCAAGTGGCAAACCTCCCAATTTCAGGTATCGACCGATCTCGATTAGTATATCAGGGGATAACTCCAGATCAAATTTAGGCAAACTAGGCAATTCACCCTGCCCAATTACAGTGGAAAAAAAATGAGCTGCATCATTTGGAATAAGTTTTTTATGTGAAAGAATTTCTGGTAAAGACAGTGGCAGGAGTGTTGCAAAATCTGCGCGACGTTGGAGACGTTTCCTGGCCGTTGAATTTAAGAACCCAGGCTGAGATCCTGAAACTATAAAAGAGGTGCCGCTGTGGTCAAACGCGTACTTGAGAGCGTCAAAAATGTTTTCTGATTTCTGAACCTCGTCGACAAACACAATTGATTTCTTTGATTTATTAGCCTTGGCCTCAAGTTCTAAATGAATAAATCGGGTGTCGGCTGCCACTGCGTTTCGAAACTGAATACTATCTCCGGAATAGGAAAAAAAGTTATGTGTGGACTCCTTCTGCTCGCGAAAGTGGGTCACTGCGGTGGTTTTTCCACAACCAACTACACCGGCTAGAATCAACCCTTTTGGCCTAAGGCCATCAAAGGCCAGGTTAAGGTAAGCATCAATTTCTCTTTTAATATACATAGGTTATTATATGTTATCTGACTTTGTTACTAAAAACAAGAACATTCCAGGCGGAAAGTCACTGAAAACAAGAACATTTCCAAAAGGCTCTGGCCGTGCTTCATTTTTATCGCCTTTCCGAGTAAAAACGGACTGTATTGCCGCAATAATCAATGTTTATGAATTCATTGACGATTTTTTCCGCTCTGGTATGAGTCGCTTTATGGATGATCCTGTCAAAAAAATTCGTTTGTTGCTGAAATTCGCTATGCGCGTTCTAAGTCAACTTTTATCAGACCTATGGGCGTACTACGCATCTCCATATCCGTTTCTGCCGGATTTACGCGGCTGATAGCAGTGGGCGTTTTTCGTCGAATATTCCGACGGGCAAAGGCACTTTGGCTGCCTAAAGGTCGCGGTCGACCATCAGTTGGCGAGGATGTGGTTGAACTGATTCAGATGTCCGGGTACAAGCTGCCTTCGGGTCTTATAACCGACAATGACGGTATTTTTGGCAAGTGGATGGAACATGATTTCCTGCGTTATTTTGATATCGTTGTCTGGCGAACTCCACCAGGCCAACCACTCTACAAAAAATGGTGCAACGGAATTTGCGAGAGGTTTCATCGAAGTCTCAAATCAGAGGTGTTAAACAGAGTTAGCCCCTGGACGTTGCTGGTATTCGACGATTGTCCATTTGCTATCAGGAATATTTTAACGGACGCCGTCCGCACCAAGGAAGCTTGGAAATTTTGGCGATGCCAAGCCTGTCGGCAATGGTGTGCTGGAGTTGCGACTGGTTTTTGGAAGTGGTTACCGAATTTATTGTGGTCTTGATGGCGTGAATTTGGTGCTGCTGTTAACAGGCGGGGATAAATCCTCTCAAGGCAATGACATTGACACGGCTCAAGAATATTGGAGCGATTATTTGAGGAGAAGTCACAATGGGTAAAATAAATTCAGCCTCGGTTTCTTATCATGATGATTTAGTTGAGTCCTTGCGTGGTGATGAAGGAGCGCAGGTTGAATACCTCAAAGCTAATTTTGAAGAAAATGGAGACATGCCTTCGGCTATTCTTTTAGCAATTAGAGTTGTTGCAGAAGCCAGAGGATTTAAAAGCTTTGCTGAGTCGGCTGATTTAAACCGCGAAAATCTTTATAGAGTTCTCTCAAAAGGCGGGAACCCTCGTCTCGATACTTTTTTTAAAATTTTGGATGCGCTGGATCTTCGTCTATCAGTGGAATCTAAAGCAAAAGCTAGCTAGTGCTAGTTCGGCATTCAATTCAAATTCACCGAGTTTTTCTCGATAAATTCTTAGATCACTGTTGAAATAAAATTGCTTTTTATGCAATATTGTTGAATGCATTTCAACCCAGATGCGTAACAGGACATTCGGGAAATTGGTCGGCCATCATTGGCCGACTAAATTCCCAAATGTCCTGTTACGCATCTGTGATGAGTTACCTGAGAGGCTAGAGGTGGCAGCATGAGGGGCCTCAGTAAAAGACTGGCAAGCACACTTTCGGACCCAAGGAGTCTCAGATCGAGAGATCAACGCACTTGAAAAACCTTTTTCCGAAACTACATTTCGACCTACTCGCCTTAGCGCACTCGCAAAAGGCGCCTTTTCATATAATAGCCCACGCCAAAAAAGGCGAAGATGCTGACCAAGCCGACATACATTCCAAGCTGTGCATGGCGAAGGACATCTTCAAGCACTTCAAGATTCGCTCCGAATAAATAGCCGATCGCAATCCATGCAGGCACGGAAATTAAGGCTGCAGATCCATCCAGCAACAGAAATTTCCACATAGGGACATGGTAGCTGCCACCCGCAAAAAATAACGGCGTCCGAAATCCTGGCATAAACCGCGCCATGAAAATCACCTTATCCCCGTACTTGGCAAAAATGGCTTTGACGGCCTCGTCACGGCTTGCAGGTAAAATGAATTTGAAGAATTTTGTGGTTCGCAGTTTTGCTCCAAAGTGACCGCCTAAATAGAAAATAATGAAGTCACCCAGCAAAACTCCAGTCATGCATACGGCGATCGTGTATTTAACATCGATGATACCGCGTGCCGCAAGTATCCCAGAGGTCACAAGTGTGATGTCTTCAGGCATGGGAAGGCCAAAGCCGCACGCAAGAAGCACAGCCATAATAACTACATAACTATAGGATCCAAAGGGCTCAATAAATTTAAGGAGGTCTAGTAGTATTTTCATTGTTTTTCCTTCGCCTAGCTTTTTCCGAAAATTGAACGAAAAAAGCCCTTAATGGCAGCAGGCTGAATTTCGATAATGCCTGAAAGAACGCCTGTCGTGAATAATACGGAAAGCGCAAAGCCTCCGACAAAAATTAAAGCGATGGCAAGTCTCGGAGTCAAAAAAGAGCGCGAGCGTCTTGAACTCGTCAGGGTTGAATTTAGATTTTCTTCCATGGAGGGAAACTTTCTCGAGGTTGATTCGCTATTTGAAAATTGTGAGGCTTCGGGGTCGTAAGCTTTCGATTCAAGATTTCTAGGTGGCCTGCCAGTTGGTGTTGGCGGGAGTTGATTGTTTGGACTCATAACCTAGAGATCTCACTTTCAGGAAATAGTATTCTTACACTTAAGTTTACTACTTGATGCGAATAACTCAACTCCTGGCCAAAGTGAATGGTGTGTGACGCAGTGCCGAGAGATTTGACATGAGTTGATTGGAAAGATCACGAACATGCTGCCGTGGGCACGTCAGTCTTGGGGTGGCTCCGGACGCCTGAAGATCCTCGCATAGACGCTCGAGATGGTATTCATTGCCTGCTACGAATCCGAGGCTGGAGCTTCCGAAGGCTCTTGCGGCCGAAACCAGCTTCATCACAGGGTGCATCATGTGATCGGCACCAAGTCCGCGAAGTGGTGACAATACAGACATGCCATGGATCGGGGTCCAGATTTGTACGGGGCTTGGGATGACAAGCCGCGTCAAAGCTAAAGCCTTCATATATTCACTGGGCATAATTAGGTGTTTGTCGGCCACGCATAAGGCCACGCCAAAGATTAAATCGTCGGCTGCAAGTCTAGTCCTGATTTCCGTGACATCATCGGCCCAAGAGGACCAGTCTGGCGCGTTTGCCAGGGACTTCAGCAAGAGTAAAGGTATGACCGCTATCTCGGCTGGTTGAGCACAGCCAAACACCAGCCATTTATCTGCATTTGAAAGAATCTCGTCGGAGATTGATTCCTCAATAACATCCAGCCCTGCTCGTCGTAGTTCAACCAGTGTTTCCGTTGGTTTTTGTCCAAGATGCGTTGCAGTGGCTAGAATAGAAGCCGCTCCACGGAGCACAATGGATGAGTTTGGCGACACGGCCTTCGCAGCAGCCACATAATCTGACAGTGGCCGTGGCTTGGTGAGGTCAGACGTGTCAAGCACGACGGTTAAGGATTGGTCGGCGTCGGTAAGCAGGATATTTTCAGCTTGAATCAAGGCTTGACGAAGTGCGGTTGTAAAGAGGCTTACTGTTTGGTTTGGTTCTAATTTCATGAATACTGATTCAGTCAGAGATTGACCTTGTTTGGTGCAATGGCTCGACGCATCAAGGGCTGCGGTGACGTCGTGCAGGGGGGCCTGCATGGCGACCTTCCAAAGGTTTGATGGGGTCGTCGTGTCTCCATTTTCTAAGGAGAGCAATAAGTCTCGAAGGCCGGAGGCCATATCTGACGACAATTGATTGTCGATTTCGCTATTTTTGATCGGCGTAAGATGTACTCGGTCGGCTTCGTGCACGGGGCTGTATAGAGTTGTGCGTTCAACCGGAATACGCCCACTTCGGCGGATAAGATTCTCGAGATTACCTCTCGTCATAATCATTCCTGCCCGTCCACCGGCAGCATGAGATATTTTTTCTTCGACCACAGTGCCGTCAAGATCATTAGCGCCGAATTGCAAGGCTAGTTGAGCGATGTCTTGACCAAGCATGACCCAGTAACTTTTTATATGTTTGAAATTATCAAGATACAATCGCGCCACCGCGATGGTTCGCAAGTCGTCGGCACCAAACGTATAACGATTGATTCCCATTTCATTTTGAAAGGGCTGAAAGGCTAGGGGAATGAACACGTTAAAGCCTGAGGTTTCGTCCTGGAGGTCTCGCAGACGGCGCATGTGATCGACGCGGTGGTCGTAATTTTCAATATGGCCGTAGAGCATGGTGCAATTGCTGCGGATACCTAGGTTATGGGCCGTGCGGTGCGTGTCGATCCACTGCTCGCCCGAAACTTTTGTGTCACAAATAACATCGCGAACATCAGCATGAAAAATTTCAGCTCCGCCACCAGGGAATGACCCGAGGCCTGCTTCGCGAAGTTCAATCATGACTTCTTTGATTGTTTTTTTGGCCTTTCGAGCCATCCAATCGAGTTCCACGGCCGTGAAAGCTTTAAGGTGAACCTCGGGGTGTGCTTTGTGCATGGCCGCAATCATGTCAACATAGCGTTGAAAATTCCAGCGCGGGTGCAAGCCGCCGACCATGTGAAGTTCAGTCGCACCCTGTAGTACCGCCTCGCCCGCCTTGACCAACATCTCATCGATTTCGTAAGCGTAGCCGCCGGCTTCCCCAGGTTTTTTGCTGTAGGCGCAGAATTTACAGGATAAAGCACAGATGTTCGTTGGATTAATGTGGCGATTGATGTTGTAAAAAACCGCTTGGCCGTTTTTTCGAAGATTAACTCGATTGGCAAGTCGCCCGAGTTCACCTAACTCCGCATATTGATAAAGCCACGAAGCGTCGGCCTCACTAATTCTAATTCCGCTTTCAACTTTTATGGCAATCGTTCGCATCATAAATTTAGGTCTCCATTACAGCTCTTGGTCAAGACAACTTTAGGCGAAATCCATTTTACGAACTAAGATGACCGGCGAGATCGATTGGCAGAAAAACACCTTTTTGAGCACCCTGTTCAAACATGGTACGAATGCCTGCTAAAACGTCTTCTTGAAACTCCAAGCTCCGGTGATTTACGTACATTGAAATATACCGATCCCCCATCGCTTCGTCCAGTAAGTCCTTGGCTGCTGCAGAATTAACAGCGCTTGAAATTGTGGCAGCACGATTTTCAAGCCCCACTTCGACGCTTCGACGATAGATCCTCGATAGACGGGAAATCGTCTCAGGTCCGAGGTTTCGCCGTATGGCGTTTGCGCCAAGAGGCAACGGCAACTGAAAACGGTCATACCAAAGGCGACCTAAATCAGAAATTTTTCGAAGGCCTGCAGATTCAGGGTCTAGTTGCAATTCATGGATTAAAATACCAGCATCAACGTCTCCACGCATAACAGCGTCGCGAATCTCCATAAAATACATGGGCACTGCGGTAAATGGTCCAAACAAGGCCTGAGCCGCAATGTGTGCCGAGGTATTGAGGCCTGGTACGGCAATACGTTTTCCGACAAGGTCATCAATGGACAAGGGATTCGTTGGACTGGTCACCACGGCGGGCCCAAACTCGTCGCCTATACTTGCGCCAACGGGCATCAATAAATAGTTTTCACGAATATTTGGATACGCTCCGACGCTTATGGCGGTGATGTCAAAAACAGAATTTCTTGCGGCTTCATTAAGTTCTTGAATGTCGCCAACCGTAAAGGAGAATTCGAAGTTTTCCCAGTCGACACGTTTTTCACGGAGCGCAAGCACCATAAACGCATCGTCTGTATCGGGGCTGTAGGCGATAGAAATTTTTTGTTTTGGCAGGTCCATAGCATCTCGCAATCATGTCAGGGAATGAACATTGGAAGCACTCGGTCAGTGCCGATTGATTTTCGTACGGCGGCAATGGCGCGATCACAAATTTCTGCGGGGAACAACGCGAGGACACAGCCACCGCCCCCGGCGCCAGTGACTTTTGCCGCTAGAGCCCCATTTTTAGTGGCAAGGGTAATCATATCGGTCACGGATTGAGTGACCACTCCAGCGTGAGTCAACAATACTTGATTACGGGACATGGCCTCAGCCATCCGCGCCAAATCACCGTCCATTAATGCACTGGCGGCGTTCGCCGTGATGTCGTTAAATTGATCGATGATGGTGCTGCCCTGTGCGTCAAACCAAGGTTTAGCTTTATATACCATTTCAATGGTTGGAGATCTCACGCCAGTATCTAACAATGTAAAGCACCAAGGTAGATTTGAACCCTTTGGTTTATTGACAACGAGGGCTTCGGCATTTCGTCCTCGCTCGAACAAAATGGCATGCTCTAAAGAAATCACAGACGTGTCTAAGCCTGATGGCGTTCCGTGGAAGCGTCGCTCCAATTTATTTGCCAAGTCGGCCAAGGCGACAGGAGTCAAAACAATACCGCAAACTTGAGCCATTCCGCGGAGCACTCCGACGCAAATACTTGCGGAAGATCCAATCCCTGCGCCAATAATTAAAGTACTGCGAGCGTCAATGGAGAGATTGAATTTGGGAACACCAAGAACCTCAAAGGCATCGATCACCATTTGCACGAGTTGGTCTTGAGCTGGCCGTCCACCAATCTGAAATTTGATATGGGGAGTCGCTGTTGCCGCACGATCGGTATACATTCGCAAACTAATGTTGTGAGAAAGTAGCGGCACAGCAATGGCGCGTGCACCATAAACGACGGCATGCTCCCCAACTAATATGACTTTGCCAGAGGCGCGAGAGGTGGCTTCGCTGCGTACGGGGAGTCTGCTGTCGCCTAACTGCTGGGTGAACGAATAGCTAAGTGTCTTGTCAAAGGAATTTATATTGACGCCATCGGAAGGCAGTCGAACATCAGGCATGGTTGTTGTTCTCCAAAAGTTCTGGAATTGAAAAGCGAAGTGGCTCCCTATTTTTATCGGGGCCGACGATTGTAATTTGTGGTCCACGTCCAATTTGATCCTGAATCAAGCGGGACTGGGGCCAATTTTTTTCAACGTGTGTGGCGACTATTTTTGCGTCTTCTGCTCGGCAAATTAAATGCACATTCGGACCCGCGTCAATGGTAAACCAGGCGGGGAGGTGCCCGGCACGGCGTTCAGTTCTAACCCACGAAATAAAATTTAAGGTGTCTGGAGTTAGATAATGAACCGCAGGGGAACCGGTCATCGCCACCGCATGCATTTCTAGGGCGTCGACCTCGATTTCGCGGCCGAGTGTCGCTAAATCTCTTTCGTTTAGGGCTTTTTTTACCGTGGCTAGGCGGTCCGGCAATCCAGCAAGCCTTGGTTTGAAAAGCGGGCTGGCCCATGCTGCTAAATGAGCTTCAGAAGAGGACACGTGTTTTTGAGCGTCCGATAACACGACAATGACATCGGACAGATTCCAGTGGTCGGGCGCAAGCTCCTCGGTGATGGTTTGAGCTTCAGGATGATCACCGGCGGTCCACTGAACAAAGCCTCCAAACACACTCCTTCCAGCACTGCCGCTGCCTTGACGAGCCCAGTGGGCCAGAGTTTGACGTGTCACTCCAGCCATCTCAAGGGCGTCCCATGAAGGATTCCCAACGAGAGCGGCGGTGGCGGCAAGTGTGAGAGCGGCAAACCCGCTAGCACTGCTTGCAATACCACAACCTGTTGGGAAGTTGTTTTGAGTTGTCAGGTCTAAATGTCCAGCGAGATTTAATTGGCTTCGTATAAAATTTAGATGACGAAATACTTTGTCGTCAGGATTTGTGAGTGATGTAATCGTTTTATTTGCCATCGTAAAACGGTCGAAATTATTTTCGGTGCGGCAAGCCGTCGTGGTGGTGTTACTGGACGAGAGGGTCATGGAGATTGAATCATTGGCGGGCCATTGAAGCTGTATGTTGCGCTTGCCCCAGTACTTCACCAATGCAATATTGCTTGGAGCGGTAGCGGAGAAAACAACCGGCTGCTCTTGGTTGTGAGAGGTCATTTTAGCACCCCAGCAAAGGTTAGCTGTGCGGTTGCGCCAACTATTTTTTTGGATTCTTCCCTCGGGATCGCGGACTTCGGAGTATTTGTGTCCTTGCCTGTGCTCATAGATTCGAGGGACTGCGCTATAATTTTTGCCGAATCTTTGGAGAACGGATAATCGAGTGGGTGCCATCCCAGTTCTAACAGAGCCAGCAGGGCTGGACGCACTGAATGACGGGTGCCCACTAGCAAAATGGCATCTTCACCGCCAGCTCCCGTTGTTTTCCAGCTCCAGAATTTATCGAGGCCAGGAATCGACTCCAATTTATCACTGAGGTGAGTAGGGAAATGGGGACTGCCCACAAATAGAGTTCTCATGGATCCGCAGGCGACAGCAAGCTTCTTTATGCTTTCAACGTTTGGCCATTTTATGGCGAAATTGAAGGCATCAACGAGGGTTTCGGAGATCTCCATGAGGCGATCAAACCGATTGCCAAATTCTAACCACGACGACGTAGAATTTATGGTTTTTGACGTGGGAGCTCCCGTACCGCCAACAAACACATGAACGACATCAGAAATGCCATTTAGATCGTGGCGAAACCAAGATGGACGCCATTTGTGGTCGGAGGTTTCAAATCCAAATTCGACGAGTCCACCTGCGAATTGAGTGACGATGTCATAGCCACTCGCCGTTCCTTGGCCCTCTGATTGAAGGCTCCACGCACCGTGTATCGCATCCAACGGGAGGCTACCGTCGAGGGCTGGTGGGACGTCGTTTTTTATGGCCAAGAAAGCACCGCATATTCCAAGTCGCAAGGCTGACGATGAGCCGGCACCCGAACGAATATCGAGATCGGATTTTACCTGGATCGTCCCACCGTGCATGCCTGTGCGTTTTGCTGCATATTGAACCGCTCGGCAAAGCATATCTAACTGCGGAGTGTGGTCATCCATTACAAATTTAGGTTCGGACCAAAGATTGCTGTGAATTTCCCATTGAGCCGCATGTGGATGCCAGTCAACCTTAATCGTCATCCCGCATTTAATGGTGGCGGCCAACGCGTGACCGCCGTGCAGCACGCTGTACTCGCCGGCTAGCATTATTTTTCCTGGGATGAAGACTTCAATGGATTTCAAGTTATCTCGTCTCGATTAAGCAATTGGGTTGATGGGTTGGTACTGATCAATTATTCGAGGACGCACGACTGGCCCACTCCTCTAACATGTCGAGATTTTTACGGTGTAGACCCATGTGTCCTCGCTGGATTCCCTCCGAGGCGAGAGCACGAAGAGCTGATAAATTTTGCGCAAGTCCGGTAGCCACAATAATTTGCGCGAGGGTGCTTGCATCAGGATTACCCATAATGCGAAGACTGGCCTGGGCCGTCGGATGAAGTTTCGTCACGCCGCCAACCACGCCCACCGCCATCGGTACTTCCATGGAGCCGTGAAGATCGCCTTGAAGAGTTTTGCGCCATACAGCTAGGGGGCGGTACGTCCCGTCGCGGCAAGCCCACGAGTGAACCCCTGCCTCAATGGCTCGCCAATCGTTTCCGGTGGCAATCAATACGGGATCAATACCGTTCATTACGCCTTTATTATTTGTGGTCGCACGATGGACGTCGTAATTGGCAAACAAGTAGGCTTTTTCTATGCGGTCAACGACATCAGTACCCTTGTATTCAGGCGAATCAAACGCAGAAGATGGAATCAAGCATTCTGCTTTGGCCAGGCGTCGTTCGGTTAGATTGGTTAATATTCGCAGCCCGATTTCACACGGGAGAATTTCAGGCATAATCGTCGAAACTCGTTCACACATAGTATTTACGATGTTGGCGCCCATGGCTTCGCGAGTGTCAATATACAGATGGATGACGACACTGCGCATCTCTGGAATGTAGTGCCAATCCATGTCGCAAGCACCGCCGCCGCGCGCAATCAAGCGATCGTGTCCGTGATTGGCGAACGCAATGAGGTCTGGTTTATGGGCCGATAATATTTCGTCAAAATCACACTTTGATTTAAGGAAAAGTTGGATTTGACCGGTCATAATTGGCAAAGTGGCTGATGTTTTGAAGCCTCCCCCCATTCGCGCTAGTTTAGCGCCATGACTGGCGCCTGCAAGGACGCTAGATTCTTCGACGGCCATCGGAACTAATATATTTTTGCCGTTGATGAGAAAATTCGTTGCGACGCCGAGCGGCATTGAAAATGTGCCGACCGCGTTTTCAATAAAAACGTCGGCCAATTCGCCGTTGAGTGAGCCGAAGTGACCAACATGAAAGCGATCGGTTTCGCTGAGGCCAGCGAGGCCAGCCACAACGGCTAAGCGTTCGCGAATAGATAGTTCGTAGAAGCCAGGCAACCGTGACGAAAGTCGGCTAGGATTCGTGCTCGATCCGACAGCCGCACTGTCAGAATTTTTGTGACCGTGGCGGTTAAGCTCAAGCTTCGTTACGTTGATGTCGGGATTGTCCATAATCGTTATTTGATGCCAATAATGAAGGTGCGTTTATGAGGGCAAAAGAGGCAATTTTTACCATGAATTTGTAAGGGATGTCTAGCCATTGTCGGGGGCATCAAAGGTTTGCTTCGAATGGGTTGTATGTTCATAATATAATTGAATTATTTTTTAAATATATTCGAGAATCATTTAGGCCAGAGTTCAGGTAGGGTTAGCGTACAAAATTCAGGACCGTTCTGATTAATATTTAGGCAAACCGGTTACGGTAGCGTTCAAGGATATGACGGTGAGCGAAGAAAAAAAAGAAACCATTGAAGACGGCTATGAAGTGCCGACCGCCGAGGATTTTTTGCCAACACCCAAGCGCCCGCTCACAGAATTTGAGCGGATGCCTCGCAAAGGCAGTCTACTTCCTGGCGCCATTTTTGTCGCCATCATGACGGCTGTCAGTATCCTGAAATGGAGTGACCCCGAGCAATTTTATTATTTTGACGTCACCAGAGCTAGTGTCACCGAAGCTCATCAATATTGGAGACTAGTGACGGCGATCTTTGGGCATGGAAATTTAGATCATTTATTGCATAACGTACCGATCTATTTGTTTTTTGCTTGGCTTTTGCAGGGATATTTTGGATTACTAGCCTCAGTCGTTTTGCCATTATTTATCGGTATCATTTCTAATGGGCTGACCATTTATTTTTATGATGAACAGGTGCACCTTTTAGGAGCCTCGGGCATGATCTTTGGAATGGTGGCACTTTGGTTGGTGCTGTACGTGCGGTTTGATCACGGAAATTGGTGGGTCAAACGCGTTGGTCGAGCTATTGCCTTCGCACTCATGGTGCTCGTTCCTCAAACCTATGACCCAAAGGTTAGCTACCTGGCTCACTTAACTGGATTTGTGTGCGGCCTGGTTTTGGGCTTTGTTTTTACGCCGCTCATTGCGGCGATTGCGCCCGTTAAATTATCTCTTGATAACATTCAACAACAACAAGGAGGAGGCGTCGATGCTTGAAGGACTTTTAGTTTTAGGGGCCATCAACACACTAGGGCTGCTCGCCGTATTCTTACTTCAACGCAATGCTAGCAACCTAAGTGGTCAAGATATTTATGCGGCCGCCATCGAAAAACTTAGAACCTATCTGGCACAGTCTCTTGGTGATGAGTCAGGACGTATGCGAGCCGACGTAGCGGATGCGCACAAACACTTGCGTGAGGAAGTCGCCAACTCCATGCGCGCAGGCCATACTTTGATGACGGGACAATTGCGGGGCACAAGTGATCAGCAATTGACGCAACTCGATGTGATGTCGAAGCAATGGGCGACCATCGCCAATAGCAATGAGCTACGTCTGCGGGAGCTCCAAAAAACTGTGGATGAGCGATTGCTTCATATCGAAAAACAAAGCGGCGAACGTCTAGAGTCGATGCGCAAGACGGTGGAAGAAAAACTTGAGGGAACCCTAGAGCGTAGGCTAGGAGACTCCTTTAAAATGGTGGGTGACCGCCTTGAACTGGTTCAGCGAGGTCTTGGAGAAATGCAGGCCCTCGCCAACGGAGTTGGTGATTTGAAACGTGTGCTCACGAATGTAAAAACTCGCGGCACTTGGGGCGAAGTGCAGTTGTCCATGTTGCTCGAGCAGGTTTTGACGCAAGATCAATATGAAGCGAATGCAAAAGTTGGCAAAGGTGCTGACGTCGTCGAATTCGCCATCAAGCTCCCAGGAAAAGACGACGACTCGGGTTCCGTGCTACTGCCAATCGATAGTAAATTTCCGCTAGAATCCTATCACCGTCTATTGGAGGCTCAAGAGGCGGGGAACCTCGATCAGGCTTCAACGGCCAGACGAGAGCTAGAAACAGCGATAAAGGTCTCAGCCAAGGATATTCGTGACAAGTATATTCATCCTCCTAAGACCACGGATTTTGCTTTGCTGTTTTTACCCACTGAGGGGCTTTATGCGGAGGTTTTGCGCATCAATGGACTCACGGAACGACTGCAAATTGAGTACCGAATCACGATTGCTGGCCCGACCACCTTGGGCGCTATATTGAATAGCTTGCAGATGGGATTCAGGACTCTGGCCATTCAAAAGCGGTCAGGAGAGGTTTGGAAGATTTTAGGAGCGGTAAAATCGGAATATGGCAAGTTTGGTGTTATACTTGACGGGGTGCATAAGAAATTAACAGAAGCTGCTGAGAAAATTGACGACGCATCAAGGAAATCGAAAACAATTCACCAGAAATTGCGAAGTGTTGAAGAGTTGTCACCGGCTCAAGCAGATTTATTAATCGGCGCATCCAGTCCGGAATTATAAGAATCAACAACGAGTCAGACCTAGGAAAGAACCTATCGTGGCAAATGATGTAGAATCAGATACTCAGGCAAATCAGATCGCAAACGCCATAGTTTTTGTCGCAGATGAGGAGTCTCGCACTGTGATTGAAGCGGCACTGGGCACGATCGGAGTAAAGGCTCCAATCATTGCCGGTGATGAGGCCGTGTGTATTGAAGAGATGCAAAAAAATCCTGACAGCTGGGTCATTGTTGACATGGCATCGGGCATGGAAAGTCTGGTGAGGATTCTCATTGCAGCTCAGGGCTCGTCAGCCTTTGATGTGACTCCGCTTTTGCTACTATCGCCTGACGCCGGATACAAAACCCTTTGCCTTGCTATTGAGTATAACGTCAGCAAAGTGATGATGGGTAAACTGAATCATGTAGATGCACAGAATTGCTTGAAAGCACTCAGTATTATTGGTGCCGGCAACAAGAAATTAGACAAGGTTATGAAAGAATTAATAGGATTGAGAAAATCGAGCCAATGGAAGGATGCCATTAGCCTTCTTGATGGCGAGATGGCCGGTTCTCTAAAAAATTCCGCATTGTTCATTGAGCAAGCGGAAAATTATTTTTTAAGTGGTGATTTTGATGGTGCGGCAAAGATTATGGAGGACATGATCGCAAAAAATCCAAATGACCTCAGGGCTGTGCATATGATGTCGCGCATTTTAATGGCGCAAAAAAAGGTTCCTGAAGCCATCGAAATGCTAAATGAAGCGGAGAAAAAAAATCAATACAGTGCCAGTCGATTGATCGCACTCGGAGACTGTTATTTGCAAATGGGAAAATATCGGCAGGCGCGAGGTAAGTTTACTACGGCCCTCGGACTTGACGCCACTAAAACAGAAGCCACCCAAGGCTTGATGCAAACTGAATTATTGACCGGAAATATGGACGAAGCCCTCCAAATGGGGCGATCTTTGGGCAGTAACACCGATATTGCTAAAATTTTGAACATGACCGCGATTATTGCCATTCATAATAACAAGATTGAGGATGGCCTCAAAATGTATGAGCAGAGTATTACGCTGCTTAGCGCGTACCCTGTTTTGGGAGCCAGAGTCTGGTTTAACTTAGGGTTAAATCACAATCGGTCTGGGGACGCAAAACGCGCCTTGAGCTGTTTTGAAACAGCGTGTGAATTAGATCCAGCCTTTGCGGGCGCAGCCCAGAATCGCAGGGTGCTTGGAAAGCGTCTAGCCGCTGTTGAAGAAGGTTCCGCCGCAAACACTAAAGGTGGGCACACGGCTGCTGAGGCTACCAAAGAGACGATCTACGACGCTGCTGATGATGATGACTTGACGAGTGACGACTCACATAGCGACTCAGATCAGGAATCAGCCGACGACATAGAGGGTGACGCCAGCCTTTTCAAGTAATTTTAAGGTTCATATTTTTCCGCTTTCAGAATTTGGTCGTTGCCGATTCTTCATATCTCATTGATACTAAGCAGAGGTCAAAGATTTTTGCGTGCTTAGGAATATCGAACTAAAATGCTGTTTGTGGAGGAATACGATTGTGCGTGCGATAGACCCATTCGACCACGAAGAACTCGGCCGGCACCTGAAGCTTCAGCAGCGAGCCGCTTGGAGTTTGGATGACTGCGTCGATTGGTCTGTTGGGGTTGATCCCTCCAAAATGTTACTACCGCTTGATAGTGAGTTTATAGCTTTTCCTGGTGCCTCCAAAGAACAATCCTTAGCCTTATCTCAGCTGATGGGGCTGATCGTTAATTCCACGATCTCTGAGATGGAAGATTGCCTGCCCCGGTTGAAGAAATTTGCTTGGGATGATGTCTTGAATGCCTATCCTGTTGGTCCAGAATTACGCGAGCTTGGAGAGCAATTTTTTGCGGAGGAGGCCAAGCATGCCTCGGCCTTTAAAAAATATCTCGGGTTGTTTTGTGATGGTGCTGGGATTGATTTTGATGATTTAAATTTATTGTTGCCCAAATCTTTTGGGACTCATTTTCAATCGGCGATCATAAACAATGCGAAGTCTGGTGGACGTGCCTTTTGGTGGGTGGTCTCCAACGTAGAAGAAGTTTCCATAAATATTTACCACGGAATATATCGAAGTCGAGACACCATTGACCCGCTCTATTTTAACCTCCATCGCAGGCACCTGGAAGAGGAAAGTCGCCACGCTAACTACGCATACTTAATGATTAGTCTGATGGATCAGCGTCGTTCGGGAATCCGAGGTTGGTGGCACCGCAAGGCCGATTTTACTTGGGCCCAATTGGTGGCGATGCCTTGGGTGGTTGGTGAGCTGCATAAATTTTTCAAGGTAAAAGATCTTAGGCACCGAGATCCATTTTTTGAAGTTCTCGCCAGTTGTATTCCTCTCTATGAAGCGATGCCTTTTCAAGACCGCGTGCGACGAATGTTTGTGGCAGCTCCCTATGTTAGTTGGCTCCTTAATCCAAACCATCGGAGCATGCATCGTGATTTCGTCATGCGAGATAAGGCCTGGGTGCTTCCCTTTCCGGAGGTCCATTAGAAATGTCGGCAGAGCCACTCATAGAAAAATCAATTCCGGTTCGTAAACTTAATACATCTTGGATCGAGGCCGGTGAACGAGGGCGTCCCGTGCTTTTCTTTTGCCACGGATTTCCTGATAGCGCCCATGTTTGGGATCATCAAATAAGAGGCCTACAGAGTCACTTTCATATCATTGCTCCCTTTGTTCGTGGGTGCGAAAATTCTGAGCCAGGAAATAATGTAGCTCGCTATGGACGGGATGCCATTGTCCTCGATCATTTAGCGATTCTTAACGAAGTGACCAACGGTGACGAGCCGGTTATTTGTATTGGACATGATCTGGGAGTGGTGCATGCCATGACCCTCGTGCGGCGATTGGGTGATCGGGCTCGTGGACTTGTGGTGATCAATGGGATGGATTTGGAAATGTTTGCCCGTCGCTTGCGTGATCCAAAGCAAGTGGCACGCAGTTGGTATATGGGTCTCATGCAGTTGCCAATGATTCCCGAAATTCTAGCAAATTATGCGCCTCACACAGGTGCCTGGCTTGCAAAAGCACTGGCGGGAGGCGAACTTGTGGCCACTGATGTTATTGGATTTGATCGGCGTTCGGTAGCACCGTTGAATCAGTATCGAGCATTCGCTCGCGAAATGGCAACGATTGATGAGCATCAAGCGCGAATTCGACCCGCGGTTTTGGCAATTTGGGGGCGTGACGACGGTGTGCTTGTGCCACCGACTCAGCATGAATGGGATTTAGCCGCATTGAATGTGACGATCAGAATTATTCCTGGGGGGCATTGGCTTCATCGCGATAAAGGTGAGATCGTGACCGGTTTCATTTCGGATTTTTGTCAGGCGTGTCTAGGTGACACGGTGCCGGAGGCCACACATGCTTAATTTTGTTTTGAAGCCGCTTAAACGAGCCATCTCAAAAGTGGATGCGATTCCCTTTCTCGGCGCCCTTAGTCCGTCGCCACTCGGACCTGTGACCGAGGCTGATAAGACTGGCTACTTGCGCAGCCAAAGTCTAGCGCAACAATGCGCCTTCGAAATAGCTAGTCTCCTTCAGCCAGGCTGGACCGAAAAACAAGCGGCCCGCGCCATGGAGATTTGGCTCCGTGATCACGGCGTAAAGAGTTTTTTTCATAAGCCTTTTGCCTGGTGGGGTAGCCGCTCACGATTTGACGGGATCAAGTCCTATAAAGAATTTCAGGCGACTGAGCGTCGACTGTTGGAAAATGAGCCGTTTATTTTGGATGTGGCCCCAATCGTTGAAGGTTTTATTTCTGATATCGGTTTTAGCGGAATCATCGGCCAGGACCCTTCTTTTGATGCTGGGATTTCATTTATGGAGACCCTGCGAAATGATATTCCTGAGCTCGTGCAGTCAATGAGTTCTGGTGGCGCAGTTTGGAAGGCGGTTGATGAAAAGCTTAAAAAGGCGGGCTACGATAATATTCACCAAATTTATCCCATGGGTGTCTTGGGTCACCGAGTCTATAAAACTACGGCAAAAATCGATGCATCAGTCCTTAATTTCGGCTGGCAGTCCTACTGGGAATTAGCGAGCCGTGGTATTTTTGGACAACTCTTAACCGAGGACTATGAGGGAAAAATGGATGGGATTTGGGCCATAGAGCCTCAAATTGGCGGTCTCAATTGGGGTATGAAATTCGAGGAAATATTACTGGTGGAAAAGGGACTGGCACGGTGGCTAAATCCAGATCCCCATTGGTTTTTAAGGCGCACGAGCAAGAAATAAATTGTGGACCCATAACATTTGAGGTCGGAGATGAGTAAACTTAGTAAATTTGCACCTAATCGCGTCTGGGTAGTGACCGGTGCGGCATCGGGAATTGGTCTTGAAATGGTGCGAGCTCTTATTGAATGTAACGCCGTCGTGTGGGCCCTAGATCTAGATCAGGAGGCGCTTCAAAATCTTGCCACTGAGGCCACGCAAGGAGGCCATGACGTCCATACTGTAGTGGTTGACGTGACCAATCATGAACGAGTGGTCGAGGTTGTGGCGGAGATCGTAAAAAAATCTAGAAAAATTGATGTTTGGATTAATAATGCAGGCGTTCAGAAAATTGGACCGTTTGTAACCCAAGAACCAGAAATTTTTTCGAAAATAATGCGCATCAATTTTGATGCTGTTGTGGATATCACTCGGCTGATGCTACAACAGATGGATCATCAAGGTGACGGGGTTATTCTTAATATGGCTTCAGTTGCGGGACACGTACCGGCACCCTTTATGACGTCCTATGTTGCCTCGAAGCACGCAGTCATTGGATTTTCTCGTGCTCTGCGGGCAGAGTTAGTCTTGATGAAGTCTCCTGTCAGGTGCGCCATCGCCTCACCCGGATTCGTAAATACAGGAATTATAGAACG
>CAMDKS010000049.1 GCA_945900755.1 Bdellovibrio sp. ZAP7
AAATACCCGTTCCCATCTCGAACACGGAAGTCAAGCTCGCCAGCGGTGATGGTACTGCACTTTTAAGTGTGGGAGAGTAACACGACGCAGCCTTTTAAATCGGAAAGCTCTAGAGAAGAAATTCTCTGGAGCTTTTTGCTTTGGCGCAATGGCAATCGTCCAAGATGACGGCGTTATTTCCTGCGTCGCGTTGCTCATGTACAGTAGTACATTCCGCCCGCTCCTCGTAAATGCCTTGTCCTCTCGGACTCTGCTCGTTGCGCATTAAAAAAGGTGCCATAAAAAAGGTGCCACCCGACTGTCCCTTTTTTTTAAAAAAGGTGCCACCCGACTGTCCCTTTTTTTTCCTTTTTTTTGTCCTCTCAGGCTCCGCTCGTTGCACAGATCAAAATGCAAACAAATTTCCATTTATCAAACCGTCAATATTCAATTATGCAGACTTCGGCCGTGGCGCGGTATATTTGTCTTGTTTCAAAGTTACAAAACTATACTGGGCGAATATAAATTCAGCTTAACCATCTGAATTTATAACAAACACTGTTTGGCACGCATCTTGCTTTATTGAACACATCACAATGGTTGTGTGGACCTAAATTAGTTTTCAATTAGCAAAGAGACGAACAAATGCGAGCAATTAAAAGAATCAAAGCAGCTACAGTGTTAAGCGCAATAATGTTTACCGTCATTGGGTCGAGCCATGCATATGCGGATCAAACGGCATCGCGCCTAAAATCGATCGATACGGCAAAGGCGTTTTCAGCTAAAACAGAGGAATTGGCCGACTATGTATACGCCAATTGTGGCTGCGATAATACCGTCGACCATTTATATGAATTGTCAAATCTTGGAGCTGAACTTGAAGCAATAGCTAAGTATGGTGATAGTAGTAAGACTAGTGCTACGGAAGGAAATAATAAATTGAATGAAATAGTTGAAGAAATTGAAGATATGCGGCAGTACGTGAGACATATGCCCGATAAGAAAGCGCAAGTTTTGGTTAACAAGGGGATTTTAAACACCGTTAACGAATTAGGTCGTGCAGTTAAGGGGCCTACATGGAAAGCAATCACGAGTGCTAGAGCCTGCGTAATAGGGGCTGAAGAGACTACCTGTGAAATGGAGGATTCCGAAGATGGCCTAAATCAGCTGCAAAGGAACCTAGAAGCCGAAGGTCCTGACACCTGGTAATTTATTCTTTATAGCGCAGGCGTCCATCTTGAATCTATCTCTACGGACTCGTTCTAGTTAAGTCTTGCACGTCAATTATGTCGTGGGACTATTATATAACATCAAATTTTGTCATAAAATGGAAATAGCAAATGAAGAATTATTTAGTCATTCCGGTTTTGTTTTCTTTAATAATTGGCATCGCATCAGATGCAGGTGCATGGCCAAATCTCCCAACCAATGTGTCGCTACCCGCGGTGGGATCACATCCCGAAATTCGCATCCCAACGACCCCTGAAATTGGAGGCGCAATCAGCAATGCCTGGAAGGATTTTATACGCGAAGGCGCACACATCATTGACCGATTCTCTGCTCAACAATATGCGGAATTGGGTCGTGTTATTTATCCAATGGGGGCAGCTTATAATAGCAACCAAGTGACCAGTCAGCAAAAGAATTTTGGACTACCTGTCGCCGCTAGTCGGGCTTTGCGTGATACATTTAGCCAAAACGGCGATCAAATGATGCTTATCGCACTAAACGCCGCTCAAATTTGGTGGAACGTTGCCCCATACGATCGCTACACAAATGCGGTTAAAGGTTCTGCAGGGTCTGCTGCTCAAACCTTTGGTTTAGATATTTATATGGATAGCCCTTCATTTACGCGTCTTGCTAACGACCCCCCCTCTAGACTCGATCCCGAATTACACGAAAAAAATCTTGCCCAAGTGAATTTACAGGTAGTCATCCATGAGCTATGCCACGTCAGACAATTTCTAGAGCAACTAGACGGGACGACGGAAGTCGACGCGGAGATACTTGGTGCTTTCGGGTATAGGTATTTCAGGGCGCAGGCGGCTGCTGACTATAGCTATGAGCAAAATGAATTTGAGAAAGAGTGCAATGCAGTTGAAGCTAAGTATCAGCGGACTGCTAAGAATAAGCTTTTCGCAAATATAAATTCCGGCCTGCCATGGCAGGACTTTTTAGAAGTACCGACTAACACTAACTGGCCTAGCCCTAAAGTTGACAAGTCCAACTTTACGTTTGGCACTATCGCCACAACCCGAGAAGCGAGTGATGGCACGATGATATTCTATGTTCATAGCACAGAACGCACTAAAGCGGTCGAAATTAGGGACCCAACTGGAGAAAGCGGCTATATTTCCTTGGATACGTATCCTTTTCAGGAAGGATTTCCAACGGTCGCCGCGAAAGTCGTCGATAGTCGCTTTGGATCAAGCGATCTTGTAGAATTACTCATGACCGATGTCGACAACCGCGTGCACAGGGTAACAATACCTATATCACACGTGTCAAAAGACTACGTTCCAACCGAACAAAATGAGAATCCAACCGAAGGTGAGTGCGAGTGGGGCAATTGCCCGAGCAATTGATGGCCAGCTTGTATTCTTCAGTATGATATAGTGGCTCTTTTGTCTCAGAGAAGAAATTCTCTGGGACTTTTTCCTTTGGCGCAACGTGCGGGTCCGGTGATCTCAGACTCTGCTCGTTGCGCAGGCTTGTTACCTCAACGATACCCCTTCCCGTCAAAGCTTTATTTCGGGCGCGTAGGTAATAGAAATCTTCATGTTGCTGCTGCAATTGATGTAAAAGTATGTCATGTCATCACTGCGTATGAGCCTGACGCCGATTTTTGGGAAGCTGATTTTAAAACTAATAAAAGTGCCACCCGACTGTCCCCTTTTTTTTTGAGATAAAAGGGGACAGTCGGGTGGCACCTTTTTTTACCTTTTTTCTGGCACTTTTTAACTTTTTATTCATCTATTTTAATTTGCGAAGTTCGTCGATCACTATGGTCAGTGACTCAGGTGGAATGTGTGGTAGCAGTCCGTGGCCAACATTAAAGATGTGCGAACGAGCCGCCAATTCACCCTCTTCTTTCATAGCCCGAACCATGGATCGAAGCTCGGGCTCTGGAGCCAGCAACGCCTGCGGATCGAGATTTCCTTGAAGGGTTACATCTAAGCCAGTCTCTTTTAGAATTTTTCCTGCTCGCGATAGGCGCGTTCGCCAATCAACACTAATGACGTCGGCCGCACACCCCGAAAGCTCGTACATCCGGTCACTGCCCTGTCCTGGAAAATAAAGTAATGGTACGCCAGTGATGCGTTTTACCTCGGATAAAATTCTATTTGTAGCTGGGAAAACTACGTCACGATACACGCCAGCACTGACTTGACCTGCCCAGGTGTCAAAAAGCATTAATGCGTCGGCACCGGATTTTACTTGCATGCACAAGTAATCGATCGTCACTTCTGAAATTTTATCGAGCAACGCCGTAAGCACTGGGCGGTCACAAAATAATAGTTTTTTAACTTCAGTCATCTCCTTAGACCCTTGACCCTCGATCATGTAAGTGGCCACAGTAAAGGGAGCCCCTGCGAAACCGATCATGGTTTGTTCAGGTTTCAACTTCGTTTTTGTTAAAGAAATGGCTTCTCCAACAAACCCAAGGTCTTTTTCTGCATTCACTCGCTTTAGAGCTTTGACGTCAGCCATAGATCGTACCGGCGCATTGAGGCGCGGGCCGTGACCAGTGTCAAAGGTTAAATCTTGTCCCATGGCCATCGGTGGAATCAAAATATCTGAAAAAATAATGGCCGCATCAAGATCATACCGACGTAGGGGCTGCCACGTCACTTCAGCTGCCAAATCTGGACGTTTACACATGGTGACAAAATCAACGCCGGCTCGAACAGCACGATATTCTGGCAGATAACGTCCCGCCTGGCGCATAAACCAAATTGGTAAACGATCAGGTTTCTGTCCTAATGCAGCTTGTATCATAGGCTTATTTGAGGGGGAATACTTCATGGATCGATTCTCCTAGGTTGAACTAGGAAGCTAGCAGGAGGGCTCGATAAAAACAATCTTATAGATAGGCAAGTATTGCCCCTAGGGAACGGCCGTAAATAGAGAGAAAATATCTGTAGAGGAAATGCACGAAAATGCACGACCAAAATACCATTTTTGAAACACTGGCTCGTTGCCTAAGCAACAACGACAATAGTGAGAGGGCATCTGAAAATGTCAGGTCTAAATTCTAATCACATTGGTGAATTGCTCCATAGCTTGCAGACATTGGATGTCGAGCTATATGAAGCTGCGAGGAAACGACTGCTGACGGAATCCGAATACGCGGTAAGGAATGATCGACTCAGACACGCATTCTATACGCTCGGACAGTTTAAAGAAATGGTTGCGCAAAGAGAGAATTCCAACGAATTCAAAAGCCAAGTGGATCTTCCAATCATGGGCGGATACAATCGTAGTGAGCAAAAAATTGTCATGCATTTTGTAGGCGACACCATGCGACAAACAGAGAAGTTGTCAAAGGTGGCAACAAACGTCTCAAAATGGACGTTTGCAGCAGCAAGCGGTTCAGTTGGCAGCCTACAGTCTCTGTGGAGACTGTCTTGGCTACGTGGCTCCATACTCCGGATCAACCAGGACCTAGCGAATGTACGGAAAGCACGACAAGTGGTCGAAAGCTTTATCGAGCGTATGTCGATGGGGGGAGGACCGTCCGCTTCTAAAATAAATCAACAAGATCTACTCGCAGCCTTTTGTGAATTCGATGCGACAATCTCTAGAGTGACAGCCATGAAATCTGGACTGTGCCGTGAAACAACAAGAAATAGAGATATGCGAAGGTGGTTAAGTCTCTATTCCAAGGTGCGGAGGCAGAAAAATCCAGAGGCGTCTCCCCCAGAACCGAGCGACGTTGAGAAGGCCGCCATATTTATAGATGATCCTCTAACCGGTGGCTCTAAGCTCGCCCAGCAACGATTGGTTGTTGCACGGCAAGTAGAGACGGCATTGAGTGACTGGGAGAGCGCTAAACGAATCGATTCAAAAGCAGCAAAACACAATGCTAAAAATGAAATTAAAGCAAAGCAGCTGCATAAGCAACCCATTCAGGCGGTCGAAAATACTCAATGCAACATCGACTTAGGTGATGAGACAAGTAAAATCATTGGCGAACGAAGTATCGGAAATTTGCAGGCCAAAAATAGGTCAAAGGCGCATAGAAAATCTAAGTCTAGAGAGAGGAGTCGTTCATGACCCGCGTATCTCAATGGGAAGACAAATTTTTGAAAATTGAACGTACAATTTTTGAATTGTCAAAAATTGCAGCGCATTTGCCTGACTCCGAAGCCTCTAGTGAAACAATTGTCGATAGGGATCGCATCGACGAGGCTCTCGCACAAATCTCTGTATGTACGGCTAGGGCCTCTCAGGCGTGTAAAACAACCCAAGATGGAACTCGCTCGAATGCCGCTATAGGTTACTGGGGTAAACAATTGGCGCTAAAAATTAAAAGCGTAGCGGATGAATATGTGGCTTTGCAAAATCGCAAAATGTGGCTTCGTATCCTGCAAGCGCGATTCACAGGACAGTCAAATCAAGATACGGCTGATTTGCATGCCAAGCATCTTGTTGACATCGTAAGTCGGAAACGAAACTTGGCTCAATTGGAAACATCATTGCGGCGAGATCTGACCGCAGCTTCATGTGAGCGAGACATTCTAAGACTTGAATATGAAGCAATTGCTATTGCAGATCAAAACTGGTCGGCAAGTGGGAGCTTTCAAGCAAGGCTCGGCAAGAATCTCGATCACGCCCGAAAAAATCCATCAGCCTGTGCTTTTTCTGACGGCTTGAAAATCTTGGCGCTCCCAAATAGGTTTCCTGAGGAGAGTCTGTGGCTGCGTCAAAAAAATGAAAGTCTTTCGGAAAAATCGAAGAATCTGTCCTCCCACGGCAATCGAATAGCGTCGGAGCTCTCAAAAGGAACAGGCCATGCTGATAAATTGAGCGTTACAAAGTTTAGAACGGCCCTTGACCAAGTTGTGGCGATGAATTTAGAGGTTACTGCTAAGCTACAATCCCTTCTTGCGAAGAGTCCTATAAGATCTCGACCCAAAATAGTGCAAAATCACTAAAAAAAAGATAAAACATAGTTTAACTTTGGCAACAAATTCTCGGCAGGAGCATTTATGCAATTTGGTCCCTTGACACGTTTAACTGACGACGAACAAATGTTTGTCAAAGAAGTAGATAAATTTGCGGCAACTGTCGTAAAGCCAAAAGTACACGAAATGGATGAATCCGAAATTATGGATAAATCCGTAATCAATGGATTATTTGAAATGGGACTAATGGGAATTGAAGTGCCTGAAGAATACGGCGGGGCTGGTGGCTCATTTTTTATGTCCATTCTAGCGATCGAGGCACTGTCCAAAGTCGACCCCTCAGTAGGCGTATTGTGTGATGTTCAAAATACTTTGGTCAATAACATCTTCAAACGATGGGCTAATGCTGAGCAAAAGAAAAAATATTTCCCTCGTTTGTCCAGCAAAGAGATCGGCTCGTATTGTCTAACTGAAGCGAACAGTGGATCGGATGCTTTCGCCATGAAGGCTCGCGCATATGATGAGGGGAGCCATTGGCGTCTTGAAGGCAAAAAAATATTTATAACTAATGCTAAAGAGGCCAATATTTTTGTGGTCTTCGCAAACATTAATCCAGAACTAGGATACAAAGGTATTACGGCGTTTATTTGTGAACGTGGGATGCCAGGTTTTTCCGTAGGAAAAAAAGAAGTTAAACTGGGAATTCGCGCCTCCTCAACCTGCGAAGTGATTTTGGATAACGTAAAAGTGCCCAAGGAAAACGTCATAGGCGAAGTGGGCAAAGGCTATAAAGTTTCAATAGAAACTCTGAATGAAGGACGTATTGGTATCGCAGCACAAATGCTTGGATTGGCACAAGGGGCGCATGCCGGCGCCATGGAGTACGCCCGTCAGCGTGTTCAATTTGGCAAAGAACTTCGCGAGTATCAAGGCATCCAATTTGATCTTGCCGAGCTTGCCACTAATATTGAGGCCGCTAAATTGATGGTCTATAATGCGGCTCGCCTAAAAGATGCGGGTCAAAATTTTATCAAAGAAGCGGCGATGGCGAAGCTTTTTGCAGGCAACGTGGCAGAAGAAGTCGCTTCTAGATCTCTAGAGGTTTATGGCGGCTATGGATTCATTAAGGAATTTCCGGCAGAAAAATTCTACCGAGATGCAAAGATTGGAAAACTCTACGAAGGCACGTCCAACATGCAAAAAGCTACGATCTTTAAATTAATTGACGGACAAATGAAATAGATTCAGTAGGTGTGAGGTTTGAATTGAAGAGAGTTTTTCTAAGCCAAGGGTGTGTATGGATGGCGTCATCTTTTTTGATGGCGTCAACGACACTTATGGCTGGTCAAACCAATGCGCCACACATCATACAAAGAAACATCCCGCCCGCGCTAGAAAGTGTCCTTTGTGAGCGCAACGCAGTCGCGGAAGACTTCGTGACAAATGGCCTTTTTGATGCACAAATTGAAGTTTTGGTGATGAAGCCTAATGGCTCTGCTGTGAAGGATGTCAGGAAAGACGCCGGCCAAAAATTAGCAGCCATGGCCCAAAAACGAGCTTTAGAAATGGCTACGAAGTCCGAGCAGCTTGGCTATAGTTCTGGTACTTGTGAGGGAGGATCAGCCTGGGCCGTCACATTTCCTGCGCCCTATCCCATTACTGTTAAGGATGGCGAACTGAACATTCCCACACAGGCGGCAAAGGATATTTGTTCGCTAGGCAGCCTTAAGGTTTTGTTTGTTGCTGAGAAAAAAGGACGAGCCGTTACTATTCCTCTCAATCGTCATTTGTCGGCTAAGTTGCCTGAAAAGCCAGGCTATATTGGCGTGATGTGTGCTCCAAAGGCGTTTCCAAATTCAGGTCCCCGCGAATGGGCGATCATTCCCGTCGCAGGCGTGAGCACCCACACGGAAGTAAGTGCGGCGGTCGTTGGAGCGTCGTTTGAAACTCAGTTGCAGTCGTGGATCAATGAAAAACGAAATTCCGAGTTGCTGGGACCACTTGCCAGTGACGCTGAATTTGCGTTTGCTGCAAAAAGTCTGCTGGTAGGTAAAAACATTCACCATGATATTCATGCTCTTACTCGTGCGCATGTGGCGCTCGTTCGCTCTGGTCGCGAGCCCTTCGGCGAAAATCGCGTAGCCGGACGTAGTGTAAATGAATTAATAGACCTCCTCTGGATGTCTCCAGCGCACCGAAGTCTTATTTTGAATCCGACGGCGGATGCCGTTGGAATTACCGTGAGCGAAGATTCTCGCGGGCTATTTGCCGTGATCGTGGTTGGCCGCAAAGTGGCTGGACCCGTCGCATCGCTCAAAGGTCAATAAATTAGCCTCTTCAGCAGAATCTGTGGGTGCAAACATGGTGGAATTTAAAATTGGCTCTCGTAAGCCGTAACGCAATTGATCATCAGCATCGCAATAGTCATCGGACCGACTCCTCCAGGAACAGGCGTGAAATAGGAGGCCAGCTCTAGGGCATCTTCTGGCTTTACATCACCCGTTAGTTTGCCGTCTGCTTTTCTGTGAATTCCGACGTCGACAACCACAGCGCCAGACTTGATCCAGTCTTTGGTTACCAAGTGCATTGAGCCAGCAGCCGCAATAAGAATATCGGCATTCTTAGCTAATTTTTCAGGATTGATTGTTTTACTGTGAACACAAGTCACCGTTGCATTGGCGTGGGTCAAAAGCATCTGAATAGGTAGTCCCACCAGTACAGAGCGTCCGATCACGACGGCCTGTTTTCCGGCACACTCAATGCCCTCGTGTTTTAAAAGCTCCATCACGCCCGCAGGTGTACAAGGTCTGAGGGCCGGGAGATTCCATGCGAGACGTCCTTGATTGTAAAATGAAAGGCCGTCTACGTCTTTAGCGGGATAAATCGCCGATACAACTTTGACGCGGTCGATGTGGGCGGGCATCGGGAGTTGTGGCAAAATGCCATCGATGGAGCGATCCTGATTTAACTCGTGAATGAGTGCTAAAATATCTGCTTCTGTCGCAGTGGTCGGGATGCGAAATGTTTTGGACGTAATGCCCGCCTCGGCACAAGCCTTCTCCTTGTGTTTAACATAAACTTGACTTGCAGAGTCGTCGCCAACGAGCAGAACCGCAAGACACGGCGGGCGGTTTCCCTTTGCTATAAAGCTATTAATTTTTTGACGAACACTCTCTCGAATTGTTTTTCCAATGGCAGCGCCGTCGATTATGCGAGCAGTCATTGGCTAAGTGCCTCGCTGGCTGAAATAACGGATTCTATTAAGTTGTCGTCACCGTTTAGACTTTGGCCGTAGGCGTCGCCGCAAAATGCAAGGTGACGATCCTGAATATTTTCCATTTTCAGTCGATCTAAATGTTTTCGTTCTTGCATGATAGGAGTTTGAGCCCAAGCCACTGGCACCAGAGACAATCTCTCGACTCCAGTTTTGATTTCAGGAGCCGCGAGCAAGAATTTTCGGTGGGCGCGTTTAAGTCTCTTGACTGCTTTTACGACATCAGGAGCTTGTAATGATAGCTCATAGTCAATGGTCGCCTGAAACACAATCTCGTTCGGCGATACTGAAGCCTGGATACTCTCCGATGGGACAACAATAAATTGGGCCACATCCTTCGTGTCGCCCTCAAGGATTGGACAACTAAGTGTGACTAAGCTCACAGGTTTTGTTTTGTTGACAACGGTCAGTAATTGGGTGGGCCATAATTTTTTTGGGAACCATTGTGCGGCAATCCAAGGAGCCTGTGCGATGACCAGTCTCTCTCCAAAAAAGAATCCTTGAGCCGTCTGAATTTGCCACTCGTCGCCCTCACGGGTCGCGTCAATAATTCGGGCGCCCGTTTGAATCGTGAGTTGTCCTGACTCTTCATATTGACGCGTTAAGGCTTTTAGTGCTGGCGTCCAGTCTCCCATAAAAGGCTCTGAGGAATAGAAGGCACTGCGTTCTGCTATGGCGCCAGGAGTGGCCTCCCAAATATTTGTGATGCCAAAGGCCTGAGCGTAAGTCTCTAAAACTAGTGTTGCCGGACTCTTGCGAGGTGATTTCCACATCTCAGCAAATGTTTTGTCAAAACTAGTTTCACTATTTAATAAAGACGTCACATCCGCCCACTGGCGCTGCGCTGCTAATCCACCGAGGGCACGTGCACCCTTGTCCAAACAGAAATTCTTAGATTCGAAATTAGAAAATTTATTTCCCATTAGCACCGCCGCACGAGTTTGCCTCTCGCTGACCAAGGTCGGCAAGTCATCCGCCTCCGGATCTTGCTTTATGGCCTGATTCCAAAAATCGTATAGTCGCGGTGTTACGGTATTGAAGCCCATGCCACGAGAATCGCCTGCGAGAGTGCCGAGACGGCCTCCAGCCCTGTTGTCTTTTTCAAGAATCAGGACTTTCGCATCTGGATTCGTAGCGCAATATCGGTGAGCCACCAGTACGCCAGATATGCCGGCTCCAGCAATAATGACGTGGAAGGCAGTCGGTTTAGTTGTTGTTTCCATAAATTAAGAGGTCTCCGTTCAAAGAGGTTGGAGCTGATGATTCAGATCCCTTGAAGTGAACAGTGATTAATTTGTGACTAGTCTCTTTCTAGATATTATTAAAATCAGGGAGTTAGTGCTACCACAATCTGGTACCTTTTATGGCAAATGGGACGATTTTGCTGTTTTTTTCCAGTATTTGTGCTTGACGGAATGGCTCGAGGTTTTGTATTGTGCTGCCTCTGGAAGACGGGGTGTAGCGCAATTGGTAGCGCGCGTGCTTTGGGAGCATGAGGTTGCAAGTTCGAGTCTTGTCACCCCGACCATAATTTCTGCTCGTTCACGTTGAGTGAGTGAATTTTACGAAAATATAACCGCCCGAAATGAGCACTAGCCCTTAGCAAGTTTTCGTCACAACTTTAACGGCGACGAATTAGGCTTCCTTCGTGATTTTTGCGCCTAGGCCTCGAAGCTTATTTTCAATATCAAAATAGCCGCGTTCTACCTGATAAATGTTATCAATAACGCTGGTTCCGTTGGCAATGAGAGCAGCCATAATGAGGCTCATTCCTGCGCGTACGTCTGGCGAGTTCATGCGAGCAGAGAAAAGTTTTGCTGGTCCATTAACTACAATTCTATGTGGATCACATAGGACGATGTTGGCGTGCATTTGCATGAGTTTATCGGTAAAGAACATTCGCCCTTCAAACATTTTCTCGAAGAAGATCGTCGTACCTTGTGACTGTGTCGCGGCGACAATCGCGACGCTCATTAGATCTGTGGGGAATGCGGGCCAAGGGCCTGAGTAGATGTTGCCGATGCGACCACCGATATCTTTTTTCATAACGAGTGGCTTCGTGCCATCTATGATCATGGATGTGCCTTGAATCTCAGGGATGATCCCAAGGCGCGATAGTGTCTTCAAGATGAAACCCATTTCTTGGGGTCTAGTATCCTGGATGGTAATTTTTCCACCACCAATGGCTCCAAGACATAGAAAGCTTCCCACTTCCATAAAGTCGGGTCCGATGGTGTGGGTGGCACCGTGGAGATTTTGCACGCCTTCGATGGTTAGTCTGTTGGAGCCGATGCCTGAGATTTTTGCGCCCATGCTGTTCAGCAAATTACATAGTCCTACAACGTGTGGTTCGCTGGCGGCATTGTGCAGGGTGGCCGTTCCTTGGCATTTTACAGCGAGCAGTAGTAGATTTTCTGTGCCAGTGACGGATGGTTCGTCAAGGTACACGTCGACACCGAGAATTGTTTTAATTTCGCCAACGATAGCATTGTCGAAACGTAGTTTACCCCCAAGCGCTTCAATGCCTTCCCAGTGCGTGTCAATTCTTCTGGCGCCGATAAGATCTCCACCAGGGAGTGCTAATTCTACTTTGCCAAATCTAGCGAGCATGGGCCCGAGTAACAGGAGGGAGGCTCGAATTTTTGTGCATAGTTGTGGATCAGGAATTTTGTACGTTACATTTTTTGCGCATAAGGTCAGGGTATCGGCAGAGACCCAATTTACCGAGACGCCTAGATCGGCCAGTACATCGCAGGTGGTCAGCACATCTCCAATGCGGGGCATTCGTTTATAGGTTACCGGAGCATCCGTAAGCAAGCAGGCCATGAGGGCGGGTAGTGCCTCATTTTTATTGCCGGACGGGGTAACAGTTCCAGAAAGTTTATGTCCACCTTCAATGTGAAAACGAGCCATCGTGTCATTCCTTCAATCAGCAATGTGTGGTCAATAGGCGAAGGGACATTAGCCTAAGAGCTCAATGATTTCGCCGCGAGATAAAGTTTTAAATATTTCTTCATCATGATCTAGGAATTTTTCAAATAAGGCCTGTTTCTTTTTGATGAGTTGATCGATGCGTTCTTCTAGAGAATTTCTCGTCACCAGTTTGAGGACCTGAACATTCCTGTGTTGTCCGATCCGGTGAACTCGGTCGGTCGCTTGATTTTCTTTGCTGGCATTCCACCAACGGTCATAATGAATGACCACGTTTGCAGCTGTCAGGTCGATACCAACGCCGCCGGCGAGGAGAGAGGCGCAAAAGACTTTGCATTCTGGATTTGTTTGAAAACGTTCGATCACTTTACCGCGATTCGTTGTTCCGCCGGTTAAGACCTCGTGCATAATATTTTGCTCTTTGAGGTAGGCACTAATAATGCCGAGCATTTCGAGATACTGGCTATAGACCACGACCTTATGACCGCTGGCAATGGCCTCTTCTATCAATTCTTTAAAGAGATTAAACTTGCCACTTTCATGGTCTTTCCATGTTTCTTTACCGGTGAGCACGGCAGGGTGATCACATATTTGTTTTAGCAATGTCAAGACTGCAAAAACGTGGAGAAACGGCACGACTTTGTTGTCATCTTTAACGAGGTTCATCAAAGGAAGAACCTTCATGTCCATCGTCTGCTTATACATGGCTTGTTGTTCGTCAGAGAGGCTGCAGTGGCGAATGTCTTCAACTTTTTCTGGTAAGTCTTTCAGTACTAATTCTTTTGTGCGTCGCATTTTGAATGGGTGAATTAGCTTTTGCAGGCTATTTTCGCTTCCGGTTTGTACACCTATTGAAATGGGGTTAAGCCATTTTTTTCGGAAGTATTCATCGGAGCCCAAATACCCAGGGACAAGGAAATCAAAAACGGCTTTCAATTCTCCCAAGTGGTTTTCCATGGGAGTTCCGCTTAGACAAAATCGGCTTTTGCTTTTTAGGTTACAAACCGCTCGATAAGTTGCGGTGTCGTTATTCTTAACAAAGTGGGCCTCGTCCAAAATAACAACGTCCCATTCGGTGTCTCCGAGTGCTTTGACGTCACGCATGACCACGCCGTAACTTGTTAGGACAGTATGGTTAGCCGTTCCAAGTTCGCTGAGGAGGCCATGGCGCTTTAGGCCATGGTATTTGATTGGCGTCAGCTTTGGGGCAAAGGCTTCAATCTTATCGAGCCAATGATCCAGAACTGTAGTCGGGCAGACGACCAAAAATTTACCGCCACTTTTAGATGCGTTTATGGCAGAAAGCAGGGCCATGGCTTGGTGTGTTTTACCGAGGCCCATTTCATCAGCGAGTAGCCCGCTCAAACCATTTTTGTGTAGCCACCACATCCAGCTGTAGCCTTCGGCTTGATACGTGCGAAGGTCTAGGTTGCTATCGGCAAGGCTTGGTGGTGCAATTTCCAATTGAAAGTCAGAACGCTCTCTTAGTTTATCAAGAAGTTTTTTACTTCCAGCGAATTTATCAAGCTCTCCGATGGCCGACTTAAAGCGAATCAACGAAACGGTGTCGAGTTTTAGTGCTTTATTTGTTTCATCGATTTGCCAAGCAAATTGCGTGACAAAATCCGGAACCTTCATCCATTTCTTTCCGGCACGGAAGTAGTCTTTTTTCCCTTTGCGATACTCAATAAGAATATCGACCATTGAAATGCTGCCGTCAGCGGTTTCAAACAGAGGGTTAACACTAAACCATTGATCATCGCCCGAAAGGATCTTGACCTTGGTGACTGTGGGATTATTAATGACAATGCCGTCCAAGAGCTCAGGATCAAGGTAGATGGGTGCATCCTTTGAAAACTCGCTAAATCCTTCGGCGCAAGCGGTTGCCGCATCGTCGCCGTCTAGTCTTCGGCCAGCATTTTGTTCTGACCATGTGGGGGTGACGGCTGAGAGGTCGTAGGGAATATATCCAAAATCTTCGACAAAAATAAAGTGCTGCCCAATGTGTCTCGCAAGTGGTTTTAAGGCTGCAAATTGGGTCCACCGTGATTCATAACTATTGGAGCCTTTTGCACGGTAACAAAGCATAATCGGTGCAGAAAAAGGAACTCCGACGAGTGACTTAGGAACTTTTACTTTTCCTTTTGTTTTGGGGCTGGCGACCATGACGTCAAGGGCTACCATGCGATCAACATCAATATCGCCAGTATCACCGGCGGTTAAAATTCGGGTGGCAGGGCGGGCCACCGCGGCGGCAATTTTTAATGCTCGCACATCTTGACCTAAATATTTTTGAGTTTGGTGTTCAACTAAGAATTTAGCAGCCTCATCTAGAGGTAGAGTGTAATTTGTTAGTTGTCCGGCCTTCAATTCGACCCGAATTTTAATCTCGGGTCCTTTTCCGACTAAACTTACACTTTGAATGGCACCTTCGAGGTGCTTGAGTAGTGACTGTGTAGGGTTTTCTTGTTTTGTGGCAGTAGGGTGCGTGCTGTTGGCAGTGGTTGGGCGCCTGCGACCGGCAGTTGCGGGCGGCTTCATGGGCATTTTGGGGTCTAGTTTAGAAAAAAGCGCCGATTTTTCTCGATCAATATGCAGCATCGTGGCGCCGATATGCTCGCAGTAGAGCCCGAGAGCTCGATTTTTACGGCAGGTGCACTCAATCCATTGAATGGTGCTTCCTGCGGGATGAATTTTAATTCTAACTTCGGCTTGGTGGCGTTCAGTAGAGGCAACATTGGCAGAAATCATCCCGTCCATGGTTCTAAGCTTAGAAACATATCCAGCTTGATAGAGGTCTAACCCGTCTAGCCAGTCTCCCTCGTCCATGTGCTCATAAAGATGTTCTATCAGAGAGCTTTTTGTGATTTCCACAATATCCGCCATTTTTCCGCAGGTTAATGAACTGATGATTGTAACATATTAATTCAGAGACTGAGAGGGGGAACTATCGAAGTAGTATTTTTAGGCAGCCCCTTCCCCCTTCTCTGGACAAATTCTCGGAATTGGAGGGGAGCAGAAACAAAAATACTAATAACATGCTGATATTAAAAGAAATTATTATTTATAGGGGCCCGCCTGTCAAGTTTTGGCTGCACGGACCGATGAGATTTTCGGCTAGGTGGTTTCAAAGTGATTTTGAGATTTACTATTAGGCCCATCGAGAACCCTAGAAAGATTGGAAATAAAGAATGACCGCTGCCCAATCCCTCGAACAAGAAAACCAGCAAAAAGCTGCGACAGAATTATTAGGATTTATGTCAGATTTTTCGCGCCTTGTAGATTGTCACGTTGGGACCGTGCGCAAAATTTTGTTGGACACAGTTGATGCGACGATGGCAAGTGTCATGGACATCAATGCTGCCACTGATTTTAAGCTTAAAAAAGCGGAAGAAATCTTAATCAAGGGCGAAAATTCCACCTACGTTTCAAAAAGCGCAAAAGAAATCGATAAAAATTTTGCGGATCCAACCGCAAAAGTTCGTCATGTTAGCGAGAGTCTTTCGGCTCACATGGCAGGACTTTCTACGCTAGATGAAAGTGTGCGAGCCTGTCTTTTTTCCATTATGGGGGGACTTGGCGTAGACGATGTTGTGCGGCAGCGTCTCGAACACGTGAGTACGGCAATGATCGCTCTTCAGGATGGCGTCAAAGGGATCATGCATTTTAACGCAAACGGCGCAACGTTTAGTGAAAAAGACATCCAGGCAATTCGTACTGAAATGCTGTCAAAGATGTATAAAGCGTTCACGATGGAAGACGAGAAGAAGGTTTTTTCGTCCGTTTTTGGGGCTGTTCCAGGGATCAATCAAAAGTCGTAGTGACTTTTTTGGTAATATTAATTGTTTTTACGAGAGGGGATTTCAAATGAGCAAGAAAATTTTGATCGTAGATGACTCAAGAACCATTCGCCAACAGGTTTCATTTACTTTAACCAAGAGTGGCTTCACCGTGGTTGAGGCTGAAGATGGCGTTGATGGTATCGCAAAATTGGGAGCCAATGCTGACATTGCGATGATTATAAGTGACGTTAACATGCCAAATATGAACGGCATTGAGATGGTCGAGGCCATCAACGCTGCTGGAAAAAATCCTGGACTTCCCATCGTCATGTTGACAACAGAGGGCAGTGGCGAGTTGATTACGAGGGCTAAAGCAGCGGGTGCAAAAGGTTGGCTAGTAAAGCCCTTTAAGCCTGACCAATTGATCGCAGCTGTTAATAAATTGACTGGCGCAGCGTGAATGTAGAGTCGGCAAGCGAGCAAGTAGCAACGCAAGGGGGTCATTGTGTCCAGCAATTTTAAAATGATTTCATTTATGCAAAAATACACTGAAGCCATGACGCTTCAGATCACGGCTATTCAAGCCGAGGTGGATGCATCCGTGAGTCAGATCATGAAGTCGTTGCAGGAGCTAAGCACATCTACAGAGCAAAAAAAAGCGGAGGCAGAACGCGTGCTTGAGGCTACCTATTTAGCTCCAACAGCCCAAGTGAAAGCCATGGTTGAGTCCATTCAAAGTTCGACGGATGATATTTTTGACGAGGCTCAAAAAATGATGGACGCCGGTCCCTCAGATCAACCGACTAATGCTAGTTTGACATTGAAGGTTTCCGGAGACGACATGCGTCGTGTTGGGGGGATGTTTTCTAAACACATGGAATCAATTTCCACATTAGATGATAATGTCCAAGGTTTACTGATGGCCATGATGGGCAATTTGTCCAATACTGACGTCATTCAGCAGCGTCTAGAGCACATCGCACAAATGCTGTCTTTGTCTACTCTTGGAGTAGGAAATATAATTGCCGATATTCCTCAGAGTCTAACGTCTGAGGTTGTGGAGACGTGTAAGCAAGATTTACTCAAAACTGTCTACAAATGTTACACAGTTGAAGAAGAGCGCACGGCTTTTAAACAAGTATTTGGCGCTGCTTCACAATTTGTTCCTGCGCACGTACGCAAAACCTCCTAAAATGCACAAAAAAAACGCAGCACGGCGCGCGGGCTGCTTCATTTTGAGTCACAGAAGCTCTGCCTATGCTCTGTGATATCGAGCGGTTACGCCTAAATAAAAAATAGCGAAAAATTATATTAAATTAAAGCAAATATCATTTGACGGAATGCGCTGTGCTGCGTATACCAATGCCTCACGCGACTTCGGAAGTAAAAAAATGAAAGCAAAAGCGGAAACGCAGCAGCCAACATTCCTTTGAGAACCGGACCAGCGTCGCTCTTTGAAAACTGAATAGTGAATCGACAGAAAAACAAAAAACCATACAACAGGTTAACTGATTTTCGTCAAATTATAGTCTTCGGGCTATGATGAGACTGTGACCAGTGGTCACATAAATAAATGCAATCTGTTATCTAGGTAGTTTTTTGAGCAATCAGAGAATTTATCGAAAGTAACAATATGCCAAGATTTAAACATTAGAGTTTGATCCTGGCTCAGAATGAACGCTGGCGGCGTGCCTAACACATGCAAGT
>CAMDKS010000050.1 GCA_945900755.1 Bdellovibrio sp. ZAP7
GTGCTCATTCCGTCAGCCAACAAACTGATGGTAACGGCAGCACCGCCAACGGGCCAAAAGGTTCCATTTTTACTTTTTGTATAGACGTGGACAACAACGGTACTACCACTTGCAATCTGGTTACTCTCAATTGAGGTAAATGAGGCCGCAGGATCAAGCTCATTCGGAGCTTCTGGGTTAGGGGCCGCATCTGGAGTAACTGCAGCGGTTTCCCCAACGGTGGATTGGGTCGGAGTAGGAGTCGGTGTTGGTGACGGCCCGGTCGTTTCTGCGGGCACTGGAGTGCCTGCAGCTGGAGCGGGGGATTTGGACGGAGAACTACAACCGTGCAACAAAACCACAAACATGGCTGCCTTGCCCAGTCCTGAAACAGAATGGCCAAAAAAAGCTAGTGAATTTGATGCGATATTGATCCTTACCATGTCGAACCCCCATTTTAAATTCTCTCAGCAGACGAACAGAGAAACTCACCCAGGGTACCTAACGGCATAAATGGACAGACCTTAAAGGTTTTTTTTAAAACCAGTATAACAGTATGATATTAAAGGATATAATATAAGTATTTGGGGTTTAATTGACGCCCCCTCCCCCCTGAGATCTTACAGGGCTAGATCCCTTCGAAGGACTTTAAATATTTCAAAGCAAACTAGACTCCCTACCCCTACAAATATCCCAATGAGCACATCGGATAGGTGTGGAGGTGCAAAATGAAATATTTCGGCCACTGCAGGCACATAGAGCACAAGACCCGACATGCTGGCGATAAACAGTGAGATATAGACAATGGTTGGATTTGCTTTTAGGAATTCAATTGAAAAATTCCATGCCGGTTCTGTACGAGAACGCAGTCCTAAAATAAGTCCAAAATTTGCCACGAGTAAGGTGAAAAATGCTACCCCTCGTGCGTGATTTGGCTCCTCGCCCATATTGCCAATCGCATAGTAGACGATAAGTGTGGCCAACAGCGCACAGACCCCCTGCCACACGCCCGCGGTCACGATCTTCCGTGAAAACAAACGCTCGGTGATAGCCTTTGGAGCTCTCTTCATGATGGAAGGTTCTGCGGGCTCAGCTTCAAAAACGATAGAACAAACAGGATCAATGATCAATTGAAGAAAAGCCAAATGGAGTGGCCAAAAAATTAAAGGGCCACCCGTGATCAGTGGCAAAAGAGTCAACCCAACAATTGGAATGTGAATGGCGATAATGTAACTAATCGCCTTTTGAATGTTGTCGTTAATTCGGCGCCCTAAGCCGATCGCATCAACAATCGAGGTAAAATCGTCATTTAATAGCACAATTGCAGCCGCCTCTCGCGCGACGTCAGTGCCACGCCCACCCATGGCAATACCAATGTGCGCAGCCCTCAAAGCTGGTGCATCGTTTACACCGTCCCCAGTCATGGCGACGACCTCTCCAGCTGCTCGCAAAATGTTCACGACACGAAGCTTCTGCTCTGGCACCATTCTCGCCAGGACACGAACCGTCTTTAAATGAGAGGCTACAACCTCATCAGACATCTCGCGCAATTCGTCCCCAGTTAACAGACTTTCAGGATTATCAAGACCAGCAGACCGCGCAATACTCGTCGCCGTGGTCGGGAAATCTCCCGTGATCATCAAAACTTTTATCCCCGCGTCGTGGCACTGTTTAACGGATTCTAGGACCCCTACTCGAACCGGATCCCTAAAGCCCAACAATCCCACAAATTCAAAAGCAAAGGTCTCAAGCCCACCGGGAAGATCTCTCGAAACATGCCTGGATTTCGCTACAGCCAACACGCGGTAACCCTGCGAGGCCATGCTCACGACCGCCTCCAAGATCTTTCCATTTATCGTGGCGGCCGTTGTAGAAACACTAGAACGAGCCCTTTCTCTGCTGCAAATTTTTAGAATCGTCTCCGGAGCACCCTTGGCAAATATTTCTGACATCTCGCTTTTGCCATCACTCCACGCATTACCAACCGCCAAAATCGGACGAACTAATGGAAATGCTTTCTTGAAAAATAATCCGTCAAACGCCGGAATTCCTAAGTCCTTGGCCGCTGAAATTGCAGCTTTATCCATAGGGTCGACGCCGGTACGGTCACTAGCCAACGCAGCCATTCTAACCACGTCCATTTCATCGATTGAGAGCCCGAGCACGCTCCCTGTCAGCATCTTAACACCAGATTCATGTGTCCATAGGGCTGCCACCGTCATTTTATTTTCCGTAAGCGTCCCCGTTTTATCGACACACAAAAAAGAGGCCGCACCCAAGGCCTCTACCGCATGCATTTGACGTGTCAGAACGCGCTTCTTTGATATGCGCCAAGCACCCAGCGCCAAAAAAATCGTAACGACGACCGGAAACTCTTCAGGAATTGTACTCATCGCAAACGTGAGTCCCATTAAAATTCCACGAACCACGTTTTGTTCTCTTTGCCACCAAACAAACGCGGAAACGACGCTAATAAGCATACTGCATGCAGCCACCACACGCACGACTCGACGCGTTTCCTGCTGCAACAAAGATGGCGGCCGATGGGTCGCTCGAAGTGACGAACCAATTCGGCCCATCGCTGTGGATTGCCCTGTAGAGTTCACCCGTATTTGACCGCTCCCCTGCACAACTAAGGTGCCAGCGTAAACGAACGGCGACTCATCACCGCCCGCCTGTCCCATGGGGTCCACTTCATTCCACTCTGTTTTCCCGACGGAAACAGACTCACCCGTAAGCAGTGATTCGTCCAACTTCAAGGATTTAGATTCCAACACAAATCCATCGGCCGGCACTCGGTCACCCTCGCTAACCAAGACCAAATCATCGGGCACGACCTCCCGAGCCGCCATTCTGACAGCAACGCCGTCACGAACTACAAGAGCGCGAGGACTGGACAAATCCCGAAGCGCATCGAGTGTGCGCTCGGTTCGACGCTCTTGTACAAATGTGATAAACATCACGAGAAAAATTGCGGCTGAGAGCATCAATGACTCAAGCAAATCACCCAACAATAAATATAGAACACTACAAGCCAGCAACAACAGAAACATCGGCTCGCTCGCAGTGTGCAGCGCAAGGGCACCCAAACTCCGAGGCTTAGACGCATCGAGCTCATTCGGACCGAAACGCCGAAGCCTAGCCTGCGCCTCCTCTGCTCTTAGACTCTTCAAACGTAGCCTGGGGCGTTCACTGCATGCATTCGCACATTGTAACTCCAAGGCACACCTCGTGATGAATCCATAATGTCGCGTTCACGCAATAGTTCCAATAGATCTGTGGTTGTAACTAAGCCCAGTAAACCAGTTTCGTTCGCCTCCACAATTGGAACGCAGTCTATTTTGTTCTCGATCATCAGACCTGCAATATGAGAAATAGAATCTGTCGGGCCGCAGGTTATAGGCTTATTCGTCATGACCTCACACACAGTCCGATCACTCATTTGATTGGTGCCAAAACCCTCCGCTTCCGTGTAAAGCAGCAAATCTCGATTCGACAGCACCCCAACCAACCGCTTGCCGCGCATCACAGGAAGGTGCCTAATTTCCCACTCCTTCATAATATCGCGAGCCACCTCCAACGAATCCTGCTCACTGATACATACAACATCACGAGTCATCGCATTCATAGCCTTCATAGTCCATTCCTCCCGTTTGAATTAATTGATACCTACAATCGCAGATAATTTTGCCTCGATTTGCCTTCTTAACTCTAAGCCCTGAATTCACAATGCCACTTTCCACCGCAGGCAATCACCTGCAATAATTCAGCCAATAACGCAAGCCATTGTATTCTCATCAAAAAAATAAATTTCTCCAAATAACAATTGCGGAAAATGCGTCAAATGCCACACTACGTCAAACGTCTTTATTTAGGCTTTGCAATGGCTTGAGGCTCAATATAATCTGAACAGGTTCAGCCATTTTTTAATACCAATCTAGCCGAGGATCATTATTTGTCCGTCAGTCCATTAATCTGTACCATAGTTATCCCCGTCTATAACGGAGTCGAAGGCCTCGTACGCTCAGCTATAGCCTCCGCAGCTGAATGCCTTGACGAAGGCATTGAATTAATTGTCGTAGACAGCGGGTCTATTCGGCCCGTTTCAAAAGACTGGATGCCAGCACACCCTCGGGCACGTCTTGTCCTTTTTGAAGAAAATCTTGGACTATTTCCTAATTGGAATCGGGCGATGGGCTTGTGTCAGGGTGATTTCGTGTGGGCATTGTGCGGCGACGACCGCATTGTGCCGAATATATTCAGGCAGAGTGTGGCGAAGATGCGAGACAATCCCATGATCGCCCTCGTGTCCACAATTGGACAACTCCAGTCAATTGATCAAAAAAATGTGGGCGTCATAGGTCATATGTTTGCGTCAGGTGTCTACGACGGACCTGCTGCAGGAAAGGTGCTTCTGAATTTCTATGCCAACACCCTCATCAACCCCTACAACTACCCCTCGGGCATTCTGATGCGGCGATCGGCCATGGAACGTGTGGGTGGGTTTGACGTAGAGATGAAGCACATAGGTGATATAGACCTTTACTTTCGCATGTTAGCCACCGGTCATTTATGCATTTTGGGTGAGGCCGGCAGCGTCGTAACAGTACATGACGGGCAGACGGGTAAAACCATGGAAAAAAATCCTGCCAAATCACTCGAGCTTCAGACTATGGTCAAAAAACTTGGATACTTAACGACAACCGAGCGCAGGCACGAGTGCTTTCGCCTACGAGGTTTATTACTACTGGTACCCCTGCAATTACTCGGTCAGCGAGACTTTTTCTCCGCAAGAAAATATTTTATGTTTTGGTTAAAAAACCATCCTATCGCAGGAACGTATAGCTTCATGTTCATTGTTTTTTGGAAAACATTAACGAAGTTTTCTGTTGGTCGCCGATACTGGCAGCGATGTTTAGACCAAACCAGCATCTGAACAAACTTGATTTCGACCATTTTGAGCAGAATCTGGATTACTCGGCCAATTGCTGCGCTAGGTAGTTTTGAAGTCCAATACTTTTGATGACGCTGATTTGTGTTTCAATCCAATCAGCATGTTCTTCTTCACTTACTAGTATTTTCTCAAATAAATCGCGAGTCCCGTGATCACTTTCCGCCCAGCATAGTTCGATCGATTCTCTAAGCCTAGGAATGGCTTCCATTTCTAAGGCTAAGTCACTCGCTAGAATTTCGTTGACGTCTTCACCAATTTTTATGCGGCCAAGTTTTTGTAAATTTGGAAGACCTTCTAAGAACAAAATTCTGTCCGTAAGTATCGCTGCATGCTTCATTTCATCAATTGATTCTTTGTATATCTTCTCGCCGATTTTTACAAAACCCCAATTCTTACACATTTTACCATGCAGGAAATATTGATTAATGGCCGTAAGTTCGCCTGTTAGCACGTCGTTTAATGCCGCTATTATTTTAGCCTTACCCTTCATGATGACTCCTCTCAATATTTGTTAAATTCGTAGCTTGTACGCCACTCAATTTTCAATAATTTTAACTCTTATTTTACCACAAAAGTTCTCACCAAAGCTTGTCTGAAAATCTATCAGCACAAGTCTTGTACAGCAAGATAGCACTCTCACGGAATGTGTTCAAGCTATAGTGGTAAGGCTAACTTTTCTACATCTGCGCCGATGAATGTTTGGGGGAATGAAAGTGATTCACCCCCTTCTTTGCGGTTGATACATGCATCCATACTCGTAGCGAAGTCTCGCCAGTTCGATGCACATGGGAGGTTTTCAACCAGACATCCATCCCAATAGGTAGTGCTTGTTTGGAGTTCCCTGACTCGGCGTTGCTTGTCGCCGGAAAATGCTCATAGAGATCTACGGATTGCGCATTGACGAAAGAAAATACCCCTGCTTAAATTGTCCTAGACCTTTACTGTAGGGAGTCATCATATGGACCGCGAATTGTTCACGCCAAATCGGCTTTTTTGCCCAGGGCCAACTCCGTCACCTTGGCACGTAAAACAAGCGGCGCTCGACAGTGATATCTATCACCGAAGTAAAGAATTTGAGGCGATGGTCTCCGAGTGCTCAACCATGCTAAAGCCGCTTTTTGGAACCACGACCCAGCCCGTGATCTTGACCTCTTCGGGGACCGGGTCGTTGGAAGCCGTTGTCGTAAACCTCACAAATTCTGGTGACTCGGTCATAGTCGTTGTTGGAGGCGTGTTTGGAGGTCGCTGGCGCAAGATCAACGAAGCCTTCGAAAATAAGGTTACGGTCGTTCAGGTAGAGTATGGGCTCGCGCCTACGGCAAAACAAATTGAAGAGGCCTTCAATGCTTGCCCCAAACCCAAAGCTTTCTTTATTCAAGCCAACGAAACCTCCACAGGCGCGCGGTTTGATATCTCCACCATAGCGGCTCAGGTTCGGTCTCTTTCGCCAGACACATTAATGGTTGTCGATGCCATTTCATCCCTCGGTGCTCACTCACTAGATATGGATAAAAATGGTCTAGATGCGGTGACCGCAGGATCTCAAAAAGGATTTGGTGTCGCACCGGGACTCAGCTTTGTGGCTCTTTCAAATCGCTCGTGGAAATCCTTATCAAGTCGTTCAAAATTCTATTTTGATCTCGAAAAAGAGCGAAAAGGCCAAGAACTTGGTCGCACTGCGTGGACTCCTGCCGTCAGCCTTGTCCAAAGCCTGCACGCATCCTTGACTCACATCACGAAAATCGGAGTTCCCCAATTTGCCCAGCATCACGAACGCTTGGCGAAGGCCTGCCGAGCGGCAGTTAACGCCCTTGGTCTAGAGTTATTTGTCGAAAAAAATGCCGTTTCAAATGCCTTAACAGCGATCAAAGTACCTGCAAATCTAGACGGCTCGAAAATTCTTACGACCGCAAAAATCCGCTATGGTGCGATCATCTCGGGTGGGCAAGATGAATTAAAGGGACGAATTATTCGCTTCAGCCATCTCGGTTTTGTAAGTCCATTTATGCTCATTGAAGGACTTGCTGCCCTTGAATTTGCCTTGGCTGATGAAGGTCACAGGTTTAATCTCGGATCTGGCGTAACCGCTGCCATGCAGTCCCTTCGCTCGCAATTATGAATCACTGATAATAACCTACAGGCGAGACCCGATTGAGAAATACATAAGACTGCCCTTACCCACATAAATCGCACCGGCCTCCCCCGACTGATTTGTCAGAGTTTTTGCCCGACTCCAAGACGACGCACCCAAAATACCATCATAAATACCATAGATGTAACGAACACCTATGTGGTAGTCCAGCTCGCTGGTGCTGTCATAGCCCGATACCGTGGTCGGAGCTGTATGCCGATCCGAAATAAAGACCGAGTCTTTTTTTATGATTGAAAAGCGCAGCCCAAAATTGGGCTGCTGCTTCCACTCGACTCCTAAATGGTAAGCAGATATTGGAAAAACATGCTTCTCCCAGTCAAGGCCATCCAAACGCAATGTCCTTTGTTGATCAAGACTTGACACGCTCACTGCCCTCTCATCACGGCGATGTATCCAACGCTGAATGCCTAGACCAAAGGTGAACGGCCCATTAGCAAAGCTTCCGTCAATTAAAGCCATGCCTGGATCAGAAATAATTCGTTCCTCGAACAATATCTCCGATTTACCACGCGACGAAGGATAGTAGGCTGAACCCAGTCGCAGCCCGCCACTGGTGTACTGAAGCCCACCTCCGTTTCCAACCAAATTTCCGTGATAGCGCACTCGCTCGCGATTATTGTTTGAATTGAAATTTCCAAGAATATCACCGTTCAAACTAACGTATCGAAGGGCAAAGCCAAGGCGAAGACCTGTGGCCACTTCAATTTGCACGCGCCCCATTAAAGACTGCTGACTAACAAGCTCCCGAGGCTTATTATTGCTGTTGGAATTGAACAGATCCGCCTCCGTAAAGGCACGGTCTGTATTCAGTCCCGCCGCCGTGCCCGCACCCAAATCGACCAGGGCTCCCGCACCATAGGCCTCTTCTTTAACACTCGCTCTAGTCACGGTTTTTGAGTCGTCATTATCGGTGAAGGTTGTCGTGCGGAAATTTCGAAGACCGTAACCACCCAATTTCAATCCTGTGGTATTGGTGGTCGCCGGATTCAAATTTTGAAGGTGTGGGTCGTCTCCCTGAAGCGGTGTGTACATCAAACTGTGAATCATCGGAGTATAAAATTCTTGAGCGGAAGTAGTAATCGGCATTACAATGCATGCTCCGCAGAGGACTGCGACAATAGTAAATAAATTTTTGAGCGGTCGACTCACCATTTCATCCCTTCAATTTCGTAAGCAAGGCTAACTCAGTCATATACGGGCGGTAGGTCAGGTAACTTGAACCCAATGTTAACGCTAAAATACTGCCCGCTAAATGCGCCGGACTGAGCTGAATTCCTGCCGTATCAAACGCACCGGTCGTTTGATTGATTGATAACGCCCTCAGCATATCATCTGTCCCACCAACCGCTCTTCCTCCCGCAATACCACCGCCAATCATGAGCGCACCCCCTACAGGCCAGTGATCTCGACCGTTCGAGCCATTGACCTTTGGGGTTCTACCAAAATCTGAGTAGAGTACAATCAGTGTCGTATCCAATTTTCCAGAGGCACGCAATTTGTCGACCATGACCTTTAGCAAACGGTCGGTTTTCTCGACAATGGGCTGCATTCGCATCGTTTGATTTGCATGGGTATCAAAACCGCCAACTCCTAAATTGACACAAGTGACAACATCATTGATCACAAGCTTGGTCGCCAACGCAAACGCATCGGACGTCCCGTCACCACGGCCTGACGTGTTAGCGGCACTGAAGTCTTCTTTATCAGCAGCGGATAGCGCGAGTTTTAAGCCAACGTTACCCTCGAATTGAACGCGAATCTTTTGTTCCGCAGTCGCAAGATTGGTTAACCGATCATTGACACCCACAATCCCTTCATGCTTGGTGACCGACGCTTTTAAATAGTCCAGCATCTCTATTCGACGCGTTATTTGAGCGGCATCGGTTGGATACATACTACGGTACAAGTCAAGATTTGACGCTCGCACCGCACTGACTGGATTGAGTAGCCCGCGATCAGTTCTCGGCTCGCTGCCACCGCTCAATTGAATGATCGGCACCACGGCTTCACTTTCTGATGCAACAATGGAAGGAATGCTTGCCGCATTTACGCGCCCAGTGTTGGATAAAATCGAAGTATCCATGTAAATACTGCCCGCTTCGTGCGATGTGGTGCCCATGGCAATTCCACGCACCGCAAGCACATCTGTTCCCATTGCAGCAACATTAGAAAACCAACGCCCAATCTTGGTACCGTCCCCACCCGCCAACGTGCTTGCATCATCGTAGTTGTAAACCATGTCAATGCCTGATGTTGAAGCCGTTTTTGGATCAACCGCCTCTAAAATGTCCCATCCTCCACTCATATTTATCCAAATAAGTTTGCGCTTTGGTGGAAAATTAACGGCACCACGCGCCGCCTTTGGCATTCCCAAAAGGCTTGTAATGGACGTAAATGCGGTCAACGAAACCCCAGTCCTAAGGAGTTCTCTCCTAGAAAATGACTCGACCTCGTCAGGCAAACAAATTAGGGGTGCCGTAAATCGCCCCGGTTCTTCGTCAGTCTTGGGACTGACTTCAGTATTACTAGATTCCATTTTTTTGTTTTTATCGTCACTCATTAGTGGCTCACTTTCCAACAACGCACTTTTTCTTTGAGATCATAAACTGTCCCCGATAGTGGCGGCCCAGATTGGCCTGGAGGCATATTTCCGCTAGCCATCATGTTGACGGCTTGATTGCCCCAATCCGACCAATTAGTCGACGTAACGAGTTCGACGCGAGAGCCATTTCCTGCTCCGTGACATCCCGTACACGTCGATATACTCGGTTGAATATCTGCGGTGAAATCAACTGTGCCGCAAGGGCGTGCGGCCTCGCCCCCAGGGGCTACGCCCAAGGGTGGCTGCTCTAACGGATCACCCACAGTAGCATCGGCTCTTGTCCCCTCCAAAAAGCCAGGATGAGTGGCCATGGCATAGACCAGCTCTTTAAAATTGTAATTGGTCGAAACAAAATAGGACGTCAAGGAAGCACGGAGGTCTGCCTCGTCGTGGTAAAATTCACGCCCCATTAGCCACGTAAACACATGCTCAACCGAACAAGTGGAGAAGGCGTTGTCGCCGCGAATTATATTGGCGAGGTCAGACATGTATGTCCCCGTATGCCCGGCAAAACTCGTTTGAATGGCAGCCCCCTGGCCAGAGTAAACGTCCCCACCCTCGCCCCAAACTTTAAAGAAATCAGCAAGCGGATCTAGGGTCGAGTGACACCCCTCACAGCCTGGCGTGGTCCGCAAATTTCCTGGATCCTGTGGGAATACTCGCGGCAATTGACTAGTGAATTTTCGACATAGAAATCTTTCATAGAGGTAGTGAGCCCGGCTGCGATTTTTGTCAAAACGCCGCAGCCACCCAAAAGTTGACAGGACTCCAGCTTGCTCGTAGCTAGAACCTGTGTTTACTAGTTGGTAACGAGTAGAATTCAATTTCATTGTACTCACCATCTCTGACAAGCGTGGCGGCAAATGCAACTTTGAGATGTCAAACAGATGATTTTGTTTATAAAGGTGAAGTAGTGCGCCGTCCACAGCTGTGAGACCAGACTCCAACACTTTTGAGTACGGATATCCGGCGACCACCAATGCTGCGGCAATTCCTGCTGGCTGCCTACCAAGTGATTTCGTAATGGCAATGTTAGAATCAAAAATCTCTGTTGCGCCCAGTTCACTGCTTTTTGCGGCTTCCTTGTTCCGGTAATCAATAAAGCATCCGCTCAGGTCACTGCCACATGCTTGGTAAACGCTCGGACAAACCCATGCCGTCACTCCTGTGTACCAAAAGGCTTTTACTGGCAGCTCTTGAGTTGGCGCACACCCGCCAGTACCCTCATTTCCGTTATCGCTTTGCCAACCGCAGCGGTACCGCGACTGGCCGACCTCTGTTTTTTCACAAGATATTTTGGGCACTTTACTGGTGTGATTATCAATATTGTCTAACTGCAACTCTTCCAAGTATTCTTCATTTAACCCGACTCCATACGCAGTCTCATGATATCGCAGCATCACATCGTAAAAATTACTGTGGTCCAAAAACCCATCAATGGCATAGCGGTAGGACGTATCTGATGCCGCATTGAGTGCAATATCGTCGTCTGACGGCAGGGTTCCATTTAAGAGATATTGAGCTCTACGCAATGCCGACGCCAGATCTTTCGCCGCAAAGGCAGGTAAGCTCATTGAAAGAGCAAACAAACCAATGCCAACGCAAGCGAGTCTTCGACTCCCTGCTGGATAAAACTCAGATCTACAAAAATAAGCTTTGAGCATCAATCATCACCGCCATGCAAGGGGCGACGTAGTCCTCTGAACCGAGGTCTGCGTCACCATTGTTTTTGTCCAAAATCGTTACCAGACTATCAATCGTCGCTGTCGTAAACTTGGTCGAACTCACACCTGTCATTCTTTGAAGCATCCACGTTAAGTTTTCTCTTTTTTGGCTTAGTTCATAAGGTAGAATTGTGTTCCATCCCGGATGTTGCCACGAAGAAGGTGCCACTAAAGACGAGCATAATTGCTCAGCCACCTTCATATTGGCCAAGACGGAGGTCGCATCATAACCGTCTGCAGGAAATGTTAGAAAGTCTTGTGGTGCGCCACCAAGTAAACTTCGATAATTTTCAACGGCACCGATGGTTCGCGCAAGGGTCGTGCCCTCTGTTCTGAATTGACGCAACATGCGACGCGCTAACAAGTCAGGGTCTGGACGCACAGCCGCAGGCGCATGGGACGCATTCACGGCCCACAGGGCAGTCAAAAGGGTCTGATTTCGAAGTCCTGCCTTGGCACCAAGAGTGTCACCCAGCACCTCTCCTTGAATATCATCGCTCGCTGAGTTCTCATTTTGACCGCGTTTTCTTCTAAAAAAATCCACAAAATAGCATCCCGCAAATACTTGTCCTAAGAGCGCTATGGCCACGATTTTTCTAATGCAACACATCCATTGAAGCGCAAAATCAGAGCGCATGGTTCACCCCCGTAAGAATTACAAAACCGTCAACTTTATATTTCGCATTGAATTCTGGAATGCTCTGACGATCACGACCAAAGAAATAGACGCCTCCGGCCCACATCCCCGTCGACGCATCGCCGGCGCCAACGCGAATGGATGACATCGGAATATTCTCAAGGGACATGTAAGCACTCTTAGAATAGCTTGCCGTTTGATGTGCAATCTGTGCATTGATGACGCCAGCCCAAACGCCCCCAAATTGAAGTCGAAGGTGATCGTCACTCATGGTCTGACCGCTAGCGGCGCGGAGTCCGCCCTCACTGCCGCTGATGGATGCAACCTCCAATTTCCACAGCATGACCCCACCAGAGAATTGAGCAAACAATGCTGCCGTTGTCGGTTCGTATAGGGACTCGTCAAATTTGAGATCATTTCCATCACCTACGGATTTAGTTACTTTGCGAGACCCCTCAGTTCCAACCACATAATAAACACCACCACTAGCGACGCCTCCTCTCCGCGTAAAACCAAATCGCGGCGTAAGCAACGCTGACGACGAATACTTAATCTTTGCGTCAACCGACGCCGCATCCATAGTTTGAGTATGAGTTGGTTTTAGCACTAACATCCCACCACCAAAAATCTCAAGGCCGGCCGGTGTCGTATAAGTAATATCTGCACTCGGGCGCCCCACAAAGTACGTCTCATCGATGAAGGTTTCCGGCACCAAAGCCATCCTCTGACGACGGGTGACGACCTCCCCCCTAAGATCCAACCGCACGCCAAACAGAGGTACCAACGGCCGTTCAAATCCAAAGGCACCCCCCAAAGCAAGACGCCGATCGTAGTAGCGCCCACCCGATTGAGTATCAGTAATCGTTCCGTCAAATGCCACGGCCTTCATGCCACCCCAGGTCATCGGCACTTTTTGGTATTGCAAGGCCCGAGATCCTGGCGAGGCCGTCTCGTCTAGTGGTGTCACCCCAAACGCCAAAGGAACTAACGCGGCGACAGAGAACAGAATTAGAACCCCTATTTTTGCGCAAATGAAAAAAAATCTTATTAAAAACTGAGCACCAGCCTGCAGGGCACGGTGACCTACATGGGGCTCTAGAAGCGTATTTTGAAATGACGTAAATCTCATGCTACCATTGACTCCAAACAAGCATTATGTAGGAATGTGTCGGCACCTAGCTTGAAATTGTAAATTAGAGTGCCTTTGTGGTATCATGATTAAAACTCAACGATCAAACATTTCGCCAAGGAATACATATGCTTACTCAATATTTTACAGCCGAAAATATCAGCAGCCTACTCACATTGACCGTTTTGGAGGTGGTTTTAGGGTTAGACAATATTATTTTTATTTCGATTTTGGCGGGAAAACTCCCCAAAGATAAGCGAGATGCGGCTCGCAAAATTGGTCTCATAGGCGCCCTCGGCACGAGAATTATTCTGCTCTCACTAATGGCGTGGATGGCAAGCTTGATCACACCCTTCACCACAATCTTTGGCATCGACGTCACGGGGAAATCTGTGATCCTTTTTTTCGGCGGTTTATTTTTGATGTATAAGTCCACAACAGAAATTCACGCCGGCCTTGAAGGCGACGAAGGCAAGTCGACAACTGAGGGATTAAATCGCACTACTTTGATGAAAGTTGTAGTTCAAATAATGCTAATCGACATTGTTTTCTCTATAGACAGTGTCGTTACGGCCGTTGGAATGAGTCAAAATCTACCAATAATGATCACGGCAAATGTCATAGCACTTGTTGTCATGATATTTGCAAGCGGTGAAATTTCGAAATTTGTTGACGCGCATCCGACCATCAAAGTATTGGCCCTAAGCTTTCTATTAATGATTGGCTTGGTGCTCGTGGCTGAATCGACAGGACTTCATATTCCGAAGGGATATATGTATTTTTCCATGGGGTTCAGCATTTTCGTAGAGACCATAAATATTCGCAAAACACGTACGAAAAAGGCCGTACACCTCCGCAACAAACCGCACTAACCATTGCGATGCATGAATCCAATACGACGACACCACAACACCAAAACCCTCAACATTGATCAACATTGATCAACATTGATCAACGCTGACATTCGGAGCTGTCGCTATGACCAAAAACATACAGCCCAAAATTGGCAAGACTCCATTAACCCCCTTTGAACATTATATGTTGGCCGACGACCGACAAACTCACTCCATGGCCTGCCATATGCGCTTTTGGTTCACTGGACGGTTCATTCGCTCACATTTTGAGGAGGCCCTTAGGCAAATTCTGCCGCAGAATCCATGCTTTCAGATGACGATTGAAGGCTCTAGACACAATCGAACAAAAGACATTTTTTGGATCCCTGAGACCGACATCGTCATGCCGTTCCTCAGCTGGGCTGAGCAGGGTACTCCCATCGACCACCCTGCGGCCGGACCTACGGTTGATCTTTATCAAGAAATAGGGTTGCGCTTTTGGCTTCGAGACTCAGAAACACGCTCGTCGACTCAAACCATGATGCTAGTCCAGTTTCATCACTCCGCCTGCGATGGCATTGGACTCATCCAATTCATTGATGACCTCCTTATTGCCTATGGTCAAGTGACGGGCACGACTCACATCAAACCAAGGATCGTCGATGCCTCCAAGTTTTTGCAACGTGAACATCTGCATCTCTCCCAATCAGATTGGGCAGCAAGAAAAATGATTGATTGGCAGCGTACGCTCATGTTTTTTGGATCCATCGCTCAAACGCTATCAACAACCTCCAAAGCAAATTTGCCTCCTACGGCAGACGCCCAAGCCTCAGAACGAATCGTACTGTCCCACTCCGTTTCGGCCAAATTTCGAGAACTCGCCCGCTTAAAAAATGTATTCGTCAACGACCTGCTTCTTCAGTTGTTATTTGTCACTTTAGCAGAATGGCAGGGACCACTAAGAGACACCTTTCAAAAGGTTCGTATATCGCTTGCCATGTCACTTAGGAGCGAAAAGGACGAAACCCAATCGGCCTCAAATTTGGTGAGCATGGTATTCCTTGATCGCTCTCTTCAAGCTATCCGAAGTCCTGAGCTACTAGCGACGATTGCCGAAGAAACTAAACGCATCAAAGACAACCGCAATGCCCTGACACTAATCCGAGTCCTACGGCGCCTTGGTACGGTTCGATATCTAATGTCCTTTTTTGTCAATGTTCCAACTTGTGCTGCTACGGCGGTTCTGACGAATCTTGGTCATTCTTTTGCAGGGTCAAGACTTAGGGGCGCAGACGGCAAGGTATGGGTGGGTAACATTACTTTGGAAGCACTTGAATTGCTTGCACCAGTAAGACCTAAAACGGCGGCCGCATTTGCAATAAATTACTATGCAGGACAATTAAGCATTAGCGTCCATTACGACACGACAAGACTTACACGTGAGCAGGCACAACGTCTCATAAAAATGCTTTGCGATAGAATTGAAACTGGGTGCCAGCACTTATAGTGTATATGGTCTCTGTCCACGTCTTGACTGTCGTTCAATAATCCTGTGCGAAAACGCACACCTCCAAGTCACCTAAGTCACTGATGCGACAGCGGTGAAAATTTTGCCGAGTGGCCCCATAAAATACAGTAGTTTTTTGAACGTCGAAGTCAGCCCGTTTGAGCTATAACGCTCACTTAAATTGACCCACCTGTGCTCAAATAAATTGATCCACTATTTCGGTTCATTAAATTTCACGCTTGATTCCGGCGCATTACTCAGAAAATGCTCCAACGGAGCCTCTCCAAAAAAAAATGATAAAATTGAAGGACTCATTGATCAAATCGAAGACTCGGCCGTGATATCTCGCGAGTTTTACAACAATAGCATTGAGATTAGTGTGTTCCAGCTCGTTTCCAGAAAAGCCTGTAGTGCCGCAATAATCAATGTTGATGAATTCATTGACGATTTTATTCCGCCCTAGTATGAGTCGCTTTATGGATGATCCTGTCCAAAAACTTCGTTTGTTGCTGAAATTCGCTATGCGCGTTCTAAGTCAACTTTTATCAGACCTATGGGCGTACTACGCATCTCCATATCCGTTTCTGCTGGATTTACGCGGCTGATAGCAGCGGGCGTTTTTCGTCGAATATTCCGACGGGCAAAGGCACTTTGGCTGCCTAAAGGTCGCGGGAGATCCTTCGCCTTCGGCTCAGGACAGTCGCGGCGCTTGCGCGCCAGCGAATGGTCACGCCAAAAACTCGCGTTACACCTCCAACTTGGACAGCCTTCCTCAAAGCCCATAAGGATCTTTGGGCCTTAGATTTTACGTGTGTGTTCGACATTCAAGGAGTGCAAGTCTTTCTACTGTGGAGCGTCGGTCACTTGCTGATCTTCAAACAAGACAACTTGTTGCAATCAATGCGACATTAAAT
>CAMDKS010000051.1 GCA_945900755.1 Bdellovibrio sp. ZAP7
CGGGTGATCCGCAGCACCGAATTGAACGCGGAAGAACGGAAGAGCGGAAATTTGGAAAAGGAGTTCATAAACTAAAATAGACTGATGTACGATTAACAGGAAAATCATAACCTCTCAAAATCATGGCAATTTAGATGCGGTAGCCCTGACTTATAGGTCAGTGCTGTCCGAACATAGTCCTGTGCGGATGTGTCTAAAAACGCCAGCTCTGCCGCTGTTAATGGTCTGACCGCTTTTGCCGGTGAACCCATGACTAACATGCCTGACGGCATTTCTTTACCTGGGGCAACGACAGAGCCCGCAGCAACGATACATTGTGTGCGAATAATAGCGCCATCCAACAAAATAGCCCCCATCCCAATCAAACATCTATCTTCGATGGTACAGGCGTGAATGACTACATTATGACCAATTGTGACATCCCTGCCAATATTAGTCGGTCCGGATTTTGAGGTGACATGAACCGTTGAGTTGTCCTGAATATTCGTTCGAGGACCAATTTTAATCGTATTGACATCGCCACGAATCACCGTGTTAAACCAAACACTAGCCCCCTCGCCCAATTCAACTTGGCCAATGACTGCGGCTCCAGCCGCTATAAACACACCGTCTCCAATCTTCGGGCGATGCCCCTGCCACACAATCACATTTGAATTAGGCATTTGAAACATGATTTAAGTTCTCCCCATCAATGATCACTATGTCGCGCCAGGTCAAATTTGTGCGCTAAGTCCTACTTATAGCACTCTGCTCAAAAATCATAAATATTTATCCAAATATTTGCAGAATGGTCATGGATCGGCAAACCACGGAAATTCCATGGCGAAACTTCTGTGTATAAATATTGCACTTAACTCCATACTAAGCTACACTTCGCCTCATCGGTAGCACCGACCGTTAGCTCCCAGCAAAACAACTAAGGACAAAATTACTAGGAATTTAGCCCCCATGCACCCATCTCAATCCCTGACCTCGACCACCCGCCTTGACGCCACGGGATTGCCCTACATTGATATTGTTTTGACTGAGCGATTTCTTTTGCCGCCCGATGCTCTGCTAAAAATTGGAGAAAAAATTCCGAACACGATCGGAGACGTGGTGGAATTGTCGGGCATGCCGCTTCAGCACGTCTGCGACGTCATTCAAGAGTGCCTTACCATTGGAAGCCATATGTTTTTGGACGTCGCCAATTTGACCACCGCCGCACAAGAAGAAGGAACGATCGTGATCGACATGAGTCCTTGCCTCGACAGCGACACCCTTCCTTTGCATGATGCAGCACGATTATTTCACGCTCAAAATCCCCAGCAATTATTGCCATTCCTACGCACAATGGACCGAGTCCTCGTGATTTCTAATACTGAGGCCCATGCTTGGAGTGCTGCCATGAGCCTGCGCAAGATGGATATCAAAGCTTGGCTACCAAAAAATTGGAAATTCTACTAGCCCGCTTTAGGCATTTTGGCTTTCAATTCGGCTATCTTAGCTTTCGCAGGCTCGAAGGTTGCATCTTTTTTTACAGCGCGCTCAAGTAATTTTATGGCATCAGCAAACTCACCTTTTGCATCACAAAGCATCGCCTTGTTATAGAGTGCAGCAAGATTGTCTTGATCCAATTTAATAATTTGATTGTAGACCTTTCCTGCATCGTCCAGCATCCCTTGTTGTTTGAGGCAAATGCCCATTTGATTTAAATAGGTGACATTTTCTGGATCCAAGGCGAGTGCCGATTTTACATAGCGCTGTGCCTTTGGATATTCTTTAACGGCAAAGTAAGCCTGACTTAAATAGTGAAAGAGTTCTTTGAACTCCAAACCTTGCTTAACAGCCATTTCCAAAAGCGTGATCACTTCTTTATAGCGTTCCTTGACAAACAAAATATCACACGCTGAGCGATAACGAACAGGATTTAGAGGCGACAAGGTAATAGCCTGCTCGAAGCATTTGAGAGCCTCGTCAAATTTTTTCATTTGCGCGTAGATTTCTCCACGAGCCGCAAATACATGAACATAAGATTTGTTTCGAAGCTCAGCCGCAGCTAAATGCTCGAGTGCTTTGGTCGGATCTCCCCGACCTAGGGAACTACGAGCGAGACCAACATGAGGTCTCGCAGATTTATCAGACGATGACGCTAACATACCGTATACTTTGTCTGCGATATCGAATTTTTTATCGCGCAAGGCGATTTTTGCTAACTCGTAAACTTTTTCAGGATTTTTGGGGTTATGAAACTTCTTCCAACTCATGTGCACTTTCGGGTAAATATCTCCCAAAGTAAAGGGCTTCACCAATATTTCATCGACACCATTCTCCACGGCAAGCATAAGGCGCTCTTTGCTGACTTGATCCATACTCAAACAAAACGGCGGGCGATCTAAATCGGTACGTTCGCGCAACTCTCCAAGCAGCTCAAGTCCACCCATGATTGGCATCTCCATATCACAGACAATGGCACTTATACCTTTCAGCTCTTTCATCATTTCAAGAGCCTCATAGCCATTTGACGCTTGCTTGACTTTATTAAATTGCAGTTTTTGAAGCTGATGGGCAATAATCAACCTAAGGTCTTGCTGGTCTTCAATGACCAAGACGGTTTCTTCCTTATTCATATTTTCAGGCGTCTTAATATTAAAAATTTTGCCGTAGTCTACTGGTTCGTCAGCCATGGATAAATCCTCCTAAAGGTTTCATAGAAGGAATCGGACTGACCCGAAAAATATTAAATGGATCCTCTTATCAATTCTCTTGGCTACATCGCTAAAAATGCGCCAATTAACCTGTCATTTTGTGGGCCTGTGCCAATAGATATACGCAGGCAGCCCTCCAAATTTTTTGCTCCCGACACGTTCCGAACCAAAATTCCAGACCGAATCAGGTGATGGTAGGCGGCATTTGACAGGTCCGTGCTCGGCCACCGCACAAGCAGAAAATTGGCCTGACTTTCTTTGACCTTAAATTTCAATCGCTCTGACTGCTTCCCTAGTGCTGCCGCAACACGGGATCGTTCGCTCACCGCATTTAGTACGATGTCATCGAAAATTTTCGACATCGAGGCACTATCCATGACCTCTTCAGCTGCCACCAAGCTAAACAAATTAACTAAGAACGGAACTCGAGGTTTGCGAAGCAACTCAATCAAATTAGCGCCTCCCAGCACATACCCTAGACGCACACCCGCAGCACCAAGAGTCTTGCTAAAAGTCCGCACCAACAATAAATTAGCATGCTCACGCAATAATTCGGTGTACGGCTCATTCGAAAACTCACAGTAAGCCTCGTCCCCTATAAACAACACGTCAGGGTGCTTGGACAAAAGAGACTTTAATACCGACCGACGTAAGACATTTCCGACTGGATTATTTGGTGAGGCAAATACAACCATGCTGCCTTTAGGCAACTCGGGGAGAAGTGCAACATCATATTCTAAATCACTATTGAGTGGCCAGACTTCATACGGAATTCCCTCGTACTGACACTGATTTTCGTACAAGGCAAAGGATGGCCTGGCCAAGACAACCTTTCCCTTTATTTTCTTGCTGAATGTTTGTAGCACCAAGGCCAGTAGGTAGTTTGAGCCTGGCCCAAGAAGAATATTACTAACGTCAACGCCGACCCTGTTTGCAATTTTTACCGCCACCTCATCGCCAAAAGCAGAGGGATATCGATTCCAAGATTTTTTCTTTAGTTTTGCAAGCACCACGTCTTTAACGTCATCTGGCCAATCCCACGGGCTCTCATTTTGATCCAACTTGACCTCAACGTCTGGCACATCGATATGGTAGCCGCGTGTCGTAAAAAGCGACGGAGTCAAAAATTGCTCCAAAAATTGCTGGTTGGGTTCACGAGCCGTAATCATAGTTCTCTCCGTATATTTTCTATTTAATTTTAAAGTATTATACTGGGACCTTTTTCATCAATTGATCATACAAAACAATGCTTACGGCATTTGCAATGTTGAGGCTTCTAACTCCGGGATGAAAAATGGGTATTTTATAGGCCTTGTCAGGCCACCTCTCTAGAACCCACGGAGGGAGACCTTTTGTCTCTTGCCCAAAAATTAACAAATCAGTGTCGACCGGCATTAGTGTGTACATTTTCGTCGCCTTTGTGCTGAAAAACGCAAACGACCCGCCGAACTGCTCCAAAAGTGCTTCAAGGTCGTCATGAATTTCCAGATCCAAAAATGGCCAATAATCCAATCCCGCACGGCGCAAATTCTTATCCTGTGCAGAAAAACCAAACGGTCTTACAAGGTGTAATCGACATTGGGTTGCCGCAACCAAGCGCCCAATATTTCCAGTATTCTGAGGAATCTCAGGTCGGAACAAACAAATCTGAGGATGGCCCTTAATCATTATCAGCCTTCTAAAATCGAGTTGCACAATCTACTAACGAGCGGCTCTTTGGTTGGAACTCTTTGAAAGACCAAGAATCCCGACAAAATTTATTAAAAAATGGACCAAAATGGCAGGCCACAAACTACCCGTTACATCAACTATGGTTCCTAGCAACAACCCGGCAACCATAGCCCACGCCGTCCAAACAGAGACACCTCCGTCCGGATCCAAGTGTAAAAAACCGAACCCAATGCTGGTCAACCAAATTCCGAGAATTGGCTGAAGAGCACCGCGAAATAGAATTTCTTCGCCAAACGACGAGACTACCGCAAGCCACAACGCTCCTCGCCATGTCACTCCGTGGAACAGTTTTGCCAGCGTGACCCTAAATGACCTATAGGATGGAAAAAAATTCTCCATCGCTTTTTGGCAGAGATGCAAAAACATAAAACTGGCGACGATAATCGCAAGCAGCTGCACTCGGTCATAGGAAATAGGGCCAAATCTTAGCTGCACATTTTTATGGTACCACCAGCAAATTTCAACGCCAACAAAAGCCATTACAAAATAGGCAATGGTCGACACCTTTAATAACTCATTGAAAGTTGGTGTATTTTTTTTTGCTATAGGCTGTTCGTCTTGAGACATCATTCTGGCAAATTAAGCTACTTTACATCAAATTAATATGGAAATTAGTGATGTAACTCCAAATTTTTTCGTGGTAGCAGCGATTCTCAGGGAAATGATATGGACTTACCTGATGTAAACCCCATCCCTAGTGCCCCTTGCCGATTGCAATTCTCTGGCAAAAAGGCGAAACTCCCACACTTTAAACAAACTCGGAGGGAAAATTTATGCACGCTTTTACCATTGACCGTTTGGCCCTGAAAGATGCTGCCGCAAACGTATACTCCGACGAGTTAACCGTGATCTTATCTCCAGCCGCCGGCCCATCAGCCGCCCTCCAGACTCTTACCGCCAAAGCCTTTGCGCCATTGCAGCGCAAGTCCCATTACCTGACCATTCATACCGGATTTTTTGGACAAGGAGATCGTCCCTGGGTTGCTCCTACGTTTACACAGCTCGGAACCACAGCACTGGAACGCCGATGGGTTTTTCACGATTGGGCAAAATCTCTTCAATCGATGTTTGCGGTTCGAAAACTCGTGGTGCTCCTTGATGAGGGGTGCACGACTGAGGATATCGTCCGCGTCGAAGATCTTGTGACCATTTTTTCTAGCGCCCTATACACGTCATCTAAATGGGAGTCCGTACGTGTTTTTGCATGTAAGCCGGAAGATGTCACCCAAAATGACCCTGACTACAAACTCCGTTTTGAGCATCAACTCGAATATCGCCGCTGGATTAATGAAAATCCAGACTCGCTCACCTCAATCGAAATTGGAGAGCGGTTAAAATCTTTTGCCGCCCAAAATAATTGTACATTTACAAGCATGGACGAAAGCGCTCTCCGCGACGAAAAAATGAATCTCCTACTAGCCGTCGGACAAGGGGCCAAGGCCTCGCCGTCACGTCTTCATATACTAACCAAAAATCTTCAAACAGGTGTAGCTCCACTAGCTCTGATCGGCAAAGGGATTACCTTTGATACGGGAGGCATAAACCTTAAGCCCCACGAGTCGTTTGTCAATTGCATGAAAAACGACATGGGCGGTGCGGGCCTCATGTCTCAGCTCTTTATGGCCTTGATTCGTTCTGGCTACAGCAAACCAATTGTGCTCGCCATTCCTGCCTGCGAGAATGCTATCGATGCACTGGCCATGAAGCCTGGCGTCATTATTAATTCTCGCAAAGGAAAATCAGTGATCATTGAGCACACCGATGCGGAAGGCCGACTTATTTTAGCCGATGCTATGTCCTATATTGGAGACACGTTTTCACCGGCGCACATGTACACAGCCGCAACACTTACCACGGCCTCTTTACGACAATTTTCGAATTTTTATACACCCGTACATTTTTCAACTCCCGAATTCAAACGCTCGCTCGAAAATGCCGCAAGTCACTACGGGGAAGCGTTTACCTTTTGGGATGCCTTTTTACCCTTTCTTAACGGAAATAAGATTAACGCCGCAGACTTAACCAATATGGGGCGAATGCCGTCCCACTCATCGATGGGCGGGGGATCAAATGTTGCGGCCCATTTCTTAAAGGAATTCGCTTCGGGACCCTATACCCACATTGACATCTTTAACTCCATTTGGAATTGGTCGGGTGATTATCCTGGAGCTCATTATGGCTGTACGGGAGCTGTCTTCAACTCCCTGTGGAGTGCCTTTACTCAACCGTAGACTCTGGCCTTCCCAAAAATTGTCGAATTTACCCTTGGAATCTGGCTGGTTAGGCGCAAATCGGTGCGTCAAACTCTCAGATTTACGTCGCCTGAAACTGGGCCGTCGATCAACATTCTATAGGTAGCCACCTAAAGTTTTTAGCCGTCGAGCCGATGCCTGCTTAAATCTAATCTTTTAAGGAGTCTATCATGAGCATGAATCCAAAAAATGAACGCATCAAAAGTGACAAGTATAAACGAGATGGCGCAAAATATGTTTGTGTTAAGTGTAAGGGCAAGCACTTTGATAAAGAAGCAGCTGAAAAATGTCACGACAGTCACCCCGCTGACGGATCTAAACCTGGGTGATATTTTAAGTCTATTCTAGCCATTACAAACCGCCTGCCTAGGCGGCGAATACAATTCCTCGCTGCTTTGCGGTGATAAGGAACGAATTTTTATCGATCGATTTAAATAATGCATCCGCTGGCTCAACAATTCCGTCCAGAACAAGCTTTATGAGCGCCTCGTTCAGCAATTGGCTTCCATCAGCCTTGTTGGTCATCATATGATTCGCTAAGTTTTGAACCTTTCCCTCACGAATAATGGCTGCGACTGCATCATTGGCAATTAAAATTTCATGGGCCGCCACGCGTCCTCCGCCCTTTTTCTTCAACAATGTTTGAGCCACAACCCCCTTTAGAGAGCTAGACAGCATCGTGCGAATTTGTGCCTGTCGATCTGCCGGAAATTGATCGATCATCCGATCCACCGTGGACATGGCCGTGGTTGTGTGCAGAGTGCCGAACACCAAATGGCCAGTTTCTGCCGTTTCGATGGCGATGGCAATTGTTTCTAAATCTCGCAACTCACCAATCAAAACAACGTCTGGGTCCTCACGCAAAGCGGCTTTCAACGCACGCCCAAATGAGCCTGTGTGCTTGCGAACCTCGCGCTGATTAACCAAGCACATTTTTTGAGGATGAACAAATTCGATAGGATCTTCAATCGTCAAAATATGCTCTTTTCGAGTACTGTTGATCAAATCTAGCATGGCGGCGAGGGTCGTTGATTTACCGCTACCTGTTGGTCCAGTAACAAGAACCAGGCCCTTGCTCAAATGACATAATTTGGTAATCGCGGCAGAAAGTCCGAGCTGCTCCGCACTCAAAATATCTGCAGGGATGTGTCGCATCACAGCTCCCACTCCGTTACGATCACGATAGACGTTGACCCGAAACCGGCCAACACCTTTAAGCTCATAAGCATAATCAGTATCTTGAATATCTAGGAATTCCTTATGATTTCGCTTCGGAAAGGTCGGCAACATAAAACGAGACATCATATCGGCAGTGATCGTCTCCTCGCTAATCCGCGAGATATCGCCATGTATTCGTAGAATAATTGGCTGACCAACAGTCAAATGTATATCTGAGGCCTTTAACTTAACCATTTCCTTTAGAAGGGCATCAATGGCATTTTCGCCATGACTGACTTGTCCCTCACCAGCCACGTCATTGCCAAAATTAATTTCCGCGATCTCTTCTCGTGTAGCTGGGATAACCATTGGCATAATCATGTTTTGGGGCACGGGCATAGTCATTGGCATAGGGTTAGCCATCGCTGGAGGAGTCACAGCCGCAGGTGCTGAACGTTTTGCGGGGCCGGACTGAAACATGCTCTCCTCTTCTGGTTGAGCGGCACTTGAAGCGGCTTTGATCTCAGGCGCTGGCGCTATAGACATCGCGGGAATTGAGATCGCAGGAGTAGACATCGCAGGAATGGACATCGCAGGAATGGACATCACGGGAATTGGAATCACGGGAATTGGAATCGCGGGAATAGATATTACGGGAATTGAAATCGCGGGAATTGGTGGTATCGCGGGAGGAGCAGGCATTTGAATCGAGAAGGCCGGAATTGAAATGGCCGAGGGATTGGCGGGTGCATCAGAGGGATTGGCGCCCTCCTTTGATTTTTTTTCTAATACGTCATCCTCGTACATTTTTCCATTGGCTGGAAAATATAGGTCTATTCTCAATGCACCATCAGAACGACCACGCATCCCTAAGATGCCGTGAGCTCCAATATTCAAGTTACCAAGCAGCGACTCCGCTTCACTAGTAAACCATCGACCAGGCATGGTTGAATTCATTATGAGTTTGATCTGCTCTGCCGTCATCGGTCCACCACCATCACTTACCATCGTTTGATTCGCTAGCATTATCTGAGGCTGACCGCCTGCAATAAAACGAACACACATGGCCTGTTTGGTAATCGCCAAGTTGAGACAGTTTTTAAATCGTTCCATAGGTGTTAATCCTCTACTTTAGACGTCGTTCGAATCCCTAGGGTGATTCGGTACAAATCCGAAAGACTTTAGGAGAAAAAGTTAAAAACAATTTAGAACGCAATAATATCAGAGTATTACCAAAACGCGTGAGCTGAGATTTTAATTCAAACATCATGATTTAGTGGATTTCGTCCGAAGCACTCAAACAATTGACCTCAAACTTATTGGAGTGCCGCCAATGATTCCTTTCATTTCCAACATTAGCGCAAGCCAGCGACTAGCGAAGATTCTTCTTACACTGACATGGACCATCCTCTTTGCGCCTAGGTCCCAGGCAGCGCCAGAAGCATTTAAACCCATTTTCCCGCTACCGTTGACGTGGACTGGTGTCAGTGTCGAAGCCAATTTAAAGAACAACCAAAATCTTTTTCCAAACAAATCGGCAAACGATAAAACTGTTATCGCCTTCAAAGAGGCATTAGGAAAATTAGGTAAAAAACTGAGCCCTGATGCCCAAGCAAAGGAGATCAATGCACTTCGCTACGCCGCAGCAAAACTTGGGCTGCGCGCGAGACTCGTTGCCGATTTGGTCGCAGCTCAGGCGACATCGGGACTTAATTCGTCAGGAGTAAAAGTCGGACCTCCGACCGGAGGCTGGCGAGGATTCCTTTTGGGCGCTTGTAATACCGCCTCAAAAATTGATGAAGCCACCCACGAAAAAACTGCAACTTATGCCGTAAATTTATGGCGGCATGTCGAAGGTTCGTCGGCAAGCTGGTCGGCACCACCAATTGACGCAAAAGCGCAACGGCAGTTTAAACTCTCTCAGGCCATTAATGAACGACAAGCTTTGGATCTGTGGGCTAAAGGCGACACGACGTCGGCTTTCAAGAAGTATCGCTCGATGGCACTAACCGCAACAGGAACACCCGTAGGCGGAGCCCTAGACCTTAGGACTCTTGAGCTAGAAAGATCCGTTTACAACAGTCAACCGCAAGCCTCAAAGCAAGTTCAGCGTTGGCAAAAGGCATTAGTAGAGATGACAAAAAAATATGACGACCAGCACGTCCTTGGTGATGGCAACGAAGCGAAAGTCGCACTTTTGGCAACAACCATAGCCGGAATGCATCGAAACCTAATTAAAAGCCTGATAGCGTCCGCAGCACCCGTCAAGGCCTCCGATGCCACGCGCAATCAAACCCTTGAATCAATCGCTCTCTACCTTGATACGAATATCCCTGCGCAGGAAAAGCTCGAAATTCGCGGTTCAAAAGGAGCCATTGAATTCAATGGAGGCCGCCATAAGGCCTCTTCTGCAACATTCTCAGAGTTGGCCGGCGAGTCCACAGGCAATTCAGCCCTCGGGTATTGGCGCCTGGCTATTCGCAGTCAGACGATCCTTGCAGCCTGGCCTGTTGAGGTGCCTTGGAACGGAGTTGCAAAAGGAGACCTAGCGCAGCGTGAGGCGCTACTTGAGATGTACAGAAAATTTGAAGGATCCACAGCATTTGATTGGACGATTGCGGGGCACGTCGGACTTCTTCTAATAAACAATTCGCGGACCGACGAGGCTTTTAAACTTTGGACCGATCGTTTGGGGAAATTCCCCAATGGCGTCAGCCCATCGCACGCAGCAGGATTGATGGCGGCCAGCTATACCGCGGATAAAAAATGGAGTGAGCTAGAAGCGCTAGGGCGAATGATGACTAAGTTAAAAATCACAGGCCTCCACGTTAAAAGCACATTTAGGCCACACGATGTTCTTGGGCTCGCTCTGCTCGAGGGTGGTCTTGAGGCTATAGCCGCAAATGATTTTAAAAAATCGATTGTGAAACTAAATGAGTACGTTAACGGCTGGGCCGCCGATACTCGTCACCATGAAGGCCTGTATCATTTAGCCGTGGCCTATGAAGGAGACAAGCAATATCGAACCTCAATATTAACGCTAGAAAAATTTGCGAACAAGTACCCTTCCAGTAAATGGCTTTCCTCCGCGCTTATCAACGGCGGAAATTTATCCATGGGGCTGGCATGGGACGAGCATGTAATGTTTTTTTTAGAGTACCAAATGAAAGTGTTTCGGCATGACGAAAAAACGACTGCCTCTGAACAAACACTTGCAGATCTCTATATGGGAAGAGGAATTTACGATTCGGCCATCAGAATTATGTCTATTCAGCTAGAAAACTCCGGTGTACCTCAAGACACACGCATCGATATCGCCCGCAGAATGATCGACACAGCAGAACGCTACGGCACGCCCCAAGGCGCTATTAAACTTTCAGACAAGCTTCGCTCAATTTTTAAGAACGACCCTTTGATTGCCGCCACAACTCTGTCTCTTAAAGCCCGATTGATGGCAAGCAAAGGACGTTTGCCTGAGCTAGCGGCCATCGACAAACAGGCTTCAGGTATGGATGTGACTCTGCCCCAAGTAGCTGACGCCGTCAGCGAAATTAAATTTCTATTTGCTCAGACCTTGGCAAAAGACAAGTTTAGCGAGGAGGTCATTAGCTTTACGTCAAAAAACCCCAAGGGTGAGCTTGAGTCCGGATATGCCTTGTATGTAAAGATTACTGATGCGTATAAAGCGGCCTGCCTATCTGTGCGATCAAGCTGGTGTGGACCAGCGCTGCATCGTTCAGCTGTGGTCGGAGACCTATTTGTCACAGCCTACGCTGACCTCACGATACCCGAAACTTTGGATCCAAGCATTGTTAAAGCCTTTCAAACTCGTAAAATTTCAATCCTAGACACCGTAAACAACTCCTCCCTAGAATCAGACCAAAAATCGGTAGAACAAGCGCGACTTGGCTCCACGAATCCAGACTGGACGTCGACCATTTTGTTGGAGTCCGGGAGAGATGCAAGTGCAGAATCATTCACGCGTGAGACCGCGAATCACTTCATACAATGGCATGCCAAATAGTTAACAAGGAGAGAACTAAAATGAAAAAACAAACTAAAATTAAAATTTCAGGATGCTTCATGATTGCATTAATGCTGCCGGCCTGTTCGACAGGACGTGGAGCAAAGCGCAAAGCAAGCGAGAGTCCTGAGACCGTCTCGGCAGCAGTGGCGCCACCGGCACCATCAGTCATCGCCTCCAAGGAGCTCATTATGATTGCCACCGGTGAAAAATCACCCATACTCCCGATCTCAGGCAGCACCAATTGGATAGAGATGAGCGAATCAACCGCTAACAATCACGATCGCCTTTATGGCCTTTTGGCTACCGGCCAATCTGATCTGGCGATTGATGAGGCCCATAGACTCTTGGAACAACAACCTGGAGACGTAAGCGTGATCCTCTCTTTGGGCGTTGCGTTCGGCATGAAGCGCAACTACGAAATGTCCGGCTACTATGGCGATCTCGTCCTCAAATTGAAACCTGAAAACAGTGATTCAATGAATCTCATGGGACTCAGAACGATGATGGCCTCAGGTAATCGGCGGGGAGATTTTGACGATGCCATTTCATGGTTTAAGAAGGCTTCAGACAACGACAATACTCATGTTGCGGCCCTTCTGAACATGGGCTACCTGCAATTGGATCTTGGGGACGCAGCCTCCGCAGTATCATCCTTTGACCTTGCCTCGAACCGCTGCGAAAAATGCTCGACTGCACAGTTTGGTCTTGGCCTTGCCGCCGCAAGAAGCGCAAACTGGATCCAAGCTCAGCAGGCATTTGAAAGCATTGTCGCTCAAGACAAGTCCCGCGCCGATGCTCAATACCAACTGGCTTTGGTAAACATAAATGGCCTCAACAATCCTAGCCGCGCCACATCTCTCCTTCAAGACATCGTCAGTGATGCCGATGGGCGATTTCAAAAATCTGTAACAATCAAGCGAGTCGCAAATGTTACGCTTCGCCAATTGAAAGCAACAGATCGCAACGGATCATTCCCCAGCGAAGGCAAAAAGAAATAGCCTCCATCCCGAGTCAATGCCACGAGTCATGGTTTTCGCTTATTAGCATCATCTGCGCTAACTTTTACCCGTTTAATCACAGGTCTTTTTTGAATGTGTTTCATTGATATTTTAGCATAGTGAACCTGACCAGAAACACTATCAACCACTCCGATTCGGACTCCCGTGAGTTCCTCCCCTTCAAAGCCGGGCTTCGGTACTGTGATCGCGGTCGTTACCGCCGTTTTTAGGTCGTAGCCTATTCCTGTTTTAGCATTTTTAGGCGTCCCGTCTGCTGCCAATTTTAACTCGTTATGGCTGGGCATAAACATAATTCCTGTGGTGCCACGCTGAATGTATTCGCCTATCACCCATATTTTTCCAGATTTTTTTCCATTACCTTCCACTTGAGTTAGCGTCACAATTATTTGATCTGCGCCCTCTCCCCCTTTGTATCGCACATCACTCACCATCACACCATTTTCGACCTGGACTATCCCTGGGAAATTCGGGCGCTCTTTAACAGTAGGAACATCGGATTTAGGAGTCATTTGGTTGTTGCCACCCGATATTTTCGATGGGTTGGTTGTTGCCACGTTTTGGCCCGCTTGCTTGCCACCAGAATGATCGATATTTTGTGCGGACCCTGATTTCAAATTCACAAGAGGTTTACCCAACGCAGAACTCTTAGGCCCGTCATTTTCGCTTGGCAGCATGTTAGGAGCCGTCCCGCTCCCTGGAACTTGCGATTCCATTCCATTTGAACGACCACTTGCTCCAGAATTTGTCGACGTTTCTGGCTGTGAGTTTGTCGATCCAATGGAATTTTCAGAATCAGAATCAGCATTAGCATTAGCAGGTCCCTGCCCTGCGGCCTCAGGTGCATTGGAATCATTTTGCGCGGCACCAGGATTACCCGCACCAGAATTACCGGCACCAGAATTCACATTACTAGGTTCTGACGATGAATGACCACTGCTCGCGGAGCCGTGTTGGTCAATGCCTCCAACCATACTCCTCTCGTCTTTCATTTTTTTCAACAAAATGACGCCAACTACGATTGAGCCAAGTATCACTCCTATGACAATAATTCTTTTCCCTGAAGCCCCCACAATCATGCCCTCCTAGTTAGTGCGTCCATTTCACAATAGTTGTCCCATACCTGAAAACTATAAACGTTCCTCATTGGAAATCATCATCTGGCTCTTCCTCGGGGTCAAGATGCATCAAAACATCCACTCCTGGAATTTCCTTCTTTAAAAGTGTCTCGATTCGGTCTGCAATCTTGTGAGCCTGGTTTAGCGGCATTACATTCGGCAGCTTTAGGTGAAAATCCACAAAATGAGATGGCCCTAACGTCCTCGTTCGCAGCCGATGGATACCCACTACTTCCGGAATACCACAATTTGCAATTAATTGCTCGACTCGCGCACGGAGTTCCAGATCGAACTCAACATTCATGATATCACGAGCACAGTCGCGAAGTAACGGAAATGCCGTTTTCAAAAGAATTCCACCAACAACTGCGCCTGCTACGACATCGGCCCATGGCGTGTTCCACCACCAGGCACAGGCTACACCTAAAAGCGTCACTACATTTTGCAGGACGTCACCGGAATAGTGTGCATGGTCGGCATTCAAACTTAGACTTCGAGAGGCTTGCGCCACCATACTTTTTTTTGACTTATTCAATATCAACGTTATCAGTGAAGCGGCTACCGTTGACACAATCATGATACAAAGGGCCGCAGGCAGCCGTGCAACATTTAAATTTTCGAGGCTTTTAGGCGAAAAAATTCGGTCTAGGGACTGGAATAAAACAAGCGCTCCAGAACCGGCAATCAGCCCGCCTTGAGCCAACGCCGCAAGGACCTCATATCCTCCATGCCCATAAGGATGCCGGCGATCCGCCCGCTCTTGGGCTGCCAATGAAACCTTAAAATTTACAAACGATAAAATTGAATCCACAAACGAGTCAAGAAAACTCGCAAGCACGGCCACAGACCCCGTCGATGCGAACGCTGCGCCTTTCAAAATTGTGAGGAGCCCGCTTATGAGCGCAGCCCAACGTAATGCCTTCAATGATCATCCCCTTAGCTAGTCGCTAGCTTTTGAAATGATCATAGCACAATTCGACTAGGCGTAGAACCGTGATTTGGAATTTTTGACGAAAGGTTGTAGACTATAAAAGGAACTAGGAGAGCCTTCGCAATGAAATGTCTGTCCCTTTTTGCAGCCCTTGGTAGATCTAATTCATTAGGCCTATTGCTTCTTTGCTCAAGTATCGCCTCTCCACTCCTTGGAGCTAGCGGCGGCACCCATGAGCTTGCCTTCAATTATCGCTATGAAACAGCCAAGTCGCCAGTGAACACGTTTTCCAATCATGATTTGCAGGTAGCCTACTTGGTGCCTTTCAGCTTCCTTTGGACTGGCTTTGATCTAGATTATTCCAACAGGCTGCTCGCCAACGGAAGTAACCAATCCCTTCTTGAAATCGGAGGACTTGCCAAATATTGGATCGTGGATCCAGGTGACAGCGTTGGTTTCAATCTTTTTTCTGGATTTGCTATTGGCAAAGAAAACACCGGAACAGACCCTGTGACGACCACCACTTTTAAAGTAGGACCCGAGCTAGCTTGGTTTATTTGGGAGGGAGCCTCAGCTACCACGAGGATTCAGTACTCGACGCGACGGGCTGGACCAACCTTTACAGTCATTGGCTTGCATTCGGGAATTTCATTGTTCTTTTAACACTTGTGATTTCGCACAGATGCGTAACAAGGCACTCGGGAAATTGGTCGGCCGTCATTGGCGGCACTATGCGACCATCTAATATCTATAGCTGTTAAAGCTCGCTCTCCAGTATGCCGATAACCAGTGGGAACGACTGTCGTTCCTAAAAACTCCATCTGGGACAAATTCGCGACGGTGGGAGCCCTGAAGTTGGCAGCGCGCGGGACTATTAACAGCAAAAAATTGAACTAGTCGGTCGGTTAGCTAAAAAGTTGGGGAACAAGGTGCCACCAAAACCATAGA
>CAMDKS010000052.1 GCA_945900755.1 Bdellovibrio sp. ZAP7
TCTAATAAGGTGCCTCCCGCCGATTGGGCTTGCGCAGATGCTTCGTCGGCCCCCAAGAAGTGAAAGAACTGAAATATTTAGATTGGACGGTGGAATTCCGACAAAACATAGTTTGCCGTCAGGGCGAAGGCCATTGACGAAACTAGGCCAGTCGAGATCTACATTCACCGTTGAAATAATGAAGTCTAAACTCGATGCAGCCTCGGCCATTAATTTAGGATTGGTGCTTGAAATAAATTTTGAAGCCCCAAATTTTCTAGCCTCGGCCTCCTTATCTGGTGAGCTGGAAAAGGCTGTGACCTCACACCCCCATGCCTTGCCAAATTGAATGGCAAGGTGCCCCAGTCCCCCAATGCCGATGACCCCAATGCGGTCGGTAGGTTTGACATTGAAGACCCGGTAAGGGGCGTAAACAGTGATTCCTGCACACAGCAAAGGTGCGACATTTTCAGAGGCTAGTGCCTCGGGAATAGGAAAAGCAAAACGCGAATCGGTTTGAACGTACTCAGAGAAACCTCCAAAATTTCCGACGCAAGTCGCCTGCGAGGCAGGACATAAATTCTCGTCTCCTTTCACACAGGACTCACAGGTACCACAGCTGCCTGACTGCCAGCCAATGCCAACTCGCTGTCCACGCGTAAGGTGCGTAACACTGGCCCCCAAATCTGAAACATGGCCCACAATTTCATGACCAGCCACTAGCGGAAAGGTGCTAATTCCCCAATCGTTGGCAAGCAAATGCAGATCACTATGGCAGATACCGCAATGGGACACCTTAACGTCAACGTCAAATGGGCCAAGCGTTTTTTTGAAATGACTCTGAGCTGTTACAGGAGCACCAGTAGCGGCTGCCGTCCAGGCGAGAAATTTATGATTCATCGTAACCCCCTCGGAGATATTTAAGTGTCGGAAAAATTAGGCGTCATCCGTCTTTTCGCCCGCCTCACTCTACTCCACTGCTGAAGGGTCTGCCACAGTTAGCTGGTTTAGATGTTTGGGCAGACGTCAGTCGTTAGGCCAAGGGATGAGGTGATTAGGCACATATGTATAAGCACACATGTATAAGCACATATGTATAAGCACACATGTATAGGCACGCATGTGTATAGGCACGCATGTGTATAGGCACGCCTGACCAAGCAATAGAAGTTAATAATATTAGGTGGTTATGTGTTTGGGTGGGGACTGGTCTGATATAGGTGATCAGGGCAGGTGGCGTTGCAGCCTTTGGGTGACTAGTCTTCGTAGGGAGAGGGGAAAAGAGCTAGGTTAGGGGCGATATCATGTCATGGTGCCTTCTCGTTGTTTCTGCGTTGCCAGTTTGCCCGGGTGGCGCCTTACTCAAATGGCTGTGCTAAAACATCCTGGTACTTGGACTTGATTTTGCTCTGCTAAACCTTGCTCGTTTGGTTCTTAGTAGCTGGCTGGTTCTTTGGACGTTGCGCCTTAAGTTATCTCTGGGAGTTTACTTTAGGTGCCATTTTGAGTCTCGTCTTAAGATTCTTTATCTATTCCACCTTCGCGTCTTGCCAGATTCGCTTGGGGTTTTCTCGATCAATTCAGTGTTAACGTGTAGGACACCACGTTATTAGATACTAGTTTTTGAACATGATGGTTGGTTGGTGTTTGGTTTGCTGTTTTGATTGTTTTAACGGTCTTCAATACTTTTACTGTTTTTACGTTGTGGTTAGATTTTGATTTGTTTTCAGCTGATTTTACTGACCCTTTTTCAACATAATAGACAGCTGTGCCTGCGGTTAGTTGATCTGGGTTTTCGATCGTATCGTTTTGACGCCAAATATGGCGCCAAAGCGAGGAGGTTCCGTAAACACGGCGAGCAATAGATGCCAGCGTGTCTCCAGATTGAACCGTTTCTTTTCCGCGGCGAATGCCTTCATACGATGACGCAAACGATTGGCTGCTTGCTTCCAGCGTATAATAGACTAGGTCGCCTGGGAAAATGTGGTTTGGATTGGTGATTCCGCTCAAGCTTGCGATGTCTCTCCAGCGCTTTTGATCGCCGTGAATTTTGGTCGCAATCTTCGACAACGTATCTCCAACTTCTACGACATATGGCATCTTGGACCCTTCTTCAGGGACTCCTGCCACACTTACAGTAGCCGGTGGAGGTGCTGCCGCCTCTGGAGCTGCCGCCTCTGGGGCTGCTGCCTCTGGGGCTGCTGCCACTGTCTCCACTGGTGCCGTTGCATTCATCTCTGTGATGATTGCGGCTGCATCCGTTCCTGGCTCAGCATTAACGGCTATTTGGTCTGCTGGGATATTTTCCCCTGCTTCGGCCATTTCGTTAACGACTGGCTCTCCATTGTTGGCTACCGCTTCATTAGCTGGTGCCCCCTGTTCTGCTGCTTGTGCAGCTGGTTCTTCCCCTTGTGCGCCGGCCACTTCCTCGCCTTGCGCTGCCCCTTGCTCTGCCTCTTGTCCCTGTGCTGCAACCTCCTCGCCTTGTTCTCCTTGCTGTTGACTGATACATCCAGTCATCGGCAACAAGAAAACTGCGGTGATGGCTGTCAGCATTAAGTGACGACTCCATTTGAACCTCATCTTCACACCTCCTTAAAAAGTTAAAAATAAAACACGACGGACCTTCTATCGGCTGAATTATTTCCTACTTTAATTTTCAACTCCCGTGTAAAGAAGCACAATGGGCAAGGGATTCACGCTCCTTGGCCGTTAAATGCCGTAGTCACAAGCCTAGTCACACCGTGGTGGGCTAGGCCGCTTGCTGGGCAAGGGCTGCAAGGAGTTGGATTTTTTTGATCGGTCTGTTTGTGCTTGATATGACTAGGTAAAAATGACCGCCGAGATTCAAAGAAATCGGTTTTTATCTCCAAAAATAATTTATTTTTTAATTTTCAAAACCCAAATGGACTGTTTCTCGTTTTTAAATTATTGATTTCATTTCAGGATCAAACCACGCGTCCTAACCCTAAAAGCCCGCATTCAATTAAATAAGGTGTACCTTTTGTCAAATTCTCAAACCCCTGCTCAAAATTCGGCTTCGTCCGCTGCCATTTACCAGCATGTCTCCGTACTTTTTCAAGAATCGGTGGCGATTTTATCGCCTAAGGATGGCTCGATATTGGTGGACTGCACCTTAGGCGGTGGCGGTCACACAAGCTTAATGCTTAGTCTTGCAGGGCCTACGGGGCGTGTGATTGCGTTTGACCGGGATCTCGTGGCCATAGAAAATGCACGCATTCGGTTTCAGTCGGAAATAAGTGCAGGACGTCTAACCCTTGTTCATTCTGCCTTTGGCCGCATTGAATCTGAAATAGACGGCCTTGGACTCCGCGGAAAAATAGACGGCATACTGGCTGACATCGGAGTCTCCAGTCACCATTTAGACGCGGCAGACCGCGGCTTTTCGTTCATGAATGATGGTCCACTTGATATGCGTATGGATCAGAGCCAGGGCCAAAGTGCCGCCGAATTCTTAGCGTCAGCCGATGAAAAAGAAATCGCTGACGTCATTTTTAAATTCGGCGAGGAACCAAAATCCCGTTTTATTGCCAAACTAATCTGTGAACGCCGTGAGGCGACACCGTTTACAACCACAAAAAGCCTAGCCGACCTTATCGCGAGCAAAGTTTTTTGGAAGGAAGCCAGCCGTAAACATCCTGCCACCAGGGCCTTTCAGGCACTTCGAATCTTCGTAAACAACGAGCTCGGCGAACTGGAAAGTCTTCTAAATAACGGGCCAAAAATTCTTCGCTTAAATGGGATCTTGGCTGTCATTTCATTTCATTCCCTAGAAGATCGTATTTCCAAGCAGGCGATGCAGGCTTTGACCGGCAAGACCAAGCGGCAAGAGCTCCCTCGAGAAATTCCGTTCACGCAAGCGGAAGTGGCGCTCTTGTCGGAGTCACATGCTGAAATTATCAAGCCCTTTCCTACGATTCCCTCCGACGAAGAAATTCGGACAAACCCTCGTTCGCGCAGTGCCAAGCTTAGGGCTATCCGTGTGACGAAGGAATACTCTGTAAATAAATAAATTCGATAAAACTTACATAAAAGTTTCTTATTATAAGCAGATTCAGATTATAATCAGACTCAGATTATAAATTTATTTTGACTGCGGCTGATTTGCAGCGTTGATGGGGGGCATTATGGGTCATCGCACTGTTCGCCTTGCTGTTTTTTGGACTCTCACGTTGGCTTTGGCCGCCTTTGCGCGGGTGCACTTTCGCAGCGTAACGACAGGTGTCGGCTACGAACTCGGCCAACTTAAAACCACGGAAGGACGTCTCCTAGAGGAGCGCAGTGCTCTTCGAGGCGACCTCGCACGCCTCTCAACGAAAAAAAAACTAGAGGAATTGTCTGACACACCTTCCGACGGCAATGGAAAGGGAACTCCTAAAAAATGAACCTGCGCCAACCCGTATCCAAATATGCCCGTAAATTTTTCCTGAAACCTTTGCGCTTAATGCGCACTTGGTGGCCAGAATCGAATACGGTTTCGGGCTTTGATCTGTCGAGAGCGTCGATGTTGGCAGCCCTGTTACTAGGTGTTTTTGGTGTTTTGATTGGCCGTGCTGCCGTGATTCAACTATTTCCGCCGTCGGCTGAAGCGTTAAAAAGAATTGCTGCCAAACAGTATGAACAACGCCTCATCCTCGCCCCCTACAGAGGTCACATTCTCGATCGAAATGGACAGCCACTGGCCATTAGCCTCAAAAAACCCTCGGTGGCTATAAATCCTCGAGTTTTTACTCCTACTCCCCATCAGCTGAAACAATTGGCCGAGCTCCTCGGCATGCCTCGCGACAAGGTTCGAGGCTTGGCCAACAAGGACGCCTATTTTGCTTGGCTGAAACGAAGAATTGATCCCGTCATCGGACAACAAGTTGAGAGCCTCTCCCTCAAAGGCCTTTACCTTGTAAACGAAGCCACGCGCCTCTACCCGTTACAGTCTGTGGCCGCCCATATCATTGGTGCTGTAGGCAGTGAAGACCAGGGCCTGATGGGCATCGAACGCCAGTTTCAAAGTATTCTCGCAGGCAAAGCGGCCGCCGTCAGTCCGGCCAAAGATGCGAGGGGTCACACCATTTTGTACTCTAGTAACATGGCGGCCCCCGATCTTCCGGGGCACACGATTCAATTGACCCTAGACCACGCCATCCAAGAAATTGCGGAAGAGGCCCTATCCCAAGGTGTTTTGAAGGCTAAAGCCAAAAGCGGCTTTGTTGTGGTCTCAGATCCTCACACAGGAAAGGTTTTGGCTCTTGCCAACTACCCTACCTTTGACCCCAATAGTATTGCGAGCGTCAATTTAGAGCACACTCGCAATTATGCACTGCTCGATCTCTTTGAACCAGGCTCCGTCATGAAGCCCTTTGTACTTGCTGCGGCTATTGATCAGAAAAAAACTCGTCCCCAAGAACTCCACAACTGCGAAAATGGCGTTTACCGTGTGGGGGGAGTCGTCTTCAGGGATGATCACCCAGCCCCCCTGTTAACCACCACCGATACGCTCGTTCGGTCGAGCAATATTTGCACCTACAAAATTGCTGAGAGACTAGGAAAACAAGGCCTTTTTGATGCACTTGTTAACTTTGGATTTTCTGGTGGGTTGTCCATTCCTGAGACGTTTCCGCCCACGATGCGCGGTCATATATCTAGTCCTGCTGGGTGGAAGCCCATTCGTTTTGCCAACATTGCCTTCGGTCAAGGCCTCTCGGTAACCGGTCTTGAAATGGCCATGGCCTACGGCGCCATCGCCAATGGTGGAAGTCTGATGCGCCCAATTTTAGTGGATAGGATCACAAGCCCAAGCGGCGACATTGTGTATGCTGCAACGCCTGAAGCGACCAATCATGTTATCTCCCTTGAGACCGCCAAAGAAATGCGCCACATGCTGTCATTAGTGGTCACTGATCCTCACGGCACCGGCGGCAATGCAAAAACTCCTGACTACACAACCGCCGGTAAAACAGGTACCGCAGAAAAAGTAGATCCCGTCCTAAAGGCCTACTCTCCCAAAAAAAGAATCGCTAGTTTTGCAGGCTTTGCACCGGCTGCTGATCCCTACTTAGTCATTTATGTGGTCATCGATGAGCCCACGGCTGGCCCCACCTACTATGGTTCCATTTGGGCCGCCCCGTTATTTGCCGAAATTGCCGAAAGAAGTTTGAGGTATTTAAACGTAACTCCTGATAAAATTCCGACGGTGCCTGCTATCGCCATAAAAAATAGTCCTCATCTCCCTGGACCGACTGCGTCGAAAGCTGGATCAAATGACACAACCCCCGTACGACTTTGATGCCATTTTTAGTGAGCTGCGTGGAGCGGACCTCAGCCCTAAAATATTGCGGTGTCCCTCCTCCAAAGCATTGCAAGTCAATGGAGTCGTAGCCGATAGTCGAAAGTCTGACCTAACTAAAATATTTTGTGCCATCAAGGGTGCAAGCCATGATGGCCACCTGACCCTCACTGCAAATGCCGCCCGCTTAGCGATGGTCATAGTCGACGGCTCGACCGCCGCCATATCGTTAGACTCGCTGCCAGGAGACTTTGGAGCCATCAGTGTCACGTCAACTAGGGCTGCCTGGGCACAGCTCGCCTCTTTTTTTGCGGGCCACCCAAGCCAGAAATTAAAGATGCTAGGCATCACCGGCACCAACGGTAAAACAAGCTGTGCGTGGATGGTCAAAGGAATATTAGATAGCCTCAAAATTTCTTGTGCGTCTATCGGCACTCTCGGATTTCACTGCGGTGAGGTCCACACAAAAAGTCAACACACGACCCCCGACCCTGACGTCCTTTATCCCTCGTTACAAGCCTTTGTCGCACAAGGTGTTCGTTGCGTCGTGATGGAGGTGTCCAGTCACAGCCTTGTGCAAGGGAAAGTTTGGCCCATTCAGTTTAACGGAGCCTCGTTTACAAGTTTTAGCCAAGATCACCTAGATTTTCACGCCAATATGGACGATTATTTCGCGGCAAAAATGCAACTTTTTACTCGTCAATTAGCCGCAAAGGGTTTTGCTCTGTTCCACCATTCCGTTGCGTCACGGCCCTTGGCTAAAAATTTCTTGACGTGTAACGTCGATGTCCAGAGTCTCAAAAAAACCTATGGCCGTCTGCCTTCAAAGGCCGACTACGTCGTAACCGCTAAGTCTCACTATACGCAAGGCCTATCGCAGGTAAATGTTTGTGATGTGAGCTGCCATGATTCCGGAAATTTTGTCACCTCGATGGTAGGAGATGTTTTTTCAGAAAATTTTGCTGCCGCCCTTATTCTGGTTTCCCAAGCCTTTACACGCACGTTAGCGGAGATCTCTACGGCTCTAGCAGCCCCTCAGGCATTAAGAATAAGTCCTGTACCAGGCCGGTTAGAGCTTGTTAGTGATGCCGTGAAACCTTGGCGCCCATTGGTTTATGTGGATTATGCTCACACACCCGACGCCTTAGAAAAGGCGATCCTAAATCTTTCGTCTCAACCAAAAAGTGTTACTACGGTGTTCGGATGCGGCGGTGATCGGGACAAAATCAAACGCCCAATCATGGGCGAACTCGCCGCTCGTTTGTCAAAAAATGTCATTGTGACAAGTGACAACCCACGCACAGAAGACCAAAAGGCCATTGTTAACGATGTCGTGAGGGGTACGGCCTCCTTTAGTAACGTCACCGCCATCGTTGATCGCCGAGAGGCGATTTCGTCTGCTTTATTTCACTCTGGAGCTCGCGACGTTATTCTTATCGCTGGCAAGGGTCACGAAAATTATCAAGTCATCGGCACAGAAGAGACGCATTTTAGCGACCAAGAGGAATCACTTAAGATCTTGTCTCGCCCCCGTAGCTGGCTCGTATTCGGGGCGGGCGTCAGCGGCTTTGCGGCTGCAAGCCACTTAGACGCCGCTGGGGAACATGTTTATTTGTGTGACGACAACGCTATCACTCCACCAGCAGGCTTTAGTCCGAAAATTGAAATACTATCTCTTGATGCGGTGCCTTGGTCTGAAATTTGGACCGTACTCATTAGCCCCGGAATCCCCTTAACCCATGCTGTAGTAGTGACTGCCAGAGGCCTGAGTAAAGATGTGATCACGGAAATTGATCTTGGATTTAATCGCTATTCAGGTTCGATTTTGGCGGTGACCGGCACCAACGGAAAATCAACCACCGTCATGATGGCTGAGTTTCTCTGCCGAAAAATCGGCATGAGTGCCGACGCTTGCGGAAACATCGGCCTTCCCCCGTCGGCCCTAAATCTTCGCTCCCGAGGCTCTGACCACGTGGCCGTCGTGGAGCTGTCTAGCTACCAACTGGAAGGATGTTCGGCTTGGCCCGCTCGCGCGGCTGCGATCACCAGTTTTTCGTTTGATCATCTCGCCCGTCACAAAACTATGGCGTCGTATTTTGCCGCAAAGTGGCGTGTCGTAGAATGGTTAAACGAAGACAGTCTCTTTGTCGTTTCCGCCGGCGTTGTTAAGGCCGCCCAAGAATACAGACAACCGTGGCCTCGTTGCCCTTCTGTCATCATCGGAGCTTCACCTCCTCCCGTCACACTTCCACCCAATGCGACCTACATTTGTTTAGATCACGGCAAATGTGTGCTCAACACGAAGCCTGTAGACTTTGAGGCCCTTGGAGTTTTAGGCCACCACAATCAAGTTAACGCCCTGACGGCTGCCTTAATGGTAGGAGCCATCTCGGGTAAACCTCTCGATGTTTTGTTGCCTTTGGTGTCGGCCTACAAGCCCCTGGCCTACAGGTGTGAGGTCGTTTTTGATGATGGTCACCGAAAAATTGTCAACGACAGCAAATCCACAAATCTTGAGAGCACGATTGCCGCCCTTAGTGTCGCCAATCAGCCGCTGATTTTATTGATGGGCGGTCAAGGGAAGGGAGAATCCTACACCTCTTTGACCTCCAACAGCAACTCCATCAAGTGCTTGATAACTTTCGGTGCGTCCCGTGAGGAGATCGCTAAGGATGCGAGAGACCAGATTTCGACCGTTGTTTTTGAAAAAATGCAGGCCGCCGTCTTGCATGCCCTACAGGTTGCGAGTGATAATAAATGGAATATCATTTTTAGTCCTGGGTGTGCGAGTTTTGATGAGTTCAAAAATTTCGAGCATCGGGGGGCCGTTTTCAATGAATTGGTTGACGCCTTTGTGGCAAGGAAGTCATAACGTAGGTCGGCGCGACCACCGCGCAAACCTTTGCTTTGACGAGGGGTGATGGATATGAGTCGAGTACTGGCGAGACATTCAAATGTTTCCGAAAAACTAGACGCCGAAAAATTAAGGGTGGCCGGTCGGCTGCTATTTGCGACCACTCTATTGTTGGTCATGACCGGCCTTGTAATGGTTTACGCCGCTAGCGCCCTAAAAGGTGAGCAGCAATTTAATGACGCCTTTGTTTTTATTCGCAAGCAATCTCTGGTGGCCATCACTGGACTGATTTTGATGGTGGGTGTCTCCAAAGTTCCCATGCGCTTTATTGAGCGTATGGCCGTACCCTTATTTGTTTTGGCCATTGGTTTGTTGTCCCTGATTTTTGTACCCGGCGTCTACAAAACCACTGGTGGTGCCGCCCGCTGGATTGCGTTTGCGGGCATCCGTTTTCAGACGTCAGAAATCGCAAAAATTGCGCTCGTGTTTTTTTTGGCCAAGAATCTTTCACGCAAAGACTTTGATATTGACGCCTGGAAGACTGGCATCATGCCAAATTTGGTGGTGTTCGGTTGTTTCGCGTTTTTAATGATGATGCAGCCCGATTTTGGTTCCACAGCCCTGATGGCCGTTGTGCTGTTTGGCATGCTGTTCGTGTCTGGGCTTAGCTGGCGGTATATTGGAGGATGTCTGCTGCTTGCGCTCACAGGCTTTGTTGGAGCAGTCGCCGTGGCTCCCTATCGGTTGGTGCGTTTGACAAGTTTTTTGGATCCATGGGGGTCCATTCAACGGGGCGGCTTTCAGATTATCCAATCTTTTTTGGCCTTCCAAAATGGTGGCCTACTGGGTCTCGGTCTTGGGGAAAGTCGGCAAAAATTATTTTTTCTTCCTGAGGCTCACACCGACTTTATTTTAGCCGTACTCGCGGAGGAATTGGGTTTTATTGGAGTGACGTTTTTGTGTCTGACGTTTGCTTATTATTGTTTTCTCGGTTTTAGAATTTCGTTTTTGCAAGCCAAGCCCTTCCAGCGCTACCTCGCCTTTGGACTAACCGCCATGATTGGAGTGCAAGGGGCTATTAATATGGGGGTGGCCATGGGCCTTTTGCCGACCAAGGGCATTCCGCTTCCCTTCATCAGCAGCGGGGCTAGTAGCCTATTGATGAGTCTGGTGAGCACCGCTATTTTGTTGCGCTTGACGTATAATGAGCATTACAGACGTTAATGGAAAGATGCGACATGACCAGTCCCACAAGTATCCAGGAGTTACAAGAAACCCTAAAAGACATGGCACCCATTCACTTTGTTGGGGTGAATGGCTCGGGGATGCGTCCCCTCGCTGAATTTGTGGCGAGTCTCGGTGTGCCTTCGGGTTTTGCGGTGAGCGGCAGTGATGTGGAAACATTCTCAGGTCAATCCTCGGTGGCCTTTGCGGTAGAGGGCAGTCCGGCGTCCTTTGCTTTATTGGATAAGGCCAAAACGGTCGTTTATTCTAGTGCCATCACCAAAAATCACCCTACCCTAATTAGAGCCTCCCACAAAAACACCCTTCATCGCAGCGAATTACTCTCCCTCCTAACTCGCCACTACCAGACGATTGCTGTTGCCGGAACTCACGGCAAGTCAACAACCTCAGCGCTCATTACCCATGCACTGAAAGCCCTAGGCCAAGATCCGTCGTGGATTATTGGTGCGCCCTTTGCAAACGGCCAGCTTTCCTTTGGTCGCGGTGAATCGGCACTATTGGTGATTGAGGCCGACGAATCGGACGGTTCTTTTTTAAGATATTTTCCGACGGTTGCTGTTTTAAATAATATTGAAGCCGATCACATGGATTTCTACCTATCAGTCGGTCGATTGGAGCAGGCCTTTGAGACCTACATCCATAATGTGACTGATCAGGGAGGAATCGTTTATTGGCAAGACTCCGCCGCCGTACTGCGGTCGGTGGGCTCTTTTAGTGGACGCTCGTGCAGCTTTGGTGTGAGTGCCGAAGCCCGAATGAGGGTGCTAAATGTGACGGCCTCGGGTCTTTCTACGACGGCCGATATTTCTTTTGAGGGTCGCTCTATAGCCCTAAACCTTCCACTTCCCGGCCAGCACAATGTGCTCAACGCCTTGGCCGCAATCAGTGCTTGCTACCTCGTGGGGATTTCCGCTGAAGCAGCGGCCTTGGCCCTCGGTTCGTTCCCTGGAGTGACGCGGCGCCTGCAGTGTTATCCAACCCAGAACCACACTCTCGTGTTCGATGACTATGCTCATAATCCTGGAAAAATTCGTGGGTGCCTAGAGGGTCTGACGGCCGCTTTCCCAGATAAAACAATTATTGCAGTCTTCCAACCACACCGTTTCAGCCGCATTGCCAGCCTCTATGAGGAATTCGTGGGCGCCTTCAGAGGCTTTCGGGTGAAGGTCGTCGTGGTGCCCGTTTATTCCTCGGGAGAGACTTTTGTGGCTGGATTTGACGTCCACAAGATCGCCCAAGATATTGAAAATCGGTCTGCGGTTAAAACTTTTTCGGCTCCGACTTTAAAACATGCCGCAGAATTGGTAAAATCTATAATGAATAATGCAGACGACCTAGTCGTGACTCTTGGGGCGGGAGATGTTTGGCGTGTGGCCGAAGATCTTTCGAGGCAAATGTAGATTTATTTTTTCGTTTTTTTGGAGGGCTGACCGTGTTTCATAAATTGAAATCTCGAACCACAAAAAAACGGTCTACTCTCGATAAACAAAGGGTTAAAAAGGGTGCCGAACACGCACAAATAGCGTTCGGACTATCTTGGTCTGCTGCCGCAAAGGGTTTGGTTTTAATTTTTTTGTTAACGTTAATTTGGGGACTTGGACTTCGTGTTGCAGATAAATTTCACGATGTCACCGGCTATATTAATTCTTCTCTTGTGCTCGCCCCCAAAGAATGGCGCATTGACGTGGTGTCAAACAACGGGACCCCGCTTCCCGAGGATATTAAACGCGACGTTTTTGCAGTCGCCGCAAAACAACTTAGACTCGGCAGCCCGGCAGAGCTTCGCTCCCTGGCGCGGCAGGTGGAGGCTCTAGGGGTGCTCGACGGTGTAAAGGTGATTCGTCCACTGGCAAATACCGTGGTTTTTTCCGCTGAAATGCGCCAACCCGCCCTACTTGTTGCGGTTGGGGGAAAAACTAGATATTTAACCCTCGATGGAACCATTTTTGGGGACGCTTCCGCGACTGGAGAAAATTCGACGTGGCCTCGTCCTTCTGTCCTCGTTACGGGAATATTCGATCCCGCTAGCAACCCCGCGTTTGACGCCTCCATGAAGCTCATACTAACTGCGGAGCACAGCCGACACCTAGCTGAGGCGATGGACGTTTGGGAGCAGTCGCTTGCCGCACATGTTGAGGTGAAGATTGTCGATTTTCAGAAGTTTAGAGGCTTTGCTATTTATACGCCGGACAATACTGAAATTGTCATCGGAGTAAAGCCCTTTGATTACAAGCTAAAGAAATTACGCGGTATCCTAGACGGGCTCAAGCGCGATGGCGCCTTAGCGTCACGAATTGAGCTCGATTACGATGGCAAGGCCTTCGTAAAGGAGAAGAAATTGTGACCACGAGCCGCTTTATTAGAGATCAATTCATTGCTTTTTTGGATCTTGGTCATGCCAACTGTCGGCTGGTGGTGATGGCGCCTGATTTGTCTTTTACACGTTCCTACAGCGCTCCAATGGCCGGTTTCCAGAGAGGTAAAGTCACAGATGCTGCCGCATTTTCAGCGATGGCCCACTCGCTCGCCGTCGAGGCGAAATTGACGACTTTGAAGTATCGAGCCATCGTCAATATTCCAGATATTCATACCAGAAATTTGGTGCAAACCATCCGGCATCGCACGAGCGGTCTGTACCGCTCCACCGATTATCGCTCGATCCTCGATACGTCGGCTGATTGCGGTGGCGGCGAACTTGACGAGGTGATCGATACATTGATTTTGTCAGCACGAATGGATGACGAACCCCTTGATCCGTTAGCTTTTGGAAGCTCTGGACGTGACGTCGTCGTGCAATTGATGCTGGCCACACATCCCAAGATTATTCTGGCCGATATCCTTGCTGGATTGAATGATGCTGGGCTTGAAATTTCCGAGTTTCGGTCTAACGGTTTTGGACTGGGGCGTGGGCTTAAATCCCTAAGACCTGAGGCGGAGAATGCTGTGCTTCTTGACATTGGGCACTCCTCAACCACTGGCTGCTTGGTGGTGGGTGGAGTCCTGCACCAAGTTTTTTCTGTTGCGGCAGGAAGTCAGCACATGACCAAAGATATCATGACAGGGCTTGCAAGCAGCCGCGAAGAAGCGGAATCGTTAAAGGTGACCTACGGCCTAAATATCCCTACGGGAGGCTTAACGCCCCAGGAAGACCCACTTCGAAACATTCAAACCATGCACAGGTACTTGCGGCCGCGCGTATCGGAAATTTTGTCTCTTTCGGCCAAGCATTTTGCCATTTATTCTCGATCTCTCGATGGTGGACTTCTACTTTGCGGCAACGGCTCTGCCCTCCTCGGCCTCTCCGCACAAACAACTAAAACACTTGGGGTGAGTGCTCCCTTTATTTGTCAGCTCACTCAAGCCAGTGCCATGAGTTTTGTGGGCGTACCATTAAAAGCTGGCTCCGCCGCAGTTGATTCAAGTTGGCTTTCGACCTTGTCACATATTCGTTCTCTAGCTTCGGAAATTTCGGCGTACCGAGTCGAGACTGATTCTAGGCCCTTATCAAAACTCCGCCCCTTGTGGACATGGATCTCCGAGCTTTCTCGCTAAGTTAGCGTGATGCGTCGAGCTCTTTTTTTCTTTTTATAGTCAAAAAGTTGACATGGTCTTTTTGGATTCATTATAATTTTAGATATAACTAAAAGAATTCTTTTTGGAATTAATTAGTTGTCAGAAATTTATCCGAAATCGGAACAAGGAGATCGACTATGTCTTTCAATGCTTTTGGTGCCAAAATTAAAGTAATCGGCGTGGGCGGAGGCGGCGGTAACGCTGTTAATACGATGATCCGTTCTGGGCTTGAAGGTGTCGATTTTATTGTTGCGAATACCGATGCACAGGCCTTGCTTGCGTCGCTATCGCCGCACCGCATCCAACTCGGAAAAGACTTAACGAAGGGCCTTGGCGCCGGCGCAGATCCTGATATTGGACGCGATGCGGCTTTAGAAGATCGGAAGGAGCTACAAGACTTTTTAAGTGACGCTGACATGGTGTTTATCACCGCAGGGATGGGTGGCGGTACGGGTACCGGTGCTGCGGCTGTTGTCGCTCAAATTGCTCGGGAGCTCGGGGCCTTGACCGTGGCCGTAGTCACCAAACCGTTTACCTTTGAAGGCAAACGACGTCGCAAACACTCGGAACAAGGCATCGCTCGTCTGCGTGAATGCGTGGACACACTTATTACCATTCCGAATCAGCGTCTATTGCAAGTCGCAACGCCAAATTTAAGCATGTTAGATGCGTTTCAGCTGGCTGACAATGTTCTCGTCAACGCTGTTCGTGGTATTAGCGATATTATCAACACTCCTGGCCTCATTAATGTTGATTTTGCAGACGTTAAAACCGTGATGAGCAGTATGGGCCATGCCCTCATGGGTATCGGCTACGGATCAGGTTCAGAGCGTGCTCTTAGCGCTGCAAAACAAGCCATTTCTTCGCCCCTCCTAGAAGACGTAGATATCGAAGGAGCCACAGGAATCCTCATTAATATTACTGCCGGCACAGATGTCAGTATTATGGAAGTCAATGACGCCTGTATGGTCATTCAGGAAGCCGCTCACGAAGACGCTAATATTATTTTTGGTGCTGTTATCGACCAAACTCTTGGCGATGAAGTTAGAATTACCGTCATCGCTACGGGCTTCCCCGTGGAGGACTCGCTACCAGCAAACGACCTTCTCAATAAGTCCCAAAGATCTCTCGGCTCTAACAACGCCCGCATGGGACACAATCTTCAGACTCCACAGCGTCTTGTTGCACCTCCAAGACTTACGACTCCTGCTCATACGCCAGCTCGTGAACGACCTTCTTTTTTCGTTGCATCGCCACCAGCGGCACCCATTGTGACTCCCTACCGCGCAAGCAGTCCCACACCGATTGTGAACGCCGCAGATTTTTCAAGTCCCGTCTCTACGCAACGTGAGGAAGCGACCATTAGACCAAGCCCTGTGCCTACGCCAATTAGCCTATACAGAGACGCTGTTACACCCGTGCCTCAGAACTTTGCGGCTGTGGATGTCGCTTTTGAGGCGGCCTCTTTGGCCCAGTGGACTCTGGACGACACAAATGCAGCTCTCAGCAATAGGTCTGACCTGCAAGATCTCGACATTTTGCGATCTGATGTACGCGGAACGCCGGTTTTTACCGAGACCCCTTCACAGGCCGCGTCTACCGAGAGTTC
>CAMDKS010000053.1 GCA_945900755.1 Bdellovibrio sp. ZAP7
GTTCATAAAAATATCTGAGTGCGGCAAGTGCATATGGAGTAGCCTGAACCTCGTCTAAAAATAAAACGGCTTTGGAGTTAATTGAAGCAACTCCAGGAAGTGACTCTAGTTCATTTAAAATTTGAGTTACATTCAGCCCCTTAAAGACCGTGTCTAGCTGGGGGTTCTGCTCACAGTTGACTTCTATGAGCTGGAGTCCTTTATCTACGACAAACTGGCGAACCAAAGTTGACTTTCCAACCTGCCGAGCTCCTCTTATCACCAAAGGCTTTCTATTCTCTTTAACTATCCAATTTGACAGAACTTCTTGTGATTTTCTATACATATACATCCTGTTTAAGTGTCCTGTTGGCCCCTATTATCATCATACCATGAATACAATTGCCGTCAATTCTATTCAATTGGCACTAGTCGCCTAAATAGCGCACTGGGGGGAAAACCGAGCTTGCCCGAAAATATGCCGCCCAGATGCGACATTCGATGCGGAAGTAAAATTAGCGACAGCGTTTGAGTATTGGACGGAAGCCGGAGCTCGCGAGCAGAGTATAGGGGATGCGGATATCACGAGTCCTGAGCTGACTGCGAGCAAGCATCAACCTGTCCAGACGTCATCACTCACCAAATTTTTTTTGAAAAATAGTCCAGAACACTCACCACCTCGACCCCTGATTTGGTATAAGACTTTTCTAAATTGGCAACGATCTGAACAATCCTTCGTGGCTTTAAAAGCTTAGCAAAATCAATGAGCGGGCCTTTTTCATTGTAGGTCAAATACTGTAGGTTTCAGGCGGATGCTAACAGAGTGAAGTGGGTACGCCGCTACCGTCTCTTTAGATGGCGTAAGCTGCCGAGACCATTGATATATAATGGCAGGCCACTGAATTCTTTAGCTGGTGGTCGTAAGACCTGCGAGCAATGGACGATATTTCCATAAAGGCAATCCTCATTGGGGGCGTTCCCACTGGTTATCGGCATGATGGAGAGCGAGCTTTAACAGCTATATTAGATTGTTGCATAGTTCGGCCAATGATGGCCGACCAATTTCCCGAATGCCTTGTTACTAGAGAGGTGAAAAAATGAAGATCATCATTGCAAAAAAATGGCGAGCTGTTTCGTTGTTGGGTGAGGCGATTTTTACGGGTGTTCCACTGTTGGTTCCCGATGATTTTCCGGCCGAGAAAGGTCAAATTGTAAGCGTTGAACGAAAGAACTTGCTTGCAGCAATCGGCGTTTCCGGTGAAGTCACTCAAAAAATGGATCGAGAGATTGCCAAGCAGTGGGTGATTGATTTTATTGATAACAAAAGAGAAGGGGCTTCGATCACGCCCGATGAAATTTATGGAATTCTTCTTGTTCTTGGCATTTCGAAAACCGATTTTGCGCATCTTCTTAGGGTGCACAAGGGGTCGGTGACAAAATATATTGATGGATCGTTAAAGCCGACGGCGCCCGTGGCGCAGTTGATGGTGATCTATCTAGCCGCGGAATTGACGAAGAAGGGTAGGATAAAAACCCTTCTACAAAAGGAAAGTGGGCTGATTTATGGGCTCAATTTAACGGTACCGGACCCGACGTTTACGATTGATAAAATTGCATCGTGAGAGGAATGCCTTTGTTGGCGGAACAGCAGTCAGCAGTTGTCCATGTAATTTTAAGATTGAATCCAGGTCAATCGGCGTCGGGATTTCTTGTGTTGTAGTGAAATTGGTCGACGATCGCTTCTTCCGTTAAGAAGTTCGGTAACAAGTCCCGCAGTAAGCCTGTATAAAAACATAACAACCCCTCGCGCCAAAACAGATGTTTCACGTGAAACAAATTAAATTGACTCTAGCAACCATCCCCCTATTTGCTATACTTCAGCCGAACCAAGCAACTGAACTCGGCTGACATCGACTGAAATATAGGGGGAACGATGGCTCGTATTATTGCCGTCTCAAATCAAAAGGGTGGAGTAGGGAAGACTACGACCTCAGTTAATATTGCCGCCTCGCTGGCAGCAGCAGAAAAACGAGTACTCCTTGTAGACCTTGACCCACAGGCGAATGCGGGCAGTGGACTTGGAATATCTGCCGACTCAAATCAATCGACCATGTACAACGTACTCGTTGATGAAGAGCCAATAAAAACTGCGATTTTGCACACAGAACTTAAATGTTTAAACTTAGCGGTTGCCAACCAAGACTTAATTGGCGCTGAAATAGAGCTCGTAACCGCCATCGGCCGCGAAGTCAGACTGAAAGAGGCCTTGGCTCAGGTGTCCGACCTTTATGATTACATCATCATTGATTGCCCGCCCGCGCTCGGTATTTTGACCGTCAATGCACTCACGGCGGCACACTCGGTTCTTATTCCAATGCAGTGCGAATACTATGCGATGGAAGGACTGAGCCAGCTTCTAAAAACCATTGGCCTCATAAAAAGAAAACTAAATCCGACCCTCGACCGAGAAGGGATCTTGTTGACCATGTATGATCGTCGTAACAACCTTTGTCACCAGGTTGAGCAAGACATCCGTACCCATTTTCAAGGGGAAGTTTTCAAAACAATTATCCCGAGAAATGTCCGTCTATCGGAAGCCCCGTCACACGGTAAACCAGTTATTTTATATGACATCAATAGCACGGGTGCCGTGGCCTACATGGAAGTGGCGAGAGAATTAATGCGTAGACAAGCGTCCCGCCAATTTGAAAACACAGAAATTCCATTGATTAAAATTACAAAAGCTCACCTGACAGGGGCCTCCCTATGATCCACAAACAAGACCCCAAGGCCAAGAGATCCTCTCTCGGCAAAGGCATAACATCACTACTTGGCAGCTTTGATCCGGAAATTTCACCCAACGACAAATCTGTATCGGCCCAGTCGGTGTCCATGCGCCAAGGTGCCGAACAGGCTGATCCTAGTCAAAACGGCAAAATGATGGTGGTGGAAGTTTCTCAAGACCTCATCGAAGTCAATCCGCACCAACCTCGCAAAATCTTTAAACCTGAAGAACTAGCAGCCCTCGCCGCCAGCATCAAAGTGGACGGCGTCATTCAGCCCATTACCATCGTCAAAACAGCACAGACCGGTAAATACCAGTTAATTGCCGGCGAACGCCGTCTACGTGCCAGCAGGCTTGCTGGCCTAACGACCATTCCTGCCATCATCAGAGACTCCATGACCGACCAAGAGCAGCTTCGGGTCGCCCTCATCGAGAACATTCAGCGTCAAGATCTCAATGTTCTGGAAGAGGCGGAAGCCTACCAGTCCCTCATCGAAAATTTTGGACTAACCCAAGAACAGTGTGCCGAGCAGGTCGGTAAAGAGCGTTCCACTGTGGCCAACGTGCTGCGCATTCTCTTGCTCCCCAAAGAAGTGAGGGCAGACCTTGCAGAGGGCCGTTTGACCATGGGCCACGGACGAGCTTTGCTTTCTATAGACGACCGTAAATTGATACTGAGAGCTCGTGACATCGTCATCAAAAAAGCCCTGAATGTTCGTCAAACAGAACAACTCGTCAAAAATTATCGCAGCAACCAAAAAAACCCAGGCGGCCGTCTCGGAAAAGACACCGCCGACCTTGATTACTTGGCCGATAGCCTGCGTGCGACCTTAAAAACAAAAATTAAAATTTCTGGAAATGGCGGCAAAGGGCGTATTGAAATATCGTATTTTTCCTCCGCCGAATTAGAACGATTGCTGGCCGTGTTTGGACATAAAATGAGTTGAAACCTCTCGTCACAGAGAGCTTTTGTCGCCCATTTTTTAAGCTAAAACAACCCACAAACTGCCGGCTAAAAAACAGGCAGCAACTTTCCATAAACTCTATGAAATTACCGCAAAAACCCTGTTGCAGTTACTAACATTCTGCGCTATCACAGCGCCATAAGAGATATCGGGCCGTGATAAGGAAGTATCCTTCGTGTAAAAGACACGATTCGAAGGAAAATGGACATCTCAGACGCGGTCAATCACTTAAACACTTAGCAAAAGTAGTCGAGAACCATGAGCCAATTAAATTTAAAACCAGATGTCGTCGTCATTGCGTCGCAAGCGGCCATTTTTCTAGCGAACATGTTTGTTATTAAAAAACTTATCCTCAATCCCTACCTTTCGGTCAGGGCGAAGCGTGAGGCCTCCACTGGCGGCAGTCAGCACGAAGCGCAAAAGATGGCCGCAGACGCTCTAGGGCTGGAAGCTAAAATAACGGACCGTATGCGCACCGCTCACAAAGAGGCTGCCGTATCCCGCGAAGCCATTAAGTCAGAAGCCCTCGCTAAACGTGCCACCAAACTCACAAAAGCAGAAGCCGACACCAAAGCCTCCCAGGTCGCCGTACAAAACAAAATCACCGCAAACCTAAAAGAAGAACAGTCAAACAAAGAGACGACCATCAAAACCATCTCCCAGTCTTTTTTCGCCCAAGTCACCCAATAATCAACACCGGAGCCTTCTTTGGAACACTCAGCAGAACACACATTAAATTTATCTAGCCAAGTGCTGTTGCCCTATTTCAACTTCATCGTTTTCTTGGCCGCGTTCATCTATTTCTTTCGCAAGCCCCTTCAAGAAATGGCGGCAGCACGCCGTGACGTGTACCTGAGTGCCTCAAAAAATGCGGCCGCAGCCCTCGAAACAGCCCGTCAAACATTTGACGCGGTTAAAAAAAGATTAGACTCCCTTGACTCTGAGTTGGCCGACTTCAAAAAACAAAGCGACGCCGCTGCAAATGACGAAGCGCGCAAAATCGCAGAAGACACCGAGCGTTTCATTCGCCAACTTGAGGCAGAAACCACTCGCCTGGCAGCCGATGCGATCGAAACCGCGCGCCGCGAACTTCGTCGCGAAATCGTTGAGGCGGCACGAGACATGGCTGCCAGCAAAATTGAAACCGAACTAAACGCGGGCACCAAAGAGACGATCTTAAAAAATCGAATCGTCGACGCGTCGAAAATGTCAGTTCAGCACTAGAGCCTGTATTTGAATTTGTAAGGGAGTCAATCATGAGCACAAGTCTAATCGCCAATCGCTATGCCAAAGCGATGCTAAAAATAGCCGAATCCGACCATAGCCTTGCGGACAAAGCGGCCGAGTTTTTTACCCACTGTGAAACCTTGTTTACACTTCCAGATTCAAAAAGAATCTTAAAAAATCCGACCATGCCGCCCGATCTAAAGCTGGCTCTATTGGCGTACGCAGCAGAAAAAACCACGGAATCAGCCGCCGAGCGAAAAATCTTCCAGGGCTTCGCAGCCAAAGTGATCGACGCTGGCCGAACTCAATTTATTCCGCAAATCGCGGCAGGCTTCAAACAGATGCTCGCCGATAAGCGTGGCCTCGCCACCGCGACCGCGACCACCGCAGAGCCGATGTCCGAGCCGTTGCAGGCAGAACTAGCCAAGTCCTTAGAGAAGGTGTTTTCCAAAAAAATCACATTGCAAAATGAGATCGATAAAAAAGTGTTGGGCGGAGTCGTGGTTAAGGTAGGAAACTACACCATAGACCTGTCTTTGAAGAGTCGTTTAAACGCGGTCGCAGATGTCGCACAGCGTTAAGCAAAATAAGCAGTATTAGGCCTTAAGAAAGGATCGAAAAAGTTATGGATAAGATCAGAGTCGAAGAAGTTAGCAAGATTATCAGTGAGCGGATCAAGAATTTCGGTCAAAAAGCCGAATTGACGGAAACCGGAACCGTGCTTACGGTGGGTGACGGTATCGCTCGCGTTTACGGACTTGAGGGCGTTAAAGCTGGTGAACTCGTAGAATTTCAAAACGGCGTACGCGGCGTGGTATTGAACCTTGAAGAAGACAACGTCGGGGTTGCCGTTCTTGGTAAAACAGACGACATTCAAGAAGGCCACAGTGTAAAACGCCTAAACGCCATCAATTCGATTCCAATCGGCAAGGGAGTTTTGGGACGAGTCCTTGACGCCCTTGGTAATCCGATCGACGGACAAGGCCCACTACAGTGCACAGAGATCGGTAAGATCGAAGTAAAAGCCCCAGGCATCATTGCCCGTAAATCGGTTCACGAACCTCTACAAACCGGCATTAAGGCCATTGACGCCATGGTTCCGATTGGTCGGGGACAACGAGAACTAATCATCGGCGATCGTCAAACCGGCAAGACCGCTATCGCCATTGATACGATCATTAACCAAAAGGGCAAAGGAGTCGTCTGCGTCTATGTAGCGATTGGCCAAAAAGCCTCGACCGTAGCTCAGGTTGTGGACAAACTTAAAAAAGCGGGCGCCATGGAATACACCGTAGTCGTCGTGGCTGCGGCGTCTGATCCTGCGCCGATGCAGTTTTTGGCTCCTTATTCGGGATGTCGCCTCGCAGAATACTTCCGCGATAAGGGCGAGCACTCGGTTATTTTCTACGACGATCTTTCAAAGCAAGCGACCGCCTACCGAGAACTGTCACTTCTTCTTCGCAGGCCCCCAGGCCGCGAGGCGTTCCCGGGCGACGTGTTCTATCTTCACAGCCGCTTGTTAGAGCGTTCTTGTAAGCTCAATGACGAGCTGGGTGGCGGCTCCATGACAGCGTTCCCAATCATCGAGACCCAAGCCGGCGACATCGCGGCCTACATCCCAACCAACGTTATTTCAATCACTGACGGCCAGATCTTTTTGGAGGCCGACTTATTTTTCTCGGGCATCCGTCCTGCCGTAAACGCTGGTAACTCGGTTAGCCGGGTAGGTGGCTCAGCTCAGGTTCCGGCGATGAAGGCCGTGGCCGGAAGTTTACGACTAGACCTGGCTCAATACCGCGAACTAGCGGCCTTTGCTCAGTTTGGCTCTGATTTGGACGCCATGACTCAAAGGACTCTTGCACGCGGTGCACGTCTGGTCGAAATTCTAAAGCAAGGACAATACGTTCCTGCTCACGTCGGAGTTCAGGTTGCGATCCTTTATGCGGCCACCAAAGGCTACCTCGACAAAATTGAATTACCGCATGTATTAGCCTTCGAAAAAGGCCTAACCGAGCATCTTCAAGCCAAGTACGCCACCGTCCTCACCAAAATTGAGCAACGCGCCAAACTTGGGGATGTCGAAGCGGACCTAAAAAAGGCGATCGAAGAGTTTTCGAAGGGGTTTAAAGCGAATGGCTAATTTAAAGGACATTAAGCGGCGGATTGTGAGTGTGAAAAACACTCAAAAAATCACGCACGCCATGAGACTGGTATCTTCCGCAAAGTTTGCTCGCGCAAACCAAGCGGTCATTGCCGCTCGTCCTTATAACGACGGCTTTGAACGCATGGTCGAGAAAATTGTGACGGTGGGTGGAGACATCCCAACTCGCATCACCGAAAAACGCGGCCAACATAAAAAAGAGCTACTGGTCCTCGTGTCTACAGACCGCGGATTGTGTGGCGGCCTAAACTCAGGCCTATTCAAAGTGGCCGCTCGTTTCGTCGAAGCAAAGCGCCAAGCCGGCATCACATTAGACACAGTGGCTTGGGGCCGACGAGCAGGGATGTTTTGCCGCAAGGTGAAATGGAATCTTTTGTTAGAACGCGATAAAGTCACAGATAAACCAAAGTATGCGCTAGCTAAGCAATTGGCTGATCAAGTGGTCGCCATGTATTTAGACGGCGCCTACGACGGCGTACAAATTGCCTTTGTTGAGTACAAGAGCGCACTTAGTCAGGTCCCTTCGATCAAACAAATTTTGCCCGTATTACCCAAAGTGGCCGCAACACCAGCGGACAGCTCGGCGCATATGCTCATTGAGCCAACGGTATCTCAAATCATTGAACCTGTTCTCGCCCGATTGATCGTGGCCCAAACCTTTAGAATACTTCTCGAGGCGACGGCGAGCGAACATGCGGCAAGAATGACGGCCATGGACTCGGCCACCAAGAACGCTAAGGAAGTTGTGCGTAAGTTGACACTTCAATACAATCGCGGCCGACAAGCTGCAATTACAAGGGAGTTGATCGAAATCACGAGTGGCGCAGAGGCCGTGTGACATAGTTAATTTGTGAAGAATGTTTGTGAATATATTGGTTTTGGAATTGGTTTTGGAATTGGTTTACGGTGTTCTAAACAGTTACTTGGCGAACCTTGTAACTAGACTTTAAAGAAACTTACATCTCCCAGAGGAGACCAAAAATGACGACGGCATCCGGAAAAATTGTACAAGTAATGGGCCCAGTAGTTGATGTTGAATTTCCAAATGGAAAACTACCAGCGATTTATAATGCGCTCAAACTTACCAACAAAGAGATCAACGATCTGCCAGACAATTTGACCCTTGAAGTGGCTCAGCACCTTGGCGAAAATGTCGTGCGTACGATCGCTATGGACACCACAGACGGTCTTGCACGCGGTGTTGCTGTGCGTGATACTGGCGAACAAATTATGGCACCCGTTGGCCGTGAGGTCTTGGGCCGTATTATCAACGTCATCGGCGAACCTGTAGACGAAGCCGGACCTCTCATCACTAAAAAACGCTACCCGATTCATCGTGCGGCGCCTAAATTCACGGAACTTTCAACTCAAATTGAAATTCTAGAAACCGGCATTAAAGTGGTAGACCTTATTGCTCCCTATGCAAAAGGCGGTAAAGTAGGACTATTCGGTGGAGCGGGCGTTGGTAAAACCGTTCTCATCATGGAACTCATCAACAACATCGCCACTCACCACGGTGGTTTCTCGGTGTTCGCAGGCGTGGGCGAGCGTACCCGTGAAGGAAACGATCTTTATCACGAGATGAAAGACACGGGCGTTATTTCTAAGACGGCCCTAGTTTACGGACAGATGAATGAACCGCCGGGAGCCCGTGCCCGCGTGGCTTTGACGGCCCTTTCGATGGCGGAATATTTCCGTGACGAAGAAAACCAAGACGTACTTTTATTCGTAGACAACATCTTCCGGTTTACACAAGCCGGTTCAGAAGTATCAGCACTCCTCGGCAGGATTCCATCGGCCGTAGGCTACCAGCCAACTCTAGCCAGCGAGATGGGCGAGCTTCAAGAAAGAATTACCACCACAAAAAGTGGTTCGATTACTTCAGTTCAAGCCATTTACGTACCTGCCGACGACTACACGGATCCAGCTCCTTCCACCACGTTTGCCCACTTGGATGCCTCCACAAACCTTGAGCGTAAAATTGCGGAACTTGGAATTTACCCGGCGGTTGATCCACTGGCGTCTAGTTCAAAACTTCTTGATCCAGCGATTGTTGGCCAAGTGCACTATGATACCGCTCGTAAAGTGCAGTCCATTCTGCAGCGTTACAAGGATCTTCAGGACATTATTGCGATTCTTGGTATGGACGAACTTTCAGACGAAGATCGCCTGACGGTTAACCGTGCCCGCAAAATCCAACGTTTCTTCAGCCAATCATTCACCGTGGCTGAACAGTTTACTGGTAACAAGGGTAAGTATGTAAAACTTGCTGATACGGTTAAGGGCTTCAAAATGATTTGTGACGGCGAAGCCGATGCACTTCCTGAACAAGCGTTTATGTATGTTGGAACCATTGAAGATGCGTTTGAAAAAGCCGCCTCCATGAAGTAATGGTTTTCGTTCAACCAGTTAGAGACAACTAAAAAAGGCACTCTCAAGGAGCCACCAAGATGACCGCATCAGTACTTAACATCCGAATTCTTTCCCCCGAAAGAATTCTATTTCAGGGACCAGTGACCACCTTAGGTTTGCCTGGTGTCATGGGTTACATGACCTTGTTACCTGGCCACGCAGAGATGGTGGCCCAGTTAGATGCGGGCTTATTGGCCATGACAGTTAACGGTAAAGCAGAGCCATCCTTATTTATTTCAGGTGGATTTGTGGATGTCTCTAGTACCGGCGTAACGGTCATGGCTGACGTTATCGAAAATATTTCAGAAATCGATCGTGAACGAGTTAAAAAAGCTCTAGCTCGTGCCGACGAACGTTTATCAGGAAACAAATCTATAGAGTTAGATGTGCCACGCGCACTCAGTGCAAAAAAACGAGCGGAGCATCGCCTTGAGTTAACCGGCGCAGGCAAGCCCGCTCATTAATTGAATCGCTATCATTGAATCGTTACCATTGAATAGTTACAAATGATGCCAACTAGACCGTCCCACACAAGCGATGAAAACAAATCACCGGCCATTGTGTGGGACGGTCTTGGTTTATCGAACGAGTATTCTGGGGTCGGCAGCTACGGAAAACATTTGTACGAAGCCCTAGGGCACCTTGGAGTTCGCCCTAAAGTCGTCCTTCACTCGAAGGCGGATGTGACGTATGTGCAAGTCTCAGACCGCATAGAAATGGACATTTGGTCACGGATAAATGCGGCCAAGAGGTTATATCAATTAAAACCGATATTTCCGTTATTTGCTTACCGGCAAGCACAGAAACATCTTCAAAAAACGCCAAGCCAGACTCAAGACGCCATGATCTATCATGGTCTCAGCAACATTAATTTGCCGTGTTTCGGCCATAAGCGCGGTACCGATAAATTTGTAATTACCCTTCACGACATCATTCCATTATTGGTCGGCGAGCATTCGGCTCTAGCCCTGCAAATGCAAAGCCTCATGCCAAGAGTTTTAGAGAGGGCCGACCATATTATCACGGGCTCTAAGTGGGCGCGAGACACGGTTCTTGCGCGTTTTGGTGCAAAGTATTCAGGAAAAATATCAGCCCTCGGCTACGGCACAGAAACTCCCAAAGGTGACTGGCCGTCAGCTAGCAGCCATAAGACCATTGACGGCCTCAGCATCGCCCGCGGCGAATCTTATAAGCGACTTGAAATTATAGAGGTGATTGCGAGAAAGCACCCCGACCATAGATTTGCAGTCGTTACCTGTGAATCAGGGCGACGCCAGTTGGCGGCAGCACCAACAAATCTTCAGGTTCACGTTCAACTAACTGGTCGGGAGTTAGAGCAGTTGATGGCTAACTCTAAAATATTTATTCACCCGTCGCTTTTTGAGGGTTGGTGTTTGCCCGCAGCCGATGCGTTGGTTCGTGGCCTTCACGTTTTATACTGCCAAGGCTCAGGAATCGACGAGGTGGTAGAAGGAAACACTGAGCAGGCCACGGGACTCTCGCGAGCGGCCTCACTGGCCGATTGGTGCGAGGCGTTTACGGCTTCCATTTCAGTGTTTAAGCCTGCAGAAAAAACCACCGCTCTGAAAAAATGGAGTGATGTGGGTCAAAAGACGCTGCAAATTTACCAGTCATTGGTATAATAACTAGAAGATATCAGCATTGCGCCTATTTTATGTGATTAGCTTTCTCCCGACTTTTTATTTGGTCGGCATTGGCCTCTAACAGCAAAGGACAAGTCCATGTCTCAAAACTCAAATAATAGAAGAACGGCTTTGATCACAGGAGCTGCAGGACAACTCGGCCAAAAAGTAGCAGAACATTTGTCAGCCCAAGGCAAAAACATTATCGGTCTCTATCGCAACAGATTGCCGACGGCACACAAAAATCTTTTGCCCCTATGGTGTGATTTGAATGCAACAGAAACCATTGTGGCTCCCCTGAAATCGACTGATACTGTGATTCATCTTGCGTGGCAGGGTGGGGTGCTAGGTTCCGCTAAAGCGGCGACCTTTCAACATGGTTTAGAGATATCAGACGAAAAAATCCAAGCATCTCCCAACGTCACGACCACCCGCAATTTAATTCGCGCGATGGAGCGTGCACACTCTCAAAAAATTATCTTTGTAAGTTGGGTAGGCGTAGATAAACGCGCAACCAGCGTCATGCTTCGAGAAAAATATTGGGCGGAAAATTGCGTGATTAATTCAGCCATTCCAATAAAAATAATCATTCGAGTCGGCATCGTCGGCGCAGGACTTCCAGATAGCGACTTTGTACGAGCCGCGGCGTCCGTTCGAAAAATTCCATTGTTGCTGCCAGTGCCAAAAAATATTAATGGCGTCGTCCTGACCACCTTGCCTGATTTTATATGGGCTATCGACGAAGCACTCAAAGTCGTGGACTCCAAGGCGGCAGGTTGTCGCGTCATTGACCTGACATCAACAATTCCAAGCACGGGCGCGAGTATTGTGGCGGCACTAGATTTTAGGTCACGCGGTAAACGCAGCCTTAAGGTCGGAGGAGCCGTAGGAGACATACTATTCAAATGGGCGGAAAGAAAATTTGGAAATACACGGTTGGCTGAATCGAAGATTACCGATTATTTAGAGGCCAGTACCGTCGCCGTCTCCATTCCTGGAGAAGGCCTACCAGCCATCACAACAGCAAAAGACGCGGGCAACAAGATTGCCGTAGCTAGCGCAATCTAGTAGCCCGAAGGGAATTTTGGCCATTTATCGGGCGTCAGGTCCGTCAGGAATATTTTAACGGACGCCGTCCGCACCAAGGACTCAACGGTAAAACATCGACTCGAGTCATCCTCCCGTCCAAAAGTAAAATGACCTTGACTCCGAATTACCGCGAATGTAAAATGACCTTGACTCCGAATTACATCAAGCTCTGTTCGATCGCAGAGGCAAGGACCTTTATAAATGCATCTTAAACCCAATAAAATCAACATGTTACCTGAGAGGGTTTACACGCCCTATATTCGAAAAGATTTGTTGAAGAAAATGGTATTCATCGGCGGGCCTCGCCAAGTGGGTAAGACGACGCTTGGAGTTTCACTGCTCAATAACTATTACGATGGTCATCCAGCCTATTTAAACTGGGATCAAAGTGATGCGAGATCTATCATTCAAAAAGGGACTTGGCCTAAGGACGAACCACTTATTATTTTCGATGAAATACACAAACGCAAAGGATGGCAGAACTTCGTCAAAGGAATTTGGGACAAATGGCGCAATACACAGAGATTTATTGTGACAGGATCCGCCCGCCTCGATGTTTTCAGGAAAGGTGGGGACTCGATGTTAGGTCGATATCATTACTACCGCATTCATCCATTTACCCTCCCAGAATTGGGATATTCGGTAGATAATTTAAGCTTGCTATTTAAGTTTGGCGGGTTTCCGGAGCCACTGTTGTCACAGGATGAAACGGAGTTGAGACGTTGGCACCTTCAAAGAGTTTCTAAGCTGGTACGAATCGACCTTAGAGACCTCGAAACTGTAAGCGATTTAGGTAAGGTGGAATTACTCGCTGAGTCCATGAGCACAAAGATCGGGAGCCCATTCTCCTATAAATCTTTTGCAGAGGATCTTGAGGTGTCTGACAAGACCATTAAACGCTGGGTAAAAATTCTTGATTCTCTCTACTATTGTTATTTAATTCCCCCATATGGTTCCACTAAGATAAAGGCCATCAAAAAATCGCAAAAACTCTACCTATGGGATTGGTCTCAAATAACAGATCCTGGCTCACGCTTTGAGAATATGGTTGCCTCGCACCTCCTGAAATTATGCAACTATTGGCAGGATGTCATGGGTTACAGATGTGAATTGCGTTATATTCGCGATGAAAAAGGAAGGGAGGTGGATTTTGTTGTTTTGCGCGATCGCAAGGCTTTATTTGCGGTCGAGTGTAAATTGACTGATTCTGATATTTCCGAATCACTGATTGAGTTTAAGAAAAAACTGGATATCCCCAAATGGTATCAGGTTCACATGGGAACGAAAAGTCGCGTGATTTCCCCTAATTTTTCAATTTTACCATTTGCGGATTTCTGTAAAGAGATTTCCGCAGTCTAACATTTATAATTCTCCCAATGGGCTGTAGTGCCGCAATAATCAACGTGGATGAATTCATGGACGATTTTATTCCTCTTCTGCGGCCAGTTTTAAGCGGACAGCATAATAGAGCGGTAGTACACTCATTTTTGTTTTCATCTTCGTCCCTCTTTATACGGGGAAATTTTTGCAACAAGGTGTTATAATATTCTTGGGGTGAATGAGAGATGAGTTCCCATGACGATATAGAGCTATTGTTGTCCGCAGGAGTACCTCTTGCCGGGGAGCGTAAGGATTTGTTGTCATTAGATTTTGCGGCCGTTTCGGAAGCGGTCATCCGCGTTCTAGACTCTACTTCAGAAGAAAAACCCCGCGATGCGATTCGCGGTTGGCTGATCGCTTTGAACGATCATTATCCCACTTTGTTTGCGAGACATTTCTCGAGTCCAAAGATTATAGCGGCTATTGCTTCTCCCAGAACGGGCCGCGATATTAAACTTCGCCGTTTGGCACTCAGTCATCTCCGGGACGTGGCCTAAATGAGTATCTCATCGAAGACTATGAAGGAATTCGTCGTGCGGGCTGCTGATGTTTTGCCTGGTAAATGGGTTGTGGTTGGTGGCTCCGTATTGCATCTTCTGGACAGTGGTGTAAGGCAGACTGAGGATATCGATCTTGTCGGACCTCCGGAGTCAGGACAATCAGAAACGTTAAAGCTTATGGACTTGGCAGAATCATTTGGACTGCCCATCGAAGCCATCAATCAGGCAGCGGCTTTTTTTCTTTTCAAGATTCCTGGCTGGGAAACTAAATTGATCTCTGTCCACCAAGGACGTCTGGGGGAATTTTTCAGGCCAAATGTTGAGCTTTATTTTGAATTAAAATTGGCGCGACATACAGAAGCTGACATCGAAGACTGCTTAAGCTATCTTGATTATACAGTCACTCATGCCGAAACGTTTGATCTCGAGAAGTTGGAGCTGATTTGTAATCATAAATTAAAATCTCCAAAAGAGGCGCAGTCTTTACAGCGGATTTTGGCTGGTATTGACAAGTATAAATGACAACCGGAAATCGTCACGTCGATAGCGAAATGAAATCATAAACACTGCTTATTGCGGCACTACAGAGATCAAAAAATTGGATTTTTTATAATAATTGGCTCTCGCTTTTTGCCCGCGAGGCCCTGTGCTGTTAAGAACGACCAATACTCATCCAGAAATTTAAAGTAAGCATCCGTGTCAAGTTTACCTTCGTGATAGAGTTTCGAAGACCGTGATTGAAAAAGTGGTGCTTGGTGATTAGCATCCGCCTCGAATTGACTTAATTCTTTCCCATTCGTTAAACGCTTCGGCATAGAATTGCACCCTCCCCCAGTCGATAGAGTTTAGTTCAATCAGTTTTTGTATGTCTGCGAGATCTTGTAAGAGCCTTTTGGGATTGTTGCAATAAGCTTGAATCTTTAATCCAATAATATCTGTTGCGTCAACGACAGGAATACCCATAAACAAATCCGCTCTTGCATGCTCTTCAGCTCTCGAAAGCATATCACGCGAAACCTTACGGGTGGCAAATAAAAAATCAATCGGGGCTGAGCCTGACCATTGCGCAACTTCGAGAGTCGAGTGCTCTAAAGTAAAACCGCGGGAAAGCATTTCTCTATCGGAAGCGGCTCTAAAATCGGAGTGCACTAAAAAATCGATGTCGTTTGTTGCTCGTGGACAACCCCTCTTGGAGAGACTTATATAACGACATAGAGACGTCAATCAGCGCAATCTAGTCGCCCGAAGTGAATTTTGGCCATTTATCGGGCGTCAGGTCCATTGCGTAAAAATGCGGGCAAATCCAAGTCATCTAGATCTAGGCCGGCGGTTACGTTTTTGGAGCTACTGAATTGGTCCGATTGGATGCCGGTAA
>CAMDKS010000054.1 GCA_945900755.1 Bdellovibrio sp. ZAP7
GAGTTCGGTTGGGGCCTTCATCGCATCGATTCAAAGCTCTATACGAGACACTTAGAAAAGGGGGAGAAAAATGTCATAGAAAACGTTGTTGAAGAAATTGGATTGTTGAACTAAATATTAACTCAGACACCAATTTTCCGACGCTCCCGGCAGAAGTGTGAGGCCAACTGTGACGGTGGTGCGTGCGCGGTTATCGTAAGACCCTCCGCGAGAGCTTCCTGTCTGAGAATCCTTAGCCTCATTTGACTGTGGAGAATCTACAGTTGAGGTTGATTTTTTTTCAGAATTTTTTTGAGGCGAGGAGCTGACTGTGGTCGGATGGGATTTTTTACCTCCATCTTCATTCCCAGCGTAGGCAATGACTGCGCTGGTCATTAAAACGCATAACAGTGACATGTTTATACATAAGCCCATTCCCATAAAATCCTCAAGGAGGTTTGAACTGAATGGTAAACAAAAGTTTACAGAGATTTAATTGTAAGTAGGTCGGTAGCCATTGTCAACACCCGACTCCTCGCATTGGACTTTCATAGCCTCATTGACGATCATCGGAAATTATCTTGACGTGCTGAGCGGCTGGAATCAGATTTTTAGAGTGCAAGTATGCGTCTAAATTCTTTTCCAATTCCGCGTTTGTTGCTCCGTCGACATTGGTAATATTATACTTTTCGGATTCGTTCTTTTTGAGTGAAATAAAATCTGACACCAAACGAGCTATCATCACCAAGACAATGGCAATATAAATTAACCGCATATCTTTCATAAACAGACTCCTCTAATATTGGTGAAAAAGCAGATTCAATGGCGACCATCGGAAATTATTCTGACATGCTCACCGGCCGGAAGCAGATTTTTTGAGTGCAAGTAAGCGTCTAAATTATTTTCCAATTCAGTGTTTGTTGCTGTATCGACAGCCTTATCGCATGGAATATTTCCTAGAACAAGGGATAAGAGCTCTGTATGAAAACCAGTAACTGCGAATGTAATCGAGAGGGCCTTAGTTACAACAGGCTCGGGCACTACAGCACAAGCTATGGCCCCTAATGCGGAGACTCTGGTGATATTGTCTAACATATGTGTGGCCCGCGCAATGCTTTCGCACTGGGAAGACGCCAAGCCAAAGATGCTACAGTTCAATTCCGATTCGCCGTCAAATAAACCAACATGAGTTGGAGTATAGTTGGTTTCCGATTTTAGACTCGCTTGACTTTGTGACTCCTTAACTCCGCAGCCAGAAAACAGCATCATCGCGACCGCAAAGCCGGCAGCAGGCAATTTTAAGCTGGTGAATGTTGTTCGCATGGATTTTGATTCGTAAGTCGTTTTCATAAACTGTTCCTTTAATGATTGATTGCCGAGATTGACAAGTGCTGAATAACTTGCAAGGGCTGTGCCAACCCATTTCCTTTGGACATGATAGTAATTCTAGACAGATAGAATAAGGCGGGACAACAAGATTCTAAAAATGGCCAGAATCTGGTCGTTAGCGCCCCGAATCTGGTCATAACGACCAGAATCAGGACGTCTTTGAGGTCATTTTTCTCTGGCTCACCACCAAAAAAATTCTGTTGAAGCCATAGCGAGAAGATTTGATCGTTCCAATCCCACCTTCGACTTGGGCCCTCTTGCGCACGATACTTGTTACGGTTAAATCCTAATGACATAAGATCTGCCATTTCGTTTCACTTATAATGGCACAGGTCTTGATTAAAAAGCTTGTGTTTTAAGTGTTTCCGACAGCCATCCAGTTGCATAGATTGGGAGGTTCAAAACCCCTTCTTGAATCTTTAATGATTCAATGTGACGTCCAGAAATCTTGAGCGCTAATTTTGGACGATACTTATTGCGGTAAGCATTAAAACTTTTAGCTTTGGATTGATTGCCAGACTTAACCTCAATAGGAATTATTTGAGATCCGTACTCTAATAGAAATTCGACCTCGGATGTTCCCTCTTGCCATGACAACGGAGAATGGCCCTTCGAGTGAAGTTCCTGGAGTGTTAGCAGCCCCTAACATTCTGAAATTACTTATAAAACATAATTATACCTGGTTTGGTATTTATTCATACCAAAAAGTACCGGTTTTGATACTTTTAATCAGATTCTGCTCAAAATGGTCGAAATCAAGGCGAGAGGAGCGGCAAAAGCGGAGTTTACTAATGTAAATGAGCATTTTGCTGCGACGAACAACGCAGAGTTCGGCCTTTTTCAGAAGAATCTAATTATAGGCAGTTGAATGCTCCGAACAGCACATAGAGCGGCAGCACTGCGCCAAACCAAGACAATATGTCAATATTACAACCTCTGGTATACGAAGCTCCAACTACACGCCGTTTAAGCCCCAGACTGAACCGTGGCAGAGACTTCAGCTTTGATCGTGCGAAGGGACCAGACTCGGATCATCGCCTCAAGGACGATGGCAAGGCTCATTTTAGATTGCCCAGCGCGGCGTTCCGAAAATAGGATGGGCACTTCTATGATGGACTTACCAGCTAACTGGGCTCGATATTTAAGCTCAATTTGAAAGGAGTAACCCTCACTACGCACAAGGTCTAGATTGATGGCGGTCAGGGTCTCAGAGCGCCAACCATTGAAGCCTCCCGTTAGATCGTGAACATCAATGGCGAGAATGGCACGGCTGTAAAAGCTGCCGAAAAGACTGATGCACTTGCGAATAAAACTCCAGTTTTCGGTGGCTCCACCAACACAGTAACGGCTTCCAATGACCGCGTCATAGGTCTTCAACTTGTCTAGGAACACGATAAGCTCTTTAGGATCGTGCGAGTGGTCTGCATCCATTTCTATCAAAGCGTCGTAGCCGCGGGCTAGGGCCCACTTAAACCCAGCAACGTAGGCCGTACCAAGGCCGAGCTTTCCTGCCCTCTGCAAAATATGGACTTTGGTGGGGTGCTGGGCGATCAGCTCGAGGATGCGAGCCTGGGTGCCGTCTTGGCTGTTGTCATCGACAAATAGCACATGAATTTCGGGAGTGGACGAAAATATGCGATTAACAAGGGGCCCAACATTGTCTGCTTCATTATAGGTAGGTACAATAACAATAGGTTTGTGAATTTGAATGGCAGTTGAAATTAATGAGTGCGAATAATTCATAAACCCTTTGGAAATTTAGCGGTCAATTAGCAGTCAAAGAACAAATGTTTTAGCACATCCAAAAGGACGCCGATAGCCATGTCTGATAAATCTAAAGTAACAAAATTTAGTTACGCGAAGCCGAAAGATCAGCCTAAAAAAACTGCACGTGCTGGTGCTGAGGCGGGGGGGCCGGATGCTTATGACCGCGCCATTCGTAAACAAAGAGGTGACAAAGGGGTATCGGCGAGTGGTTCCATTCGCTGGTACCATTATCTGCAATTAATTCTGTTTCTCGCGTTGGTTTCCTGGCTCATGAAGTCCTGCGGCATGTAGGGCTTGATCCGCCAAGGGCTCCGTCACAGGGGCCATCACCCAGTCCATGACTAGGCTGTCTTTTTTTCGGTTATTACAATCTTTACACGCAATCACAATGTTGCCCTTGCTGGAGCGTCCGCCCCTGACAATAGGCACAACGTGGTCCATGGTGCACTCTTCTTTTGCTAGTGATTTTAGGCAGTAATTGCATTTTGCTTGGCACGCAATTTTGGTTTGCCACCAACGCGTTTGACGTAGCTCTCGTGCAGCGGCCTTCTCGCGTTTTATAACTTGTTCATTCATTTCATAGTGGTACATAAAATATTCCAGCCTTAGCCAGCCTTTTTAATGCCTTTTATAGCAATGAGCAAGGACAATTAAAGTGGCGGAGTGGAATAAGCACACAGTTTAAGTGAGATCTTTCTTCTGAAATATCAAGGCCGCAAGGGTCAAGCAGCCAGCCAAGACACAGCCCGCCCACTCAAGCCTAGGCAGCAGATCACTGAGGATGACGTGATTTGAGCCCACCTCTAATTGATCGATCAAGTTAAAACGCTGGAAATTCCAGACATTGGCGACAAACTCCACCATTTGCAATTGAGCAGGATCGCTATTCGGACCAAGGGTAGCCGCCACTAACGGAGCGACCAGTCCTGTGATCCACAGGGCAACGGTCGCAAAAATCGCCGTCGAAAATCCTGCCAACGTGCCAAGTAGAAGACCAAGAGCCCCCAAAATAATCCACTCCAAAACTAACAATCCAATCGCCCAATTTTGGAGGTTAGTCATCTGTCCGAAATTATTTAGCATCATCAGCCCCTGCCAAACTCCGGCAAAGATAAAACCCATGAGTACGAGACAAAAAGACAGGCCAATAAATCTCGACATCAACCAACTAAACCTCGCAGAGGGTGATGCGATGCGCAGTTCAATGCTGCGATCTTTGAGAGGGTCGGCAATCATGCGTACTCCCCACAGCATAGCCACCGTCGCACCTGTCAGCCGAAAGCCGGCGAGGCCAATGTCAAAGAGAATTTTCTGGTAGTTTTCTACGCCCCAATTGCTCGCAATATTTGCGAACACAGCCACCACAATTCCGATAAAAATGATCGGCAAAAACACGCGATCTCGGCGCAGGATTAGAAACGATTCTTTGGTTAAATTCCACCAAGCGTTCATTGCGTAAATTCCTCTCTAAAATGGACCAAAAGCTGCTCTTCGGTGGCGCTGTTGTCGTCCCCAAAGCGAACAACCACAAAGCCTTTAGCTAAACACGGCTGAAGCCACATGGTCGCAGAAGGATAGTCTTTAAAACCAAGCTGAACCAAAAATCCGTTTTGGTGAAGCGTCTGCCAAGGCTCCAGTTTGTGGGCGACTTTCATCGCGTCGAGCTCGGCAACGGTTGCGCCACTAACATCGATAAAATAACGGGGGAGGGACTCATATAATTTTGCGCCCTTTAGATTTTTGTCCAGTGACGAATACACTAACTTGCCATTTCGCAAGATTTGAATGTGATCGCATAATGACATGATCTGAGGCAACTCGTGGGTGCATAGCAGAATGGTGATACCCCGTTTTTTTTCAGCCAGAATCCAGTTTTTCATGGTGATGCGCCCAACCGGATCGAGGCCTGAAAAGGGTTCGTCTAGAATCAACAGGTCAGGCTCGTGAATCGTTGCGTGAGCCCAGGCGAGACGTTGCTGCATGCCTTTACTAAAATTCTTGAGCTGTCGATGGCGGTCCTTAAATAAACCGACGGACTCCAGCTTGCTTTCGATTAATTTTGCACGGCTGCTGGCCGACTTCACGTCGTAGATCGCCAGTTGAGTGCTCAGAATTTCGGTCGGAGTCAACGTCGCGGGGAAACGTGCGGTCTCAGCCATGTAGCCAATCGTGGCGCGGTGCTCTCTGGTCATCGGTTGCCCGCGAAAAAGTATTTGGCCACGATCAGGAAAAATTAAACCTAAGATCATGCGGATGGTTGTGGTTTTACCTGCGCCGTTATGACCAACAAGACCAGTGCAGCTGCCCTCAAAAAATTCAAGGTCTAGGCCCTTTAAAAGTTGGATGGGTGGCTTCAAAGCGTCTGGGCGAAAGGTCTTTTCTAAACCTCGTAACGAAAGAAATGAGGCCTCCATAGGCCCACCTGAATTCATGGTCATAGAGAGTCTCCGGATGGTGGTGCTGGTGCAGGTTCTCTGTTTTGTAATCGCTCGCGCATTAACTCGATAATTTTAGAGCCACCAGGAATTTCACGAAACATGTTCACGCTATCGTTCAATTCCTGCCCGTCAAGATACCCTTTTTCGGTAAGCTTATTGGCCGCACTGGTCAGGTATTTCGGGCTGCCTGGAGCCTTGGCAGCCATGTGATAGTACGCCGCAGCCTTAAGGTGATCTTGACCGTCAAGCGTCGCCATGAGTCCTTGCATCATTGGAATTCTAAAACTATTGGGTAGTGCAATCATACCGTCGGCGCTGATTTTTTCACAGCGATCAATCCGCTTAAAGTCTTCAGCCAGGGTAAAACAAGCCAGCAAATAGAGGGCCTCTATTCTCGGATGATGCCGCGTGACGGAATCAATCGCAGCGTAGATTTCGTCGCTGTTGGTTTTCTGGGTTAATTTACTTTCAGCCAAAAACTGAATGGTCCAAATCGTGGCAAAATCATCATAGAGTCCGCGGTGCCCCAATGTGATGACATTAATCAGGTTCGTATTTAACGCGGATAGTGGTGCGACGGTGACTAATTTCCAAGCCTTACGTTCCAATTGACCCGACTTGGTGCCAATTTGAATGCAGGCCCCAAAAATCGTTAAAACAAGAATTAGTCCCAAAATTTGACGCAAATGGTTCACAGTAAGTAGTCCTCTCGTTGAAGGAGTTCACTTAGGTTGGATTTAGTAGCATTATTTTAATGTATGGTAGAACGCCTCTTTGTATTCCTGAAATGATTAAGAGAATGATCATCGGGGCCAGATCTATGGGCCCGCTAAAGCCTTGAGTCATGCGGCGAAATGGGCGGTACATTGGCTCGGTGATATTGCGAATGAGTTGTACGATCGGATTGTATTGGTCGGCGCCTAGCCACGAAATAATAATAGACGAGATGACCACGACTTGAGCCATGTTGAGAAAAAGTTCGACGAAAAATGAAATCATTCCTACCATTGCACTTGGCATATCAAATCCTCTTTAATAATTTGTAGTGTTACCGAGTCTCGGCCAACCAGCATAAAACCCAATAACTGTACTGCATTTAGATTTTCAGTAAAATAATAGGACCGTGTGCAAGTGTGGTCAAGGGCATACTTTTTTCATGTTTTATTTTGGTGACGGCTCTCTCGCGCCCCAAAAATCGCGGTTCCAATTCTTACACAATCGGAGCCTGCTGCTATAGAAAGAGCCAGATCATCGGTCATCCCCAAACTTAAAAGACCTGCACCCGTGGCAGTTGCTGCGGCGCGGAGGTCTCTGTAGAGTGCCGGTACCACTTGATTGGGTGTCCCCTGCCAAGCTTGGTCAGAGTAGCTTTGGGGCGGTATGGCCATGATCCCTTGAAGAGCTAAGTGGGGGCAGTTTTGAGTGATATACAATGCCAATTGTGGCAACAGATCTAATGAAACACCTTGCTTCGATTCCTCGGCCGCAGCATTTACGGCGATCCACACGGGATACCTAGACTTCGCGACCTCCATCGCCATGCGGTCAATGAGACGAGCATGCTTTTCGGTCGAAATACTTTGGATTTCGTCGGCAAAACGTACAATCTTTCCAATTTTATTGGACTGCAACTGCCCAATAAAAACCCAGCGGATATCTTTTGTGGACTGTAACGCGGACGCCTTTACGCAGAGTTCGTCCACGTAGTTTTCTGCAAAGTCTCGAAGCCCGGCCTGATGGGCTTCAGTAACGGCCTCGGCAGAGTGTGTTTTAGAGACTGCAAGCAGGCGAACACATCCCGCCGGACGCCCGGCGTCGTGGGTGGCCCGTTTGATTTGTGATTGAATGGCGTGAATGCGTGGCTGCAACATAGTCTTAGACTTAGCCGCCAGATTTTGGCGGAGTTGGACTTGCGGGAGCTGCCGGAACGGCTGGGGTAGCCGGAGCTGCTGAAGCTGCTGGAAGGGCTGCTTCGGCTTCTGGGACAACTTTTGCAGTCTTTGGGCTGTTGGGACCATTTAGTTCTTGAGGGGGACGATGCGTAGGTGTGCCAGATCGGCCGGAGTATGAGGACAGAGGCATAAAGGTTTCTTCCTCAGTCACCTGATATTGGGGTGCTGAAATGTAGATATCCCCATTGTCTCCAACTTTAACCTGCACATTACGAAGGTCTTGATTGCGTGCACTAGAAATGTCCACGCCGTTCAGATAGATACTTCGATTTGGAATCGTCGAAGGCATTCTAACCGGAAACGATGATAGCTCACGTTGTGCGGCGGCGGCTTTGGCCACATCGGCCGCTGTTTCTTTTGTGGCTTCACCTGCGGCGCCTATACCTGCGACAGTCGAAGCAAGGGCAAAGATGGCTATTTTAAAATGGCTGTTCATGGTGAACTCCTTCAATTTCTACCTATACTTTTACGCAGTCTTGTTTTATTCTATCACAAATAATTCCCATTATTACTTCGAAAAAAAGTAAAGTATTGATAACAAACTAATTTGACTAGGAGATTGCAAAATGTTTTTGAATTCCTCAAAATCTATCGTTATCGCGGCGTTGGCTATTGTGGCCGCAAGCTCATGTGCTCCAAAATTTCAGGGCGAGTATTCAGATCCTCAAAAAGTCGAAATAATCGACGACAAGTGGAATGAAACCGATGCTCGCAAAACCTCTGAACTCATGATCACGTCGGTTCTTGGTCGCCCATGGTACGAAGAGTTCAAAAAATCACACGGCGGTAAGCTTCCCGTAGTCATCGTTCAAGACATCGAAAATCGCAGTGATGAGCATATCGATACTCAAGCTCTCACCGAATTTATGGAATCCGAATTGATCAATAGTGGCAAAGTTCGTTTCGTCGAAAAAGGACGTCGGCAGCAAGTGTTGGATGAATTAGCTTTTCACAATAGCGGCGCTGTAGGCGCAGAAACCAAAAAAAGCACCGGCAAGATGAAGGGAGCCGACTTCATGTTGGCTGGAGCGATCTCAAGCCAAGTCCACGGACAAGAAGGCACAAAAACAGTGAGCTACCAAACACAAATGAAATTTATCGACATTGAATCCACAGAAGTTGTGTGGACAGATAAGCACGAAATTAAAAAGAAATTTAAACGTTCTGGCGCTGGCTTTTAGTCTGTGCCCAGACGTATTCTACGCTTCATAAACACACTAGCTGAGGTGGCCTTGCTGTTGGGCATCCTCGGCTCGTGTGCGTCCTATTCCGAAAAAATTAAGGAAATGGATCAGGCTTATTCGGCGGGGCAGTATGATCGTGCCCTCGAGTCTTTGAAGGCCTCGGGAGTGATGGAAAATTCTCAAGATCGCCTATTGTGGCGCCTTGAAGCGGCCACCATTTTAGACCGCAAGGGTGAGCCGGAGAAAAGTCGTAAATTGTGGTTTGAAGCCGATAGCATCGCAGACGAGCTCTACACGGTTAGCATTTCCAAGACGGCCACCAGTTTTGTCATGAGTGATGGATCCTCAGACTATGAGGGCGAAGACTATGAAAAAGTCGCCATTCATGCCATGCTGGCTCATCAGTACATAGGACTTGGAAAGCTAGATGAGGCCCGCATTGAAGCAAGAAAAATAAATAATAAATTAGTTGAATTGAATCAGAAGTATGAAGAAAAAACTAAAAATAAATATAGTGATGATGGTCATGCTCGCTACCTCACAGGTTTAATCTACGAGGCTCGCGGCGAGTGGGACAGTGCTATCATCGATTATACCAAGGGGCTTGAGCTCTACGAGACAGCCTTCGCACCCTACATCAAAGGCTCGGTGCCGTCGGGCCTCGTGCAAGGTTTATACCGCGTTTTATCGGTTCGAAGTCGTGAAGAGCGGATTAAGACGTTATCTGCAAAATACAAAAAAATCATTGGGCCTGTCACTGTTAGCCAAGCGGCCCAATCATCTCGCGACGACTGTGAAATTGTGGTCATTCATGAACTTGGAATGATCGCTCCCAAAAAAGCAAAAGATTTTATCCTTCCCATTGGGAATCAGATCATACGGTTTTCCTTCCCAGAGCTGACGCCACGCTCGATCTACGACGCAGGAACCGGCGTCCAAATTCGCGGTGGTGAATTTTTTAGGGCAGAAAACACCGCCTACCTAGACGCCATCGCCAGTGACACGCTCGAAGATCGACGTGGACGAATGGTGGCTAAACAGATGACCCGACTTGTGGCTAAAGCCGTACTGACAAGCCAAGTGGAGCAAAAATTCGGAGGCCTTGCAGGGCTCGCCGCTAACGTCGTTGCGGCCGCAACGGAAACGGCCGACACTCGCTCGTGGACTACACTACCGCAAGCCTTCTACGTCACCCGAGCAAGACTTCCTGCGGGCGATCACGAATTCTCCATCAAAACAAATGGCAAAATAACTGCGGCCAAGCATGTATCCCTCAAAAAGGGTCAAATAATGATGTTCCGTTCTTTTGACTGATACAGATTTAATTTTATCACCGTGATCGTTTATCCGCTTGCACAGCCAGGGGATTTTGCACTATAGTGACCCCCCTCTGCATTCCATGCTCGGATGGCGGAATTGGTAGACGCAGTGGACTCAAAATCCACCGATTGCAAGATCTTGGGAGTTCGATTCTCCCTCCGAGCACTCTTTCTATGAATAAATCCCCACTAAATTATCGATGGCTCTCATGACTCCTAGTCCCTACGACATTTTATTTGAATCTGTTCGCATTGGTCCTGTGGTTGCGCCCAATCGTTTTTATCAGGTGCCACATTGCAATGGCATGGGGCATCGCTTTCCAAAATCGCTCGCAAAAATGCGTAGTATAAAAGCTCAGGGAGGGTGGGGGGTTGTGTGTACGGAGGAGGTGGAGATTCACCACTCTGCAGACCTAGCTCCTTATTTGGAGGGGCGCCTTTGGAACGACGACGACATCAAAGGTCTCGCCTTGATGGCTGATTCCGTGCACGAACACGGTGGCCTTGCTGGCATTGAACTCGTGTACAACGGCGTCAACGCCACGAATCTTTATTCACGAGTGCCGCCCATGGGAGCACGCTCGATGGGTAGTATCGGAGGCTCTGGCTACGAGCCCGTGCAGTCTCGGCGGATGGACAAAGCCGACATCCGCAACGTGCGGCGGTGGCATCGCAATGCGGCTCTTAGAGCTAAAAAAGCAGACTTTGACTTAATATATTGCTACGCAGGACACGGCCTGACGTTGGCCATGCAGTTTATGATGCCTCGTTATAATGATCGCACGGACGAGTATGGTGGGAGTTTAGAAAATCGCGTGCGGTTGTTTCGAGAATTGATTGAAGAAACCAAGGATGCGGTCGGAGACCGCTGTGCCGTGGTGGTTCGCCTTGCTGTCGATGAGTTGCTCGGGTCGGCTGGTATTACCTGTCAGGGTGAGGGCCACGACATTGTCGCTATGCTTGCAGAGATCCCAGACCTTTGGGACGTGAACGTGAGTTCGTGGACCAACGATTCCGCAACGTCTCGTTTTGAGAAAGAGGGTTTTCAGGAAAAATATATTAGCTTTGTCAAAAAATTAACGACCAAACCGGTGGTCGGAGTCGGGCGTTACACGTCACCAGATTCCATGGTTTCGGCGATACGCCGCGGTGTTATGGATTTGATTGGTGCGGCAAGACCGTCTATTGCGGATCCTTTTTTGCCAAATAAAATAAAAGAAAATCGCCTGGACGAAATCCGCGAATGTATCGGCTGTAATATTTGTGTGTCGGGAGACATGAAAACCGTTCCCATTCGTTGCACTCAAAATCCAACCATGGGTGAAGAGTGGAGGCGTGACTGGCATCCTGAGACCATAGCTCCAGCCAAATCGGACAAAGCCATTTTAGTCGTGGGTGGTGGTCCTTGTGGTCTGGAGTGCAGTCGTGCCCTCGCACAACGAGGTTATGACGTGACTCTCGTCGACGGCCGACGTGAAATGGGCGGCAGGGTTCTTCTTGAAGCCGCACTCCCAGGACTCTCCGAATGGCGCCGCGTCGCAGAATGGCGTCTCATGCCGTTTCAGCTTAAACCTAATTGGAAATTATTTCCTTCGAGTTTGATGACAGCACAAGATGTCCTTGAAACCGGAATCCCGAACGTCATCATCGCAACAGGTGCAACGTATCGTCGAGACGGAGTGGGGCGAACCATTAGCCGTGCGGTGCCCGGTCATGACCTTACGGGCGTGTGGACTCCTGACGACATCATGAGTGGCCAGTCTCTGAGTGGTGCGGTGGTGATTTTTGACGACGACCATTATTACATGGGAGGAGTCCTAGCGGAGCTTCTTGCAAAATCGGGTGCAAGCGTAACCATCGTCACGTCAGCTCCGGCGGTTTCCTATTGGACACAATTTACGTTGGAACAAACGCGGATTGAAAAAAGTCTACGCACACTCGGCGTAACGCTCATCACCAAACACACCTTAGAACAGATCAAGGCTGATCACGTCACCTTGACTTGTGATGTCACGGGCCAGCAAACTCGCCTCGCAAGAGATCACGTGCTGCTGGTCACAGACCGCATTCCAAATAACCAACTCTATAAAAATCTATTACCAGCCTTGGAAGATGGTCGCCTGAGTAGCCTCAAGGTGATTGGTGATGCCGACGCACCCAATATCATCGCGCAAGCCGTCTATGCGGGGCAC
>CAMDKS010000055.1 GCA_945900755.1 Bdellovibrio sp. ZAP7
AATTGGTACAGTCCCGAGTGTTCTGGCGCGCCTAGAAAAAGTAGTGTGATGGGCGATATTAATTTCCAATTTCAGAAGCTTAGATATTGATTGAAGGAAGCCCTTTGTTTGCCGCCAAGGGAGGTGAAATACCATTCTGAGCGTCAAAGCCGTTTCAATTGCGATATTTGAATACTTTCTTTGAGCTCCTCGTTTCCCGGTTGGTTTGGCAGTCCAATTGGCTATTGCACCTTCTGACACCCAGAGAGTCAGAGATCCGCGGTTAACCAACCCTCGATCGTATTCAGACCAATTAGTGGTCTTATACGACCTTTTTACATATTTGGCCTGGCTTCGCTTAAATTGAGTCATACTTTTGAATCTCCGTGGTAGAATCGGTGGTGGTGCTGAATTGGCTGTACTACCGCTTTATTAAGCGGACAGCACAATAAAGCGGTAGCGCGTTGCTTTTTATTTTGGCTAAACAGGGGCGGCCCTCTGTTTGCCCTAGTTCTCTCAATGAAATCATGAACATTGATTATTGCGGCACCACACCGGTTATAGCTGGTTATGCCTATTTATGCCCAATTACCTATTTTAGAATCAGTTAATGGGCGAAAATTATTTTAATGTTCGCCCAAATAGGTGTATTATGATACAAATATTGGGCACAAATTATATAGGATGCTGTCACGGATGAAATCACTCCCAAAGCCAACCCAACCATTTATTGGACGTAAATCTGAACTGTCTTTGATAGAGACGATTTCTCAGACCCGTCCCGCAATCTTGATAATCCACGGACGTCGCAGAATTGGTAAGACAAGCCTTGTTGAACGGGCATTCCGAGATGAGACGATTTTAAAATTTGAAGGGATTGAAGGTCTGCCGAAAAAGGCCCAAATTAATGCCTTCCTTTTACAACTGACAACCTATATTGAGAAGTTTGATTCTAAAAATGCAAATCTCATCAAAATCCTGATCAGTAAAATATCAACAAAAGTCGGTTGGTTCGAGATATTGGCGATTCTATCAGAATATGTAGTCAATAAGAAATTGGTGTTGTTTTTCGAGGAATTTCAGTGGCTCGCAAGTTATGACGACGAGCTTATAGGGTCGCTGAAGTATTATTGGGATAACTGTTTTAAGGATGAGAAAAATCTTTTACTTGTACTGTGCGGATCAAGCCCTTCATTTATGGTCAATCACGTGGTGTACTCGAAAGCGTTGTACAACCGCTCGCAGCATGAACTGCCACTTCAACAGTTTACTATTTACGAAGCAAAGCAGTTTCTTGGTCGCCGATATTCAAATCAGGATGTCATGGATGCCTATTTGTTAGTTGGGGGCATTCCCGAATACCTGAAATATCTTACTCAGGACTCGTCCATTTATTTGTCGCTAGCGGCTAATTCATTTACCAAAGGAGCCTTTTTTAAATCGGAATGCAGCAAGATATTTATAAGCTCACTTAGCCAAAACCCTAATTATCAAGAGATTGTTAAATTTCTGTCGAAAGTAAAATTTTCCTCCCGGGATGAAATTTTGCGACATTTAAAATTGGAGTCTGGAAGCAATACATCTAGGATTTTAGATGATCTTGAGATTTCTGGAATCATATCCAAATACACTCCCTATAATAAGACGGCAAAGACTAAACTCGTAAGATATGAAATTGCTGATTCTTACCTACAGTTTTTTTACAAATTTGTTGAACCAAAAATTAAAATGATAGACCGAGGCGACTTTCAACAAAAGCCATCTGACGCGCTTCCCATCTCGTCACTTGATCAGTGGCTAGGATATTCATACGAACGTTTCTGTCGAAACAATGCACCGTTGATCGCAAAAATATTAGGATTTGGTGCTGTGAGCTATACCTATGGCCCCTATTTTAATCGTGCAAGTTCCAAAGAGGATAAAAACTACCAATTGGACTTGGTATTTGATCGAAAAGACAAAGTTGTAACTGTTTGTGAGATAAAATACACTCGTAGCCCGATATCCGCCAAACACGCAAAGGAGTTTTTGGCTAAAATGGACTTTTTCACACCAAAGGCTAGGACCATCCAAACAGTCTTAATTTGTAATCAAGCCCCCACCGATGAGGTCCTCAATGGCCGATATTTTGACCAGATTATTACCTTGGATGAGCTCATTAGTTGACTACCCCCCCCCGGACGAAGTATAAGTCGACCCTGTGAATTAATTTCATCCTGAACAGGCTTGCCCCCCCCCGGTTTGTCCTAGTTCTCTGAAAATACAAGCCTTAATATTACTGAATATTAATATCGCGATGGATGCCCAATTTTTTCATTAAGCGGTGTAGGTAAGCACGCTCTAGATCGAGAATTCTTGCCGCTTCGCTCACGTTGCCGTTGGTTTGTTTAAGAATAAATTTTATAAACTCTCGACCGACGTGATCGTGAAAATTTTCCCAACTTCCCACTCCCAAATCAAATTTTAATCGATTTCCGTCGATCGTCGTATTCTCGGTCTCCATAGAAAACGTGTTGTTGGAGCCGGCTAGCTCAGAAGGGTCTAGCCCCTCAATTCGATCAATGATCGAATCAGACGATAAAATGGCGGTTCTTTCGATGATATTTCGCAGCTCTCGGACGTTTCCAGGCCAAGAGTAGGCGTTTAATTGCGAAAGAGCACGGTCGGAAAACTCTTTGCCCCCTAAGGAATGCTCTTCGTTACACTCGTCTAGGAATTCCCGACTTAGTAGCGAAATATCGCTGGCGTGATCCCTAAGTGGGACGCTAACAATTGTAATCACGTTCAATCGGTAGAAAAGATCCTCTCTGAATTTTCCGGAACCGGACATTTGCTTTAAATCACGATTCGTCGCACAGATAATGCGAACATCGGTTGTCAATGTCTTGTCACCACCAACACGCATGAATTCACCGTTTTGAAGCACCCGAAGAAGTTTTGCTTGGACGTCAAGGTCGAGCTCCCCAATTTCATCCAAAAACAAAGTGCCGCCATCACCCCTTTCAAAAACACCAAGTCGAGTTTTTAGGGCTCCGGTAAATGAACCTTTCTCGTGGCCAAAGAGCTCACTTTCCATGAGGTTTTTGGGGATTGCGGCACAGTTGACTTTAATCATGGATTTATTGGCGCGTAGGGATGCACGGTGGATCCCTCGTGCAATCAACTCTTTACCCGTTCCACTCTCGCCGGTAATTAAAACGCGGCCATTGGTTGGGGCAACTTTGGCGATCATGGCGAGCATTTCAATTACTTTAGGGTGTTCACCAAGGAGTTCGATGGTTTTTGATTGCTTGATGAGTGCGGCATTGCGTCTCTCTAATTGATTGAAATCAATACAGCGTTGGGCGCTCACGAGAATTCGTTCTGGCGTGAACGGTTTTTCTACGAAGTCAAACGCTCCCATTTGCGTGGCATTAAACGCCTCTTGCATGGTGCCTTCGCCACTAATCACAATGATTTGACTGGCCGCTCCGAAGGTCGCCAGTTGCTTCAGCAAATCAAGACCACTGCCATCCGGCAGGCGTATATCAAGGAGTATCAAATCGAATGGTAACTTATTGGATGATAGATGTTCCAACTTAAGATTGGCTCTAGCACTGGTCAGGTTTTCAGACTCAGTGACCAAGGCGCCTTCCCCTTCGAGAATCATTCTCAGGCTCAAGCGAATATTGCGATGATCGTCGACGATGAGTACCCGTAATCCACTCATAGTTTTTGATTGGGATTTCACAGGGCGCCTCCTTTTCGGGCTCGGGGGATCGATATTTTAAAAACAGTCCGGCCGGGCACGCTATCGATATTAATTTTTCCGCCGTGCTCGAGAACTATTTTTTGACAGATGGCGAGTCCCAGACCCATACCGGGCGTAGGGCCGATGTGTTTTGTGGTGACATAGGCCTCAAAAATGCTTTCGCGCATTTCAGCAGGGATGCCTGGGCCGTGATCCTCTACCTCGTAAATGATGGATGTGGCATTGTCCTGAACTCGCAAAATGATTGGTGAAGGACTCTCTGGATCCGCCTCGGCCGCGTTTTTAATGAGATTGTGGAGAGCCAGTCGCAGAAGTTGCTCGTCAAGTTCTGCGGGGATTTTCTCGGTTGGTCCTTCGTAGAGGATGGGGTGCGGGGCATAACTTCCCTCAGCAAGCGAGATGGCCTGTTTTGCACAGTGGATGGCATTACATTGAGCGAATCGCGGCGAGGGCAGCTGGGCAAACTGTGAAAAATCGTCTACCATACGACGGAGGCAAGCGACTTCCTCCAATATCACGTTGTGCGCTTTATCTAGTAGTAATGTGAATTCCTTGTCAGATCCCTCATAGTGTCGCTTAAGCTGGCCAATCATAATTTGAATAGGAGTGAGCGGGTTCTTAATTTCATGAGCCATTTTTCTTGCGATTGTTTGCCAAGACGCTAGTTTTTCTAGTCCGAGAGTCCGCATCTGATTCTCATTTAATTCATCAGCCATATGATTAAACTGCGTGCTAAGCAAACCCAATTCATTTTTTGAATGGACGGAAAATCGGAATTTATTGTCTTTTTCAGCATAGTCAATAAATCCTTGAACCAATTTTTGAATTCTCGACTTTCCTCTTATTGCCATGTAAGCAAACGCCAACATCAACAAGGAACACATAATGGCAAGGGTAATTGAAAGTGCCTTAATAAGGGCAGGGCGAATGTTGTCTCTTAGTTCTAGTCCAATCACCTTGTAACGCTGAAGAACCGCCTCGGATTTTCGATACTCCTCGGCCTGACCCGTTCCCGGAAACGCGACGATGTAGGGTCCAATGGCCAGATCTTGTCTGTTAAGCCAACGTGTGGGTTGAACTTTTTCCAACTGAGCAGACTTTGAAATATTCCAAGTTGATTGCCGCATGATCGAAATCGTATCGAGTTCGAGGAGAACGTCATTTAAATGGCTTGAGCTTAGCTCTGAAGGGTGCGGAATACGGTGCGCTAAACGGTCCAGCAAGAGTTCCTGCCGAGTTTTGTAGGCATCTTTGATTCCCTCAAGTCCCTGCTTTAGACTTTGCTCTACGGAAGCATCATGAACAATATGGAGTAGTTGATCGATGCTTTTTACCGCTAAAACAGCCGCAGTAAGATACCCACAAATGACCGTAATGATGGCCACCGCTGCGAGCCGGATCACGCTCCATTGATGCCACTGGATACGAGGCAGTGGGTGCAGGGCCGTTTTTTTTCTTTTTAGTAGTGCTCGCATCGACATTAAAGAGCCTTTTTCGATGGTAAGATCGTCTTTTGTGTTTCGCGGGTCGTCGATGGGCGAGGGGGAACTTGAACGCCTATTTTAATTTGGCCTCTGAATTGGAAATCTCCAAGCATGTGCGCATATAGCCCCTGCATAAAACCTGATTGCTGGCGAACGAGCCAACTTTTTATTTTTGCCCCTTCGTCAGGCGACGATTGACGAATTTGGAGTGAAGCGGACAAGGTGCCACCGTGGGCCAATTTATTAAGGGTGTCTTGATTGGAGAGGCTCATACTTAAACATTCTGCTGACCAAGCTTTATAATCGGATGCGGTTAGATTGAGGACGGGGGCTGGGTCAATGCGGATAATTTGGTAGCGCTCTTCCCACGTGTCAAACTTGACACTGCAGGCAAGGCGAAAGACTATGGGATCTTCTTTTTCGGCGGGGCTCGTATCTGTAGTTTTATTGGCTGAATTCGAGCCGTCAGAGTGGTTGTCTGTAACCGTCATCAAAGTAAATGTACTAAAGCCTGAATTGACAATCTCTCTTTGGGAGGGAGTCAACAAATCACTGACATTTATGGTGAGGGTCTTGCGTTGGTTCGACTCCTCCCATTTGGCGACCGTGCTTGCGGTTTCTTCAGCATAAATTACTGATGCCGACAGGAGTGTTGCAAAAAGAGTCGTGATCCCCATAATCTTTGCTGGCCAAACAAAATGTAGGGTCATGGTGAACCGCCGAGCGGAAGTTTTTTCCACGGATGTTCGCCAACAGCAATAAAATTCAAATCACCGATGAAGCCAGTCGAGTGATAGCGAAAGCCTGCAACCGCTTCGGTTCCTGATATTTTTAGATCTTTATAATGATCCTGGCCATTTCTGATCCCAATATAAAAAAGAGACCGCAATCCGCGATTTTCCATGGTAAGCGGGATCTCAAGTTTCGCCTCCGCACGGGTTGAGACCGCATTTCTTCCTATGTTTATAGCCTTTGCTTTTACGGTAAAGGCAGTAGTCCCGATTGGCAGAAAGGTTCCAACCAACTCAGTCTCAAGGACCGGCTCGGCGCGACGCACCAATGAAGGCATCAAGCTCACGGCAGCACGGTAGCCTGTTTTAGGAAAAAAACCTAAAAATCTGGTCTCGCGAACCACACCCAATTTCGGCCCTACGACAGCCGCAGGCCAATCTTCGAGGCGATAGCGCGTGTGTGTATTTGAATACCATGCGGCACCATAGAGCAACTCAAATCCGCGTCGTTGTCGGGTCCACAAACTTTGGATTTTGAGGCCGAAACCTTCCGTCTCATAATACCGTTCTTTCGGCTCCACAACTGTGACGGCGCTGTCAAACTGAATGGATTCAGAAACGAAGCGAGGAAGGCCGTAGGCTACATTCCCATAAACTAAATTACCTCTGGAATCTATGTCAGCAGCCACCGCGGCACGATGCGATGCCGAGGCGACGTTTCGCGCGACCAATCCAAACTTGTAACCTCGAAAGGCTGAATCTGATCCAAACTCTGGAGTCGGTTCAGTCATCGTCAAGCCAAATTCTCCCCCCATCGCCCAGTCTGACATGACGGTTTCGTCATCTTCAGCCCTGATTACAAGCTGTGCCAAGCCTGGTTTTGAGCCCTTTTTTAGGGAAAACATGACGTCCTGAAAAAGTCCAAGCCCGAGTATTTTTGCTCTTGCATCCACCATCCACTCATCGGACATGATCAAATGCTCTTTGATACGCAGCTGCTCGCGTACTTGAGATTCGGAAATCCTAGTCGTGCCAAGGATTTTTATCGATTCAAGTTCGTATTGACTCGGGGCCGGCGTTTGTGAAAAAGCCTGGGCTGCAAGGCCAGTTGCGATGAAAATAAGAGTTCTTAAAAACGTCATATGTACATTTATCCCAGAAGGGTTTTGTTTGTGGTGCTAAAACTTAAAGTGCTTGATCCGTTCGCCTTTGACTCCAATTTCAGTCATCGCTTGAATGCCGATTTCGATGTGCAAATCAACAAATTCAGTGGTGACTTTTTTGTCGCTGGCTTCTGTTTTGACGCCTTCGGGCGTCATCGGTACGTCGGACACGAGCAGCAGAGCACCGCGAGGTATTTCATTGGCGAGACCTACCGAGAAAATGGTGGCGGTTTCCATGTCGATGGCAATGGCCTTTAAAACTTGTAGGCGTTCTTTAAATTGGGTGTCGTGCTCCCAAACCCGTCGATTTGTGGTGTACACAACGCCTGTCCTGTATTCTAGGCCCTTTTCTTTTAGCTTTTCGGAGACAAATTTGTGAAGTTTAAAGGAGGGCATGGCAGGAACTTCTGGCGGCAGGTAATCGTTGCTTGTGCCCTCGCCACGAATGGCAGCCATTGGCAGGATAAAATGTCCAATTTCAGTTGAGTGCTTTAGACCACCGCATTTTCCAAGAAATAGAACTCCCTTTGGCTTAATGGCGGTCAACAAATCCATCACGGTAGCCGCATTGGCTGAGCCCATTCCGAAATTAATAATCGACAAACCATTTTCGTTTGTACAGGTTTGCATGGCTCGGTCAATCCCTCGGACCTGGCACTGGAATTTCTTTGCAAAAATTGTAACGTAGTTGGCGAAGTTTGTGAGGAGAATATATTCGCCAAATTCCTCAATAGGGGTGCCGGTATAACGGGGTAGCCAATTTTTAACGATATCTTCTTTTGTTAGCATTTCTATTGTACCTTTGGGTGGGGGCGAGCAACATTTACTAAAAAATGGTAAAGTATTTGTCGAACATTAATATTTGAATAAAAATTCCTAATGGACCAGTTTACTTGTTAGATGACCGCATTTTATATAAATTATAGACGAATCGTTCAGAAATTTCACGTTTTAAAAAGTAGGCCATCACAAATAATGACAAATAGAGATCAAAACATGGATGCGGAACCCAAAAATAGCTCTTACGAAAAAAATGGTTTCGGTGGATTCTCACCAACCGCAATCCCACGTGAGCTTTGGAGGCTTGGTGCAGGATGGCTCACGCATGCATCCATTGGAATTCCATTGCGGTTCGTTCGAGCAGCGGTTGCTGATTCATCCTTGATTCCTTGGGGTGATGGTAAAGTGTTCATGATTGTTGGCAATGCCCTGCTTGGCCTGATCGATGCGTGGGGACCACTTTATGGCAAAGCCATGCAAGTATGGCTTTCTCGTCTTGGTAAGGGCGCCATGCCCGTGATTGATTCTCTCAAGCTGGACCGCGTTTATGGTGACTGGCCGCCTCTTGATTGGGTCGAAGTATCGGCGTTACTGGATGTCGAAGTCCCCACCTGGCATGATGAATTGAAAGTTGAGACGCGCCCACTCGGAGTGGCAAGCATGTCGCAGGTGCATGGTGCCGTTGATTTGCAGGGTAACCGGTGGGTGATCAAAATTCTGAAACCTGGGTCGATGTCGCGCTTAACAGAGTCCATTGCGGCCATTGATTCGGCTGTGTTTGTGGCTGAGCCCTTTGCGATGACTAAATTGTCCCGTCGATTTTTGAGAGATGTTCGAAGTTTATGCGAATCCCTGCGCTGGGAAATGAATTTGGATCATGAACGTATGACGATGAATCGAGTGCATGATTTTATTCGGACTAAGGGACAGAAGACTCTGAGAGTGCCCGTTTTGCATCCGCGCCTCGCTAGCCGGCGAGTTATTGTCATGGAGCGCTTAGATGGGATAAAGCTTAGTGACTTAGTTTCCGGTAAAGTCGCAATAGAACCCAATGTGCGTAAAAATATTGCCAAAAAATTGCTAAGTGAACTTCTGGTCCAAATTTTTGAATGGGGTCTTTTTCACGCAGATCCTCATGCCGGGAATTTGATGTTGCTTGAGGATGGCTCAATTGGCTTATATGATTGGGGGCTAGCCGGAGAGTTGTTAGAGACGGATCGCCGTTTAATCGCAGGAATTTTAAAAGCGGTTATGGCCATGGATCTAGAAAAATTAATTGACGTCTTAGCGGAGCTCGGCGAAGAGGCGAGAGGAAAGCCGATTCCTCGTGGTAAGATTCGTCTTGAACTTCGCAAGCTAACGCAGATTGTGACTGACGCAAAGGCTTCTGGCGGGGACATGCCATCGATTCATGTTCTGATTACCGCAGCGCTTGAAGGGGCGGAACGCATGGGCTTGACGATGCCCGCCGGCCTCTTGCTCATGGCAAAAAGCCTTATGACGATCGAAGGATTGGCGCGTGGAATTGACGCAGAGGTGTCGTTTGCGCGTGTCGCCGGGCCAGTATTGTTTCGGGCCTCAGATCCGAAATGGGGGGATGTGTTAGCCCTTGCAAAACAACTTCCAACGATGCTGAGTCGTTACTTAAAAAAGGATTAAATCAATTGCGAGTAGCCGTAACAAAAAAATATTCAAGGACTATGTCTAAGCCATTAATGAAGCTTTTGCGCCCAACAATGCTACTAGCATCTTTGTTCGTACCCCAGAGTACATACGGGTTTGACGGAATGGCCGTTCTTGGTGACAGCCTGTCGACCGGGGCAGGGACTCACCCAAGCCTTGAATTTGATTCCAAAATACTGTGGAACATCTTTAATGGGACATCCAGTATGGCTGTGACCGAATCGATGATCCCCCCAGAATTTCGTGAGGCGACCTCTGGACTCGCAGCACCACAGCGTGTTGGCCCATCAAGTCGAGAAAATGATGGTGGGTCAGGGTGGATTTGGCACAATGTAATACAGACCCTGTCAGCTCGTACACTGGATACGCATTTACTGTCTTACAGCTATTTACTCGGACGAAAGCTGGGCCTTCCCGCAAATGAGATTTATTTGGCCGGAGAGAACGGATCGACATCGCAGCATGCTTGGCTGCATGCCGCAAGGGTTGTGGAGTTGAAAAATAAAGAGCTACCGTCTAGAATCGTAATATTTTACACTGGCAACGATCTTTGCACTCAAAGAATAGACGATATTATTGAAGGACAGGCCTACGGCCAGGAAATTCTTAAGGGCATGAAGTATTTAGCGCTCAACGGAAATGCTGATGCTAATGGGACAAGAATTTTTATTCCTGGTTTTTTGCCCGTGACCTCATTTCTTCACGAGCCCTCTATTTTGGCGCACAAAATTCGCCTGCACGGTGAAGAGGTAACCTGTCAGGAGGCTCGCACCAGAATGTTTGGGGCTAAACCACCGTTGAAAAATGAGCCCGTGGCGCCAGTTCCTGATGTTGAACCAGAGTTTGCATTGTTCAGTGCAGTGATGCCGCCAAATCCAGTGTTGTTGTGCCCGACTTTTTTTGGTCTTGGCCGCGAGGATTCCGCCCATCAATCCTTGTTAGCCAATCGAATTCGCTCCTTTCGTGAGGAGCAGCGCAAAGCGGTCGAGCAGTTCAACGAATGGCGTGGACTTAAGTTTCCGGGTAGGAATATTAGTGCGGTTTATATTGATGAGACGGAGTCTATCAAATTTGACGGGCAAGACGTGGCAGGGGACTGTTTTCATTTATCGGCAATGGGTCATGCTAAAATTGCCCAAGCCATGTTGACAAAGATGCGATGAATTTTAATTTTTCAATTTAATGTGTTATACTGAAATGTCTAACATTGAATCATTCGTCATTTTTGATTTGAACAAGGAGCTGCCAGTGTCTACTTTGACTAATCGCCGTAAACTTCGCTATGCACCAGATAAATTGGACGTCGCCCTTTTGATGTATAATGGACTTTCAGAGGTTTGGGCGCCAGATGAGTGTTGTCTAATTATCGACGAATCCGCAATGTCAGGGTGTCAGCTCGTAGTCAGATTTTCAGACAAATGTAAGCCAGGTTCAAAAGTCCGAGTGAAGCTTGGCCAGATGGAGCCGCTATTGAGTGAGATTATTTGGCGCCGCGAAATCGATGCAGATTTAATTCGCCTTGGCGTTCAGTTTCTGGAGTAACATGAAGCTAGCAAATAAATTAATAATCGTTGCCTTCGCCTGCTTTGGAAATTTTCCGGTTGAGGCTGCAGAAACTTGGAAGATTGCAAGTTTAGAGTGGCCACCGTTTAGCGGTGAAAAACTTCTATATGGCGGCAGCGCTATTAAGGCCCTTCGCGACACGTTAAAAGAGCATGATATTGAATTGGTAGTGGAATATTATCCGTGGACGCGGGCGATCGCGCAAGCCTCGTCACCTAGTATGATTGGATTCTATCCTGCTTGGCCAGAGGACGTAGGCAAAGGCTTTTCAGTTTCAGGAACCCTGTTTAAATCGCCACTGATCATTGCGCAAAATAGAAAAGCTCCTTTTAGTATAAAGAGTCTTAGTGACCTAAAAGGCAAGGTCGTCGGAACTGTCCAGGACTATGGAAACACAAAAGAATTTAACGACATGGTCGCCAAGGGTATTATTATCGGCGACAATGGTCCTGACGATTTGATCGGAGTCAAAAAACTTGGAGCCAGCCGCATTGACGCCATGATCATTGATCGAAATGTTTTAAATTACATTCTTAAATTTCAGTACGTCGTACCCGGAGAGCCTATATTTGACAGCGGTGGGTGGATTGCGCAAAAGGATCTGTTGGTGGCAGTGAATAATGCTCATCCCAAGAAGAATGAAATTATAGCGTTGCTAAATAAAATAAGTAAGGCAGCGAAGACTCAGAAGATGGTCGACGCTGCCAATAAGATTATCTTTCAGTAACTTCTGGGTTACCTTAGTGCTGA
>CAMDKS010000056.1 GCA_945900755.1 Bdellovibrio sp. ZAP7
ATTTTTCTGTGTGACTATTACATTAAAAATTGTGGAACGACGGGGATCGGTTTTTTTCAAATCGGTGGCGGCATTGCTGGTGACTTTCCAATATGCGTTGTGCCAATGATTGAACAAGACATGGAGAAAGTAGTGCCAAAGTGGAGCTATTTTTGTCAAATCAGTGACTCGACCACCAGTTATGGTAGCTATTCGGGGGCGGTTCCTAACGAAAAAATATCGTGGGGCAAAGTGTCAATCACCACCCCAAAATTTATTGTCGAATCGGACGCATCCATCGTCGCACCGCTGATCTTTGCTTACGTCCTAGACTGGTGATCCCAAGGCCGCTCGTCCAGACTCAATTGTCATCAAGATCATGATCATTACTGCGAATACGCAGAAGATCGCCAATTTCAAGTGGTGTATCTAGAGTCATAAAAATATCATTTCCAGGCTTCGTGTCAGGCATTCCGACGTTATTGCTCGGATTGGCAAAATTCAAGGCTTGGATTCTAGTTTTTGCTGCAATTCCCGGTCGGACGGCTTCAATTTCTTGGCCTTCAATGACTTTGTTGCGTGCGGCTACTAAGTAGTGGCCAGGCCCGATGACGTCTTTGACGACCCCTGCCAATACGTAGTTTTCATCGCTTTTTCCGTCTAGGCGTTGGGCATGGCGGTCCAGTTTTCCGTGAAAGAATCCGGTTGTATAACCTCGGTGCCTGTAGGTCTCAAGTTCATTCATCCAGTCGTCTTGGACTGCAAAATGACCTGCCTTGTAACTGTCTAGGGCTGCACGATAGACATTTGTCGTCGTGGCGCCATATAGAAGTCCACGGTTGCGGCCTTCAATTTTCAGGCCCGACACGCCGGCCTCGATGACTTTGTCAAGAAAGTCGATCGTACATAGATCTTTTGAATTGTACAGGTAGCTCCCGGTTTCATCCTCAACGACAGGATAGTAGACGCCGGGTCTTTTTTCTTCTACGAGTGCGTACTTCCAGCGACAACTGTTAGCACACATGCCGTGATTTGAATCGCGCTGAGTCATATAACTCGACATGGTGCATCGTCCAGAATAAGTCATGCACATAGCACCGTGAACAAACACTTCCAGCTCAAGATCTGGTACCTTATCTTTGATCGCCTTAATTTCGTCTAGGCCAAGTTCCCGAGCAAGGACCACTCGCTTCGCCCCCATGTCATGAAAGGCCTTTGCTGTCATCCAATTTGCCGTAGAGGCTTGTGTGGAAACGTGAATGGGAAGGGATGAGAATTCGCGCACCATCGCCATGATGCCGATGTCTGCCACAATCACGGCATCAACGTTGACTTCGTCCAGAAACTTAATAAAATTTGGTAGTGCCTTTACGTCGCGATTATGGGCAATAATATTTAAGGTGACGTAAACCTTTTTTCCAAGACTATGCGCGTATGCAACGCCCTCGCGTAGGGAATCCATCGAGAAGTTTGCGGATCCTGCTCGTAGATTAAAGGCCTTACCTCCAAGGAAGACGGCGTCGGCACCGTAACGAAGAACCGTTTTTAGTTTTTCGAGGTTGCCAGCTGGGGCTAGTAATTCAACATTATGGCTCATGGGATTCTCCAGATGTTCTATGTGCGTATTTCGGCGCAAGCCGGTCAGCGATGCTACCCCCGTCGGAACGTAGCGACCTGTGAGTTCATTTAGTGCATTTATCCACAGTGGTCAAGCCAGCTTTAAGTTGGTAGCTTAATAAAGCTGTGGTACAGCCAAAAATTATAAAATTCACAAGTAAATTGCCCTGAAAAATAGGATTACGGGCAACGGACTGTTATAATAATAGAGGATTTGATGCGCGTGAGAGCGTTGGTTGTTGGCCTATTGTTTTTTTTAATCTGTAATTCTTAGGAGAGCAGCATGAAGAGGGTAACCAATCTTGGAATTTTAAGTGTCCTATTTAAGATCGCTTTAATTGGTGGTATTTTTTTTGCATGTAAGAACGATAAATCCAAACAATCCGCCCCCGAACCAGCAGTCAATTCTGGAAATGTGACGACATGCAGTGACTTTGTTAAAGTCGACAAGTGTCCACCAGAAGACTGCAAATGGACTGACAATAAGTGTGTGACAAAAGTGTCTGGCGGAGGCACACCAGACACTCAGTGTGACGTTCAACAAATAGCTTCATGTAGAGCGCCAAAATGCTCCTGGACAGGAGCGTCGTGTGTGAATCTATCACAGCCCCCACAGTGCAGTCTATATACAGACGTTCAGTTTTGTCCATCCCCAGGATGTAGTGTCGTTAACCAGAAGTGTACGGCAGCAACCAGCAATGACTGTTCCGCGGGTAATGGCAATCAGCAAGGCTGCAATGCTTTAGTCAACCAAGGCTGTCAATGGAACAATAGCACCCAGTTGTGTACCTCCACTACCGCTACGATTGTAAACTGCGCCTTGAACTCAAATCAAGGTCAGTGCCAGACGCAGATCGCTTGTTCATGGAATGGCATGTCTTGTGGCCCCGCATCAACGGGAAATAATGACATTTGCAAAAACTATAATGTTCCAGCGACCTGTCCAGCAAGTCAGGGATGCATCTGGAGCGCGTCAGGATGTGTTTTTGGCACATCTCAAAGCAATATATGTTCAACCTTAGCCGGTAACGCCGTCACTTGTGATAGGACGGAGGGATGTCAGTGGTATCTTAATACCTGCACACCATCTATTTGTAAGAAGTTAAGCGCTACATCTTGCTATTTCTCACCAAATTGTACGTACTTGGTTGGTTCTGGCTGCTATCCTCGCTAGTGGTAGGCTCCTTAGAGTTCACTAACGGGACCATTTTTTAAGATGTTTACTTTGCTTGGGCTTTGAAATAGGCCCAGGCTTTGTTTTTTGTTGGCTACTGGCCTTGACCGTTTTTTTAACAGAGGTCTTCGCCTTTTTTTTAATTTTACTCAGGACCAAAGATTCGGCTGAATTGACCTTGAATCCGTAACCGTTTATGTGGGCCCAGACATTACCAAAAAAGCTCAAGCGACCATTTTCGACGACGATCCCACCGCCATCACCGACCCCGTAGAGAGGGTGTTTAATCAATTTACTTTGCTTCAGCAGTTCTACAGAATATTCAGGATCTGGTGAAAAGTGAGGGAAGAACTCAAAATCGACGAGGCCAAGGGCTTCAAAATTGCGAAGTCCCACAGTGTTTTCATCGCGATCAAATTTTGGGTAACTTGCCGTGGCAATGCTTGGAGTCATAACGATGGCGCCAGCAGACAGACCGACAAGCACACCACCACGCAATACAAACTTAAGGAGCAGTCGATCAAGATGATTGCGGTAAATGGATTTCATAAAATAGAAGGTGTTTCCACCACTTAAATAAATCATGTCAGCACTATTGAAAATAAGTTCTGCATCTGGAAGCGAGTAGGGGTGATCGATATTGAAAAGAGCCATTTTTTTGACTCCGTACTCACCAAAAGTCTCGCGAACATAATCAAACTCAAAGTCATGGGCGTGACTCGTAGAGGGGATAAATACGATGCGTGGATTTTTCTTTCCGATAAGACGAATCACTTCTCGGTCGAGAGCGGTGTTGTCTTTGTCGTATCCGCTGTACAGTACTAATTTCATAGAGGTCTATAGTCCGTGTCTCATGTCGCGAACCACTTTGCCGAGAGCCTTGAGGATTGACTCTGTTTTGGTTGTCAATTTGCTTATCGGAAGAAGTAAATTTTCCACTCCCCCAGTTTTATCGTTTGGAAGCATAATTTGTTCATTGATAAAGGCTGAGATCACCGTAAACATGTCTTGGCGCTCCATGTGTTTACGACTGCGTAAGATTTTGTCGCCCACATTGCAAATAGCATCTCCGGTGATTCGGTCTGGTCTATTTCTGGTTAAGGATCTTGCTGTAATTTTGGCGATGACGATTTCCTGCTTGGTCTCGGTATGCTTAGCGCACGCCGAAACAAGTTCCATATAAGACGTTTGAAATTTATGGGCCCACAAACGACGTATTTTTGTCGGTTTAGAGTCGGTTGGTCGGCAATAAGTGGAGGCGATACTTCCCATAAAATCTTTAATTTTAAGCGGTTCCCAAGTTTGATTGAGATGCTTTGGCAATTCCCGCAGGATGTCTCTCATAGCATAGAGGGCATCTTTGGTTATTCCGTCCGCCACACGGTAGTGCTTTTTTTGTTTTGTTTTTCGCTCCCACCATTTGAAGGATTTTTCATAGTTCGAAACTAGTTTTGGGCATTTGTTCAGTAGCAATTCTGAGTCAAGGCGAGAAAATCCTGTTTTTTCGAGCAGGAATCTGCGTTTAGTTTGAATAAATGTTTTATCAAAGTTTTGCAATTCTGGGTGATTTTGGAAACGACTTATTTCCAATTTTTTTCCAGTGTTAATGAAATGTTCAATTTGCGCAAATGTTTGCACTAGGTAGCGTGATTGAAGTCTTTGTTCAACCAAACTTGTAGACCAGCGTTCAACGTCATCAAATTTGTATTCGTGATGAAATAGTCCGAATTGACGGATGGAGCCATAGTCAATGATTCCGCCATTTGCTAGAATGTTGTCACCATCCCACGCGAGCCAGCAGAATATGTAATCGTTTTCAAATCTGGCGGCCATTTCAGCGAATGTTTTGCTGATCTGTGAGAGCAAACGCTTGTAGCGATTTTCACTCGCGCTTAGTGGAGTCCAATCACCGTTGGATAATTCTCTGTTTATAAAGAAATCGACCGAGGCTTTGAGGCGAGGTAGGTTGCCTTGTTTTAAGTGATTGAAAAAATGACTTGGGCGGAGCAAATTTGTTCCGGCGCGAACATTGATGCTTAAATTTCCAGGGAATTCTATCACGCATAAAATTCGTTCGGTTGGGATGTCGTTTTTATGCATAATTTCTGAAAAAATTGCGCCCGTAACCCCATCATCAAGGTCGCTGTAGCCGCAGCCATAACTAATGGACGGGTCTCCAGTTTTAAAGAATTTTTTAAATATATGCGTGGCTGGACTTAGGCACGTGGCTCCAGTGCCACAACTAGTAATGTCCCACGTTTTGCCCTTGGATTTCCAGGTGCCGTTCCATAAGCTGCGCCCGTCACCACTTGTCAATCCAGTTTTGCCTGGATGTTGCAACTGAAGGTAGCGTGTGGCCATGTAGTGATGTGGTTTAATTTCAGACGAGGGTATTTTTACTTCGTTGATAAGGTCATATTCATTTATGATTTGAATCGCAAAGGCCTCGAGCAGGTGAGATTGTAGCTGTTGGTTCATGAGTCGAGGATGGTGGCGGGGCAGCAGTCCCATTTCAATGGCCAAATCAAAATTGAACCACGCTACTTTTCCGCCTTTGCGTTGGCGCACGCGGTAGAGAACGTGTGATCCTGGAACTTCTTTTTGCCAAGGATGACGGCCATCGATCGAGGAAAATACGGAGTAGTCATAGGGAGCGCGGTAGGTCTCTTTTATGGCATTGTTGCGGCTGGTCATTTCCGTAGGTTCTCCTTTCGGTTATTCATTTGTATTTCTTCGGCTAATCCTCCCAAGACTTTAGGGGTATTAGTTGGTTAGGTGCATTTTTGGAGCTCTAAAACGCGCCAGATACTCCATAAAGTACTTGATATCAGAGGGTTTGGTGGATTGTGAGGAAATATTTTTTAAGGTTAAATTAAATGGGTTAAATGTTAGCTATTGCCATCGGATGTGGATCGGATGTTCAATGTGGGGTGTCGTATTTGCTATTTTAAAAGAGCATTTTCCGGCCACAGGCAACGCCGAGGTTTGTATAAGGCGGAATTATTGGGGGGGGTAGGAATATGGGCGTGAATATATCTGGAAAATTTATGGGTGGGTTGGCTATGGCCATGACCCATGACTTATCTCAAGCCTCAATAGTTACAGATCCGCCGCTTGATAATGGTGGTCAAGGCAAAAGCTTTTCTCCGACCGACCTTGTGGCTACAGCGGTTGCTTCTTGTATGATGAGCGTCATGGCCATCTATGGGAAAAAAGAGCGTCTTGATCTTGCAGGTATGGCGGTGACGGTAGAAAAACACATGAGTGCTGACCTGCCTCGTAGGATTTCACAATTGGACGTCGTTTTGAAGATGCCCGTGGGCTTAACGAATGAGCAGAGGCAGTCCCTGGAAAAGATCGGCAATAGTTGCCCAGTCATCCAAAGTCTTCATCCGTCCATTATCTTGAATAAATCTTACGTCTATAGCGTGGTCTAGAGCGTGTAGGCGGGGTGTCAACCTGAGTCTTTAGCGATTCGCCTGTGCTATTTGAAATTGTTTTTCGGCCGTTTCTGCAAGTGACTCGATGGAGTGGGTCGGAGCGACGACGATCTTATCAAAATGACCCTCCGCAAATGCCGAGGTGGTTGAGCCGATACAGCAAGCAATAAGGGACGTGTGTAAGCGATTTTCGGATGGGGTTAACGTGCGGGTAAAGCCATCAATCGCCGATGGGCTGGCAAAGCAAACAACGCCTTCCAACGATCCAATGAACCGATTTATATCGTCTTCCTCTGGCAATTTTCCATGAGGTAAATGAAGAATTTTTTCAGTGGCATAAACGGGAAGAGGGTCAATCTGTATATCATAACGGGCCAGCGCAGACGTGAAATCAAAGCTTGGCTCTCGGGAACACGGCCAAGCAATATCAGTGCCTGGTCGAATGTTTTTGGATAGCCAGTTGGATAGCTGCGCTGCATTGGTGACTCCTGGCGGCACTTCAGATTCAATTCTATGAGCTTTTAAGGCATTTTTGGTGGCCTCGCCCACCGTAAAAACACCTTCGCTCGAACGCATTAAATTAAACAAAGCTTTGTGACGAGCGGTATACTCGACAGCGCTGGCGCTGGTGACAATAAACATATGAGGTTTACGCTTAGGAAATTTCACAGCCATGCCGGCCATAGAAATACACGGGAGATGTAATGGCTCAAGATGCTTAGACTTCAATATAGCTTTATCGTGCGGCCAATCATCGGCTGATCTAGTCCATATTACTACAGGCATTCAAGGTTTGCTCCGCTTACATTTATAAAACGACCCATGATATATCACCCATTAAATACGCACGGCAATGCCTAATTTTCCTAATATATCGTTGGCTCGATTTTTTCGTAGTTCGTCAATTATTAACGCCTCAAATGCGGTCTCTATATTTGGCGTGGTCATGCGTATTTCCTTGACACATTTTGCGGAGGCTCCCTCGTTGTCTAATACAACCGCTCTGGCAATAAGTTGATCATTGTGACGAAGGTCGTTCGTGACAAGGCAACCGAAAGGCATGGTGCAATCTCCGCCCAGTCTAGCGAGAACGGCGCGCTCAATATTGACGGCTTGCCTAGTTTTAGAACATTCCAAGGTGTGCACAGCTTCTTCAGCAGGCGAATTTGCGAGTGTTTCAATCGCCAAGGCACCCTGTCCTGCGCAGGGAATAAACCAGTTGGGGTCTAGGCGGTAAGCCGGCAAGTCATAGAGCTCAAGGCGCTCTATGGAGGCTTCCGCAAGAATGAGTGCATGCCATCCTTCAGCATTCAGCTTCTTAAGCCGCGTATTGACGTTTCCACGTACGGGCACAGTTTTGATGTCAGGGCAGCTTCCCGCTAGCAGGGATTGCCTTCGCAAACTAGATGTTGCAATGGTTATTGGGCCAAGTGATTTTAGCATGCTTTCCGTCACAATACTATTTGGTGCAAGGCCGCACCTTGCACCGTAAGCATCACTGAATACAATCACGTCGGATGATTGATGCCTTTTTAATACGGCGGCTAAACTAAACTGGGAAGGGATGCGGGCAGGAAGATCTTTTAGACTGTGGACCGCCAAGTGAGCGTGCCCAGAAACCATCGCTTCTTCTAGTTCTTTGATGAACAGGCCTTTGCCGCCAATCTCATGTAAAAAACGATCTTGAACGATGTCGCCAGTCGTTTTAAAGGTTTTTATTTCAATCGTGTGACCCAAGGCGCGCAATTGCTCCGCCACAAAATTTGCCTGCCACAAGGCAAGAGGGCTGCCGCGGGACGCCAAAATAAAGGCTTGAGGCGATTTCGAGACGGAATTCATGGTGATGGATCTTTCTCAAATAATGCTTTTAGAGCTGATATTAGTGCTTGTGTTTCATCACCAGTAGCATTTCGCAATGTTTTGGCAATGTCTGATGTAAATCTTGAGGCCATAGCCGCAACCATGGCGTCAATAGCTTTGCGTTGGTCGTCGTCGAGTCTTGAAAAATTTTCTCTGGCGAACGTTTTTTGCGCCTCTTTTAGTATGGTGTCGGTAAAATATTTTGATGAAGACGAGATCAGTGGAGCCATTTTTTGAAGGCCTAGCCACTGAGAGAAATTGTCCATTCGTTCTGTGACAATATGCTCGGCCTCAACAACCGCTTCCCGGCGTTTATCCATGTGAGCTTCGACCACGGATTTTAAGTCGTCAATATCAAATAAATAAACGCCTTCAACCTCGGAGCATTTTGGATCTATGTCTCGCGGCAATGCAATATCGATGAGAAATAAGGGGCCTAAACGAGAATTTTTTCTAGTTTTAAAGGCGGTAACAATGTCGGACTTCATGACAACAAATTCGCTTGCGCTAGTGGCACTAATAACCACGTCTGCGTGGGCAATGAGGGAACTCAATTGATCATGACCGTGTGCCTCACCAAAATTAAGTTGTTCCACCAAAGTTGTGGCTTTTTCTTTAGTTCTATTTGCAATTACGAGGCGACGTGGCTTATAGCTTGCGGCATACTCGGCTGCCACTCGCGACATCTCGCCAGCACCCAAAATTAGAAAACTTAAAGTAGAAAGATCAGAGGAAGCGCGGCGTGCCAGATCAATGGCGGCATGAGAAATACTGACACGGTGCCTGCCAATGGCTGTTTCCGTGCGAATTTTTTTTGCGGTCCCAAGAGCCTCTTGGGTCAGGCGTCCAAGCATGGCGCCGAGTGTTCCTGCATTTCGCGCGATTGTGATCGCGTCCTTGAATTGTCCAGTAATTTGGGTCTCGCCAAGCACCAAAGAATCGAGGCTCGCAGCCACATGGAATGTGTGACGAATGGCATCCCAGCCGGTTGAAGTATAGGGTGTTTTCCTAAATAAATCGGGACCAATTTTTGATTTAGAATTTACGGTTTCGTGAATAAATTCGTAGATTTCGTGCAGAAATTCAACGGATAAAAATGTTGCCGCTGAGCTAAAACCAAAGACTTCACATCGATTGCAAGTGGATAGCATCGCTAATTCTGATAGACCAAATTTTTTAGAGGTTGCGACAAGGGCCAGTTCCACCTGCTCTGGTGTTAGATAATAAGCCTCCCTAGTTTCAATATCGGCCGTGCGGTGATTGTGCCCAACGCAAAAAAACTCTGACGAGTGGTCTAGTCTCGGTTTTTTAGGAGAACTGTTGGTCATTGAGCTCCCCATGGTCCAACAAAAAGTAGCCCAAACCAACTAAGGGACATCAAAGCAAAGCCAATAAGACTCATGCGAGCTGTTTTTTGGGGTTGGTAGCCGCGAATTTCTTTAAGCACCAAAATACAGAGGTACCAAGTCCAAACAAGGATTGCCCATACAATTTTAGGATACATATTTTGAATGTTGTCTAGTTGGCCATTCAGGGAAAAAATGGCTCCAGTCAAAAGACTCAAAGTGATAAAGGCGAAGCCAATCCAAAGCGATCTGTTGAGAGCTTTAGTCAAGGTTGTGAAAGCGGGGTATCTGACCGGTAATTCATTCAACTCCCTGTTTTTGAGTTTTTTATCGAGCCACAGAAACAAAAGGCTCAAACCGCAGGCTAATATGGCGAAGGTTTGGCCGATTACCGCAGCGACTATGTGAATTTGCAGGCTTCTAGTATCAATGCTGCTACTCGGGACTCTAGCGTGGGGCAGGAAAAAAATATGCGACAATAACGTAAGCGCAATAACCGGCGCCGTAAAGGCACCGATTAACTCTAACTTCCAGACAAACCAGCTGATAATCGTTGCCCACGCAACAGCCGCGGCAAGGAGGGTCGCTGTGGACCCTGATTGTAGGGCCTCCACGGTCGTAGACAACGTTCCGACTACAAATAAAAAGTACCCAACCCGTAACCCAATGACCTGGCGCGGGGAGTTCTTAAAGCCAAGGACAACCAAGGACGATGCCAGCAAAAAGCTGGAGAGGGAAATCATTGAAATAATAGCATTGTTGTCCATTTTGGGGCCCTTGACTGCTGGCGCATGATTTCGAACATTTTCGATATAAAGAGTATGGGAGGACTGAGATTAAATCTAGGGGGATTCTCCTAGCAACACTGGGCGGAGTTTTTTTCCAGGATTGCACAATGATCTCGACCTTTTTTAAAAGAATCTATATAGAATCTATATAATCTTTGGCTATTTAAGTTGGCATTGGGCTTTACCTTGTCCCCTAATGAAAAGAGTTAATCGGTGCAGTGGACTGAACTTAAAGAATATAACCGCCATTCTGGCCTGTGGCACCCCCGCAGCTGGCAAAACTACCCTGCCGATCAGCAGCCGGAGTGGGAGTCTTCTGCTGGTATAGCCGCGATTACTGAGCAGTTAGGGCGCATGCCTGGCCTAGTCGGTAGTTCGGAAATCGAATCATTAAAACAACAGATCTCGGATGCTGGGCTGGGCCGCTGCTTCATTCTTCAAGGCGGCGACTGTGCTGAGCGGTTCCAAGATTGTCGCGAGAGCCTTATTCGCGGCAAAATGCGAATTCTTATGCAAATGGCTTTGGTAATGGGCTACGCCGGTCGCAAACCAATTATACCCATAGGGCGTATGGCCGGGCAATACGCCAAGCCTCGAAGTGAGCCCCATGAATTCACGGCCAAAGGCGAACTATTGCCGATTTTTCGGGGTGAATCGGTTAATTCGTTTGAAGCCTCGGCCAATGGTCGCAGGTCAGACCCACTCCGACTGTTGCAGGCTTACCATACCTCAAGTGCGACGTTGAATTTTATTCGGATGCTTATGGGCAGCGGGTTTGGCGAGCTACAAAATATCGACGCCTGGGATCTTGGAACTCTTAAGAAAGGGGCCATGTGGAAGCGCTACGAGCAGATTGCCCAAGGCCTAAGGGACGCCTTAGCATTCATCACAAGCGTTTCTGGTCGTAGTTCGGAAATGACGTTGAGGGGTCTTGGTTTTAAAGATTTTTTCGTCTCCCACGAGGCTTTATTGTTACCCTACGAACAGCCCTTGACTCGATTTGTTTCTGATACTGGTCGTTACTATAATTTAAGTACTCACATGCTTTGGATCGGCGACCGAACCAGAAAAATAGGAGGGGCTCATGTTGAGTATTGCCGTGGAGTGGGCAACCCAATAGGAATTAAAGTTAGCGCAGAAACAAATGTCGACGATCTTCTTGAAGTGATTCATCGCATTAATCCGCACAACGAAACGGGCAAAGTGACCATTATTACAAGGCTTGGATGCAGCCAGGTAAAATCTAAATTGCCAAAATTAATTGAATCAGTTCGTACGGCTGGTTTATTCGTCACCTGGAGTGTTGATCCGATGCACGGTAACACCGTGCGCACGAGTGATGGACGAAAAACTCGGCGTTTTGAATCGATTGTCGAGGAGATCCAATTTAGCTTTGACGTTCATCGCGAGGCTGGAAGTATTCTCGGCGGCGTGCATTTGGAGATGACCTCAGACGACGTTACTGAGTGCACCGGTGGGACTGCAGGAGTGAATGATGAGGCATTGCATAGTCGTTACGAAACCTGGTGCGATCCGCGCCTAAACGGCGGGCAAAGCTTAGAAATTGCTTTTGT
>CAMDKS010000057.1 GCA_945900755.1 Bdellovibrio sp. ZAP7
GGCCACATTAAGCTAGAAATCGAAAAAATTGTAAAGCCAACCAGACGGTGGCTAAACCCTGCTGCCTAAAGTTTGGGTGGCACAGGCCGATACCCAAACGGGACGATATCGCTGGTTAGTTGAGGAGACGATATGGCTAAAAATTTTCAGTATTTCAAAAATTAGAGTCTATTTTTGAATAAATTTCCACACATGTGCCTGATTTAGTCTCACACCCTGAGGGCAACCACCTGTGACTTTTACCTTTTGTTTGTCAGACTCTCAGAATCGAGGTATAACCACTAGCTCAATGGTTTTGATCTCAGGAACAGGAAGTTTGACCTATGTCACAGGAACCCTCGTTAGACCTCATGTCAAAAATCGTATCGCTTTGTAAGCGTCGCGGTTTTATTTTTCAAAGCTCAGAAATATATGGTGGCCTCCGTAGCTGCTACGACTATGGCCCGCTCGGCGTTGAACTAAAGCGCAATATCTCTAACGAGTGGTGGCGTTCTATGGTTTATGAGCGTGAGGATATCGTAGGTCTCGATTCTAGTATTATGATGCACCCCAAAGTTTGGCAAACGTCAGGCCATTTATCTGGTTTTTCGGACCCACTCGTTGACTGCTTAAATTGCCGAGAGCGTTTTAGGGCTGACAAGGCCCCTACACACCCAGTCGGCACTGCCATGACGTTTCACAAAGGTGGCAAAACCTCTGGCGAGAAATTGAAGGGTTCCGTTGCCGAATGCGGTTACGTCTGTCCGGTATGCTCTTGTCCAAATTTGAGTTCAGAACGTCAATTTAATCTCATGTTTCGAACGAGCCTCGGCCCCGTCGATCCGACCACCGATATGCTGGCGGTGATCGAACCAAGCATGACTGCCGAACAAAAGCGTGCAGCCGTCGATGAAGTAGCGGCAAAAACAGCCGTATACTTACGTCCTGAAACGGCACAAGGCATGTTTGTCCAATTTCTAAATGTTCAGCAGTCGATGTCCATGAAAGTTCCGTTTGGCATTGCTCAGGTCGGAAAAAGTTTTAGAAATGAAATTGTCGTTGAGCATTATATTTTTAGATCCTGCGAGTTTGAGCAAATGGAAATGGAATTCTTTTGCGAACCTGGAACTCAAGGCGACTGGATGAAGTATTGGTGCGGAGAACGCATGGCATGGTATAAACGTTACGCCAATAGTGGTGCCGGATTTCGCCTTAGACCTCACGATGAGGACGAACTTGCCCATTACAGTGACGGGTGTTTCGACGTTGAATACATGTACCCTTGGGGTTGGGGTGAGCTAGAAGGAATATCGTCTCGAACAAATTACGACCTTACAAAACACGCGGAAGCCACCGGTGTAAAGTTAAGTTATTTTGATCAAAATAAAGCCGACCCAGAAACCGGTAAAAACGGCTGGCGCTACATTCCTTACGTCATAGAGCCCGCTGCCGGCCTGACTCGCAGCGTTTTGTGCTTCCTCCTTGATGCGTACCACGAAGAACACGGTGTCGATCATGAAGGCAAAGACAAATCGCGCGTGGTGTTAAAACTTCACCCTAAGCTTGCGCCGTACAAAGCCGCCGTTTTGCCCCTTGTGAAAAAAGATGGACTGCCTGAAAAAGGTCGAGAGATCATCCGTATTCTACGTCAAGCAGGACTTAATGTTAGTTACGACGAGCAGCAGTCCATTGGCAAACGCTATGCTCGCCATGACGAAATTGGCACGCCGTATTGCCTCACAGTTGACATGCAATCTCTGGAAGATGGGACCGTCACGATTCGGGACCGAGACACTGCGACTCAACAACGGGTTAAAATCACTGAAGTCCTTGGCATAATTCAAAACCGAATGAACGCAGATCCTGCGACCTGCTAAAAAGGAGAAACCATGTCACGACGTGGACGAGGCGGAAAAAATAGAAGTCAAAATAGCGGCGGCCAGGATGGTAGCACCAGAGGTGCTGGCACCAGAGGTGCTGGCACCAGAGGTGGCCAACAACCAAAACGTCACTCCAACGGACAACAAGCGTCCGGTGACAATTCCCAGCAGCCACAGGGACAAGGAGAACGATCTCTAAATAAAAACCTACAGTTTCAAAGTGCTCTTATCCCTCGCAAAACTGTGGCTCGCCCTAGCGCCGATACGGCCTCTGCGACAAAGTTACAGGATCGTCGCTATGCGGCCGTTTTTTACGATACGTTATCTCAAGCCAAATCCGACCTCCCGCGTTTAAAAGAAGTGGCCTCCAATTGTGATCAGGTAAATATTATTGTACGCGCAGAGGCCAACATGGACGATCCTGATTTAACCGCAATCGGAAAGCTTTTTTGTGGAGCTGCCTGGGCCTTGATTCATGATCGCCGCAAAGAAGACGGCTGGTACGACAGTCCCCACGAATAACCAACATCCGCTATTTTTTCAGGATAGCGCACCCATTATTATTCGCCTTCGTCATCAGAAGGCTGATCTGCATCCGAATCAAAAGTCTGATCCACCTCATTTTGAGGGGACCGGTCGCCAACAGTCTGTGAATGGTAGATTTCACGATTAGCGGGATTATTTGTCGACGGATCGTTGAGGTAGTTAGTAGGCCTTGAATCTTGGGGTGACATCCCAGAACTAACTGTTTGATTTTTTGGACTCTCATTTATGCCTGTGACCATGGGGCCTGGTGCTCGCTTACTTGGATCTTCAGGGATAGGGATAGGCGTCAGATACGATTGATTCGTCGCTTGATTCGTCGATTCCTTCTCGGGTGCCACTCTTCCTTCATACCAACGATTTAAGAGTCCAGGGCCCATATCTTGGTTTGTGTCGCCAGAAATATCCGCGCTATCATTCGTCTCTTCTACAACAGCCGAGTTGGTGAGACGAACTAAATACTCCTTATTTGCACCGTTAAAAACGGCCTCTCCTCGCCGAACACTGGTCAGCTTTATGTGCGGCACACCAGGAAGGCTGTCCCCTGTTTTAATCGCATAAGTCCGACCCGTCACTGAATCTTTGATCACGGCAATACCTGACGTTTTCGTTGCACCACCAGCGATCACACCAATCAATTGAACGCGAGCCATGATATCTGAATTTTCTATTTTCCTTTCAATCGGCCGCGGATCAACGCCGAAACTCTTCGTCGGGAGCAAAATAATGGTCGATGCCAATAGAAAATAATTTAGGAATAAATATCGCATAGGAATGACCTCCCGTGATTAGAAAGCACAACACATGCTCATCTATCGGACAGATTGGTCAATACTTGAGGAAACTCTCGCAATGCAGGCGCAAAGGTACAAGTGCTATTACAGCAACACACAAATTATTTAAACTAAATGAGGGATTCCAGTTTCTTGCGGCAAAAATTGTTGGACGTTGCATATTTCACTTAAGCGGCTTCGTCCTTGCTCTGACAGCCAGTCGATCGCAGGCTTTGACTTGATATTCGTCATTCTCTTGTTCATCGAGGCTTTAAATGAACGCGGTTGAGCCCCGCTTTCCTTGGATTCCTTAGTCGAGCTTGTTTGGTTCGTCCCAGATCTTGAGGCCGAAATAGCATCCTCGAAAAGCCAAATGGGAATTCGGCGTTCTGACGCAAAAGAGATGATCGCCTCCAAGGCTTCAAGGCGATTGGGAGACCACAGTTCGGAAACAGATTCGACCATGATAATCGACCGCACATTAGGATGTTTCTCCAGCATTTCAGCCCAATGCAAAAATGGCAATGGGGACACTCCGATCCGAGCGACAAGTACCAGTGTTTCAAAATGCCACGCCATCGTCGCTGCCGCAAGCCACGGCAACCTATCCTCGGACGACGTCAGAGACGTCATCTCTGCAGCCTTCACAACGACACCTTTGCTAGAACGTAAAAAACAGTCTAGGTGCCGGTTAAACAATCCATCAATGGCCTTAACCCTGCGGCTTGACGCCTCGGGAGACTGGGACCACAGTGGCTTAAAATGCTCCTCACGGCCCGTTTCATTGCGTTGAACTCGCATGTTAGTCCACGCTTCGATGATATTAAAAAGTAAATTCCAACGCCGTTTTAAACCGCAGAGAGAGGCATTGCGAGGGTTCTGAGGATCAACCATCACACCGTCCCCGCCGCAGCAAGCAAACAATGTTTGATTGAGCGTCAATCCTTGCTCGGACGCAATTAATCCAAAAAAATGAGATTCCGGAGACCATTTTTTAAGAAAAGCGACACGACAGGTTTGTACAGGTTGGTTAAGCATGGCCCCCTACCTGCGACGGCGATCAACACCCACGACAGGCATACAAATACAATTTTCTGACAAACGAGAAAACATTCGTGCTCCAATCCTTTGACTGAGTGGCTCGAATGTTGTTGTATTCATTTGATTGGTGCTCACCTTATCAGCGCGGAGGTAGTCTATTTCTCTTTTGGCATGATCATCGCTAGATCCAGTCAACGGGTAATTGGTTGCAGCGATGATGCATTTATTTCCATTGTAACGTTCACTAATCAAACTATCCGCCACACTAAGTTCCCACTCTGAATTACGACCTTTTCCAAGCTCGTCAATGATAAGTACATCCACATTCTGAAGGGGACGAAGACTCGCTTTGTCGGAAAGATCATTTGCATACGCTTCACGAAGTTCATGCACCAGCTGAAAAAAATCCGTATACCGCACACTAATTCCTTTGAACGCCAATTTCTTTGCGACCGCAGCGAGAAACCAACTTTTACCCATTCCTACAGGTCCGCTCAGAAGCAAACCTGAGCTTTTTCCTGGCTCAATCCCACGAATCCAATTTTGAAGGGCCATATTTTGAGAACGATCGGTCGGGCTAAAGGCATCAAATTTTTCAAGATCCGCATCTAAGTATCGCGAGGGAATATGGGCTTCATTGATTAGTCCAATAATTTTGCGAGGACTCGGATTGGCACACGGTGTCACACTATTTTCAACTGGCTTAAGGCAGCTGGCAGAACATAATCCACAATTCTTCACGCAAGAACAAAGTGAGGCCTTGACCGTCGACGGTCCCGCCTCTAACAGCACGCCTTTGTTCCCTTTACAGGTTGGACAATTTGAAGAAAGTCCGCAAACCTTTGCCAATGAAGGCGCTGACGTCTGAGGCACAAGTCTCGCCAGACGATCTTTAAGGCGATCTTTTTGTTGATCAGAAATAGTCATAGACATAGGAATGAAATCCGCATTAGTTCGTTGTTTGGTGACTATTCAGCCTGTTTGGAAGGCAACCGAAATCACCCTAGATTTAACCATCGTAAGCCAAGTCACGCAACTAGAAGAAGAAAATCCTTGTTTTTTGTCGACTCAAATCGAAGGCCTCAATCGCTACTGGCTCCATGACTTTGAGTCAATTCAGACACTTATAGAAGGTGATGACCATATCGCCGCTTGCGAAATACGACACAAAATCGCTGGATAGGCCCAAATGAACGAATTTTCATCGCTGGAGCCTAAACGCTTTGGGGTCACTGTCGACAGCAACAATAAAAACGTCGCTCTAAAAAACATCATCCAAAACGTTATCCCGTTTTATTTTGGCTCATTGGCACGCATAACGTCACGCCGCGCATTTAAAAGATCAATCATGCGTGTGACTGATTTTGTGGTTGCCTCTAACTTCGCAACAATATCTTCAATCTTTGCTTCAGCGGGATTTTTTTGAATCTTACGAATCAGCATTTGAACCGTTCCCTGCACGATCGCAATAACATTGCTCATGTCGTGAAGAAATGTCCGCTCGCCTGTTGGATCATCAGTGCTCATGAATCCTCCATGATATTTACCTACCCTATACCTCAAGTATACATGGGTCTTCTTCAATATTGAAATTTTTGTACTTGCAATATTTTGATTGCTATTTTTGCCTCAAACATTCTTGATGTTAAAGAAGAAATCATTCATAGTCATAGTGAAATTAGTAACTTTGACGAATCACTGCCGTTTTGAGACCACATATGAATATGATCGGCTCTATATTTTTTCTGGGATTATGCTGTGTCGTCGGAGTCGCATCCGAATCGTCAGCCACAGAACGACTGGCCGAAACCTTGAAACCATTGCCCCCCAGCTGGACCTCAGGTGGCGGGGCCACAGTAGAAAAGCTCCACAGTAAAAATGCTCAAAAAAAACACGCTGCCCCTGAGGGAGAAGCTGAATTTTCTTCAGCCTCGGTAAAAGCTCAACGCCATATTTTGGGAGCTTTTGGATCCCTTCCAGAACTCGCACGGTTAGACTATCGATACAGCGTTTCGCCATTTTTTGCGTTGACGCTCGGTGTTAGTGCTCCCATGCCGATCGAAGTAGACATTTCAATGCCCAGTGATTTGATCAAGGCAGACCCCAAAAAAGGCCTCGCAGCGGCTTACCCTGCCTTTGATATTAAATTTAAAATTGATTGGGGCCCCCATGTATACATGGGGGCTGTTTGGCACCCTTTTGGTGGAGCCTGGTATTCATCTGCTGGTCTAGGCGTGCGCTCTATTCGGATATTGGGCCACGCAGCATCGCCGTTAAGAATTTGCAGCGTCGTCGAAGCTGCAAAAGAACCCCCATGTGGCAACGATGCTGCCGCAATCCAAACTCGGAGCCAACTCTCGATAAAAGCCGATGTCAAGCTCCTGAGCTACACCGCACGTGCGGCAACAGGCTGGCTCTTACAGATCACGCCTTCTTGGATTCTATTGGCTGAGGCAGGCCTATTTGCCCCCTTAAGTACCAAGGAAAACACTAAAATTTTAGCGGAATTGATCGCACCAGATGGGAACCCTGAAGACCTCTCCGGAGCCCTTGGGGAGCTGAGGACGAAAAGTGAGGTGGATCTGAAGGCCAAAGCCCAGTCAGAACTTTCAAAATACACCAATCAAATCCTACCGGTCTTAGGGGTAGGATTAGCCTACAGATTTTGACTTTTTGGGGGCAGTTTCTACGTTTCCCTACTAAATTTACTTAAAACTTGATATCCTTTGCAAGATGACTTAGATTAGGGTACTGCCTACTTTATAATCAAGGATGTGTCCTCATGCGAATATCGCGTGCCTACAGTCAAGCCACTTACCCAGGAAGCTTTAGCTCCATTGCGGTTAGTGGCACGTTTGGCCGTTCCCAAACCGCAGGCTCATCCACATACAATAACACTCCATATATCGATGCGCTCAATTCAGCGTTACAACTTGAACACGTCGCCGTAGCCATATATGCAGCAAAACAACGGAACTCTACGACGCGTCCCATTGTCGGTGCCTCTGCCCTTAATCGCACAGATTGCCATTACTCCGCCCTTCGTCAATTGATCGGCCTAATTTTTGCCCAAAGGGGACTCCCCGACAGCGACCCCTCAGAGATTACGGCCCTCACAAGTACGATGGCTGCCAAAGTTTCTCGCTTTATGCCGCCAATCGTCCAAGAACCAGTCCTCGGAGCCAGCGCCCAACGAGTCGAGATGGCACTTGCCCGCCGATACCGACGTCTTCTCTGTCTTGCACCTGATGCAGACCGCCTACTCCTCACGTCCCTCCTGACTCAAGTCAGCGATTTTAGTTCAAAGCCTTAGTCGGTCCATCCTTTGACTAACGAGATTTAGAGAACCCAACCATTTTTTTTACGAGAATGTATTTATTTTATGAATGGGTAGTGATAGCCTCCATGCCACTCAGGAATTGAGAAATATTGCATAGGATCTCATAGCTCAGCTGGATAGAGCACGAAATTTCTAATTTCGGGGTCGGTGGTTCGAGTCCACCTGGGATCGCTTTTCGCACTCACACAAAATAACACTAGCTCTGAATACTTGACTAGATATATTTAGCCATGGGCCCTTGACTAGATAGATTTACCTATGGGACAATTAACGTGTCCTAATTTTTATATCTAGTTTGTTTATGCCATTAAACGATTCATTTTAATTTGAACAGAGGTTTTCATGAAGCTACCTACAGTTCTTACCGCCGGAATGATTGGATTGTTGGCTAGTCCAGCTATATATGCTGACGTAATCACTGTGCGCGGAGATGCTTGGTGCCCTTACAACTGCGACGTTGGCGCAAATCCAGGTTACGGCATTGAAATCATGCAAGAGGCGTTCAAAGCAGCCGGCCATACGGTTGATTATCAAATTGAACCGTGGAACCGAGCCCTCGCTAATGTTAAAAGTGGCAAAGAAATCTCAGCCATTGGTGCCAACGAAAAAGATGCTAAGGACAATGACCTCGTCTTCGGTAAAATAGGCATTGGTGCCTCCGATAATTGTGTCTTTGTTCCAAAAGCAAGCTCTGCAAAATTTTCAAAACCAGACGATCTTGCACAGTTTAAAAAAATTGGCATCATCACCGCATATACTTACAACGATGCCATAGATGCGTGGCTCAATATCCCCGCCAACAAGACAAAGATTGATGCAGTGGCTGGAGACAATGCAGTGGCCACAAACGCTAAAAAGGTCGCAGCCAGCCGCATCGAAGCCGTCATAGAGGACTCCTCGGTCATGGGCTACACGTTGAAAGATCTAAAATTAGAGGACCAAGTGAAGATGGCAGGTTGTACTAAGGCTGATAAAATCTATGTGGCCTTTAGCCCTGCTAATCCAAAAACACCAGAATACGTCAAGATCCTAGATGACGGAATTGTGAGTATGCGCAAGAGCGGCAAACTCAAAACAATCTTAGCTAAGTATGGCGTAAAAGACTGGAAATAAAAGATCCAATTAGGGATCTGTGGCCCTAAAAACAATCGTCACAAGTACGCATGTTTGGTTTGAAGCACTCGCCAGCATCCAGCGATCTTGCAATCGAGACTCCTTGGACTCTTCAAGCAGAGCATCACCCTGTTGAACAAAAAACTGGAGTCGTTCACTATTCTGAACGACAAGTGAACCTTCGACAACAAAAATAAGCGTATTAGACAAGACTGGCACTGGAAAGAATTCCGGAGCTATTAACTTCCGAACGATCGTTGACGCAAAGTATTGATTTTTAGCACAAAAAATATTGAGATCTCGCGTGCCCTCACTCACTCGACAATAAGTTTTTACGCCACCGTCAAAGTGAGTTACAGCCATGGGTGCGAGGACGTCTCCTGGCCCATCCGAGCTTGCTACACCGTGCGTCAAATACATGTCACCAGCACCAATATTCACAAGACTGCGGTCATAGCCTGTAAAATCACTGAAATCGCCGGATTCGGTCACCACTGCTGACGATATGCGAAAAACCATTTGTCCCTTGGCATCCATTCTGAAAATTTCAGTGGTGACACCACGGCCATTTTTCCACGGCGTATCGATAAAATCATGGTGAGCTAGGACGCGGGGCATCAGAATTTCCTTTTTGGGAGACGGTGCCACTGATTTTATATGGCCCTAAATGGGAAGTTTTAAACCGAGAAATGAAACCGCAACGCCTACAGAGATCCTCGACCAATTTTCCACTTTCAAATCCATTTCGCATGGCAATCGCTCGCGGTGATTGTAGGATATCGTCCAATGATTGCGTGAAGACATTGCCTAACGGAATGTCGGCTTTATGATCTAAACAACAGGGAACCACTGTGCCGTCAGCATGAATTCCGAAATGGCCCGTTAAGCCGTGACAAAAACCCGAGGTCTGCTGGACCTCGTTCTCTAGACTAGGCCAAACAAATCTTGAGTCAAAGTGAAGATACAGGCGGCCAATTAGGCGGTGATTTTTTCGACGGCGCACGTCAATGTTGATGTCATCCCATGAAAAACCAAAAACGTTTGAAAGGACTACACGCATGACATGGTTATGGTTAGTTTCGTCTTCCTTAGTTCCGTCAAGATCCCAAAAACGTAAATTAATATACATGTCTGGTCGCTCAGCAAGGGCACGGTCGACAAAGACTTTTACTCGCTGAATATAATTTGTCGGATCTTGAGTCGGGAAATTATTGGAAAAACTTTGCAACGAAATACTCAACTGCCGAACATTTGAATTCAAAATGAGATCGACTCGTTCTCCAGTCAGCAATAAACCATTGGTCACGATATTAACTGGCCATTGATTTTTATGGGCGGCGGCCAAGATTCCCCCGAGGTCCGGATGGGACAAGGGCTCCCCTAAAAGGTGCAAGACGACCTCGTTGGACATCGGGGCTATCGTCTCAGCAAGGCTGGAAAACTGCTCGGCTGTCATTTTTGCCGTCGGGCGCTCGGGTGTCGGGCAAAAAGAACACTTGAGATTACAAGTGTTTATAATTTCTATATTAATCCGGTCGAATTTTTTGCGCTTGGCCTGTCCCATATCCTAACTGTGTACATTTTTAGCTTAGCAAGTTCAATGGATGTTTTTCTGGCTTTGGCACAGAGGTCCTTTGACCGGCAGGGCTACCGCATCTAAATTGCCATGATTTTGAGAGGTTATGATTTTCCTGTTAATCGTACATCAGTCTATTTTAGTTTATGAACTCCTTTTCCAAATTTCCGCTCTTCCGTTCTTCCGCGTTCAATTCGGTGCTGCGGATCACCCGTC
>CAMDKS010000058.1 GCA_945900755.1 Bdellovibrio sp. ZAP7
CTCGGTGCGGCCAGCGTGCGATTTTGGGCTTCAATATGAGGAAATTGACGAGGGAGTGGTCGTCCATGCAGTCAGCAGCGGCAATGAGTTGATAAGATTTACGAGACCAATGAGAAGGATGTCGCGAGGTGATGAAAAAAGAGATGGAACTGCCGGACAGAAGCTAACAATGCTTAGGAAATAGCCTATTTTTTTTCGAATGAACGCCGAACTCGCACTAATTATTAATTCGCCAGCCACAGCTATTGAATTGACAACATTATGCTCTACATGCATAATGCTTGTATTGCATAATATGCCACGCTCATAAACCTCCAGGACCCCCATTGAAGATATTTGTAAATCGAATTGAGGAGTTAAAAAAACTTAAAGCCAATCAGAAGGGCTCGGGCGGTTTAATTGTAATTTATGGACGACGCCGAGTGGGCAAAACTCGATTAATTGCTAAGTGGTTCGAAGAATCTAACTGTAAAAACACGGCCTACAGCCAAGCCGTTGAAGGAAGCCTTCAACTTCAATTGGAACAAATCTTTGAAGATCTAAAGGACTCGCTTGATTTAGTTGTTGCCCCAAAAACTTGGGGTGAGTTTTTTTCAATTTTGAGAAAATCTGATGCGCCTTGGATGATTTGTTTAGATGAGTTTCAGTATCTTGTTCAAGCCTGCCCAAGTTTGCCATCGATGCTCCAAAAATTTATTGATCATCAAATCCCTAAAAATTGTTTGTTTATAATTTCAGGGTCGTCTCAAAGCATGATGCATAGGCTTGTTACAGATAGCTCAGAACCCTTATACGATCGATCTATTTTTACAATTAATCTAAAGCCGATGAGTTATCGACATTTTTGTGAGTACATGAGTTTGAATCCACAAAAAATTGATTCTTTTTATTTATTTAGTCTTGTAGGAGGTCTTCCTCGATATTGGAAAGCTTTAGATCAGTTTGGCATCCTTGATCCCGTTGCCGCCGCAGACCAGTTATATTTTGATGCAGGATCACTGCTAGAAGACGAAGCGGATAGAATTCTAAAGGACGAAGGAACTATTGGAAATGTTGCTCGCTCTATTCTTGAATGCATTGGTAGAGGAAGTCACCGCATTTCAGAAATAGCCGGCCGACTTCAACAACCAGCAACAAACTTCTCTAGACCAATAAAATTCTTGGTTGATTTGGGTATAATAATCAAAGAAACTCCGTTCGGTGTTTCAGTACGAGACTCTAAGAGAACATTATATCGATTAAGCGATCCGGTGCTTGAATTCTGGTACAGTACCTATTCGCCATTTCGGGTGCGGTGGAAAATGTATTCATCGCAGGATAAACAAAGCGCACTTCACCTTCATGCAAGTCGCGTGATGGAGCGAGTCATTAGAGATTCTACTCCTGGTGCTCAAAGATACTGGGAGTCACAATTCGAGTGGGACTGCGTTTTTAATAGCACAGCGTCAAGTATTGTTATTAGGGAGATTAAACTGTCCAAACTAACGGCGCATGAAAAAAGAGCGCTCGAAAAATCAATAAAAGATCAGTTTAAAGCTAGTGAGCTCAGTGCAAAGTTCACTCTAAAGGCTGTCGAAGTTTTTGACGTTCATGATTGCTTGGATTTTTTGGCCAAATTGTAGTTGTCGTTCCTGACGCATGGGTGAAGCCTCAAGGTTTCGTGTATCCAATCCCAGATGCGTCACAGGACATTTGGGAATTTAGTCGGCCAATGATGGCCGCACTATGCAACCATCTAATATCTAGTGCTAGTTCGGCATTCAATTGTAGTAGCAACACACATTGTACGATTTTCGCAATTATTCTTGGTTGACGCTCTTCTTGTGTACATGGATGCCAAGCAAAAGTAATTCTTGAGAAATGCGCAGCGCACCCCAAGAACAGTTTGACCGTTTCATGTCAAGAATCAGTTCAACCACATCTCGCTAATTGATGGTCGTCCGCGACCTTTAGCCTGCCAAAGAGTATTCGCGCGTCGAATTATTCGGCGTAAAACGCCGCCGATCAGCTGTAGTGGATATGGAGACGAATATTACGCCCATAGGTCTGACAAAAGTTGACTTAGAACGCGCAGAGCGAATTTCAGCAACAAACGAAGTTTTTTGACATGCTCATCCATGAAGCGACTCATACCAGAGCGAAATAAAATCGTCAATGAAATCATAAACATTGATTATTGCGGCACTACAGAGCTGCTTCTGCGATAAACCGGTCGACCTTAGTTAGGAGCAAAAAAAAGGTGCACTCGAGATTAAAATTTGGTATGTCATGGGCGTTGGGCTTTCAGTTCGTTGTTAGTAAAAAAAAAATGAAAGCTCGCACCCCCTCGAAAACTTTGCAAGGCTTTTGAGTGGGTCCAGTTCAGTAACCTAAAATAACTTGACCAAATTCAGGGAAAATCATCCGATTCGCCCTAAGCTAATCTGGCTGCGCTCATAAGTATCTATCCCAAACTTCCAGCGCGCCTAATAGGCCGTAGAGTGCCGCAGCTGCTAGCGTCGAAATTTTAAAGAACTTGAGAATTTCCACCTGGACGTCCGAAGCATAAAGCGTGGCTAAGATGGAACCGACAATTATAGCCACTACCACTAGCATAAGGGCCCCAACAATCGCAGCTGTCTGCCCATCGCCATTTGTTAATTTACCAGCAACCAGACAAACGACTGGTGCGGCAATGAGCCAAGGCAGTAACACTGCCCCAGTCAATAACCAATATCTAAAGGATTGAAACAGTCCGATGGACCCTTCGCGAAACATCATTAAGACCGCGCTGGGAACAAAGCAACAAACCAACCCTAATACGGCATAGACCATTGCAACGATGTCATCACTAGAACTATCATTCACAGGCATCGCCTCTAGGTGAAAAGTTTTGTACTGGGTAGCAATGAGCGGTCAGCATATGCTATATCAAAAGTTTCCAGGGATTTAATCTTAAGTGATCCTTGTAGGCCTTGTCAATTCCCGACTCTTCGCATGTGAAATCCCTCCGCTGGCGTAACCATGCGGTTTTGAAACCTTTTCGACCATTTTTTTTGGTAAGATCACCTATTGTTCCAATAGCCCGTTGGATTTAGGCTCCGAGAGCTCCCACTAGTACCGGTTCAGCCAATTTTTTCGGTCGTTTGTGTAAAACAACCACATTTTCAGGTGGGCGTCCGTGGTGCATGAAAATTTTTGCGAATTCATCCGCCAATTTTTGATCATCTTTGAATATCTCCTTGAAACTTGGGTGGGCACGCATTGCTAAATAATAGGGAAGTAAGGCTCCGACGGAACCAAACTCTTTGGGAAGCTTGCTGCGACCGGTGCAGCGTCTAAGCGAACTCTTTGCATAGCGAAACTGGGTCTCCATGCAGTTGTTGGTCCGTGGTGGTAGATCTCGCAGTAATTCCCTCAATTTAGTTGAAAATAAAAATAACAATTGTTACGCTAGGTGTTATAACGTATAAGACAGTCGAGGTGTGCTTTGATCGACAACTTTGGAGATAAAGGCACGGAAGATATCTTCGAGGTTAGAAATACCAAAGCTGCACGGAAGATACTGCCCGCTCCTTTGCACAAACTTGCGGGTGTTTTTGAGGCGAACGAAGAAAGAAACAGCAGCACTTTGTCTATAAAATAGGCGCACTTTATTTAGGCTAGACGGGGAACTCCTTCTATTTGTCCTAGTTCTCGTCTGCACCGATTAAAATTGTTTTTGCGGCAAGCATTTCTTGCACCATTTTATCGCGATCAGATACGACCGAAACGCGTGCCCTATATTGGTCGATGTACTGGCTAGTTTCCCAAGCAGTAATATCCGAATGGTTTTTAGGCGCTATGATCACCCGACGGCCGAGACTGAGGGCGAATAATAATTGGAAAAGGCGAGTCTCGTCAGGCACGTCCGATGCGGGGGCAAGGACTGCGAGTTCAAAGGGGTGGGGCAGGGAGGTCATGGATTACAATTCTGTTTTAATTGGTTATAAAAGGAATTCCAAGCATCTGCTCGTCATTGATAAAACCTTTAATCGTCCATAGCGACGTCTGACCTTGCACCGTGTTTTCGCTGGCCCGGCTTGCGGCAACGTTTAGGTAGTTTCGAGTTGTGCCCATTGGCCGTCCTAGGGCATCCATCCGGTTTTCCCAGAGGACCTCGACTGGTTGGCCGATGAAGCGCGTCATGTAAGCCTTGCGCATGACGGCCGACATTTCTCTAAGGCGAAGTGCCCGAGCCTTTATGACTTGTGGCTCGAGATGTCCCGGCATTTTATTGGCCGATGTGTTTGGTCTTCGCGAATAAGGGAAAACGTGCAAATAATCGAGCCCAACATTGGTGATAAATTCACAGGCCTCATCGAATTGTGCAGCAGTTTCTCCTGGAAATCCAGGGATAATATCCGCGCCAAGGCACACGTTCGGAAAATAGGAACGAGCCATATCACAGGCCGCTCGGTATTGAGCGGTATTGTATTTTCGCCGCATGCGACGCAATACGTCATCGTGCCCAGCTTGAAGTGGCAAATGAAAATGATCGCAAAATTTGTCTCGGTGCTCGGCGAGAACTTTAATAAGATTTTCTGTGAGCTCAGCAGGCTCCAACGATGAAATTCGGACGCGAACCAGCCCGTCAATGTCGAACAACTGTTTCATAAATTCAACGAATGGATCTCGGCCTGAGCGTTGATCTTCAGGCAAATGATCTAGCCCGTAGTCGCCGATGTGAATTCCTGTTAACACGATTTCCCGGGTGCCCGTATTCACTAAACGTTTGATTTCTGTAAGGGCTTCGTTTGATGGAACGCTGCGGCTGGCGCCCCTTGCATAAGGAATTAAACAGTACGCACAAAATCCGTTGCAGCCGTCTTGTATTTTGACGAAAGCTCGAGTTTGTGAGCTATCGGCACGGTCAAATAGAGTTAGGGATGATTTGAAATGAGTTTGTTTATTTTCTGACACCGCCTTAATGCCGTCAGGCATTTTTAAAATAACACGCCCTTCTCGGCGAGCGCGAAGCTGCTCTTGGACAAAAGGTACCAATTGCTCTTTGGCTTCGTTTGGTACGATAACGTCAATTTCGGCGAGGCTTAATAGGCGGCTAGAATCTGTTTGTGCGTAGCATCCGGTCATTACGATTAAGCTGTCTTCATTTGAGCGGCGAAATCGGCGAGCTAGGTAGCGAGCTTCTTTGTCGGCATTTTCGGTGACGCTACAGGTGTTTACGACGCTGATGGTGGCCAAGGCCGGATCGTCAACTAATTCATAGCCGATCGCTTTGAATTGATTTTCGATGGCATGGCTGTCAAACGTATTGACCTTGCACCCTAGCGTTTTGACGAAGACGGTTTCTCGGGCTGGGTTTTTGCCTGCGGTTGGAGTGAGAGGCTTTAACGTCGTTGCTTCTAAGTTTTGACCCGTCGAAGGCATGACCTGTAGAATATTAAGAGGCAGGTTTTCTCCATTGGTTGGTTCTGAAAATGTGTTCAAGAAAGTGCCTCCCTAAAATATCCGGCGTGGAGAGTCGATCGATGACCCAGAATGATCCCACGGTAAAGCATTGTATATTGGAACTTCACTATGATTTCAATCAGTTTTAAATGGGCTTCCTATAATATGCAACTTAATGTTGCACTGATTTGCCTCGACAGATCGGCTGCTTGGGCTTAAAGTCTTGCCTTATGGGAAATTTAGCAGTGTTCTCCGTGGCAAATGACCGGTGGGAACACAGAAGCGATTTTTGTTCTATTGTCTCATGTGGTCAAGTGGTGACAGAGTTTCTTTAAGAGAAGATTTTTTTGAACAGTGTTTCGAACAGTGTTTCGAGGAAAAGGGATTCTAAAAAATGTTAGCAGATATTGGTTTTTTTCTTTTGTTTTTATGCACGATGCTCAGCGGCTATAGCACCGTAAGCTCAATTGCGGCGGGTCGAATGCGCCATCGTCGATTATTTCGCTCGGCAAGAGTTGCAACGACGTTAAGTGCCGGATTGTGTTTAACGGCAAGCCTCATACTTTGGTTTCTACTGTTCGAACACGATTACTCAGTGGCCTACATTTTTAAAAATTCATCTAATGATTTGCCGCCTATTTACCGTGTTACCGCGTTCTGGAGTTCATTAGAAGGTAGCCACATGCTTTGGACGTTGCTGCTGTCCATATACAGTACGATTGCCCTTTGGACGGCGTCTCGCGACAACGAACATATCATGCCGTGGGTTAACGCAGCCCTGCAATCAGTGCTGACTTGGATGTTTTACATGGCTATAACCCATTCAGATCCCTTCGTTCGAATGTTCCCGCCCCTAGCTGACGGCCAAGGGATGAATGCTCTTTTGCAAAATCCGTACATGGCGATTCACCCTCCTACACTCTTCACTGGATATACGGCGTTGGCCATTCCGTTTGCTTATGCGGTAGCCGCATTGTGTTACGGAGACGTCACCGATGGCTGGCTTCGGACGACTCGCCGATGGGCCCTCTACGCGTGGATTGCACTTACCAGCGGTGTTTTTTTGGGAGGAAGATGGGCCTACGTTGAGCTTGGTTGGGCGGGATACTGGGCGTGGGATCCGGTCGAGAACAGCTCCTTTATTCCATGGTTAATGTCGACAGCCCTTTTACACTCCCTAATCGTTCAAGAAAAATTGGGCCAATTAAAACGTCTGTCGATTATTCTTGCGGCCACCGGATTCTTTATGAGTTTTTTTGGGACATTTCTTACTCGATCAGGGGTCGTGTCGTCGGTTCATAGTTTTGCGGAGTCGCCGATTGGACCAAATTACCTCGCCTTTCTCGCGGGACTATTAGTTCTCTTTGTTGGACTCTACGCATGGCGTGCACACGCGGTCCTGCCTGCCGATACAGATAAAGTGTGGGGTGTGAGCAAGGAATCAGCGTTGGTCATGACCCAGTTCTTGTTGTTAACCTTTGCTGCGATTGTGGTTATCGGAACCTTGTTTCCAATTGTTTCTGAGGCGATAACCGGGCAGAGGACCTCGATACAAGCCCCGTATTTTAATGCGTTTGCGCCGTGGATTGGACTTGGGCTGATCGTCATGATCGCAATTGGCAACATTATGAGATACCAAACCGCTAAAATTCCTGATGCACGAAGAGTGCTCCTCGGTTCTGCTGCTGTCGCAATTCCATTTGCGTTGATCATAATAATCCTTGGCGATGTGCTTTCAACGCCGAAAAAATTCGCGCTGGGCGCACAGATTGTAGGAATCTATTTGAGTTGTTGGGCGATGTCCTCAATAACCATGGATGCGAGTCATCGGTTGCGAGATCTTAAATGGAACGTTAAATTAATGTGGGGTCGCAACCGCGGATTTATCGGCGCATGGGTTGCACACATGGGCATTTTAATTGCGATTATCGGATTCCTGGGAAACTACCGCGGCATCTCTACTGATCTAACGATTGCAAAAGGTGAAACCAAAGAATTCTACGGATACCAAATTCGGTTTGATGGCATGATCACGGTTCAATCTGACAACGTCACCCTTTTTCAAGCGCCGCTGAGTCTGTCGCGAGATGGACATGACCTCGGGATGATGTATCCGGCAAAAAGTAAATATCCCACCAAGCCGGAGTTGTTGAACGAAGTTGGAGTCGAGAGCTCTTTTTGGCATGATCTCTACGTCGTGATTGGAGATTTTGAGCGGAAAGCGGGCTCAACTGTGACGTTGCAGGTTCATGTCAATCCCACCGTGCGACTGGTGTGGATATCGGTATTTGTGCTTGCGGCAGGGGGGTTGATTGCGATCAGTGATCGTCACCGCGGGCAGAAGTCGCGCGATGTGGTTGCCGGCGAGTGGGAGGTTAAAGCATGAGAAGGTGGCTTGAAATTATTTTGGCGGTTGGTTTATGGCTAACTCCATACCTAGCGTTAGCTGAGGGTGTGGCCATCGAAAACAAGAACCTAATTGTTGATCACATTGAATATCAAGATGTCGCCGGTGATTTGCGCTGCCCAACTTGTACGGGGTTGAGTGTTCTTGATAGCGACGCCGCGTTTTCAATTCAAATCAAGAATGAAGTCAAAGAACAATTGGTGGCGGGGAAGCATAAAGATGAAATCCTGAAATTCTTTACCGATCGTTACGGTCCCTGGATTTTGAGGGCTCCCCCAACACATGGGGTTCATTTATTGGCCTGGATCGTGCCAATTTCGGCACTGATTCTTGGTCCATTGGTGCTGTGGCTGTTTGTTTGGATGCGTAAAAAATCTGGAGACGAACACGACGTCGTCTCGCGCTCAGTAGAAGATATCGTCACGGAAATGAATCAGCGTTTGGCATCTATGCGAGCGACGAACGGGAGTTCAAAATGACTTCATTAATGCTACTTTGTAGTGTGGTTGCAAGTTTAGTGGTGATCGTCGTGCTGAGTCCATTTTTTGTAGGTGAAGGCGGTGGGCTTCAAGACGCGTCCGCGTCGGATAGTGTCGCGGAACTCGAATTGCGACAGCAGTCCATTTTAAATCGCTGGCTAAAGGATGAAGCCGCGTCGGGCGAAGGAGAAATCTCTGGTACCGAGTGGAAGCTTCGCCAGCGATACTTGACAAGTCGCTACGTCGACTGTGCAAGGCGGGTTGCTTGGCTAGTCGCCAATAATAGCTCTGAGGTGCAAGCAAGCACAAACAAGACAATAGTGGGAGGCCCATGATGCGCGGTCAAGCTATAAAAAATATATTCTTGACCATTGCCCTGGGTTTGTCGTCCTTGGCCAATGCACAGATGGCGGTGGAGGCCCCCACGCCAACTGAATCCGTGATGGTTCCAAGACAACTACTTGTATTGAAGCCGGGTCTTGACGAAGTTTACGGCACTTGGGTTGCCGCAGTTAATAACAAAACCAAAACACAGCAGCATGTTCGCGTTTCGGCGTTGATTCCTCGCGAGACGATTGACGTTCATCCCTTAGAAGGTGTAAGCAACGGTGAGTGGAAGCTCGACGAAGCTGGTCTGTGGATTGAAAAAGAATTTGGTGAAGGGGTGAACGTCATAAGTTTTTCTTTTCGGACAGCTGCTAGATATGGCGTGAATACATTAAATTTTAGAGTTGGCTCACCAATCTCCGAACTTATGGTGATGACGCCGACCGGAATGATGACGATTGCTGGGCGAGACTTAGTTGTCGCCGGCTCGGATCATCAGGACTCACAGGGATATACTGTAATGAAGGTTCAGCGTCCAATTATGGCTGGCGATGCTGTGGCGTTTGACATTGAAGGTGTTCCCGAGGGGCGAGGGCGCCTTTGGATTGTTGGTGCGGCATTTGGATTGTTGATGTTTTGGGGAGCAGTGGTTATGACGCGAAGAACGCGCATGAAATCCACTGCGAGTGACGTATAACAGCAAACTTTTGGAGTTTCCAAAATGATAAATTTCAACAAAAGCGGTGGCGGGAGCCACGAGCCCAAGAACCACTCGAATCTCATTCAATGGGGTGCGTCAATTCAGGACCTGTTATAGGTATGAGGTCGAAATTTCGCTGCCCTCGGCATCTGCCCCTCAATAGTTCCGGTAACTTCCCAGGACATCTAGTGATTTTGAATGGATGGGAGCCTCGCCCCCGGATGATCGATCTAGGCTATGCATGGCTCGCAGCGACTGCTTGTGTTTGATTCAATTCGCAAGAGCTTGGCCGCGGTGATTCTTTCGTTTATTTCCTTTATTTTTTCCAAAGTCCAGGTCCCTGTAAACATTTCTTCGGGGGTCGCTCCCTTTAAGGCTGAGTGCGGGATGGTAATATTGCTATCAGTAAAGTAAAAATCAACAGCTTTAACCAGGGCCTCAAAGTTGGTGAGAGGAATCGTGAAAAGATGTCTGTGCTTTAGTCGATGAAAGAGCATTTCTATCATTGAATTACTTGACTCAATGTCAATTTGCGCGATTGTCCTTATGATTTGTTTTGATGAAACCAGTTCGTCGACGTTTTTATTGAGATTTTCGGACCCACTGTCGACAATTACATTAGGAACATTAGTCATGCCAAGGGACCTGGCCTTCATTATGGATGCAGTTAATAATTCCTTGGTGCGCTGGCCGCCATAGTCTGTAGACACTTTCCAAGCGAGAATATATCGAGAGTAATTGTCGATGATACATTGAACAAACGCCCGACTTCCATCCTGGAGTCTGAGAATCGTGAGATCCAAATGCCAAATCTGTCCAGGTGCAGATGCCCTGATGCCAACTTTTGGCTTGGCAGGGTAAACGCGAATTCTATTTCGCTTTAGACCTAGCTGCCGAATGACCCTAGACCA
>CAMDKS010000059.1 GCA_945900755.1 Bdellovibrio sp. ZAP7
CTCGGTGCGGCCAGCGTGCGATTTTGGGCTTCAATATGAGGAAATTGACGAGGGAGTGGTCGTCCATGCAGTCAGCAGCGGCAATGAGTTGATAAGATTTACGAGACCAATGAGAAGGATGTCGCGAGGTGATGAAAAAAGAGATGGAATTGCCGGACAGAAGCTAACAATGCTTAGGAAATAGCCTATTTTTTCAAATGAACGCCGAACTCGCACTATGTACTACCGTGTTATTAAGCTACCAGCTTAAAACTGGTCATAAGACCAAATCGCCAGTTTTAAGTTGGCAGCACAATAAAGCGGTAGTACAGCCAAGATAACCCTAAAGATTTGGACCCCAGCAAGGGGTTTGCGCCTCATAGAGGCCTGTAAGCAATTGACGTTGATTGCCGCCGTCGCGGTTCATCATAAATAATTGGTGGACACTTTTTACATTTAATCCGTTTGTACGATTCGACATAAACACGATGTTTTGGCCGTTAGGCGAGAACCACGGGCGCTCATTGTCGCCGGTGCGCAGGGTTAGACGTTCCAGCTTGCTGCCATCCGCATTCATCATAAATAAGTCAAAACGATCAATCTCTTTATCATACCCAGCAAATGCAATTCGGTCACTTTCCGGAGCCCAGGCTGGCGTGGCGTTATACCATCCAGCATACGTCAATCGCTTATCACTGGTCACACGAGGCTCTGAGGAAGAAGCCCAGTCTAAAGCGGCGACAAAAATATGGGGATTGCCAAAACGTCCACTGACAAATGCAATTTTTTTGCCATCAGGCGAAAACGACGGGTCAACATCTAAGCCTGAACCGCTAATAAACATTTTTCTCGTCCCGCCGCCGGGAAGAACCGTATAGATATCTGCATCTCCCTTTACCGACCCGGTGAAAGCGACAACCGTTCCTGAGGGTGAAAAATTTCCACCGCTATTAATTCCCTTATAGCCAGAAAGCTTGCGCGACGTTCGTTTATCTACATCATAAATAAATAGATCTGGATTTCCCTCTTCGTAGGATGTGTAGGTTACAAATTTACCATCTGCACTGAAACTCGGTGAAAGGTGCGGAAAATTCCCTTTCGTGATGGCCACAGCATTTGATCCGTCAAAATCAGAAATATAGACCTGCTTTGAGGCCCTTTCAGAGTTTTTGCCAATGAACACTAGTTTGGAATTAAAAATACCAGATTTTCCGGTATAGACCCTTAAGACCTCATCGCCGTAGCGGCGCATAACCGCAATGATCTGGTTTCGAGCAATTTGCGTGTATTTTTTTCCGACCAGCACTTCGCGCCGTCCGACATCAATCGTACGAATGGCAACACTCCATGTGCCGCTACCCTCTCGTGAAACCTCCGCTAACGTGAGTGACTCAACACCAATCGTTTTCCACTCCACCGTATTCACAGTGCCAAGGCCAGATTCAGCAAAAATCTGAGGAGGAGATTTTTGAATGATATCGCTGAAGGCAGCGTCAGACATAATTTTAAATATACCAGTGAACTGCAATAATCGGAGGAGTTCAGCGTTGCCTTCTAAGGCTACGGCCTTGGTCTCGCTGTCAGCCGTAGCGACATTCACGGCGAACGCAGGAATCGCGGCGACCACTTCGCGAAATTGCGGGCTATCAATATTTACGACAATATCACCGGCTAGCGCGGGGAGTCCGCTGATAAGGATAATAACGGAAAGGGCCAACCCTAAAAAACCTGCTTTCATAATCACTTCCTTGCTGAGAGTATCTACTTGGAAAAATTAAACGTAATCGTTTTACCTGTATATTCTGGTGGCGGAGTCGGCAGTGGCACAGAGTTTTGAAGGGCCAAAATTACGGCCTGATCATAAGCCCCATTGCCACTACTGCGAGCCAGAGAGACATCCATCAACTCACCTTTGCCATTAATAACCACACTCAATTGCGACACAAGAACTGCTTGATCAAATTCAAATGTTTTCGGCAAAAACAAATTACGCTTCACGGCAGCTGCGAGCAACCCCTCATATCTCCTGACGCGAATGCCACTGACGCCAACGGTACCTGCACCTGAGTTTGATTTTGTATCTGCGGTCAGCGTATCTTCTTTTAATTTGGCGATCGCGTCTTTCTGGGCCTTCATCTGCAGATCAACTTTATTATCGCGTTTTAGTTTCTCCACGGCTAGGCGTTTTAATAGATCTTCGCGAGTAACCTTGTTGGGATCTTCTTTCATTTTTGGAACTTCTTCGTCTGGCGGTGCCACTTCTTTTTTTGCCAGGGCGTCCTCGGCTTTTGGATCTTTTTCCTCAACAAATACTTTTTCTTCAGATTTCTTTTCCTCTTCGACCTCAAATTTCTTGGGCAGCTGTGGCAAAAGATTTGCAGGCACCGCGAGTTCCTCGGATTTAACTGCGTTAGGCAATGCGTTTACTTGTGGGACCTCCAATTTCAGGTCGGCCATAAAATCCATGTCGACGGAGATAGCTTCCTCCACATCGATTCTGGGTGGCGAAAAAAACCATTTCGGATTCAAAATCAAAACGAGAACATGCAGGGAAAAACAAATGACAGCCACTTTTGAGAAGTGGCGGCGATTAATAGGAAGTCCAACAGGCTCGGTTCTCTTCAGCAGAGCAGGACCAAAGTCATATCGAAATGCTGGCTTTAAAGTTCCGGCAGCCATCAACTATCCTGCTTTAGGGGGTTGGGTAAGCATTGAAATTTTAGTGACACCCGCCACTTTTGCTGCACTCATGGCCTCGATCACCGAACCATAAATGACGCCCTGATCGGCGCGAATGAAAATTTCTTTGCGTTCGCGATTTTGATATATGGCTTTAAGTTTTTCCTGCAACGCTTGGGGGGGGATTTTAGATTTTTCCATCCAAAATTCGCCTGTTTTTGTCACCGTAACGACCACTCGACTCTCGTCTGACAAGGTGCCGCGAGCTTTACTGATTGGCAAATCGATATTTATGCCGCCGATACTCATTGGTGCGGCCACCATAAATATAATAAGAAGCACGAGAAGAACATCAACCAACGGAATCATGTTGATTTCTGCAATATCGCCACCGTAGTCGTCGCCTTGATTAAAGTGAGAATTTCCTAGCCCCATATAAAATCCCTCCTAGGAAGAGTATCGTGCTTAAACCTTATCGTGAGTCTTAGACTTCTCTGTGACTAGATAGCGCTCTACAATATTTAAAAAATCTGCACAAAATCCGTCTAGAGTCATCATTTGAAAACGCAGTTTCCCATTAAACAAGTTATAGCCAACGACCGCAGGTATGGCCGCAGCAAGTCCAAAGGCCGTCGAGATGAGGGCTTCCGCAATGCCAGGCGCAACAGCGGCGAGACTAGCGCTCCCTGAACGGGCAATCCCCTCAAAGGAGTTCATGATGCCCCAAACGGTTCCAAATAATCCTACAAATGGAGCGACCGAGGCGATATTGGCAAGCCAATGAATGTTATGCTCCAGACGCTTTCTTTCATTCAACTTTGCCTTATGCAGAGTCCTATTGAGATTATCCATGGCGGCGCCTATGGCAATTTCGCTGGAGGCCGTGTGATCTCGCATCTGATTGCTTCGAGCGAGTTCTGCATAGCCGCTGCGGAACACCTCTCTAGCGGGGCTGTATTGATAGTCGGGAAGTCGGCTATTTAAGTCGTTGAGGGAGCGAGACTCCCAAAAAGATTTTACAAAGGCATCATTGGAACTATTTATTTTTCCAATATCCTTCCATTTCGTCACAATAATCACCCACGATGCGATAGACGAAAATATCAAAAGGAGCAGCGTCATAAACACCACAAAGCCAGCGTCCCAGGCCCGTGAAAAAACGCCAGGAGTACTCGTATCCACTGAGTTTACAGCGACAGCCGTCTCCGGGGACGTACTCGCACTATCTACGCTTTTTTCGCTCGTTGTCGAGGCCTGGGCATAATTTTTCGTAGGAGCTGCAAGGCTCATTGGCCCAAAACCAAACACGCACACGGCCAAAACAGCCCATAGAATTGAAGTCATGCGGACAGATGCAACGTGAGTTTTGCCACGACGTACTGCGCCAACTATTCCTTGATCGTTTCGAAAATTCATCTAGATCACCTCACGTTTACAGTTTCGCATTTACCATTTTGACGATCGGGTCATGGAGATTAGCGACATCGACCCGCATTCCTCCAAGATCAATCAGGAGCCGTCGATAAAAAGTCAAAAAAAACATTGTCTTGCAATAATATATCAGCCAATGGCCCTTGAGGTCAAAACGTAACAGTCAAATGGACCGGAAATATGAGCGGCTTCCTATAATATTATTGACTTGTAATAGAAGCGCTAGTATGTTGCGCAGAATCTTTTGGAAATTAACGAATTTCCAAGCAGTTTTGATAGTCTTTATAGTGTATTACAGCAGTAATTAATAAATATTTTAAGAGGCTTAAAATGATAAATTCAACGATTCGCTCAACGACCACGCTTGTTGTCCTATCCTTAGCTGTAGTGGCGAATGCTACCAGCTGCAGCCCCCCGGCTTCGGAATCGAACATTAAGGTGTCCGACGTTGCCCATACACCGGTTAAACGACAGTCCATCGGTAATTGCTGGTTGTACGCAACCGCAACCTGGGCCGAGTCCATGCACCTCGCAAGTACGGGTGAAACCGTGAATCTATCCGAGTCTTATTGGACCTACTGGGACTGGTACAATAAAATTCTAAACGAAGGCGGCACAGAAATTTCGACCGGTGGTAATTGGTACGATGCCAGTACGATTATCCGCGAGCATGGATACATGCTAGAAGGGGATTTCCTCCCTCTCGAAGCTGAACTTCAAATGTCAGAGGCGCAGCGGTCTGCTGAAACTGCGATTAACCTAGCCCTTACTAGCGGCTCGCTAATGGATGTTGATAATCGCTCGCCCGAGCAAATCATTGCGGCACTGGACGCCGCGTTTAACGTCAACATGGCTACCGCTCAAACCCTTAAGCACCAAGCCACTGATTTGAAGACTAACACGTCGTCCAACGGCACTATTTTGACTCTCAATGATGAAATATACTATGGACGCCATGCTTGGAAGTCTTTGACCTATCCTCAAGTTTACGGCAAAGACGGTGTCGCAACGACATATACCACGGCCACTCGAAATTATATTATGAAGGCTGTCTTACAGGCCGTTAATGACCGTCGCCCTGTAATCATGAGTTCACAGGTAGAGTTCTCCGCACTAAATTCCGAGCACAATGCGACGTTTGAATATGATCTCTACATTCAAAATGGCCGCTCCTCTGGTCAAGGAGGGCATTTGATTGTCCTAGAAGACTATACGGTCGACAACGTCCCTGGCATTGGCGCCATAGGCGAAGGCAATGTCAGCGATGAGCTGAAAGCTGCCGCGTTGACCGGCACCCTTAAAACGCTTGTCGTCAAAAACAGTTGGGGAACTAGTCGTCCCGAACGCGGACTCTCAGACGGCTATACACGGTTTGCAGCCGACTATATTAATCGCCCATTACCGTTCGGCCTAGCACACGACGATACCAACATTGAGCATGGCACCTGGTATAGCGCCGTCAGTTCCTTTATCGTGCCCCCAGAATACTAGAGTTCGCGGCAATCATTTAGATATCTGAACCAGGCTTTATCATCATCCGATAGCCTGGATTTTTTCGTAAAAAATTGTCCAAACATCCTGCAGCGTCCAAAGTTTCGACACCCAATCAGGCCCAAACCTGTTAATTTTGGCATAAATTACAGCAGGTTGAAGAATCTTCGTGTTTGGCGCAGGTCTTGCATCTATGTTTTAGTTGTTAAAAATAGTAAGCTAGTTAAATGAAATCATCTTTTAGAGGAGAATATAATGAAAACATTTTTCATGTCTGCATCACTGATCGCTGTTGTTATAGTCGCAGGCTCTTGCCGATTACGTGCTCCTCAAGATGCCGGCTCAAATCGTTCAAAGGTAACAAGCGTTACCATGAAAGTACCTGCGAAGGATTCGAAAGGTACAGCCTTTACAGTCGAAGCCTATTCGATGCAAATCGTCAAAGGCGCTGAGGCCTGCACGTTTAAAAACATTGACAGCACTAATAAAATTACCGCCGGTGAGGGAAGTATTTCTGAGTCCTTGAAACAAGATTGTGATTACACCGTTAAACTAAGTTTTGGTAAATTGGCGGCTGACGGCAAAACTCTTGAGGCCATCTATCTAACAAACGATGCACATGATGGACAAGAGGCCAAGCTCGCTTCCATCAAAAAAGAAGACCTCAAAGGCAAAGCTGCAATTAGCATAAAAGCCTGCGTCAGCGTCACTAAAGCAGGAGCCGAAGCGCTTAAGATCACCGAAAGCGAGTGCGTTTCTATAACGGATAGTTCCTCGGATGTTGCCATTGATGTAGAAATCGGCGATCAGCCCGTTGCTCCGGGACAGGTTGTGGTTCCTGAACTTAAGGAACTTGCCGTAGACTCCGACGCTCCAGATACCGTTAAGACCTCATTGGCCGAATCCAAAACGGCTATGATCGCTAGCGTTAAAGCATGGAACGATGAGACCTCGACACCTAAAAGCAAAGTCGAAGCTTGTAAATCTTTGCTCACTGCAAGCGAGTCCTTAAAGAGCGCGCTTAAAGTCGAGACTGCAGATTTCGTGAAGATTCCTGCTCCAACATATACCGTTACATTTGCACCCATCGAAAAGTCTTACCGAGACGCAGTCTCCACTTTGAACAAAACATTTGCTTGTGAAATTGCTGGATTCTAACCTTCGTCGTGCCTAACCCCGAAATGGGATATACTGGTAGCAGTTATTTGAAAACCATTGAGAGCGGCCATCTTACCAAAAGATAGCCGCTCTTTAATTTTCTATTGATGTGCTATGATTAAGAATATTTGAAGCAAGCGCCCGACCTAAATGGCAAGGTCGCTATTCAATATTTTTCTAACGAGTATTGGGGAATCTGAAATGAAAATAATGGTGGCGATGCCCGCTTTTAATGTAGAAAAATCATTGCCTCAAACATTTAACGCTCTGCCCGCCAGCCTTCGTTCCCATGTAATTTTAGGCAACAATCAAAGTCGTGACCGGACGGCAGAGGTGGCCAAAGAGCTTGGGATTTTTGTCCTTACCCACGACAAAAATTACGGCTACGGCGGAAATTTAAAACGTATTTATCGCGAGGCCCTTCGGCAGGGAGCTGACGTCGTCGTGGAGGTTCATCCTGATTTCCAGTATGAGCCCTCGGTTGCAGATCTTTTGGCAGAATATATTACGAGAGGTCATTTTGACGTGATTCAGGCCAATCGCATCCGCAGTCGCGAGGAGTCGTTGTCGGGAGGCATGCCATTTTACCGCTATTTTGGAAATCGAGCACTGACGTTATTTGAAAATCTATGGTTTGGCATGAACTTTGGAGAGTGGCACAGCGGGATGCGAGCCTACAGCCGACAGGTACTTGAAACGCTTCCCCTTGAGACGTATCCGGACAGCCATGCTTTTGCCAGTGACATCTTGATGGACTGTGTGATGTATGGCTTTCGGGTCGCAGAGGTCCCGGTACCCGTTCGGTACGAAGCTCAAAGCTCTTCGGTGAATTTGATCGGACTATTTGCCTACGCTGCGAGGATTATTTGGAGCGCATTAAAGCGTGCTCCCTGGAAAAAGCAGAAATACAGGCGCCTCGCGCAATCGAAGGCATGACCGTGGACATTGCACTGTAGTAGCACCAAGAATAATCGCAAAAAACGTACAATGTGTGTTGCTACTACACCATGCATTGATTGGCAATCGAGCGTTTGAGGGCCACTCGGCAAAATTTTCACCGTTGTCGCATCAGTGACTTAGGTGACTTGGAGGTGTGCGTTTTCGGGCAGGATAATTGAACGACAGTCAAGACGTGGCACTGAGATGATTTACAGCGAGTTCACCTTAAGGCTTAGTTTTCTGTGAGTGAACCGTCAAACCTAATTGAGGGAGTTTGACATTAAGTTTACCAAATATCTTGTCCTCCGAAACCAACACCGCGTGAAAATCGATACAGCACTGAGCAATATGTGCATCTGGTGTTGAAATCGACAATCCCTTCGCAGCGGCCATCTGCCTTAACTCGCCAACGCGAATCCAGTGATTAAAATCTACTTCGATCAATGGTAAATCGCGCAGAAAATCTATTAATGCACCTTTTTTAGTGCGACTCAACTGCCCACTCGTAAGTTCGGCTACGACGATGGGTGGCAAATAGATTTGACCTGCCGTCAAAGTCGCATCAATGACGGGATAGGTCATCCCACTGAAGTAATGGCACCAGCTGGAAGTATCAACTATGACTGCGTTCACGACTTACTTCCAAATCTACTTTTATTGACAGTTTTCCTTGGAGAGCTTTTGCTTTTTCAAACGCACCCGCTCTTTTAATTAAAATTAAACCTTGAATCAAGGTTTCAGTCAACGTAGTGCCAGTGATTGCGCAAGCCTCCTTCACTAAGGATTCAGGAATATTTGCAGAAATTCTCTTAATTTTTGCCATTTAGTACGTCTCCATGATTCATAATTGCATTTATTCATATGATCGTCCATATGTATTATTCATTAGTATAGTTAATACATACAAGAATATAGATGAAAGTCCATGGCTTTATCCGGTTTGCGTATACCGAATTAATCCGGTAAATTTGTTTTGATGGTTCATACTAGATTTTGTCCGAATAAATCTGACAAAGTCTAGTCTTTTCGTCGCATTATATAGCGATGCGAAAATAGACTGTAGTAGCAACACACATTATGCGCTTTTTACAAAAAAAGTTGGTTGACGATATTGGTTGCTAAATTATTGGTCAAAACTTTGCGTTTTTTGGGTGGAATAGCGCGCAGAAGGACCGGTCTCCAAAATCTGGGGCGCCAGGCGTTGATATCGATCAACAAACATCGCCCACCAAGAATAATCGCAAAAAGCGTACAATGTGTGTTGCTACTACAGGTCTATTTTCGTTTACGGTAGAGTCTACGCCGCCTCGTTCAAGAATCGGTGCCCATATTTGGCCATAAATTTCTGGTAGTCTGCTTCAGCCAACTCTCGCTTTTTCTTCGTCAGCTTGGTCAAAAAGATATCTTCGCAGCGAAGCTCGAGTTGTTCCTTTTTGAGGCCAAATGGAAATTTTCCGTCTAAGTGTTTAAAGGATTGTGGGGAGTGACCATGCATCTCGGCGGGAGTGATGTAGCGAGACGTAACTGGGCTACGATCGAATGGGGCATGAATCTGCAGAAGCCAATCCTT
>CAMDKS010000060.1 GCA_945900755.1 Bdellovibrio sp. ZAP7
AAATACCCGTTCCCATCTCGAACACGGAAGTCAAGCTCGCCAGCGGTGATGGTACTGCACTTTTAAGTGTGGGAGAGTAACACGACGCAGCCTTTTAAATCGGAAAGCTCTAGAGAAGAAATTCTCTGGAGCTTTTTGCTTTGGCGCAACGGCAATCATCCAGAAAAAAGGTGCCACCCGACTGTCCCCTTTTAATTAAAAGGGGCCACCCGACTGTCCCCTTTTTTGCACCTTTTTTTATTGAACCGCATCTATGATCGCTTGAATTAAAGTTTTCCCGGTTGAGATGAGTTTCGTTGCATCGGTGATTTGCTGTTGGAGAGTTCCCATGGTTGACACCGGTGCCGGAGCAGCAGTCCATTTAAATGTATCAGTGTAAGTCTTTCCTTCATAGGTGGCAGTAACCTGTACACCACCAGATAATTCCGTAGCCGATCTTGTCGTGATTGTTACTGTAGAGCCATTTATCTGCGTGGATGGCGACGCTGGATCGCCCTTAATAGAGATAGCCGGTATACTTTTTCCAGTGCTGCTTGTTTTCGCTGAGAAGTTCCAAACGGTAGGTTGATTAAGCACTACCTGATTGGAGCAGTTTGCACAGGAGATAATAGCCGTTTCCGCAGTAGACGAATTTGTATTTTGGCCGTTTGATTCTTGATTGGTTGATTCTTGATTGGTTGATGGTTGGCGCGCTGGAGCAACCTCCGCAGTTTCAGCCGGTTTGCAAGACACCGTAGTCAATAGGCCTCCGACAAATAGTGCGCTTACAACGATTTTAAATAACTGCATTTTAATCTCCCCATTTTTTATTAACTTCATGGATAGCTGCTCACATCCATAGCTTGTGAACCCTATCGGACAAATCCGTTCAATCGTTAACAAAATCTTTATTTCATTGTAAATACGAAAGGTTACATGGAGCCATTGAGAATTGGATGCAAGCTGAAAAAATCTCCGACCTAGGGGGAGCCGTATTTTTGGGCATATTTATCTATTCCTTGAACTAGCGCACGCACTGAGTATGAAGCGCTACCTCTAGCCACACAATGGGGGGATCTCCAAATCCCATATTTCTTTTGGCCGCACTTCCGATTCGGTACAAAAATTGGGATAATAATAAAGACATCAAATTAATTAGGTTTTTAAATAATTGAATCCTTATCTTCGCGGGCTGCTCTTGTCTCGACTTACGATAACGGAAAGGAATTATATATGCGTTTTACCATGATCGCTCAATTCGTGAATATTGTAGCGGTCGTCGTGGGCTCGGTCCTGGTGACAAGCACGGTCGCTTTGGCCGAGGCTGCCAAAAGCGTCAGTGAGCCAGTGGGCAGCAACTTGCTTGAAACCCCGGTTGGTCTTAAAAATGATGTTAAATTTTGGGAGCGTATTTTTAGTGAATACACACCTGAAGAATGTGTTTTCCATGATGAATGGAATTTGGACGCAGTTTACTATGTGGCGCCAGTGCCGCGCACTGCTAATTCTTCTGGTAGTCATTTACTAAAACGCCATTTGAAAAGTATTCGTGCGGCCTTAAGTAACTTGGCATTGCGCGGTGAACCCTTCAGCGCATTTGAGCGAGGAATCGTGGCATCCATTCCCGAGAGACTCAGAAACCGAAAATTTTACACCATAGCTCAGGGGCAAGTGCGCTGCCAGCGTGGCGTCGAGTTCCAGAAAAGTTTAAATCTCAGCCAGCAATACATTCCTATGATCAAACAGACTCTCAGAGAAAAAGGCCTGCCAGCAGATTTAGCTTATCTTCCCCACTTGGAAAGTGGGTTTAACCGCTTTGCTACCAGTCGGGTCGGGGCCAAGGGGCTCTGGCAATTTATGCCAAGTACCGCAAGAGCCGAAGGACTCGTGGTCAAACGAAACAAGGATTTTCGCACCGATCCAGTGCGTTCAACGGATGCGGCGACAGATCACCTAGCCAGTATGTTTCTAAGAGCGAAGTCGTGGGAGCTTGCGATTACGGCCTATAACTACGGGGAGAATGGTGTGCAGCGCGCGATTCAAAAATTTGGACCTGACTACATGAAGATAAGAACGGAACACAAAACTAGGATGTTTGGTTTTGCTGCTAGAAATTATTATCCGAGTTTTTTGGCGGTGAGAAACGTGGCCATGCGAGACGAAGTGCGATTGGCCACGCGCGATTCTAGGAAATCTATCTCTAGGTCGGGCGAAAATACTTCTGCTGACGATACTGTTGTTACGTTCTAATAAGATTTTTCCGCGCAAAATTATCTTTGCTCAAACATAAATCGACTAGACAGCAGGCGTCACACTTGGGAGCCCGAGCAACGCACGTGTAGCGTCCGTGCAATATAAACCAGTGGTGTGCCATCGGCAGCCAAGCGGGGTCTATTATGGCCAGTAGCTTTAATTCCGCTTTATCAGGAGTCGCTTCGTCGTGAAGCCCTAGCCGTGCTCCGACACGAAACACGTGTGTATCGACTGCGATGGTGGGCTCCCGGTAAATTTCTCCTAGAATGACGTTGGCTGTTTTGCGGCCGACTCCAGGTAGGGATTCTAAGTCTTCGCGGGAGCGCGGAATTTCACCATTGAATTTCTGCTTCAGAATGGCTGATAATTTTAAAACATTTCTAGCTTTTGTGGGGGCTAGGCCGATCCGCCGAATTTTTTCGAGGAACCCGGCTTCCCCCATCTTCAAAACCGCATCTATAGTCAGCCCATTTCTATAGAGGTCTTCCATTGCGGCGTTGACACTTTTATCGGTCGCTTGAGCTGACATGACCACGCTTATCAATAGCTGATAAGGCGTCTCGTAATAGAGCTCGCAGCGAGGATTTGGATTCAATGCACGAAGGCGCGTGAGAATGGTTTCCACACGCGCCTTTTTTGCTTTTATAGACACAAACCTACTCGGAAACTTCGATGACGATGTCGCCGCCAGTTACCCTGCATTGACAGGCCAGACGCTCATTTGGCGCCGCAGCCATGGTTTCTAAGAAATCACGTTCGTTGTCGCCCATCTTGTTTACAAATTGGCTGCCTTCCACGACTCGAATCATGCAAGCACCACAGGCGCCGTCGCGGCAGCCAAAAAGAATAGAGGTATCATGCTCTTCGCACATATCAATTAATGGGTAGCCATCTTTGACTTCGATTGTTTTTTTGTCAGTTGTAATGGTGACCTTTGGCATGGACTCTCCCTATTATAAAGTCTAAGAGGCCTTCTATATCCTGACTATTTCGATCATGCAAGTGTGAATTTTACCTTTGCAATCAGTAAGATAAGACATTTCATTAACTAGGGTCAGTTATCCAGCTTCAAAATGGCTGTAAAAGCAGATTGAGGAATCTCGACGTTGCCAATTTGCTTCATGCGTTTTTTCCCCTCTTTTTGCTTCTCAAGAAGCTTCCGTTTACGCGAAATATCGCCGCCATAACATTTTGCGGTTACGTCTTTTCGCATGGCGGAAATCGTTTCGCGAGAAACAATCTTAGCGCCGATGGAGGCTTGAAGTACAATTTGAAACATCTGGCGTGGAAGAAGTTCTTTTAGTTTTTCGCAAAGTTGTCGCCCACGGTTCGCTGCGTAACTCCGGTGAACAATACAAGAGAGTGCATCGACAGGCTCTTGATTGACCAAAATATCTAGCTTCACGAGATCACCTTCGCGGTAATCAAGAATCTCGTAATCCATGGAGGCGTATCCGCGCGACATGGATTTCAATTTGTCATGAAAATCAAAGATCATTTCATTCATCGGCAATTCATAGGTGAGCTTTACGCGTTTAGACGTGGTGTAATCCATGCCCTTTTGATGGCCGCGACGATCTTGAAGCAGTTTAATGAGGGCCCCAAGAAACTCCTCAGGTGTATGTAAAACCATGGTGACATAGGGTTCTTCAAATTTTGCGATGCGGGTCGCATCCGGAAGTTTTGCGGGATTTTCAATTTCCTTAAACTCGCCGTCGACGGTCGTGATTTTATAGACCACCGTTGGTGCTGTGAAAATTAGAGCCAGATTGTATTCGCGTTCAAGGCGTTCTTGAATAATATCCATATGCAGCAGGCCAAGAAATCCTACTCGAAACCCAAACCCAAGTGCATTAGAACTCTCAACTTCGTAAACTAGACTTGAATCGTTTAGCGTCAGCTTTTCAAGGCTGTCCTTGAGCAAAGGATACTCACTGGACTCCACGGGAAAAACTCCACCAAAAACCATCTGCCGTGCAGGAGTAAAGCCTTCGAGAGCACCGCTAGCAGGCGTCTCGTCATCGGTAATCGTATCACCGACTCGAGTGTCAGCAACCGCCTTGATGGAGCCGGAAACAAACCCAACCTCTCCACACGAGAGCTCTTCGACGTCGACACCTTTTGGGGCGAGCTTTCCAAGTTTCAAAACTTCGAAATCTTTGCCCGAGGACATCATCTTAATCCTTTGACCCTTTCGGATGACTCCGTCTTTGACGCGGATTAACGACACGGCGCCAAGGTATTGATCAAACCAACTATCAAAAATTAATGCGCGCAATGGATTTTTGTTATTATCATCTGGGGGCGGAATTCGTGTCACCACCGCCTCAAGAACGTCTTCGATGCCGATGCCTGATTTAGCCGAGCACTTAATGGCTTCGGTGGCATCGATCATCAGTTCATCTTCAATTTCTTGAGCCACGCGGTCGGGATCAGCGGAGGGCAAATCGATTTTATTAATCACAGGAATCAAAGCAAGTTTGTTGCGCATTGCAAGTTGTACGTTAGCGACTGTTTGAGCTTCGACGCCTTGACTTGCATCAACAATAACAAGTGCGCCCTCACAGGCACTGAGGCTACGAGATACTTCATAAGAAAAATCGACGTGTCCAGGCGTGTCGATAAGATTCAATTGATAGACGATACCGTCTTTTGCTTTGTATCGCATGCAGCAGGTTTGAGCTTTAATCGTAATACCGCGCTCACGCTCGAGATCCATGGAATCGAGAACCTGAGATTTCATTTCCCGATTGGAAAGGGTTCCTGTGAACTCAATCAATCGATCTGCTAACGTAGATTTACCATGGTCAATATGTGCAACAATGCAAAAATTTCTAATATATTTAGGGTCTTGCACTATGGATTCTCCAAATGATTTCCGACAGGCCCCCATTCTGCTTAAAGGTTTGGCTTACGGCAACCGAAAAACGCTTGAACACCAAGAGTATTCTGGGATGGCCTGAAATGTAAGGAGATATATGATGAAAACATTGTCAATTGCCGTCTTTGGGCTAACCTTCGCCTGTGCGACTACGCCTAAGGCTGCCGTTACAGCTCGACCTTCGGTCTTGCCTCCGTCTCTATATACGCTAAAAGAAGGCGATAAAATTCAAAATCAAATGCCTTTACCCAACAAAACAAAAATATCAGTCAACTGGCAAAATGTTGAAGGTAAGCCAGATCCTGTTGAGGGATTCCGAGGGTGGGACCTCGACCATGATGGCCGATTTGATATGCTTGAGGTCTTAGACGAAGCTGGCAACACCAATATGTGGGCCTTTGATTTTGACGGAGATGGAGTCATTGACGCAGTAGAGGGTGGAAAACAGGTGCCTTCGAAAGCTCCCATGCCGCAACGTTTGACTGTAGGTCAGGCATCCAAAGCTAGCGCGACCGAAGCAAGCGCGACCGAAGCTAGCTTAACCGAAGCTGTCGCAACCATAGCGAAGGCAGCCGAAGCTAGAGCAACCGAAGACAAAGCAACGTCTCAACATCCTGCGGCTGTAACTCCAGAAGCATCTGCATCGTCAGCGAATACAAAAGCAGATGATGCACCGTTTTCCGATGCTCACTTTGACGAAGCTCGATCCGCTGAGTTGTTGGAGAAAGCGCCTCCGATCAATCAAGAATCATCCCATGAGTCACAGCCCGTGGCGCACTAAATAGTCGCCAGCCACAGGTAAGACTCGAGCGAACAAGCGTTGAACAGGACTATCGATGCACAGGGAAGCCCGGCGTCGAAGGAAATATCCATACGTTAGAAAAATCCCACTGCTGGTAAGGACTTTTCGGCGGAACTGTCGTCGGGGCTTTGTAAAAATCCTTGATATCTGTAACTGCGGTGCACGTTGTTATGAGGTTTGTGCCGTCGCACGACCTAGTGGGAGTGGGGCGTTGAAAAAAGTAGCTGTTTTGGACGATGGCGCCACCGCTAACGCCTACCCGTCCGATTAGTCCTCCTATAGAATTTTTGTTTGGAGCGGTCGCTGGGTTGATAGCAGTCGTTTTTCCGGTGGCGAAAGAATCTTTAACTTGCATCCAATATGCATTCCCGAGCAACGCTCCAGTATCACCCCCCGTGACGTCTCCAGTCGCAAAGGATCGCAGTATTGAACAATTTGAAGTTGCATTGGCTCCCCTGAGGCTCCCAACGAGGCCGCCCCCGACTGCAGCATATACCTTACTTTGAGTCCAAGAATCTTGAATAATGCAGGAAGGTGGTGTGGTGGCTACACCTAACATTTGGCCTACTAAGCCCCCAGCTAGTGCACCGTTTACTTTTCCTTGCGAATGACTTTTCAATAATGTAACGTCCGAGAGAACTCCCGCCAACCCCCCAGAAACGGAACTACCACCCCCGGTACTGTTTGCAATTACATCACCTAATCCGTGTACTGAAGTATAAGTTCCACCGTCTACCCTTCCACCGTCTACCCTTCCAAAATTTCCACCTGCGATCGCGTAGCCATCTCCTGACATAAGAGCGTTTACGGAAGAGGTCGAAGTCATGTTTACTACCGTTAGTGGTCCCAGATATCCTTGATTTCCCCCCGCAATCGCCCAATGTTTCGCAGAAATAACGCTTACTGGAGCGCTGGAACTTAAGTTCTCAAATCTTGTCGCGATACCTTGGCCGCAATTTCCACCCGCAATCGTCCACGCAAGGTCATTAGGTGAAATGGCGCTCACGTTGACAGCGGAAACGACATTTTTTAATGATGCTCCGGTGCAATGACCAAGATTCCCACCAGCGACCCCTCTGCCACCAGTACCGTCATTTTGCACTAAGACGGAGCCAGAGGAGTTCAGGTTTAAAATCGAAAGAGAAGAAGGGCCCACCATGCCTACCGCCCCTCCACCGTATGCATTCACGCCTCCTGAAATATTTTTCACGAGGACAGTTCCGGAGGTTGTACAGTCAGCAAGCGAGCCACCTAAATATCCGCCAATGAGTCCAGCCAATGGCCAGCCGCCGTTATTGACCTCAACTGAAACGGTGCCTTGAGCGACACATTTGCTAATAATTGCAGTCCCCGTACCCACAATAAGTCCAGCCTGGTGCCAGGAAAAGATTTTGGTGTCTTTTACAACGACTTGCCCAGAGACAGTGACATTAGCGATATTTGCTCCCGTACCCGCTTGGGCCGCCAATCCTGCTGCGTTTCCCTGGGCCGCAATTGTAACATTCGTAAGTTTCAGGTTTGATACACTCCCACGTAGTCCCACAAGGAAAGCTACATTTGTTTCAGTGGGCCTATTGGCTGAAAGCTTGTCTATTACCTTATTATTGCCTTCTATGGAACCCGAGAAGAAAGGAATCGGGGCCCAAGGAGATGTCAGAGTTGAAGATGCATCGATATCTTTCATGACCTTGTAATAGGCCGTTACATTGCCTCGGACCTCGTTGAGGTGTGCGAACGTACAGATGCGAAAGGGATCAGCCGCAGTACCACTACCGTTGAGAAGGACAGACCTGCCTTCTTCTGTTGGAGAGCAATCGGCCTGGGGTAAACAGGCTATGGGTACCTTGGACATTTGTTTCCAGTCAGTAACGGTACCTTTCAGAGGATCTTTCACGGCGTCCCCTGTAGGACCAACTCTAAGATAGTCAGAAACGATCCCGTAGAAACCACCCAACTTCTGACACCGACTTCTAATTTTATAGTCGCCTATTTTTGCGGATCCATTCGCCAAGACGATAACGGCATTATTTCCGTCTTTTACGTTCACATATTGACTGCCGTCGCATTGGCTGGCAGCCAATATGGGTGCTAACGTCTTTTCACAATTCAAACGGCCTCGCAAATTGGCACGAACATCCAAAACCTGTTCTTGGACTTTGACATGCTTATTTGTAGCAATATATAGGCGCATTCCCTCGGCCACCGCGACAACCAGCGCTGCAAATAGCGCAAATCCGACCAGAAGCTCAATGACTGAAAATCCCCGACCGCATCTCAAATTGTTCGACATTGGAATACCCCTCACAGGCTTTTGCGGTTATCAAAAGAACATCGCATTTAGAAAAATTGGCCAGGATTTTGAAAGATCCTGAGGGAGGTTGGGGTTAGATAACAATAAAACTTTTTCTCGTCCGCCAAAGACACGCCCGCCTATTTTTATGTGCATATTGTGGCGTTTCACGTATAAATAATAGGAGCTAATGTCTGCCTGTGCATAGAAATTGTCGCAGATGGCGAGATTGCCGTCAAGTGTTGCCGATATCATTTTTTGAATATTGACGTTCAGACATCCTGAGATCAAGGAATTTGATTTGAGACCAAACTGTATACTAATTTGAGGTCTGTGCCAGGGAAAATGGTTTCGGTAGCGGTCAATTCTTGGCAGATTGCATCAATCGTTTGATCAGTAGCTCTATTTGCACTGTTATGCAGTCGAACGTGGAGAACTAGGACAAATAGAAGGAGTTCCCCGTCTAGCCTAAGAGTAAGTGACGATACTCACGGGTGATATTGGGAATTGTCTGCCTCGCCACCGCCAGTGGATGACAATACGCATTTCATGTTATTTCTCTGCGTGTTTTTAACCCGTGGGAGGTATTTTGTGGCACTAGCATACGAGCGGAATCGACCA
>CAMDKS010000061.1 GCA_945900755.1 Bdellovibrio sp. ZAP7
GGCGAGAGGAGCCGACCTATTGCGTTGCGATGGAGAGCTTAGAGATTTGAGGCCCCTTCATGTGCCAGTTCTCGTCACTTGTAAACTCAAATATCACTTCAAGGCGTTTTGCGCCATTTACTGGTATTTGAAGGACTTCGGTTGGTGCAATGTTTCTCGAACCTGACAGGGAGGCCAAATATTCTTCGTCTCCAGTTTCTGGATTGCGAATGATTACATTTACAAAATCCATACCACCTTCAGTGTCTAGGGACATGGCAAGGTCAAGCGCAATAGACTCTTTACCTTCTGTGTCAATAGCTGCGAAAACTTGGCTGACGATATTTGGTTGATAGTTTGGAGCTTGGCCAATGCGGAGCACATTGCCAACGGTCTGCCACCCCTGATTTTGTTCGCCGTTGCTTTGAAGCGCATGCCAATATTTCAACCCAGAAGAAAAATTCTCCTTCCAAACACCCGATGAACTAAGCACTGCCCCTCGCCACAACACTTTGCGATTCACGCGAAACTGAGTCACGCCGCGCAATTTTCCGACGACTTGAAATCGAGTTTCCGACCACTTACCTTTAAAGTTCGCAAGCGTGATGTCAATTTCTTGGGCTTCCACACTATTTACCGGGATTGATTCAACCAGTGTTGAGCCTTGGAGGACCTCGATTGAGTCGACGCCAACAACAGACTCTTGCCATTTTGCAACGGCACCATTGTTCATAATCAGGCTCGACGAGTGCTGAATGGAGCTTTTGTAGCGCGGAATAATTTGTTCGATGGCCATGCGCACTTGCGTCATCAGAGCTCGCGACTCACCAGCGACGACATCCGAAGTGACATTGCGAACCACGATATCAGATTTAACGCCAGAGTCCTCAATTAGTTGGCCTTTATTTTTACCTACGCGAACAGTCTGTCGCCACGACACTCGCATTTGCTGGCTGCCTGGAAGCTTAAGGAAAGGATTATCATTCGGAGACATCTCGGTAAAAATGCTCTTGAATGTGTCGTAGTCCATCACATTGGCCCCACCTGCACCGGTCGTTTCGTGGGTTCCGATAATGGTGGCACCACCATGGTCTTGCATAGCCGCAGCAAATAAATCACACGCTGAATAACAATTTGCATCGGTCAAAATAACTACTGGCTTGAACCAAATCTGTCCGTAACGATTGGCCTGTTCAGCTGAAATGATGGTGCGAAGTTTTGTGTACCGAGCGGCCACAGAAATACCGCTTCGAACGTCTTGGGACCAACCATTTTCCTGTCCCTGATTTGAATTAAGAAACATGGCCAAATTTATTTCATTTGGAAGAAGTCTTACGGGCATCGTTTCAATAGTTTTTGGAGTAAAGAGCTGGGTTAACCCTTCAGCTAGAGCGATCGAACCGCCACCGTTACTTCTCATATCAATAATTAATGCGGCAACCGACTCTTGGTTTTTTTGCAAGATCGCTTTAACCTGATGGATAAGCTCATCGGGGGATACATTACCTTCAGGAAGAAAAGTAGTCAGGTCAAATTTTAGCAACTTTCCAGCGGGAGTTTCTAGCGTTGAGAATTCTCCGATCGGCAGAGTCTCTTCTGCAGAAAATGGAGAAATAGAGGGTGGCAGAACCAATTTTTTGTAGTCACGAATGAGTGGGTTCTCGCCACGATCAAATTGTTGTGCGCCATGAATTTGTGGGCGGCTTGCTTCTGCCGAAGCCTCCTCAACACAGGAAGGATTGTTGATTAAGGCAAAATATTTCGAGGAAATCTCGTAGGTGGTTGTGCCGTGCTTCAAGGTGTATTTAAGCTCATTGTCAGCAGGAATCATTGACCCAGCAAGTGCTATCATCGACAGATTCATAATCGCGCTCGTAACCATCGCATCATTATTTGCGCCCCCGCTCACTTTTTTCATGGCGGCCAATACGTCCCTAATTGGCTTGCCATTTAACGCCACTAATTCATCGCCAATCTCAGCCGGCGAGACTTCTGGCGCCAAATCTTTCAACTTTTGTGATTTACCAGCAACAATAACCTTGAGGGTTCCTTGACCGTATACGTCCTTAAATCGAAGTGGGGCCAAAATATAGCTACATCGAAGCGGCATCGGCGCAATATAGTTCGTATGGAAATCATGTAAATCTAAAAATATTTTTTGCATTGCGGTGTGAAAATCAGCATCGCTCAAAGACGCTGCACGTCGAACCATGTCTTCAAGACGTGGAACAGGGTCAACTTGGGCACCAAAATCCGCTATTTTTAGCTCACGGTGAACGTAGAAATTTTCAATAAACATCAACGCTTGTTTTGCCATTAGTTCGCGCTCATCGGCCGTATAAGCGACCGGCTTTAAGGCCTCGCGCGACAGAGATAGTGGACGAATATCTAAGACTTCTGCCGCTGACGCGTTAGTCCCGGTCAGTTGAAGTAAAAAAGTGCTCAACAAAACTATAATTGATAAAGCCTTCATCAAAAACACCCTCCAAGATCCGCACAAAAATTAGCCACACATTGGGGTTTGTGCCACATAACTGGCCGCTCGTCCAACTAATTCTGCCGCTTTGACGCAGCATCAGGTGACTATTTTAACATACTAAAATTAAAGGGATAAATGGAAAAGGTGGAAAAGGTGCCACCCGACTGTCCCCTTGGAAAAGGTGCCACCCGACTGTCCCCTTTTAATAATAGGTGCCACCCGTGGAAAAGGTGCCACCCGACTGTCCCCTTTTCCACCGAAAGGGGACAGTCGGGTGGCACCTTTTTCACCTTTTCCTCAGCTTCATCAATGCACCAAAGGTAGGGGATTTGGATGCGGCACTACGGATGGACCTTCGCTAGAGTGGACGCCTAGGAGGCTGACCATCCATAGAAAATCGACGCCGCTCCAAGTCTCACCGCAGGTTGCCACCACAGGAATGGCCTCGGCCTCGCGTCGTTGCCACAGGTAATCGGCATCTCGATTACAGTCTTGCGGGAGATGAGTTTTTGGAAACTGCGGCATAGAAAGCAATTCACTTAGTAAATGAGCCTCTGATTTGGAGTCTAAGGCGCCTGCCGCCTTCTGATCGAGCCACTTAAAAAACAAATTTGAACTACTAATCGACCGCAAGCGGCCTGCAATCCACTGCCTGCGCTGTGCATCAATGGTGGTATCAAGACGACTCTCACCAGAGATCGTGCGAGCCAAGCGACCAAAAATACTTCTCGGATTGAATCCCACCGAGTTCTGGGGATGATTTATTTCGAGCCAAAGACCGATGCCTGCTAAATGTGAAACATACCCTTCGTCAAGAAACAAGGCATCAAATTCAATGGACGAAAACGAATGCCTTAGCACCCAAGGCCACTCACCAAATGGAACCTTTCGGCGTTCGGCTTCCATTCGTAGAAGACTTGCAATGCCTGGAGAAAGCCAACTTACATAGAAAGGACCATCGCCCGCAAACCCGCCGTTGCGATCGATCACTGCAAGCATCTGTCGAAATACTGGATCACTGCCCTCGGGATCTGCACGAAGTGCGACGAGCACTCCCATGATCATGTCGCGAGATAAGCTTTTTGCGCATTTTGGATGCCGTAGCCACTGCCCCCCTGAACGACTGCCAAGTATTCCCTGCCACGCTTTGGCGGCTGACTCAGAAAATCCTATTTTGCTTAAGGCATAAAATCGAATCGAGGAGAACATTAAGCTATCGCAGACCCCTTTCGCTTCACCCGTGGCGCCACGGTGAATCACCATTCCGTCAAGGAGCATATCTTTCTGAATAAGTTGATCATATAGTGCGGCGCGCGACAAGGCTTCGCGGCGAAGGCGCTGCAAGGAATCGTTGGTCGATGAATCACTTTGGGTCGTTTGGCCGGATAGAGTCGTTTGCAAGGATGGTTCAGAGGACAAGAGATTTTGGAGACGTGCGAATTGATTTGAGTTGATGCGTACTAAATTCGAAATGACGAGTAGCTCAATGACTGCCAGTAAGGCGATCACGGCAAATATTGTTCTACCTATCCACCAACGAATTCTCATGCTGTCACCATTTTATCAGGTCGTTTAGTCCTAATAGATAGTTCGGAGGCTCTGCGAGGTAAATTGACTGTCTTGAAATAGTGCAGTATTAACGGATGGTTAAATGCAGGCTACAGAGCTAAGATTCTGTTTTTTTAGGGGGTCTTTGATTTCCATTGGATTTGGCTAAAAGCCTTGGTAAACAGAGCGTTCTTATGAGTAGACTTTCCTTTAAATTAGAAAAAACCGCCACCGGCTCTCGCGCCCGTGCAACTCGCTTTAACACGCTTCATAACGAAGTTTTGACCCCTACATTTATGCCCGTTGGCACCCATGCTTCCGTGCGCAGTCAAAGTCGTGAAGATTTACTCGGTGCGGGCGTTCAGGTGATGTTGGCCAATACCTACCATTTGCTATTACGGCCTGGTGTCGAAATATTCCTGCAGTTTGGTGGCATTCATAATTTCATGAAGTGGCCTAAATCTGTATTGACTGACTCGGGTGGATTTCAAATTTTTTGTCTCCCTAACTCTAGAGTTATGCGTGAGGATGGGGCCATGTTTAAGTCCTATGTCGACAACACGACGATTTGCTTGAGCCCAGAAAAATCAATTGATACACAAAAAATGATCGGTTCAGACATCATGATGGTGCTGGATCAATGTGTGCCGTCGACCGTTGAAAAATCCATTGCAAAGTCGGCTATGGAGTTAACTCACCGCTGGGCTTTGCGAAGCCTGAAGGCTCGTGGTGATTCTCCACAGTCCTTGTTTGGAATCGTGCAGGGAGCCTGCTATGAGGACCTACGTATTGAGAGTGCGAAAACAATTTGTGACATGCCGTTTGACGGGTATGCGATTGGCGGCCTTGCCGTGGGAGAATCTCGAAGTGAGCGCGAGGATTGTACGGCAACGGTTACAGATCTGCTTCCCCAAGATCGTCCTCGTTATTTAATGGGAGTGGGAACCCCCATTGATTTACTGGAGGCCGTGCATCGTGGGGTCGATATGTTTGATTGCATTCTGCCAAATAGCCTAGCACAGCAAGGTGTTATTTTTACGACCGTAGGCAAACGAGACCTACGTCGGTCTATCTACAAAAATCTTGAGGGACCACTTGACCCTGGCTGCACTTGCTACACCTGCCAGACTTATTCTTTAGCTTATTTGTATCACATCAATCGAGTGCGTGACACAAGGGCTTGGCAGCTACTAGCGATTCATAATATTCACTATTACATGACGCTCTCGCGTCAAATGCGCGAGCATATTTTGGCTGATACGTGGCTGAGTTTTTACAACGAACAACGAGCAATCGTTGTTTGCAACGACAGCTACGGTCCAAAATCAGTGATTAAATCTAAAGAGGTCCAGGGTGGTCGCAAAAGGACTAGAGGACGATTTGAAATTGTTGAGCAGGATGGCGTAGGCCGAATCCGTTGTGTAAATTCTGGTGACTTCATGCATTCTGTCGCTGATCCAGAAATAGAGGCACGGGAACTTTACGTTGAACAGTCGAAGCTTTTAGAGCGAATTGGAAATGCAGAAGAAAGCGCCCTCATTATTTGGGACGTAGGCCTTGGTTCTGCCGCAAACGCGATGGCAGCCATCAATGCAATCGAATCGATTCCTGCTGATGTTCGTCCGCGAAAAGTTAAAATAATTAGTTTTGAAAATGATTTGGATGCACTGAGGTTAGCGTTGGGGCATCGCGGGCTATTTCGCCACCTTCGCCATGGCGGTCCTGAAGCTCTGGTCAAAGATGGAAATTGGACCAGCAAATGTGGCCTTATCGAGTGGCAATTGTGTGAAGGTGATTTTGCTGTCCTGAAATTTGAGGCCGAGGCGCCACATTTAATTTTCTTTGATCCATTTTCAGAAAAAAATGATCAAGTCCTGTGGACGGAGCAATCGTTTCGTGAAATTCACGAATGCCTTAACACGCAGTCCACTTTGATGTTTGCTTGCACTAATTCGCAGTCTGGTAGGTCTGCCATGCTTGGGGCCGGTTTCTTCGTGGCCCGAGGTCAGGCTATGGGGCCATTGAGCGAAACGACCGTAGCCTTAACCGAAAAAGCGCTTCGGCAGGAGCCGGAATGGGCCGTGTTGCGAGCAGAGCACCCTTAGATGAAAGGTGAAAGGTGCCACCCGACTGTCCCCTTTTCCGAAAAGGGGACAGTCGGGTGGCACCTTTTCCCTTCGCACCAAACCCGTTGAACAACTTGCTCAATAGATGTTATCCTCTGTGCCAATGAGTGAAACCTACCCGTCTCTGCTTTCGGAAGTATGTAAATGACCAATGGAAATCACGAAGAACAGCCTTTAGGTCTTTACGTTCACATTCCATTTTGCTCTAAAATTTGTCATTACTGTGACTTTGCAAAAACAGCTAATTACACCGCCGATCACGTGGTCGACTATCTTCGAGCCTGCACGTCACAGCTATTGGCTTGGACTAAAACGCTTCCGCCCCAAAAGCAGTTCAGTTCAGTTTTTTTTGGGGGCGGTACACCTGGCGTTTTAACTCACGAGTATGAAGCATTAATGGCAGTGGTGCGAGATCATCTGGCTCCTGGGGCCGAGGTCTCCCTTGAATCAAATCCGGGAAACGTCACCGAAAAAAACATCGCCACCTGGAAAAATCTAGGTTTTAATCGCCTTAGTGTCGGCGTGCAAAGCTTTGACAGCGCAGGACTTAAAGCGCTCACGCGAGATCACACCTCGGAGGACGCCCGGCGAGCTCTCGAGCTTGCCGCAAAATATATGGATAAATCAAACGGAGATTTAATTTATGGGTGGCCAGGTCAAACAGATCAATCGTGGCAAAAAGATCTTGAGATCATGGCCGCCACTGGCCTGAATCACTTGAGCCTCTATGCGTTGACATTTGAAGGCCATACGCCCTTTGCCCGGGCGGAGCGGCGCGGGGCCTTACGTGCAACCTCTGGCGATGACCTTGCTGTGCGCTACGAGATGGCCTGCGACGTGCTTAAGCGAAATGGCTACACACACGAAGAGATTAGTAATTGGTCAAAGCCTGGTGGTGATTGCCAGCACAATTGGCTCTATTGGCGTGGGCATCCTTTTGTGGGAATTGGAGCTGGCGCCCATGGCTATGTTGACGACGGCACGGCCGTTGGACTTCGCTATAGTTACACTGGAGATCTCCGCCCCTTTCTAAAACTCAACCATGACTACGCACAAAAGAATATCTCCGAGGAATTTTCAATAAATAAAAGTGGTTCATTGCCCTCACCTCGGCACGTTGTGTCGGCAACTGGCGGCATCATTGATGAAACGCGAGATCTCCATGCCTGGCTCTACGAGTATGTAGGCTGCGCCCTACGAACCTGCGAAGGTGTTGATTTGAGTCTTCTACTCAAAAACGGATTTCGGTTTATTCCGAATAAAAAAATTGAGCGTGCACTGCTCGAAGGACTGCTCGTTATAACAGAAAACAGGTTACGGGCCACCGAAGTCGAGTGG
>CAMDKS010000062.1 GCA_945900755.1 Bdellovibrio sp. ZAP7
AGGGCAACCTGTAAGCTTTGGCTGTGTTTATAGCGGCGAGGAAATACCCGTTCCCATCTCGAACACGGAAGTCAAGCTCGCCAGCGGTGATGGTACTGCACTTTTAAGTGTGGGAGAGTAACACGACGCAGCCTTTTAAATCGGAAAGCCCCAGAGAAGAAATTCTCTGGGGCTTTTTGCTTTGATGAAACGGCTATTTTCTAAGACAGTTCTTTCTAAGATAGTTTTTGGAGTTGAGTTATCTTTCTAAGATAGTTTTTGGAGTTGAGTTATTGAGACTCAAACGTAACAGGTGGGCAGTTCGCAGGGAAATTAAATACTCCTGCGTCGTGTCTATATGCGTAGTAGTCGGCCGATTCGTAGAGGATCACCTCGCCCACGGCATCTTTATTATTGAGATATTTGCAAATTTGGGCTGTGCGCTCGGAGTCTTGTCCTGAGGAGATTGTATATTGCGCCTCATAAAACATGGCACTGTGTCCTGGGGAAATGGAGCCCCTAAGCCGGGCAAACGATGGCACAACCAGTTCAAAATATAGGTCCAGATCCTTTGAGTTCGTTATATTTCTCAAACCCATAATCACAGGTAGTGTTCGTAGGCCGTTGAGACTAATCAGTGCGAGCCCCTCGCTTAAAAACCAGGGAGAATAATTCGCACCAGAAATCAGCGCAAGGGGTGACGTCACGGCTCGACTTCCCCGACGAGAAACAACTTTCTGCGTCACATTTTCAGGCTCCGGAAGCTGTATTTGAATGCGCAGCGTTGGTAACATGTTCTCGAGATCTTCCAACAGTTTGCGAATTCCACTGGCATAGCCGATATTCTGAGTCAGACGAACCAATTGCGTGCACGATGGAGACTGGCATGTATTAGATTGAATTAGATTTTTAAATAAGGGATCAAACTCGTCTGTTGTAAACATCGTAATTTGCTCAACCAACGCGTCACTCATCTTGGACACGACCATCGGGTTGACTCGTGCAGATAGCGGTAGATAGGCTAGATGCACTCCGCCAAAGGCTTCAGTATGTGAACGGCTGGATAGCATCATTCGCTCAGCTCCCAGTGTGGTCATCAGTCCGTGGACTTGGCGCACGACCATCGCTCGTGTTGAGGACCGTTCAAAGTCAAGGATCTCGTTAGAAGCAGCGTCGCCTCGACTTACCACGAGAACGGTACCAAGTCGCATGAGCGTTTTGGCATCTGCGGACGGCTGCCGCACTTTTTGACTTGCCTCTTGAGCAAAAAATTCAGAACGACTGCCTCCCTGTAAGTCTATCCCAGCGACTTCAGTTGATGGGTGATCTGATCTTACCCAACTAACGGCTGAGCGTCCTAGTTCCGTCCCACTTCGAGACCACAGGCGCACACCGTCGGTTGACCACGAAGCCGATACGGTGGCCTGCGAGTCCTTTGGCGTACGAATCCAGATGTGTGAAGCCTCCTCGGGAACGTTTAGGTTTTCTAGAACTAGACCGTGCCCAGTAACCCACTTTCCCCGTACTCCAGTTAAAACACGAGTCTGTTTTTCTACCAATGATTCTATTTCGGAGTATTTTTTAGTTTCGAATACATTCAAACCAGTTTGCACCAAAACAAGCTCATTTTTATCCAATGGTGCGTGCTGTTTGGCGCACACCTCCAATAGCGGCCTTACCGTGGACAATGAACTTATGACTCGTCTCGCCTCAGCCTCGGCCATAGGAATCACGATCGCATCGAGCACAGCCAGATCTTTTTTCCCAGCTTTTGCCATCGTGCGACGATAATTTTCCATTCCAATTTCGTCCGCATGAAACATCGATTCAGGGGTAGATAATGGCGAAAAACCCAAAATATAGTCGCCGTTTGAAGCAAATACTGGCGTCTGATAGTATTTGCTACCAGTTTGCTCGAGAGGGCGGTAGGTAAAGGCTAAGTCTATCCCATTTCGTTGAGCACTAGCTCGAACCATCGCACCGATATTGTGTTGAAGCCGCCAACGCATGACTTCGCGCCAGTCGTTCCAAGTTGGACTGCCACCTGCGGCCAGTTCGTTATCGATACGACGATTGAATTCAGCACTGCTTACCAACGCTGCTGTCATAGATTTGAGTTTCTGCCAGTCCCCGCAACTTGCAACGGCCTGAGGCAGCGCAATCTTCATCGCATCAGGTCTGCAATAGAAGTTCTCGGCGTCCAGTAATATCGGAAGGGGGAGTGACCAGATAATCAACCGTGAAATGCCCATGGACTTTAATCGAGAAAAGTACGCATCAAAACTTTCTTTTTCGCCTGCCTCTCTAAGTGGTGCAAACGTGCCGTTAGGGCGTCTAAAAACTCGGATAAGGTCGTCAAGCATGTCGGATTCTAGAGTTATAGGCAAACCAACATTGACTTTGAACTGACGTGATTCACCATCGTCAGACTTGGCGTATTTTACTAGGTAGTGTCCAGTCGGAAGCCCTGAGGTAACAAAGAAACCCCCGATCGTGTCTCGTGTGCCGAGATGATGGCCTGAACTTGAATCGTACAAATCAACCATGTCGCTTGAGGCGTCGAGTGGAATTGAAATTGATCGATCCACTACGGTGTCGTAGGTTCGCAACACATCCTGGGTGGTCTTCTCATTTTGAGAAACCTGAATTGACATTGGAGATTCTGACGCACGGTTTTCCAGGCCCGGAGCATCTTTGGCACTTATTCTTAATTCTCGCCGTTCGGCTTCGGACATACGCATACATCCAGGTAAGGATAGGCCGACAAAAGCGGCAGTCAACCACGTCTTCACGACCTCTGCTGATGTGCGCGTATTTTGGTGCATCCCATCCCTTCCAATCAATTTCTGTAGGCTATACTTACATTAGCGCGTCAGTAGTCGTTTGAGGGGAAGAACATCTCCTGATCACTCGGGTCACGCATGTTCGAAGCGCAAATAGTCTTATAGTACTGATCAAACACGAACTGGTTGTATTCAGCCATGTTTTTATGGGGAGAAGGAGCTGGGTTTTGTAATCCAGGAATAGTCCACATGCACGTGTTTGCATACGGTAAACTAGTGCGGGGGTTACAAATTGCCGACATTAATGAATTTGAAGAATCAATGCGCCGCGGGCAATGGATACCAGATCCTGATTCCGTTGCAGTACAGAATTGGCGGGTTGGAGGAGTCGTAAAGGTCGAACCAATCATTCGATTGTCATCGACGCCTATCATTGACCCTGAAGTGTCTGAATACGTCACGCCACCAGAACTTTCGATATAGACGCCGACCTTACGATCAGAAACATTCTTTAAAAGTCCAATGCCTGATTCGTTTAGGTTGGCTAGAGTCGAATATGAAATAGAATTATTCGACATTACTATCCCAGAGCTACGACGAATAGGCGCATAGCAGCTTGCTGCAGTGCTGCCAACTGGCGCAACAAACTGCGTATTCCACCGGCTAGTCTGAACCCCAATACCAAAAGACTGACTGCCCTTGCGAAGGTCAACAATATGATTATTATCAACGGTTACATTGCTGACGTCTACAAGCGTTATCCCTGCTAAAGTCTTTTTCGACGCGGCCATCAAAGAGACCCATTTGTTGCTCGCCGGTCCTGATAGTGGCAAAAAGCTGTCGATCCGATTTCCACGAATGAGAGGCTTTACTTGATTTGTGATACAGCGATGGTCTGGCGCATTATTAAATTCGCAGCCACGAATTAGAATCCCGCTTGCCGACTCATGAATGGTATTGTTTGAGACTGTAACGTCCTCCGCTGCATTTAGTCCATTGACATTTTCATAGCTCCCAACTTGAATCGCCATTGTTACCAACGAAACGTCATTTCTGTCAATTAACACCTTAGCGCAAGGCTGTTCGAAGTAAATCTTGGAATAACGTAACGTGTTGTTTGCCACAGAAACATCCGAACACCCCTCCGAACTAGTGTTGCCAGTGACATAGATTCCGTTAAGCGCTCCAAACGGATTCGCTTTTTTGTCGAGTAGGCGTTGAAAAAATACGGGTGAATTCAGCACACGATTCGAGTTGATTTCGATGGGATAGCGACTGGCCGTTTTGTCGCCGATATTGAAATTATAAGATTTATTTGGTTGCTGCCCTGTGCTTTCTGGCGCAGGCGAGGTGTTTGCTAGGGGAAGTTTAAAATAGAGAGATCCTTTAAAGTTGTTGTAGATCAGTGAGCTTGTAACGGACACGCCGTTTCCATCCCGTGAATGTAGTGCGCGGTACCAGCTGTCCGTCTTAACTCGCAAAATACGTAAGTCTCGGGCGCGATACGTGTGGATCGCAGTACTTTGAGTTTTTAACATTCCCTTGGCCTCCTCAGTTGGGAGTGCAACGTTAACCCAATCATTGACCAATGCATCCTGATCGCCCTGAAGTGTGATGTCTTGAAACGAATTTTGAGCGCCAGACGCTCGCCTCTCGTTCCAATTTTTGGAACAAATTTTATCATGAATAATAGCATCGGGCTGCATGCAATATCCTTCGGTCGTTGGTTCTCCATTCACCACCTTATCATATTCCATCTTTTCAAAACCTGCCATAAACAGGTAAGTGCCGGTCCGTTTGGAAAGTCTGTCACCCTCACAGTCGTTGGGAGAGATGGTCCTACCAAGATTATCCTTCACAAGAGTACAATCATTTGCCTTTTTCAACGTAATCGTACTTCGATCCATCCCCTCGCCACGGATCGCCACACCTCGTGGCAATGTGAATACCACCCATTGTTTTTCATACGCCGAGTTATTCAATGCCGAGTGTGCTGGATAGGCCGTTTTCCATACACCTTCGACAAAATAGGTTCCTCTCGGAAATAACACCTCAAAGGGCCTACAGTCCGGGTAACCACTTGTAGAATTCCATGCTCTTGCGGGGCACGACTGTTCAAACATGAGTCCGGCTGCGTAGAGGCAATTTTGAATGGCAACGGTATCGTTTGTACTACCATCGGCGATGGCCTTGATTTTTGCAGTGCCGTTCCAGTCACAACCATCTTTGACATTTATGCCGGTAATCGGTTCCATCGTGGTAGAGCTCGGGGCTGTTTGGGATTTGTGAACTAGCACGCTTTGACTGGTGACAGCAGGACCCTGCGCCTGTGAATTTTCGCCGTTTGCGTTGACGGACGCGCTGGGAAGTCTAGAAACAAGCTTGCTAGACTGTTGAGAGCATGTGGAAATCACAATCGAGGTTCCGATTAAAATGCCGACTTTAAAGATCATGTGTGTACTCCGTATTACGAGAAATTTGTACCTCTTAAAATATCTATCGGTCACGGGTGTGTGAAACTTTAGTGAAATTTCAAAATATTCTCATTTTAGTATCCAAAAAATACTGGCCTAAAACTTTTTTGTTAAAATTTAGGAATCTACCCCATTTACCTTAATAATTACAAATAGTTGAATGATTTTTTAATTTTTGGTAAAGTTTTTTGTCAAATTGCCGATGATAGTTCATGTCGGATGCAAACACTTCAATGCTTATGGGAGCAAAATGATGATTAACAATAGAAAAAAAATGGCCGCCGTTTTATGCGCGGTTCAACTGCTTGTAAGATGCAAACGTTTGATGTTTGCTGAAGCTGCTGCAAAGAGAACTAGGACAAACAGAGGGGGTTCCCCATCTAGCCCAAATAAAGTGCGCCTATTTTATAGACAAAGTGCTGCTGTTTCTTTCTTCGTTCGCCTCAAAAACACCTATCTCACTATTTGCCCGCACTGCAATTAGCAGCATTCTTGG
>CAMDKS010000063.1 GCA_945900755.1 Bdellovibrio sp. ZAP7
ACAATAAAAATGAAAAACCCCTTGAAAAATCAAGGGGTTTAAAAAGTAGCGAGATTGGGGCTTGAACCCAAGACCTTGCGATTATGAATCGCACGCTCTAACCAGCTGAGCTACCTCGCCATTAAGGAGGATAGTAATTAGAAGAAATCCTCACTGTTGTCAATAACGCATTTTAGTTTTGAAAATTAGCCTGTTACACTGCCCACAATCTGGTAGGATTCTCGTACATAGCCCTCTTAGAACGATTCGCGCCTAATAATTACTAGCATTCTTGTTTAGAATACAGCCAATTTTGGAGATCTCCCTGATGAGCAAGGCATCCCTAGTCTACTATATAAAATGGACCTTTGTGGCTTCGCTCGTAGGCGTAGTCTGTGGTGGCGTCTCCGCTGGTTTCCTTTTTTTGCTCGATGCCGTTACTGTTTTGCGTTCCGAACGCAGTGAGCTTCTCTACTTCCTCCCACTTGGAGGACTCGTCATCGGGTTGATTTATCAAACGATTGGTCGCTCAGTTAAGAGCGGCACCAACCTCATGATCGATGAATTTCACAACCCAAAATCAGTTGTCCCCATAAGGATGGCACCTCTCGTCCTCATTGGCACACTATTAACCCATCTTTTTGGAGGCTCAGCCGGCCGAGAAGGAACGGCCGTACAAATGGGTGGTTCTATCGCCGATCAGTTTACGTATCTATTCAAAATGAATCGCAGTGATCGCCGCACGCTCCTTATGGCCGGGATGAGTGGGGGCTTTGCCTCCGTATTTGGAGTACCGGTAGCAGGAATGATCTTTGGACTTGAAGTGCAGTCCTCTGGCAGGCTTCACCTTTGGGCTATTATTGAATGTGCCATCACTGCGTTTGTCGCTCACTATGTAGCCCTTGAATTGGGAGTCCATCACACGGTTTATGTTCACCCTGCCGCTATCGGTCTAACCGTCAACACAGCAGTCCTCGCTATCGCGGCCGGCATTTGTTTTGGAGCCGCAGCACAACTGTTTGTTTTTATCACCAGTCAGCTAAGTCGGCTTTTTAAAAAAATAATGCCACTACTACCAGTTCGAACCTTTGTCGGTGGCTTAATCATTGCGGGCATCTATTATTTCGCACCCATGACGACTCGGTATGCCGGACTTGGCCTACCGCTCATTGAAGAATCGATGAAGACACTCTCGCTTCCCTACGACTGGTTTGGCAAAGTTCTATTCACGGCACTGACTCTCGCCTCGGGCTTTAAGGGTGGAGAAGTGACTCCTCTCCTCTATATTGGCGCCACCCTCGGCAATGCTCTCAGTACTGTTTTGCCACTTTCACTGCCACTACTTGCTGCCATGGGATTTGTCGCCGTGTTTGCCGGAGCTGCCAATACTCCCCTCACCTGCACGGTCATGGCGATCGAACTCTTTGGTCCTGAGGTCGGAATCTACGCCGCACTGGCCTGCTTTGCCAGTTTTGCTGTCTCCGGCCATCGCCGCATTTATCACGCACAAAAAATACATATGCAAGAGCACAGCTTCCCTAGCCGCATCTATTCATTCTTTCAACTTCTCTTCAGAAAGCCGCCGCTTCCCTAACCGACTCTATTAAAAATGCTCGACGAGTTATTTGTAGGGAGGTAAGGGGCGCGGTCTATGCTCTGTGATGAAGTTGGGGTGCCGCGTGATGGCTTGGGCATAAGCGATCATTTTTTCCATGTTGGTGATGATGGAGCAACCGAATCGGGTGGCCCCTTGTCTAATTTGGCTACCTCTAGTCAATTCCTCGCGCTGTAAGTTTTTGGGGATGTTAAGAACAAAATCGACTTTTTTGGTGCGTAGTAACTCTATGGGATCTTGCCCATTTTTGTCGTTTGCTTCCTCACCTGGCCAAGCGACTTTAATGGCTTTGACGCCGTGTTCCAGCAAAAATTTAGCGGTGCCATCTGTCGCGTAAAGGGTCAGCCCTAGGTCTGAGAGCTTTTTCGCCCATGGTAAAAATTTCAATTTTTCGTGCTCAGGGCCTGCACTAATAAGCATTCCTTTTTTGGGCAAAAAAACTTTTGCTGATTCCATGGCGAGCAAATAGGCTGATTCAAAATCTTCGGCAATACAGCCTACTTCACCGGTTGAGGCCATCTCCACGCCCAAAACAGGGTCTACACCACTGAGCCTGGTAAAGCTAAAGAGGGCCGCTTTGACACCAACATAGGGGAGGTCATCTTCATTAATTCGAGCTAGCCTGGGGGTTTGACCAATCATCACACTAGTGGCTGCATCGGCAAGATTGAGTCCAACCACCTTAGATACAAATGGGAACGACCGCGCCGCACGGGCATTGCATTCGATCACTTGAATATGGTTTAAGCGAGCTAAAAACTGAATGTTAAATGGCCCATTTAAACGAAGTCCCTTAGCTATTGCTCGGCCTGCTCGTCGAATGCGGCGCACTGTTTCTACGTAAAGTTTTTGAGCCGGCACAACGATCGTGGCGTCACCAGAGTGCACCCCTGCATTTTCAATATGTTCGCTGACAATCGCCGTCAAAATTTCTCCGTGTTGAGCCACTCCATCAAGCTCAATCTCACGAGCACCGAGCAAGAATTCGGTGACCACCACAGGGTAATCTGGGCTCGCAAAATCAGCCATCGAAAGATAGAGGTCAAGAGACGGGCGATCGTAGGCGACATTCATCGCCGCACCACTCAAGACGTAAGATGGACGCACGAGAACGGGAAATCCTACTTTGGCGACGAAGGTATCAATTTGTTCGCGACTTGTGGCAGCGATCCAGTGCGGCTGATCAATTCCTAGCTTATCTAGAAGTGCAGAAAATTTGCTGCGATCTTCGGCTGTGTCAATGGTCTCGGAGTCGTGACCTAATAATTTAATGCCAGAATTACAGAGTGGCAAAGCGAGTCGATTTGGCAACTGGCCTCCCATGCAAGCGACCACGCCGTCAATTCCTTCAAACTCACAGATGTCCAATACTCGCTCAAGGGACATTTCGTCAAAATAGAGACTATCGGAACTGTTATAGTCTGTGGATACGGTTTCTGGATTGCAATTCAAAATCACACTTCGCCAATTTTCTTGCTGAAGCTTTCGACTGCAAGACACCGCACACCAATCAAATTCAACTGAGGTACCGATCCTGTAACTTCCGCTACCAAGCACCAATGCAGATTTTTTGGATGGGGCTCCCTTCCCAAAACCTGGATCTGAAGTCGTCCCATGGTAGGTCATATACAAATAATTACTTTTTGCAGGATATTCTGCTGCGGTCGTGTCTATTTTTTTTACCACAGGAATAATCTTGAACTTTTTGCGAAGCTCTCGAATTTTTCCTGCTTCACGAACAATGGATGCCTGATCCGTTTTTTGCTGCTTTGCCTCAAGAAAATAGTGAGCCATTTGTGCATCCGAAAATCCGAGCATCTTCCACGACCGCCACTCGGCCGCAGCAATACTGTCAAGATCTCCTTTGCCAAATTTGGCCTTTATTGCCGTCTCACATTGAATAACTTCTTGAAGCTTTGACAAAAACCATTTGTCGATGTGGGTTAAAGCATGAATTCGTTCCAGACTCCACCCAGATCTAAGTGCGGAAATCACGGAGTAAAATCGTACGTCTGTTGGTTCAGAAAGAGTGACCTCTAGCTCTCTGTCAGTCATGTGACCTCGAACAAAAGACGCAAGTCCGGCATCAATCTCTGTGATCATTCTGACTGCTTTTTGAATCGCCTCGGGAAAACTTCGACCAATCGACATAATCTCGCCCACAGATTTCATGGTCGAGCCAAGCTCTCGAGACACTCCCTTAAATTTACCTAAATCCCAGCGCGGCACTTTAATCGTCACATAATCAAGAGCTGGCTCGAAAAAAGCGCAAGTCACGCCTGTCACTGGATTTTGAATCTCTAACAAATCAAAACCTTGAACCACTTTGGCCGCAATGTAGGCGATGGGATACCCTGAGGCTTTACTGGCAAGGGCCGACGACCTCGACAGCCTGGCGTTCACTTCAATGACCACAAATTCTAAACTATTGGGACTTAGTGCATACTGAACATTGCACTCACCGATGACTCCGCAGCTGTCGATGATCTTGATCGCAGCGTTTCTCAGCATTTGATATTCATTATCTGACAGCGACTGACTCGGACAAACTACGATGCTGTCGCCTGTGTGAATGCCCAAGGGATCAAAGTTTTCCATGTTGCAAATGGCAATCGTATTGCCCTGACTATCACGCA
>CAMDKS010000064.1 GCA_945900755.1 Bdellovibrio sp. ZAP7
TGGAACAAAACTAAACACCAGGTTGGCCTCGCACTCGGCGTATCCCTGCTGGTTACCACTAACGCTTCGGGCGTTTCAACCTCACCTGTTGAATCCGCTGCACTTACACGCGTGGCATCAAACTTTAAAATTGTCCTGGAAAATGAGCTCCCGCAGATAGCCGATGCGGCAGGAGTGCTACACCCTACTAGCCTTGACCCTAGCCTTCAACTCAAAATGGAAGCCTTCATTGCTGAGCGTGGCGATCCGATCTCGAGTGTTGTTGTGATCGACATTAAAACTGGCGCGATTTTAACCATGGCCCAAGGTCGCTCTCCCGAAAAATGGGGCTCCACCACTCATACGGCTTTATACAATCGGTTTCCCGCAGCCTCCCTATTCAAGACCGTAGTATCAACCGCGGCACTCGAAATGACGCCAACCCTTCCGGACCAAAAGTTTGGACTTCAAGGCGGCTGCGGAGGCCAAGACATAACTCCATCTGCGACATGGATGAACGATCGCGGCGCAAACACCATGACTCTGCGAAAGGCTTTTGGGCACAGTTGCAATGGATTTTTTGCCAAACTTGCTGTCAATCAATTAGGACTTGGGGCTATCACCCATTTTGCAAAATTTTTTGGATGGGAATCCTTGATTCCAGTGGACATCGCATTGGAGCCTAGCAACATGATGCCCCCAACTGCGTTCAACGCCACGACCCACACAGTAGGTAGGTTTGCTGCCGGCTTTGGCTTGGTGAGCATAAGCCCCTTACATGCTGCATGGATGGCAACCATCATTGCCAATAACGGTCATGCAAAGCCAATTACGTTACTAACCGATTCTACCTTAGTGGCGTCGAATCAAAAGGACGACGCCATTTATAGTCCAGAAACCGCCACCCAGCTCATCGAAATTATGCGCAGCACCGTCGACAATGGAACCGCTACACGCATTTTTGACAAAGGACGCTACCGCTCAATTGCCAACGATGTGGGCGGAAAAACAGGAACTCTAAATGGCCGCACGCCTGCGGGAATAACCAGCCTTTTCATAGGAATTTATCCCATTAACGCACCAAGAATTGCTGTGGCCTCTGTCGTCGTGCTGGAAGACCTCTTTCGGTTCAAGGCCTCACAACTAGGCGCAGAAGCCATCCTAGCTTGGAAAGAGCAGAACGATCAAACCTCGCGCAAATCGCATTAATCGCCATTTCTTTGATAATTGCTATTTGAACAGAGTGAATCTCTGTGCTAAACAATTGCAATTGATGCTGCCCCCACGTCCATATTAAAATCAAACGCAGCAGCCGCTACGGAGTACCAATTTTTGAGTCACCAATCAATACCTGTTGTAAATCTTAAATCCTACACCCACGGCACAGCTGCTGATCGTCAGCATTTTGTGGCGACTATTGGTGCGGCCTTAAACGACGTCGGATTTTTCTCCGTCGAAGACCACGGCGTCGACATGAAATTAATTGACACGGCCTATTCCATTGCCGGAGAATTATTCGATCTAAGCCTTGAGAAAAAAAACCGCTACGAAAATTTAGTCGACAGAGGCCATCGAGGCTACATCGGTTATGGCCGCGAACACGCGAAGAACAGTACCGCTGCAGACCTAAAGGAATTTTGGCACGTAGGCCGTGAGTTACCGGCCGGCCATCCGCTAAACAAAGTCTATCCTGACAATGTTTGGCCAACAGAAATTCCAGAGTTCAAAACCATTTTCTTAGAACTCTACCGTCAGTTAGAGATGTGTGCGATGACGCTTTTGGAAGGATGCGCCGTCTACCTGGGTGAACCAAAAGATCGTTTTTCTGCTGCGGCAGTGCACGGAAACTCCGTTCTTCGCATGATCCACTATCCACCGATTCCGGAAGACCGAAATCCTGCGAGCATTCGTGCCGGAGCCCACGAAGACATAAACCTCATTACCCTTTTGTGTGAAGCCACGACTGGCGGCTTAGAATTGCTTGAAAATAATGGCACGTGGAGACCGATTCATGCGCTTAAAGGTCAAATAGTATGTGACACCGGAGATATGATCCAAAATTTGACCAATGGTGTATTGCGGTCCACCACACACCGCGTGGTCAACCCAAACAACAGCCGTGAGCGTCGATTTTCGATGCCATTTTTTGTTCACCCACGAGCCGACGTCTCCCTGAATCCAATGGCTTCGTGCATCCAGCGCCAGGGTGGGAAATCTCTCTACCGCAACATTACGGCAGGGGAATTTCTTACTGAGCGACTTCGGGAAATTGGAAATATGTAACGTTTCAATCCATTGGCACTATGACCGTGCCGAATTAGGCGCTTGAAGACTCAAGTATAATTTGTAGATTTTATGTTTTTTTTAAACTCATGGATTCATGTTCCACAGCTGTTATCCGATACCTGTGACATGAGAAATCACCGAAATCCAAATCTATCATTGCATTTCTGTCAGCTACGACGGTTTGTTGAAGCTTCAGTAAAACTTGCTTGTTTAATTTTGCTTGTCGCCTTGCCCTCCATCGCAAACGCAAGCGACAATGGCGAAACCGCCGAATCCGATACCGCATATTTGTTCGGAAATTATGGCCTTACCACTTATAAATCTAAACTTGTTGCCAGTAACGACACGGGATCGTCGGTAACTTACGGCCTTGGAGCGAACGCAGGCTCCGAAAAGCAGCTTGGCTTTGAGTATCGCGTCGAAACCCAAACCACGCCCTTTGCACTTACGTCCTCCAGCATCGCATCGGTATGGACATCGACCATTGTAAAATACAGACTTTGGTACATTGATTTAGGAATAGTCATCGGCAATGCAAAAGTATCTGCAAAACGCGAATCTGAAGAAATACTCGACGTCATTGGCAGCGGATATGGCGGTTACGGAGGCCTATTGATTCCTATGGGAAGAAATAGTCTGCTGTACCTCAATGGAATGAGTGTTGCAACGGCCAAACCTGTCGACACCAAAGCTCGAGTGATTGCCCTAGGATCTCGAACCGATATAGATTTCGGAACACGCATCGGAATTTTAAAAAAGGGTCTGGATTTTACGTTAGGCTACCGACGACGAAGCAACACCATTACCGAGGCTGCAACCGTTTTTTCAGAACTCCAGACGACCACATATTTCGGCTTTCATACTGGAATAAATTTCTAAACCGTCGCTGGTGCGAAAGCGCCCGAGACGTGCCTGAGGCGAAGGATCCCTCACATTCTTCGACGATGTAGTAGCAACACACATTGTACGATTTTCGCAGTAACAATCTGATATTATTTCAATTTAAGCAAACTCTGTGCCGGGAACCGCTGCTCCAAGACCCAGGGCTACCGCATCTAAAACATAGTGATTTCATATAGTTAATTCTGGTAAAATTTCTCCAAAATCTAATTTGGGGGATGTGTTTCCATGGATGGAACTGGCCTTTCGCTCATCAAATGCTTTAAAAACGTTGAGGATCCTCGCGTTGATAGAACTAAACTTCACACACTTATTGATATTATTGTTATGGCTATTTGCGCTGTGGTCGCAGGGGCGGATAGTTTCGATGCAATTGAGGTTTTTGCCACGGCTCATGAGCA
>CAMDKS010000065.1 GCA_945900755.1 Bdellovibrio sp. ZAP7
AAGCCTCCCGCTACTTGTATTGAGGCAAGGGTCGCGGCACATGATCCTTGATAAAATCAGGATGTCGAGTGATGGCCTGAGCATAAGCGACCATTTTTCCATGTTGGTAATGATCGAACACCCAAACCGTGTGGCGCCTTGTCTAATCGGACTGCCTCTAGTTAATTCATCGCGAATGTGAGTAAATTAGGCGTATATTCAGCAACAATAAAAGGGCTATACTTCGCCATGCGACAGGACTCCTTGCCGGGGGTAAAAAGCTGTCGCACCTTACTTTTGGCTCTGGATTCACCGCTAGACATATTCGCTTGTCTTTTACATAGGGCATTCAACCAGCGGCCGCTAGAATCTCCGGTATTATCAGCTAACGTGCTTAATTTGTTGATCTATTTTTAAAAAAAAAAGCCTTAACTTTTCCCCCGAAGGTGCCGATGAGTGATGTAATCAGGGGGAATCCAAATGAGAATGTCCTATCGAAGCATAGACATAAAAAGCATCAGATCTTGGTCAGCATCAAAGATCATGATGGCAGTGATGCTGTCGACGATTGTCACCGCTGGCTACAATACAGGTTGCAAATCACAGATCAGCGCGACATTGGTGCAAGGGACGAAATCATCCGCCTCATCCTCGGGATTAAAACCCATCACGGCCAAACCCGGTGAGACCGTGACTTTGACCGGTGTCGGATTTAAGTCATCTCAAAAAAACGTGGTGAAGATCACGACCGCCAGCGGTACCGTAGTGACGGCCTCGGCGACGGTGCTCAGCGACACGGCGGCGACGTTTGTGATGCCTACCGGAGCGGGGCTTGGTCTGACATCAGTCGTCTTGGAATCAAATGGAAAACAGATGACCGGGGCCATGAGTTTTGTGGCGAATTTGGCGAGTAACGCATTGCCGATTTTGATTGTTGATCAAAGTGAAGTGTGCAGCACGTTGCAATACATCGACAAAAACGGTGATACAAAGACAGGTACTAAAAATTGCTCGTACACTGGCTCTGGTGGTTCTGCTCCCAATGCGTGGGACGTGCGTGCCGGGACCGTGGTTAACGGCGTGACTGGGAAGCTTAAGGTCAATTGTCGTAACCGTGCTAACTTGACCCTTCAAGATATGGACACGGGCCGCAGCGTCTCCGGGATTGAAAGTAGCGTCTTGACCACCACCGCGGCCCACGGCTTGGCGAGCAATCAAGCCGTAAGGCTTCTTTACGAGGCGGCACCCATCGGAGCCAACAACTACACTACTTACTATGTCATTTCTGTGTCAGCGACGACGCTGCAGTTATCGGAGTCCTCTGGCCCAGGGGATGCCATGTTGATATACGAGGGCACGGGCATTACTGTCCACCGGTGGCAAGACGGCACAGCTGACATCTGGGATACAATTGATGATTACAATAACGGCATATCTGGCATCCCCGGGACCGTGGTTTCAGGCTGGAGTGATAATGACTGCGGGGGCGTCGAGTCGGTCGCTGGAGATGGCAATGTTTGGAAGGATGTGACCACGTCAAACGGCGTGACGGCATCTAGCTGTGGCACAACCGCTACAAACTGCACCATGCAAGATAAGATCACTGGTCTTTGGTGGAGTAAGCAGCAGACAGATGCCGTTTGGAACGCGGCCCTATCCACTTGCGGCAGCACCCTCAATGGGACCACCTATGCCGGGAACTCAGTCGCTGGTTATAACGGGCAGACTGGCTGGCGTCTACCAACCCAAAAAGAACTTAAGGACGCTTACAATCACGGCATCCGCTCTGCGGCTTCAGCCAATTGGATCACCGAGGCAGCGATGGAAAACAATTTTTTTTCCGCGTCTTCGCGGTCCTTCAGCACTATCGGCGTTTGGGTCGTGTCCCTGGCCAATAATTTCGAGGGCAGCTACGAAAAGGACTCCGCCACCCAAGTTGTTTGCGTCCGTTGAGTGAGTCGCTGGTTGTGTCCCTCCCCGGCATCCCCCTGTTTTTGAATTATTTTTTTACCTTTTTTGCGAATGCTACAAAATTCTATATTTCCAATAAGTTAAACCATTCAATGCGGGGAGTGGGGTGGCTTCAAATGACTTTAAACTCCTAAGGTTTCCTCGTGTATGCGCCGATCTCCTTTTGAAGGGAGAGGCGGATGGAATCTGACGTGCCCTGCAAAATGAAAATCTACAACCGGACTGGGTCCAAGGTCAGGTTGGTGTTTTGCGTTTTGGTGATCGCTTTTACTGGATGTAAATCCAAGATCGAGTTTCATGAAAGTAATTCTGCCAAGGCTTCCGCCTCCGCAACCAGTCTAAAGCCCATCACCGCCAAACCTGGAGACATTGTATCACTGACTGGAACTGGATTTAGTGCCAGACAAAAAAATCTTGTCAAAATCACCACCGCCGAGAACTAGGACAAATAGAAGGGGCTCCCCATCTAGCCCAAATAAACGGCGCCCATTTTATAATCAAAGCGCTGTTATTTCTTTCTGCTTTCGCCTCAAAAACACCCTCCTCACTATTTGCCCGCACTGCAATTAGCGTATATGGTCTCAGCGCCCCACATTCCATAATTCCGCCGATGTGTCATTGTTTATATTCTAAACAACACACACGGGAGGTTTTATGGATTTAGTGACGTTAAAGAAGAAGTTGAGCACTTACGAATCGGACAAAGGTTACTTAAAAAATGTTAGCGACGATGTTTTGTATGAGGTCCTAGTTGCGTGGGAAAACTGGACCGGGCCAACTAAGGATTTTTATCGTGGACTTGGCTTCTCCCATGCACAGATGGCTGGCGTGGTGGGTAACGAAGTGCGTCAGTAAAAGGGTTACTCTGGAGGGGGCGGTACACAGCCAGCGAAAGGCAAACTAAAGACGATTATTCCAATCAGGAATTTGGGCTTTCAGCCTAAGGAACCGGGGCACTGTGAAATTGACTGCATCGCCCACTGCGGCGGCAATTTAAGCGGCAGCCACATTTGGACTTTGACGGTGACAGATATTTTTAGTGGCACTACCGAATGCGAGGCTTTAGCGGCTAAAACAGGCATCGCAGTCATGGAGGCCTTGCACAGAATCGAAGATCGTCTGCCATTTAAGATCATCGCATTGTACATGGACAATGGCTCTGAGTTTTTAAACGAGGATGTCCATGTACGCTTCTCACAGACGAAAAAACAAATCCCCCGCGACAAGATCGTAGAGATGTTTCGGAGCCGGCCTTACAAGAAAAATGACCAATGCTACGTCGAACAAAAAAATTACAGAGAACTAGGACAAACAGAGGGGGTTCCCCATCTAGCCCAAATAAAGTGCGCCTATTTTATAGACAAAGTGCTGCTGTTTCTTTCTTCGTTCGCCTCAAAAACACCTATCTCACTATTTGCCCGCACTGCAATTAGCAGCATTCTTGG